>CAZLJE010000010.1:0-8062 GCA_964559835.1 uncultured Terriglobales bacterium
CGACCTTTGGGTTATGAGCCCAACGAGCTACCGGACTGCTCCACCCCGCAGATTCATACTAACAGTGCGGGTGGGCACGGTCAAATTCTCTGCGCCAATAGCGGGGTTGCGGCTCATTCCAGCGCGCCCGAATCGGGAATTCTCAATGCTGGTTTGCGGCTCGCGCTCTTAACGGCGCGTGGATCATTGTCGGTCCGCGGTTTGGCTCCACGTCCACCACTTTCTCGAACGGCTCGTAACCTTCCAGCTCGATACGCACCGTGTGGGCTCCCGCGGCCGAGCGAAGTACGTCGGGCGTCTTCCTCCGCGTGTCTCGGCCGTCGATCAAAATGCTCGCGCCGTGTGGAACGCTATTCACCATGATGCTGAGCTGTCCCGTCTTCTGCATCATGCCCCATTTTTCCCACAGCCGGATCTCCCCGCGCTGCTGCTCGGACAGCCCGCCGTTGCGTTGCAGTTGTCGCAACTGCGACATGTCCGGTACTGCGGGGATGGGAATATTCATCCCGCCTGCAAATGGGGCAGCACCATCGCCCATTCCCGGGGCGAGCGGCGCCAGTTGCGGCGAGAACTCGAATTCTTCGCCGCCGCTGACTTTGAATTTCGCCGACGCTTCCTGGAATCCGTCCATCTGCAGTGCGATCGCGTGTTGCCCGCGCTCTACCGAGACCGATGTCGGCGTCGATTTGCCGGTCGCTTTGCCGTCCACCACCACTTCCGCTCCCGGAGGCGTGCTGTTCAGCTTCAGCGTGGCGGTAGTCTTCGCCGGCTTCGGCGGGCTGTGCTCGATAACTCCGGCGTTCGGCGAGGCGGGGGCGGCGGCTCCTGTCTCGGGTGGTTTCGGCGCCGCCGGTGCTGCGGGCTGCTCGGCGTTCGTGTCGACCGTTACACCGTTATCCGTGACGGTCACCTTCGGTTTCTTCGTGCGATCTCCCTTTAGGATCGCCACCACCGTGATGAGCGTGATCGCGAGTATGCCGAGCGCCACCACACCAAAACATCCGAGCAGGTACGGCGAAAACCCGCGCTTCTTCTTCTCCGGCAAAATGACGGTCGGCTGGACCTCGGTCGTTTGGATCGACTGCGTCCGCACCGCCAGTGCCGCCTGCATCTCGGGCTGGGTGATGGCAGCCGTCTCCGGCAGCGGCGGCAACGTCGCGGTCGTCTCATTGCCGGTAAGGGTCGCCGTTCCCGCTTGCTTGTAATTCTCCAATGCGACAGCCAGGTCGGAGCCGGTCTGGAAGCGCGCCTCCGGCGCCTTGGCCAGCGCCTTTTCTACGATCGCGCTCAGCCCCGGATGGATCGTGCTGTCGAGTTTGCGGGGCGCGATCGGCTCCTCGTGCACGATCTTGTACATGATCGTGGTGATGCTCTGGCCTTCGAACGGCCGCTCGCCCGTCACCATCTCATACAGGATCACGCCGACAGAGAACAGGTCGCTGCGCCCGTCGATCGTTTTGCCCAGCACCTGCTCGGGCGACATGTAATTCGGCGTCCCAACGACCGTACCGGTGATCGTCATTCCGTCCCCGACGTTCGCGATGCCGAAGTCGGTGATCTTCACCAGGGAATCGGTCAGCATGATGTTTGCTGGCTTGATGTCGCGATGAATGATGCCGCGCGTATGAGCGAAATCCAGCCCTGCGCAGATCTGCCGCATGATGTCCACGATCTTCGCCGACGCCATGCGGCCCTGTTTCGCGATCAGTTCGGCGAGATTCGTGCCCTCCACGAACTCCATCGCGATGAACAGCAAGCCTTCGTGTTCGCCCGCATCGTGGATGGTGATGATGTTCGGATGATTTAGGTTCCCCGCGGCCCGCGCCTCGTTCTTGAAGCGCCGCAACACGTCTTCGCGGTTGGCGCCGATCTGGTCGGTCCGGACCACCTTCAGCGCCACATGCCGTCCGATATTAGGGTCCTCCGCCTCGTACACGATCCCCATGGCCCCATGCCCGAGTTCGCGCACGATGGTGTACCGGCCAATAGTCTGCGGAATCATCTGCAAGTATTGTCGCAGAAGAAGGCACATCAGCCACGGATCTTCACGGATGAACACGGATTACAAATGTTGGTTCCTCTGATCCGTGCTTATCCGTGAAATCCGTGGCGTTTTTGTTCACACTCCCGCGAAGGTCGCCCGCTTCAGGAAGTTCCCGGTCCCCGGCTTTCCGTGGAACTGGTCTCCCTCGACCAGAACTCGCCCGCGCGATAGCACGACGTCTGGCATTCCGGTTACCTGGATGCCCTCGAACATGCTGTAGTCCACGCGCATGTGGTGCGTCTTGGCCGAGATCGTGTGCTTCCGCTTCGGATCGAACACCACGATGTCCGCGTCGCTGCCGATCGCGATCGTCCCCTTGCGTGGATAGAGCCCAAAGATCTTTGCCGGCGTCGTGCTCACCGTCTCGACAAAGCGGTTCGCGTTGAACCGCCCGGCTGCAACTCCGCCCGAGTACACCAGGCTCATGCGGTGCTCGATGCCCGGCCCTCCGTTCGGGATCTTCGTGAAATCGTCTTTCCCAAGTTCTTTCTGCTCTTTGAAGCAGAACGGGCAGTGATCGGTCGAAACGACTTGCAGGTGATCGTGCTTCAATCCCTGCCAGAGTTTTTCCTGGTGCCACTTCTCGCGTAACGGCGGCGTGAACACGTACTTCGCGCCCTCGAATCCCGGCGCGTCCATGTTCTCCAGCGATAAATAAAGATATTGCGGACAAGTCTCGGCATACACCGGGAGGCCGCGGTCACGCGCCTCGCGCACTTTCTCCAGCGCTTCGTTGCAGCTCAGGTGAACGATATAAAGCGGAGCGCCGGCCATCTCCGACAACGCCACCGCGCGCGACACCGCTTCCGCCTCGGCTGTCGTCGGACGCGTCAAGGCGTGATATTTCGGCGCCGTCTTTCCTTCCGCCAGCGCCTGCCGCACGATGACGTCGATCGCCCCGCCGTTCTCTGCGTGCATGCAGATCATCGCGCCGTTCTTCGCCGTCGTGCGCATGGCTTTGAAAATGGTGGCGTCGTCGAGCATGAACACGCCGGGGTAGGCCATGAACAGCTTGAAGCTGGTGATGCCCTCGCGCACGAGCGCATTCATCTCCTCCAGCTTGGCGTCGGGCAAGTCAGTGATGATGCAGTGGAAGCCGTAATCGCCGATGGCCTTCGACTCCGCCTTCTTCATCCACGTGTCCCACGCCTCGCGCAGGCTCTGGCCCTTGTACTGGATCGCGAAATCGATCAGGGTCGTCGTGCCGCCGAACAGCGCAGCGCGCGATCCGGTCTCGAAGTCGTCGGCCGAAGTTGTCCCGCCGAACGGCATGTCGAGATGCGTGTGGACGTCGATGCCGCCCGGGATGACCAGCTTTCCTGTGGCATCGATGATCTTCTTCGCCCCCTCGTGCGGCAGCTTCTGCGCGATGGCGCGGATGATTCCGCCCTCGACGCCGACGTCCGCCTGATACGTGTCGGTGGCCGTGACAACCGTTCCGTTCGCGACGATGGTATTGAATGCCATGAAATCAGTCTCCAGCCGCCAGGCCCATGGTCCACGGTTGCCGTTCGCCAGTCCCACGATCCACGGTTGGCGTCGCAGTCCCGTAGGGACGATTCGCTGGTAGCCCAGGACGAAGTCCTGGGATCATGCGGCGTTAACGTCCCCAGTCCCGTAGGGACGGCCCGATTTGCGTCCCTGCAAGCCGCGCCATTCTATGCTATGCTCCGCCCACTTTGGATGGGGTAATTGGTGATCTTCGATCTTGAACCCCTGATCACTGACCACTGATTACTGACCACTTGGGGCTTCCATGAAATTCGGCTTCACCCTCAAGCCCGATATCTTCCCCGACCGCATCGTCTCGCTCACCCGCCAAGCCGAAGCCGCCGGCTTCGAATACGGCTGGATGTTCGACTCGCACGTCCTCTGGATGGAGTGCTTCCCGCTCATGACCCTGATGGTCACCAACACCAAGCGGATGAAGGTCGGGCCTTGCGTCACCAACCCGGCCGTCCGCGACATCACAGTCATGACCAGCCTCTTCGCGACCCTCGACATCATCAGCGGACGCCGCATGCAACTCGGCATCGGACGCGGCGACAGCTCCCGCCGCGTGCTCGGCAAAAAGCCGGTCACGCCGAAAGAGCTGGAGCAGGCGATCGGTACCTATCGCGATCTCGCCTCGGGCAAGGAGATCGACTACGACGGCCAGAAGACGAAGATCACCTGGTCACCCGGACCGGCGCCGGTATGGATCGCCGGCTACGGCCCCAAGGTCCTGCAATCGGCCGGGCGCGTCGCCGACGGCGTGATCCTGCAATTCGCTGATCCGGACCTGATTGAATGGTGTGTCGGGTTCGTCCACAAGGGAGCGATCGAATCCGGACGCGATCCTCGTGCCATCGAGATCATGTCGGCCGCGCCCGTCTGGGTCTCCGACGACCTCAAGACCGCGCGCGATCGGGTACGCTGGTTCCCGGCGCTGGTCTCCAACCACGTCGTCGACCTCATCTCGAAGTACGACCCGAAGGATCTGCCGCACGCTCTGACCTCCTACGTCCAGGACCGCGGCGGTTACGACTATCGCCACCACTGCGAAGTCGGCAGCGACAACGCGAACTTCGTTACCGACGATGTCGTCGACCGTTTTTGCATCCTCGGCGACGTCAACGCCCAGGTCGGCAAGCTCCAGCGTTTACAACAGGCTGGCGTCACACAATTCAACATCTACTTGATGTGCGGCGAAGAAGAGAAAACCCTCGATCAATACCGCGACCAGGTGATCCCCGCATTCCGGAAGCAGGCGTTAGGTGTTGGGCATTAGAAGTGCGTTGCTTTCGTGATCACTCGAACGATAGCGTCGGCTGCCGCTCGCTTTTCGGCAACGGAGGAAGTTCCGCCTCGGCAAGGGTCGCAACGAACTCCGATGTCAGTTGTTCTTCGCGGATTGGATGTGCGCCGGCTTTCAGCAGGGCTGAATTACCGGGCGGAATGTCCTCGCCCGCGCGAACGAAGATTGGAACCCAGCGGAATCTCAAGTTTTTCGCCGCACCATTCCACGTTCCACCCGTATTCTCGCTTGCCGAGACCACGACGGCAGCTTCTGCGGCTGTGTAGATGAACGCGTTCCGCTCCATAGCGCGGCCGATTGAAAAAGGCGCAGAGTAATGCTCGCTGACGCTGACGAGCAGGAGGTGCCCGTCCTCGATCGCGTTCCGGGCATTCGGTTCACGGATAACTCGCGTCAAGTCCTCAGCGAGAATTCCGACTGAGTGTCCACAATTCGATACCGCCGCCATCATTGCTTCTTGATCTATGCCGCGGGCAAATCCTGAGATTACGGGCAAGTCGGCGCTTGCGCAGCATTCGCCCACGCGACGCGCAAACGATACTGCGTCGTCGTCGACATTTCTCGACCCGACCACCGCGATTCCCGCTTCACTGAGCAATCTCCGGTCCCCGGCGCCGTAGATCACGACCGGCGCGCTGTCCTGCAGCAGTGTCCGCCAGCGCTGCGGATATCCGTTGTCTCCTCGAGTCAGCACCCAAATGCCGCGTGCGCCTAGTTGCTCCAGCTCCACCGCCAGCGGACCGGAACGCGACAGGAGGGCCGCGATGTTCTCTGCTTGCGGGGGTGTGATGCCGAGCGCCGTCGCAATCTGTTCGGCGGAAAAGCCGAGCAGTTCGGCCGGTTCGATCTTGCAGTTCAATAGCGCCCGTTCGAAGCCACTCCATGCTTTGGGCCCGAGCGGTTTTTGTGGCGCATCCTTCGGGAGTGCCAGTCGCGAGCACAGCAGCAGGCGGAGTTGCGCCGCCGGACTATGAAGGTCGCTCATTCTCCATCTCCTGCGCCATGCGAATCGGCTAAGGCGAAAGGATATACGACCGGAACACCGGCTTTGCGCAACAGAGCTCCGCACACCGTCATCGTCCAGCGTGAATCGACCATGTCGTCCACCAGCAGCACCGGAGCGTGCACGACCTCAGCCCCGACGACCTCCACCGCGTCAGCTACGTTGCGGACCTGGTGCGCCCCGTGCCGCAGCAGTTTTTGTTCGGGCGTGTCTTTCATTTTTTGCAGTGCGCCTCGGAAGGGAAGGCCGAGCGCGACAGCCAGTCGTTCCGCGAGATCGCGCACCAGCATTGGGTTTCGGCGCGACGGCACGCACGTCACCCACGCGGGAAACGGCTCTGGACGCCAGATTTCCCGCACCAGCTCCGCCGCCGCCCGCACCAGCGGTTCGGAGAAGCGGTTCGCCGTGTACTTTCCGACGCGCACCTGTGTGCCCCAGCCGTCGTCGCCGTAACGGCACAGCGCGCGACCTTCGCTGACGCGGAGTTCCGGCGGGATGCGTCCTGACCATCCTGTGCCCGAATACGGCGGCCAGTTCAGCCGCGGCGCTATGATGCGGTAGTCCTTCCGCAGGTACTCCGCCGCTTCCGCCTCCAGTCGATGGTCCACGTTGACCGGAAATTTCGCTGTCGAACAGTTGCCGCAGTGCCCGCACGCTGTGATCTTCGGATCGTCCAATTCGCGCTGGAGGAACTCCCAAAGGCAGCGGCGAGTGTATGTGTAGTCGCGCATGCGCCGGAGTTCGTGCCGCCGTTGCGTCGTGATGTGTTCGATACGCCGCTCGTCGAACGTCCACGCACTCGCGGTGCGGAAGTACACGCCATTTTCGTGCGCGATCGCGCCTTCTACTTCGAGCAGTCGCAGCAGCTTTTCCAGCCGTGCGCGCGAGACATCCGCGCGCTGTTGCAGTTCGCCCCACCGCAGGCCCGCGCACGACTTGAGCGCCTCGATGACGCCGCGGACTTCTTCGGCCGAAGGAAACGCGTTGTCGATGAAGTACTCGACGATGCGCTCATCCTCTTCGCCGCCGAACAGGAGCACGGCGTCCGCGTTGGACACGGCGCGTCCGGCGCGGCCGATCTGCTGGTAGTAGGCGATCACCGAGCCCGGCCGCTGGTAGTGCACGACGAATCCGAGGTCTGGTTTATCGAATCCCATGCCCAGTGCGACCGTCGCGACCAGCGCTTTGACATCGTTCTTCACCAGGCGGTGTTCGAGGATATCGCGGTGCTCATCATCCAGGCCGGCGTGATACGCGGCAGCTTCATCGCCGCGCTCGCGCAGCCATCCCGCAACGCGCTCGCAGTCGTCTATGGTCAGGCAATAGATGATTCCCGAACCCGCCATGTGCGGCACGTGCTCGGCCAGCCACGCCAGCCGCTGCTCGGCCCGCGGCAGTTCGATGTTCTGCAGGCGAAGCGAATGCCTCCGCATCGGGCCGCGCAGGAGCGAGAGATCGGGGCCGAGTTGTTGCAGGACATCGTCGATCACGCGGTTATTTGCCGTCGCGGTTGTGGCGAGCACCGGCATGCGCGCCGGCAGGTGTCGCAACACACCGAGGATGCGCCGGTAATCGGGGCGGAAATCGTGGCCCCAGTCGGAGATGCAGTGCGCCTCGTCGACCACGAACAGCCCGATGCCGCGGCGCATCCGGCGCAACGTCGTGGACTGGAACCGTTCGTTCGCCAGCCGTTCGGGCGACACCATCAGCAGGTCGCATTCATCGCGATGCAGCGCGTCCTCCACCGCGTCCCACTTCTCCGAATTGGTGCTGTTGATGGAGAGGGCGCGAATGCCGAGCCGCGCGGCCATCTCGAGCTGGTTGCGCATGAGCGAGAGCAGCGGGCTGATGAGCAGCGTCGGGCCGGCGCCGTGGTCCCGCAACATGCGTGTCGCAATGAAGTAAACGATGCTCTTGCCCCAGCCGGTCTTCTGGACCACGAGCAGGCGTCCACGCGACTCGACGACCTTCTGTATCGCGGTCCACTGGCCGTCGCGAAACGAAGCCGACGGGCCGAGCATTTCACGCAAAAGCAAGAGCGCGTGGTCCTGTGCAGCCGGAGCAGTCGTGGACATGAAACGCGCATGTTAGAACGCGAGATCGAACGAAAGCTGTGATAACTCGCGCGATAGGAAAAGAATTTTGCCCAGACAGTTCCCGCTCTGGGAATGGTTCGGGATTGGCCCACCGTTTGGAGTCCGTAGGACGACAGTTCATA
>CAZLJE010000010.1:8162-148716 GCA_964559835.1 uncultured Terriglobales bacterium
AGTTCATAGCGCGGGACGTCAGTCCCGGGTCTCGCAGTGTCCACGAATTTTCCGAGTCCGGAGGACGACAGTTCATAGCGCGGGACGTCAGTCCCGGGTCTCGCAGCATCCACGAATTCTCGAGTCCGGAGGACGACAGTTCATAGCGCGGACGTCAGTCCCGGGTCTCGCAGCATCCACGAATTCTCGAGTCCGGAGGACGACAGTTCATAGCGCGGACGTCAGTCCGCGGTCTCGACGGGTGGAACATCTCGCGTGGCAGATGCCGCCTCCACGATTCTGCTGTCACAGACCGATGCGCCGCACCAGGTCCTCAAATCGGGGGTCATTGCGCAGCGGGTCGAACAACGGGTGCACCTTCACGAATTGCAGCAGATTCGAGCGCTCCTTGTACGCCTCCTCCAGCCACGTGAAGGCCTGCTCGTTATCGCCGAGCCCGAGATATGCGATGACAAAGCTGCCGGCCGGCACGTAGCGGGTCTTCTGCCGGACTTTGAGTTCCTCCAGAATGCGCAATGCATCACGGCGGCGGCCGGCGCGGGCATAGGCTGCCGTCAATAAGTCGAGTGTGCCCGAACTGCGATTGGCAAGCAACGCCGCCTGCTCCAGCGCTGGAATCGCCTGCTCAGGCTCGCCTTTCATCATCAGGGCAAACCCAAGGTCCCACAGCAACTGCCTATCGTGAGGGTACACGGCCATGGCGCTGCGCAGCTCCCGAATTTCGTCATCGTAGCGCCGCGCGTGGAACAGGATCCACGCCACCGTGTAGGTACTGAATCCAGAACGATCAAGTTCACGGGCTCGAAGCGCCGAAGACAGGGCTTCTTCCATCCTTCCCTGGCAAAGCAACCAGGAAGCCAGCCCCGCGTGCGCCGATGCGTCGTTCGGATTGAGCTGCAAGGCGCGGCGGTATTCCGCCTCGGCTTGCGCCCAATGCCACTGCTTCTGTTCGATATCTGCGAGGATGGCATGACCATCACTGAGGTCGGGATCGAGTTCCAGCGCTTTCCGCGCGGCTTTCGCCGCCTCCAACCGCTGGTTCTCAGGGTCAAGCCCGATGATAATAGTGCCAAGATCCATATGCGCAGAGGCAAGGCCGAGATAGGCAGGTGCAAATTTCGAGTCCAGCCGGATTGCGTTTTCAAAGTAGCGAGTGCTCTCCTCGATGTCAGACCGGCTGTTAGCCTGCTCCATCTTGAAGCGGCCTTTCAGATAATTTTCGTAAGCCTCGGGCAGTACGTGTGGCGCTGCGGCCAGCCGTTCGCCCTCCGTGCCGGTGACGGTGGCTTCGATTTTGCGCGCGATCGCTTGCGCAATGTCACTCTGTAAGGCAAGCACGTCGGGCAGATCACGATCGAACGTTTCTGACCAGAAGTGCATGTCGGTTGCGCCGCGAATGAGCTGTGCCGTCACGCGGATCCGTTCGCCTTCGCGCGTCACCGAGCCTTCTACTACCGCGTCCACCTGCAACACCTTGGCAATGTCGGGGACCGAGAGCTTCGTGTCCTTGTAGCGCATCGCCGTGGTGCGCGAGATTACGCGCAGGTCATGAATGGCGGAGAGGCGGGAGATCAGGGCTTCGGTCATGCCGTCCGCGAGGTATTCCTGGCTGCTGTCGGCGGAGAGATTTTTCAACGGCAGGACGGCGATCGCGCGTATAGTCGCCGGCCGCCGCGCGGCTCGATGCTGATACAGGAAAAATCCAACGATGGCCATCGCCAGCAGCGCTGTCGAGGCTCTCAGGATTGGCGCAATGTAGCTGACCGTGCGTTGCGCCGTCGGAGCCGCCGCCGGCGTCGGCGCGGATGCGGCGTTGGCCGCTGCGGCCGGCGCCAAGGTGCTCGCGTTTCCGTTCGAGCTTACGGGCGCGGCAAAGCGGTATCCCTTGCCGACCACAGTCTCGATAAAACGTGGCTTCTCGGGGCCATCTCCCAGGACGAGGCGGACTTTGCGAACAGCGGTGTTAATGCCGTTCTCGACGTCCAGAAAGACGCCTTTGCCCCACAGTTGCTCGGCGATCTGCTCGCGGGTGACCAGTTCGCCCGGGTGCTGCACCAGCAGGATGAGCAGCTCCATTGGGAGCTTTTCCAGGCGCATAGCACCGCCACCGCGAGCGAGTTGAAATCGCGCCAGATCGAGCGTGAACTCGCCGAAATGGAATTCCTGGGCCGTACGTCCCCCACATCGGGCTTCTCGGCGATTAAAAATGATGCTTCATTCGCCTACAAAAGGCAAATGCGGCAAGGGATTAGCGGTCCATAGGAAATTCAGACCATCTTCAGCTGTCCTCCATTGTCTGGCGGCAACGCTCCAAGGTAAGCCAGTGGCCGAGATTCGGACTCTGGAGGCCGGAAATGAAGAGCAAAGTTTTGTTCTGGTTGGCAACAATGGCAGTGCTTGCCCTGGTGAGCAGTGGCGTGGTGGCTCAGACTCCGTCAGCGGACAACCTCAGCGGAACCATCAGCGACTACAACCCGTTCACCAAGGGACAATATGAGATGCGCGGCCTATGGTCGCTTCACGTAAACGGCGCGTCCGACAGGGCAAATTTCTATGCCGCGCTGAACATGGAGCACTCTGACCTTTGGATGAGCAGCACGGGTACGACGGATACGACATTACGCGACCCGCACACGCACCACATCACCATGAAGGATGCCCAGGTGATCTCTGACCAGAGCTACGTCGTCAGCAACTGTCCTACAGCCCATTACGTCGTTGCCACCACAACGGGCCTGGCTATTGTCGGCATCGCGAGCGTCACCGGTGATGGCGGCTTCGCGCCATTTGCGCCTAACGGCGAACTGTCGCCGCTCACGGTCTGCGTCACTGGAGGAACTCAGGTGGGCTTCTCGAATATCACCCTGGTTTTCGGCTTACCTGCAAGTAAACACTTCGGAACGCAACCCATTAACGGCGTGGTCGGGAGGGTGCGGCCGCCAACCGAGCCAGAGATATTACGGTAGCCGTTCACCTGCGTCGGAGGTTCGATTCCGGACCGAACTTCCGGTGCCTGGGCCGTACTGCGCTTCTAGCTGTTGACGTTCGCGGTTGCGCCGGGCTTCCGCGCCTGCGGCGGGGTTGTTCGCCCACGTTTGAATTTTGATCCGTGGTACCCCACATCTGCCCTGCCTTTGGCAGATGTGGGTACTCGCGATGTCCAGATCACCAGATCACTCGATCACCGGATCACCAGATTTTCTCGTCACAGTGACCTGTGACGCACGTCACATACAAGCCCTCCCCCATTCCTCTAAACTGTCCTCGTGACATCGAAGGCGTAGTGTCCCTCACCTCCGATTCTCAGCCATGTCGGCCCGTAACCCCTTATCGGCGGCGATTTTACAAGTAACTCCTTTATCTCCGGCGATTTACCTCCCAAATCCCAGGGGGGCCGCCCCATTGGTTTACCAACTTGTAACTTTCAACGTACAACTTACAACCGTTTTTCCCCAGGTAACCCGGGCAGATATTGTTGATTACAAAGAGGCACACAAAAAACTAGCAGTTACTACCTCGCGCGACCATAACCAATCAGTAATGTCAGAAACTGCCACACCTCAGCCGACGAACTGTTGCGCCGCCAGGCCGTAGAAGCGAAGCTCCGGCACTTCCGGGATCAGTCGCAGCTCCGCAGCATAGCGATAGAAGAGTTCCAGCCCGGCGCGGTTCTCTGCATCCAGCGCGTAGTGGATGTTGTCAGTCAGGTAGCCGGTGATAAGAGACTCCGACACTTGCAGGTGCGGCGACCACAAACGCGCGATGGTCGCGATGTTCTGCGGTTCCGTCCCGTGATCGCGCGAACGGCTGAGCACCGTCGCGGGATCAGGGTCGCGCGCAGTTTCCGCCAGCGCAGCCATGCGCAACGCCCACACGGCGAACACGAAGGGAAGTCCCGTGAGCTTGCGCCACTCGGCCGCGAGGTCGTAACACTTATACTTCGCCGGATTGAGGCGCAGCGCGGAGTCGCCGATGAGCAGCGCCGCATCGCAGGCGTCGAGCATGCTCTCAACGTCCGGCGGCATCGGCCGCATCTCTCTCGCGCCGCCCCACAGCTTCTCGCACAGCACCTGCGTCAGCACGACCGACGTGCGCGACGACGTGTCGGCAGCGATCGTTCGGACCTGTTCGATGGGCTTCTTGCAGACGAGCAGGATCGAGCGGACGTCGTTCTTCGAGGCGATCACCGCATCCGGCAGGATGACGAGTCCCGGGATGGTCGCATACGTGATCGCCGGGATGATGCCGATGTCGGCAGTGCCCTCGCGGAGGGCGTCGGCGCAGGCGGATGGGATTGTGTACGAGACCTCAAAACCCAGTGTCGACCGCCCATGTTCGGTCGCCGGCGGCACGCCGTGATCGAAGTCCCACATCAGCGGCGCTGTATTCAAGAACGAAATGGCGGAAATGCGCAACGGGCGCGGCATCAGCCCGATTGTAACAAGACCTGGTGACGCGCTTCCTTGACAGCGATAACGCGGGTGTTTAGAGTCGCGGGTTTTTCGAGAACTGCCCAAAAGGCGCACTCATGTCATCACCACAAGTGGCACAGGACCTCACCGCGCTGCGCTGGGTAGCGCTGTCGCTGACGCCTTCTCTTGGCGCCAGCCGCTGCCGCCGGCTGGTCGAGCACTTCGAGAATGTCGACAATGTCTTCCGCGCCAGTCTCACCGAGTTGGAGGCCGTCGGATTGCCGGCCGAGGCGGCGCAGGCGATCGCTCTCGGCAAGTCGCTGGAGCAGGCGAACGACGCGCTGGCGCGCGCGGCCGAGGTGAACGCACGCGTGATCCCCCTGTCGGACGCCGAATACCCCCCGAGGCTGAAGCAGATCTACGATCCGCCGGTCGTGCTGTATGTGCGGGGAGACGCGTCGGTGCTGTCGCGCCCGGGGATTGCCGTGGTGGGCACGCGCCACCCCACGCCATACGGCATCGGTATGGCGGAAAGACTGTCCTGCGACCTTTCAGCCCGTGGCCTCATCATATTCAGTGGCATGGCGCGGGGGGTCGACACCTACGCGCATCGCGGGGCCATCGCGGCCAAGGGAAAAACGGCCGCAGTCTTCGGCACCGGCATCAACATTATTTATCCGCGCGAGAACAGCCGCCTGGCCGACCAGATCCTGGGTCTAGGCGGCGCGCTGATCTCTGAGTTCCCGGTCGACACATTCGCCGCTCCGCAGAATTTTCCGATCCGTAACCGCATCATCAGCGGGCTGAGCGCCGGCGTGCTCGTCGTCGAAGCGGGCGAGTACAGTGGAACGCGCATCACGGCGCGTTGCGCCCTGGAGCAGAACCGGGAAGTTTTTGCGGTCCCCGGAAATGTCACGAATCGTAACTCGTGGGGCCCCAATACGTTGATAAAGCAGGGCGCTAAGCTGACAGCGACGTGGGAGGACGTCTGGGAAGACCTACCCGACGACGTCAAGCTGAAGCTGGAGGCGGAGAGTCAGTCTGCATCGGAATCGCCGGCTGCCGCATCACTGTTCGAGACGGAAGCTTCGCCGCATGAGAAAAAGATATTGCGGGTGCTGAAGTCGGACGAGTCGATGCACATCGATGAGATCGTAGAGATCCTGGATGGCGTACTCTCGCCATCAGAAATATTTGCGGCATTGTTCGAACTGGAATTAGCCGGAAAAGTGAAGCAGATGCCGGGCAAGAATTTTGTGAAACCGATTTGACAGCGAAAGCCGAATGCTGACAGCTGACAGCTTCGCGTGTTAGGTTCAGGGACGGATAAAAGGAACAGAGGAATCATTTGGCATCGAATTTAGTCATCGTCGAGTCACCGACCAAGGCCAAGACCATCGAGAAATATCTCGGGAAGGGCTACACGGTCGAAGCTTCGTTCGGGCATGTGAAAGACCTGCCCAAGAACCGGCTGGCGGTGGATACCGACAACGATTTTGAGACCGAGCTGGTTGTCATCCCCGGCAAGGAGAAGGTGCTCGCCAAGCTGAAGAAGCTGGCGAAGTCGGCAGACCACGTGTACCTCGCGCCCGACCCGGACCGCGAAGGCGAAGCGATCGCCGCGCACCTGGCGGACGAGCTAAGCGAGGACGGTGGCGGCAAGAGAAAGAAGAAGTCCGCCAATGGCGACGAAGCGAAGATCCGCCGCGTCACCTTCAACGAGATCACCAAGCGCGCTGTAACGGCTGCGTTCGATCACGCACGCGACATCGATCGCGACCTGGTCGACGCGCAGCAGACACGCCGCATCCTTGACCGGTTGGTCGGATACCAGATCTCGCCGCTGCTGTGGGACAAAGTCCGTCGCGGGCTTTCCGCCGGCCGCGTGCAGACCGTAGCGCTCCGGCTCATTGTCGAACGCGAGCGCGAGATCAAAGCTTTCGAGAAGAAAGAATATTGGACGATCGACGCGCACCTGACCTCCGGCAAGCCGCCGGCGTTCGACGCGCGCTTCCTTGGCATCGGCGACGAGAAAACCGAGGTCCCGAATGAGGAGGAGTCGAACAAGATCGTCGAAGCGCTGCGGCGCGCGACATGGACGGTCGCGAAGGTCGATAAGCGCGAGCGCCGCCGCTCTCCCGCGCCGCCGTTCACCACCAGCAAGCTGCAACAGGACTCGTCGCGCAAGCTGCGCTTCTCGGTGAAGCGCACGATGATGCTGGCGCAACGGCTGTACGAGGGCGTCGACATCGGGGAAGAGGGCACGGTCGGTCTCATCACCTACATGCGTACCGATTCGGTGCGCATTGCGAACGAGGCGTTGCAGCAGGTCCGCGAGTTCGTGCCGTCGCATTACGGCCCGCAGTATCTGCCCGAGCAGCCGAACACGTACAAGTCAAAAAAGGAAGCGCAGGAAGGACACGAGGCGATACGTCCGACGGACGTTACGCGCACGCCGGAGTCATTGGAAAAGTACCTGCCGCCGGACGAGATGAAGGTCTACAAGCTCATCTGGCAGCGCTTCGTCGCGTCGCAGATGAACCCGGCCGTCTTCGACCAGACCAGCGTCGATATCGAAGCGAAATCGGGCGAAACGCGGTACATGTTTCGCGTGACCGGCTCGGTCCTGAAGTTCGACGGCTTTCTCAAGGTGTACGAGGAAGCGAAGGACGCGAAGGACGAAGAGGACGAAGCGCTCAAGCACAAGCTTCCAGTACTGGAAGAGGGACAGAAGCTCACGCTGAAGGACCCGGGCATCAAGCCGGAACAGCATTTCACCGAGCCACCGCCGCGGTACAACGAAGCCTCGCTGGTGAAGGAATTGGAAGAGCGCGGCATCGGGCGACCGTCGACGTATGCCACCATCCTGAGCACGATCCAGGAGAGGCAGTACGTCACCAAGAGCGGCGGCAAGTTCTACCCGACCGAGATCGGCGACGTCGTCACCAACCTGCTCGTCGACAACTTCAAGGACATCTTCGATCCCGCCTACACGGCGAAGCTCGAGGAAGAGCTGGACGATATCGAAGAAGGCAAGGAGAAGTGGACCCACGCGTTGGCTGATTTCTACAAGAAGTTCGAGAAGGACCTCCATTACGCCGAGAAGCACATGGAAAACATCAAGCGTATGGAGAAGCCGACGGGCGAAAAGTGCGAGCGCTGCGGCGCGCCTGGTGATCAAGTGGGGCAAGCACGGTTCGTTCTACGCGTGCAGCACGTACGATAAGAGCGACCCGAATTCCTGCACCTTCACCAAGGAAAATCCGATCAACCTGACTGACCTCGACACGGCCGAGATGCCGGAAGAGTCGCAGGAGGAGTACTGCGAGAACTGCGGGCGCCCAATGGTGCTCAAGCGCGGACGCTTCGGGCAGTTCATGGCGTGCACCGGATATCCCGATTGCAAGACCACGCGGCGCCTGGACCAGCAGAAGAAGGTGCCGGACATCCCGCTGGAAGAGAAGTGCCCGAAGTGCGGTCGCAACATGGTGTTGCGGCACGGGAGGTACGGCGAGTTCATCTCGTGCAGCGGATATCCGGATTGCAAGTACGTCAAGCAGAACTACATTGGCGTGAAGTGCCCGGAGTGCAAGGACGGCGAGTTGGTCGAGAAGAAAGCGCGCAAGCGTGGTACGACCTTCTACGGCTGCTCGAACTACCCCAATTGCAAGTTCACGTCGGCGAACAAGCCCGTGGCCGAGACCTGCCCGCAGTGCGGATCGCCGTACCTGGTCGAGAAGCGGCTGAAGACCGGCGAACTGGTGCTGGCGTGCCCAAATAAGAAAGCTGCCGCCGGCGATGAGGACGAGAAGCCAAAACGGCGCGGCAAGAAGGCAGCGTCGGAAGAGAAGACGGCCGTCAAGTGCGATTACTCGCGGCCGATACCGGAACCGCAGGCAGTAGCGTAAAACCCGGCGCATGGCTCAAGGCGCAGGGCTCAAGGAACCACAGGCGGCGATCGGCGAGAATAAGTGAGAGTTACGGTGGTTGATTCATCCGACGCCAGTAGTGGCGCTGTGGCCATCCGTGACCGTGACCGCGAAACCATTGCGCCATGAGGCTTGCCCCTTGAGCCATGAGTCTTGCGCCAGTTTTTCTGCTACACTGCGCTTCGCTACCGGCACGTTCTGTGACCGGGGATCCAGCTAACATTTAAGGAGTAAGGAGCGACATTATGGCGAAGAGTGCCGGTAAAAAGGCGACGGCGGCGGACGCTCAAATCTGCATGCAGTTCTACGACCTGCGGCGCGAGGCGGAGATGCGCAAGGCGCGCGCGTGGTTCAGCACATGGACCCCGCAATCATTCGACGAAATCGTGCAGCTGAGCATGAACTTCGGATTACAGGAGAATGCCTGGCTGCGGCAGGTGCTCACCTATTGGGAGAACGCGGCAGCGCTGGTCCTTCATGGGGCTGTCCACAAAGAACTGTTCATGGATTGGGGCGGCGAAATGCTTTTTGTTTACGTCAAGCTCAAGCCCTGGCTGAAGCAGATCCGGGAATTCAATAACATGCCGGACTGGATGGGCAGGGTCGAGAAGGTGGCGACGAGCACTCCGGAACTGCGCAAGCGCATCGCGTGGATGGAAGAGCGCTTCAAGAAAATGGCAGAGATGCGGGCGAAGGCAGCAAAAGCGTAAGAGCAGTTGTAAGTTGGAAGTTGTACGTTGAAAGTTACAGGCCGGAGCGCGAACTCCGGCCTTCGTTTTTGAACTTACAACTTTCAACTTACAACTGGTTCTACGCGATGTATTCCCGGATGTACTCGTCGTGGGAATTCGCCAATTCGGGCGCGTTGCCGTCGAAGATGACCTTACCATCCTTCAGAATGACGAACGTGGTCTCCAGGTTCACCTTGGGCTCACCATGCGCACCCACGAGCGGCTTCATCTGGTTGGCGGTGGTGTCGTAGTAGTGGGTCGCCATGGTAAACGCGTCTTGCAGACGGTGGGTCACCATGAGTGCGCTGGTATGATAGACGTCGCGCTGCTTCACGATGAGTTCGACGATGGTGGTCGAGGTCACCGGGTCCAGCCCGCCGGTCGGCGAATCGTAGAGCAGGACTTCCGGCTGGGTGATGATGGCGCGAGCGATAGCCACGCGACGTCTCATGCCGCCGGATAATTCGGCGGGGAACAGGTCGACTGTGTGCTCCAGTTCGACGAACCGCAGAGACTCGCGCACGCGCCGCTCGATCTCGTCCTCGGGCACGTGCTCCTCTTGCAGGCGGAACGATACGTTCTCGCGCACCGTGAGCGAATCGAACAGCGCGCTTTCCTGGAAGACCATGCCCATGCGCCGGCGAAGTTCGAACAGGTCTTCCTCTTTCATCGCGGTGACATCTTCCCCCAGCACCCAGATGTGGCCGCGGTCGGGTTTCAGAAGTCCGAGTGCGAGCTTCAGCAGCAGACTTTTGCCTGAACCTGCGACGCCGAGCAACATCTTGGTCTCGCCCTTGTGTAGCGCGAAGCTGACGCCGTCGAGCACTACGAGTTCGTCGAAAGCGATGGCCACGTCTTCATAGACGATGATGCGGCGCTCGGGATCGTCGGGTGCGGTGGGTATGGCCATCAGTGCATGCCGAAGATGGTGAGGAGCAGACGGGTGTAGAAGGCGTCCACCATCAGGATGATGACCGACGCGGCCACCACGGCCTGCGTGGTTGCGCGGCCGACACCCTGCGTCCCGCCGTGCGCCGTCAATCCGTAATAGCAGCCGACCGTCGAAAGAATAAAGCCGAAGAGCAAAGGCTTCGTCAGCCCCATGAAGACGTCGGCGTACACCAGCGTCTGGTAGGCGGAATTCCAGTACTGGTAGCTGTCGAGGCCGAGGATGAAGTACGCGATCAGGAATCCTCCGGCCAGTCCCACCAGGTCGGAGATAATGGTCAGGAAAAACAGCATCACCGTGCTCGCGATCACGCGCGGCGTTACGAGCTTCTTGGTTGGATCCGTGCCGAGCGCGCGCATGGCGTCGATCTGCTCGGTGACCTTCATGGAGCCCAACTCTGAGGCCATGCCGGAAGCATTACGGCCAGCTACCATCAGGCTGGTCAGCACCGGGCCGAGTTCGCGCACCATGGACAACGAGACCAGTTGCCCCGTCATGGTCAGCGCGCCAAAGCGGGCCAGCGAATTCGCGCTCTGCAGCGCCAGCACGATGCCGGTGAACATGCCGGTCAGCACCACCACCGGGACCGACCCGACTCCGATCATGTCCATCTGCTGGAGCGTGTCGCTCAGGTAGCGCGGCTGGGAAAAGACGTTTGCGATCGAGCGTATCGCGAGCAACGTGTATTCCTGTACCGTCGCGACACTCTGCTTCGCATAGTCAACCGGGGAGACGAGTTCCATTGGATGGCGAATATAACAGTTGCCAGGAGCTAGTTGCTAGTGGGGAGTTACGAAGAGAATCATCCCCGGCGCAGTTCGGACGTGAACTCGTCAGGTGACATTGCGATGTCGCGAAGGATGCCCCGAAGCAACGGACGGCCTATGTCTCGGCCGGAGTGAAAGGGCACGGTCGTGGTCCGCCCATCCGGATGGCGGTAAAAGACGTGACTACCCTTTTGACGAACCGCTTCAAAACCGATGCGACGTAGAATCCGATCCAGAGTCTTGGCCGATACGACCGGCAAACCGGTCAGACAGCCACCTCGATCTGCTGAACGCCGACAAACTGCGGGAGTTCTTCGACCTTGCCTTTGTACTCCTCAAGGCAGAGCTCCAGCACTTCCTTGAGATTGTCGCGCAACTCATCGAGGGTACTACCTTGCGTATGTGCACCCGGTATTCCGGGAACGATCCCGACGTACAGCTTTGTCGCGGGATCAAACTCGACGTAGGCAGTGAAAGTCTTCACGACGATATTCTAGTCCCGTGCCTTTTTCCGGATCTCGATATTCAGCCGCTTGATCTTCTGGTTCAGCGTCGAGAGCGGAACGTGGAAACGCTCGGCCGCGTCGGTCTGGTTCCAGTTGCACTTCTCGAGCATGTCGGTAATGATCCGCCGCTCGCATTCTTCCATGATCTCGAACAGCGAGGCATCGGCGCGGTGCTCCAGCACGTTGAGTGCGCTGCCGCGTCCGGAGATGTGGTCGGGCAGCAGGTCGATCGTGATCACCGGGCCGGTGGAGAGCACCACTGCGCGCTCGATGACGTTCTCCAATTCGCGGACATTCCCGGGCCACGCGTACTCCATGAGGCAGCGCAATGCCTCGGGTGCAATCTGGCATACCGGGCGTTCATTCTCCTCGGCAAATTTCTTGATGAAGAAATCCACCAGCAGGGGAATGTCTTCGCGGCGGGCACGCAGCGGCGGCAGGTCCACGGTGATGACGTTCAGACGGTAGAACAGGTCCTCGCGGAAGCGGCCTTCCTTCGACATCTGCTTCAGGTCGACGTTTGTAGCGGCGATGATGCGGACGTCGGCCTGCAACTCCTGCACACCGCCCAGGTGCATGAACTTGCGGTCCTGCAGGACGCGCAGGATCTTGGCCTGCGTTTCCATGCTCATGGTGCCGATCTCGTCCAGGAACAGCGTGCCGCGATCGGCGATCTCGAACAGCCCCTTCTTCGACGCCACCGCGCTGGTAAAAGCTCCCTTGACGTGCCCGAACAGCGTCGATTCAAGCAGGTCAGCGGGCATCGATCCCGTATTCACCGGCACGAACGGACGGTCCTTGCGCGGCGAGTTCATGTGGATCGCCTTGGCGATAAGCTCCTTGCCCGTACCGCTCTCGCCTTGCAGCAATACCGTCGAGCGGCTGGGCGCGACCTGTGCCACCAGGTCGAAGATGCGGAGCATGGCATCGCCCTTGCCGACAATGTGCTCGAAGTTGTAGCGCTGCTTCAACGCGCGCTTGAGTTGGACGTTCTCTTCCTCGGCGCGCTTGCGTCCCACGATGGCCCTTACATCTGCCAGCAGCTTTTCATTGTCCCACGGCTTCTGGACGAAGTTCGATGCCCCCGACTGCATCGCCGTCACCGCATTTTCGACAGTACCGTACGCCGTGATCATGATGACCGGCAGCATCGGGTCGCGATCGCGAATGTCGCGCAGGATCTCCATCCCGTTGCGTTCCGGCAGCGCCAGGTCGAGCAGGACCAGGTCCATCGGTTGCTCGGCGATCTTCGCCAGGCCTTCCTCGCCGGTGTCGGCAGTCTCCACGGTGAAGCTTTCCAGTTCCAATAGCGTTTGCAGCGATTCGCGGATCGAAGCCTCATCGTCGATGATCAGGACCGTGCCCTGGCCCGACAGCGGTTCCCGGCCCATGCGGCGGGAAATAACTGCAGCTTCTGCCATGCTCGTAGCTCCATCTCTTCTTTCAGCCCACCGTTGCAAAACCAGTCACGGTGGGGCACCTAGTTAAACGTTCACGGCCTTGCGCATCAGCGGGAACTCCAGGAAGAACTTCGTCCCCGCCCCCAATTCACTGTCGACGCGGATCTTCCCGGCGTGTTCCTGGATGATCCCGTAAGTGACCGACAGCCCCAGGCCTGTGCCCTTACGCCCATCCTTGGGCGCCGTCTTGGTAGTGAAAAACGGATCGTAAATGCGGTCGATATGTTCCTGCGCGATACCCGACCCGGTATCGGCGACGCACACCTGCACGCCATGGTCTGCGCGCGTTACCACTGTGAGCGTCCCGCCCTGCGGCATCGCGTCTTTTGCATTCAGGAACAGGTTTAAGAACACCTGCTGCAATTTGCCGGAGTTGCCGTAGATCGGCGCCGGGTCCTTCACCATCTCGTCCTGCACCTTGATCTTCGTCACCTTGAACTGGTGCTCCAGCAGGTTCAGCGTGTCGCGGATGACCTTGTTCACGTCCACTTGCCCGAACTCGGTGCCGCTCGTGCGTGAAAAGTTCAGCAGGTTGTTGACGATCTCCGACGCCCGGAACGTCTGCTTGATGATCTTGTCGAGCACTTCGGAATTCTTCTTGTCGCCATTCAACTGCTTCGAGAGCATCTGCGAGTACGACGAGATCACCGCCAGCGGCGTATTGACCTCGTGCGCGACGCCCGCCGCCAGCAACCCGATCGACGACAGCTTTTCTGCTTGAGACAACTGAGATTCCAGTTCGATGCGCTGGGTGATGTCGTCCACCAACGCCAATCGTCCGATCACCGAGAAATCGCGCGTCACCAGCGGCGCCACGGCGATATTCGCGATCCGCGTTTCACCCGACGGTGTTTGCAGCCGGAATTTATAAAGATTGTGAATGCCCGGCGTATTGCGGAACCGGTAATATTCCTCGGAGAACGCGGCCGGGAAGACATCGCTCAGCTTCTTGCCCACGGCTTCCGAACGCGGCAGCGCGTACGTGGTCTCCATCTGCGAATTCCAGAACTCGATACGGTCCTGGAGGTCCACGGCGAAAACGCCGACGCTGATCGATTCGACGATGTTCTCGTTGAAATCCTTCAGGCGCTCGTACTCGGTGACCTTCTGCTCGAGGGACGCGTACAGCCGCGCGTTCTGGATGGCGATGCCGATGTATCCCGCCAGCGCTTCCAGCAACTCGACGTCCTCGCTCGACAGGAAATCGCCGTCGCTTGTCTTGCCGAGTCCGAGCACGGCGATCGTGCGCCCTTGTACGGTGCAGGGAATGAAGTAGTTCAGGTCGAGACGCGCGATGGTCGCCTGCGCGTTCGGCGTCTCACGCACGACGGCGTGCGTGTTGTCGAAGAAGAGGTGCCCGGCCGCGAGTTCCGGACGCGGCTGCCCGAGGAAGCTGAGGTCGAGTCCGTCGACATCCGACATGCCGAACGACTTCGCCAGGGTGAAGCTGTCGGGCGATTCCGGCTGGCTCAGGAAGATGGCCATCCGGTCTACCAGCAGCGTGCGCGAGATGCGGTCGACGATGGAGGTCAGCATCTTGTCGAGATCGAGCTGCGAACTCAGTTCCCGCCCGAACTCGATGAGCGTCTTGCGGTAGTCGTAACGCTTGCGGTAGAAAACCTTATCCAGCCGGTCCTGGATCCATTTCTTGATCGGCTCGAATAGCAGCGCCGTGACGACGATCGCGACGATCATTCCCACCGGACCGGCCGCCGGCAGGCGCGCGTGAATGATCTCGGCCGCGATGCCCACCGCCGCAAAGTACACGCCTGCGATCGATGCCGCGGTCAGCGTGTAGGCCATGCCGCGCTTGAAGATCAGGTCCACGTCCATCAAGCGGTAGCGGAAGATGGCGTAGCCGAACGTCAGCGGGAGGAAGACCAGCGACAGCACCGAAACCTTCATCATCGGCGTCGACTGCGAGCCCTGCATGAACGGGATGACGTAGAACAGCGTGAACGGCAGTACCGCAAGCAGCGTGCCGCGCGTGACCCACTTCAACTGCTGCCGCAGGATGGGCGTGGCGGCGCGGCGATACGTGTCCCATAACACCCAGGTGGCGGCCAGGAACATCAGGCCCTGGTAGAGCATCTCGCCGCGATCGAGATTGAAACGCAGCCGTTCGCTGGGCGCCAGCAGCCGCAGCGCAATGACGTGCGCCGCCAGCAGCGCCGTTCCCGGCAGGTAGCACAGGTGCACCAGCCATGGACGCTTCTTCACCCAATCCTTCACTTCGGGGAAGGTCAGCACGAAGTGCAGGAACAGCGCCGGCTGCAGCATCTGCGCGACGACATTGGACCAATACACGATCCAGTCGAACTGGTTCAGCTTGCCGGTGAAGTGGAAGGCGTAAAAGATGTACGAGACGAGGCAGAACAGATAGAAGTGCGTGGACTTCGGCGCCGTCCAGCGTCGCAGCAGCACGTACATCCCGATCCCGAGATAGATGAGAGCGATGAAGCGCAGCCCGACGAACAGGGACTTGTCGAACGGCACGAGGATGAGTGGTACCTGGACGACTACGCCGTTGCGAACCAGGCTGTACGTTGCCTTCGACCAAGTTCCGGTGCGGTAGCGCTGCCGCGTAGCTTCCGCCGTGTTGGCAATGCCGCGTTCGTTGATGGCCGTCAGGACATCGCCGGGCTTGACGCCGGCCTTTGCCGCCGGCCCGTTCGCTTCCACGCGCTCCGCCGTGACCTGCCCGTTGTGCTCGACCCACCAGACGCCGTCGGTCGGTATTTCGAACTGCCGCTCTTTTTGGAAGTTGATGACACCGAATACGCCGGCGGCGATGGTGAACGCAGCCAGCACAACGGCTACAAAGCGGATTTGAAAGTCGCGGGCCACAGTTGCAGAGGAGTAGCGGCTAGGAGGCGCCGTTTGGCTCTTCAGGCTACGAGAATGCAACTCTGCTGCCAACGCTCTTAAATCCCACAGACGCGCATGTATTGCGGTCACATAGAGTTACAGAATGATAGCAGGATTGTAGCGGAAAATATACTGAAAATGGGAAGTGGCTGTGAGAAATGGGAATTCTTTCGTCGTGCCGATATTTTAATCGGGAAGGTGAGCTGCCCGCCACAAATTTGGTTGTAGCCTTTACAATTGCCCACCATCCGAGGCTCAATCGAAATGTCGATGAACTCCCTTCTCTTTGTCCTTGTGTGTCTGGGCGCAGCCGCGGCTCAGACGACGATGCCGCCCGAACGTGACAAACAGCTTGCCCACGATATTTACAAAGAGATGGTCGAGATCAAGTCCGGATACACGACCGGCTCGACCACGCCCGTCGCGGAGGCCGCAGCACGCCGTCTGCGTGAGGCCGGCTTTCCCGAGTCCGACATCTTTGTAGGCGGCGCCATCCCGACCAAGGGCAACCTGGTCGTGCGGTACCACGGCACCGGCCAGAAGAAGCCGCTGCTCCTGCTTGCGCACGAGGACGTCGTCGAAGCCAAGCGCGAAGACTGGACCATGGACCCCTTCCAATTCATCGAGAAGGACGGCTACTTCTACGGCCGCGGCACCGGCGATGACAAGGCGCAGGCGGCCGTCTGGATCGCTAACCTCATCCGCTACAAGCGCGAGGGATTCAAGCCGAATTGCGACATCATCGTCGCCCTCACCGCCGATGAAGAGGGAGGCGGCCCTTACAGCGGTGTCCAGTGGCTGCTCAAGAACCACCGCGACCTGATCGACGCCGAGTACGCCCTCAACGAAGGTGGCTGGGGCGAATCCATTGCCGGCCGCAGGATCTCCAATGACGTGCAGGTCAGCGAAAAGTACGTCATCAACTTCCGCCTCGAGGTCCGCAACAAGGGCGGACACAGCTCTCTCCCGGTGCCCGACAACGCCATCTATCACCTCGCCGGCGCGCTGGACCGCCTCTCGAAGTTCGGTTTCCCGCTGAAGACCAACGACGTTAGCCGTGCGTACTTCCGCGCCATGTCGAAGATCGCAGAGCCAGCCGTGCGCGAGGACCTCGCCAAAGCCGCCGAAGGCTCACAAGACGCCATGCAGCGGCTGGCGCAGCACAGCACGCCCTGGAACGCGACGCTGCGGACGACCTGCGTCGCGACGGAGATCGAGGGCGGCCACGCCAAAAACGCGCTGCCGCAACTGGCCGCCGCCAACGTGAATTGCCGCGTGCTGCCGGAGGATTCGCCGGATTACGTCAAGGCCGCGCTCCAGAAGGTCATCGCCGACGACCAGGTGGCGCTCACGGTGGACGGCGACGTCCAGCAGGGCCCGCCCTCTCCAATGCGTGACGACGTCATGCAAAGCATCAGCCGGGTAACGAATGCCATATGGCCGGGCGTGCCGGCTGTACCGATGATGGTGATGGGCGCTACCGACGGTCTCTATCTCCGCCGCGCGGGCATTCCGACCTATGGCGTCCAGGGCTTTTTCTTCGACCCTGAGGACATCCGCTTCCACGGCCGCGACGAGCGCATGAAAGTCCAATCCTTCTACGAAGGCGAGACGTTCCTGTACGAACTCGTGAAGAGTCTGGCGGGAGGGAAGTAGGTCAGCCGTAGTCACGGACCTTTTATCTCCGCGAACTCTCGATCTGTCCAACCCGATTCTCCCACGCAATTCCAGCGTCCTTCGCAGCGTTATGTCTCAAAACGCGTGTCAAAAATGTGTTTTCTCCTCGCATGTTGCATGTGCAACATAAGTTATGTTGTAATAGCAACATTGAGGTGGCCATGAGTGACATTCTGGACGCGATCTTCCAACGGCGGGCGGTTAAGGTCTTTGAGCCGATCGAAATCTCCCAAGCGCTGCGCGAGCAAATTCTCAATGCGGCCCGGCACGCTCCCTCCAGTTTTAACTCGCAGCCGTACAGGTTCTATTGGGTGGATTCCGAAGCGAAGAGGGCAACCGTAGCGAAATTGTGCCTCGGACAGAAACCTGCGGAAACTGCGTCGGCGCTGGTCGTTGCCGTGGCGGACATCGGATCGATGCCTGCGACAACGCAAGGCCAGTTGGACTGGATGCGCGCGAGCAACTTCACCGAAGAGAAGATCCGCGATTACGAGCGGACAGCAAAGATCGGCCGGATCCTGTTCATGCCGGGGCCATTCGGCATATTCGCCGTCATAAAATGGGTGGCATTCTGCCTGCTGAATCTGTGGAGGACGAGCGGTATGCCACCGCTGTTCCACCAGGATCTGTTCAAATGGGCTACGAAGAGTACATCGTTGGCTTGCCAGAATCTAATGATCGCTGCCGAGGCTCTGGGAATCAACACCTGTCCGATGGAAGGCTTTGACGCCCGCAGACTGTCTCAATATCTCGGACTCTGCCGTCGCTATCATGAGATTGTCATGGTGATTGCAATCGGCAAGAAATCACGTGCCTATGTGGAGGCGCCGCAGTGGCGAAGACCCCTGCATAGGACAGTGACTGTTTTATGAATATCCAGCCCAAGAAAGAAATTCCTGAAGAGATTCTCAAAGACTCCGTACTCGCTCATGTCGCAGCGGCGTATTTTTCGGTGGGACGGAGACTGGAACGCAGAACGCAGTGTTCGGCGACGCGCGGCTTTATCCTGTCGACGCTTCGCGGCGGAGTGATGTTAAACCAGAATCAGATAGCCACGGTCCTAGGTATTGATCGGACGGTCGTGCATCGGGCTGTCAAGTCGATGACTCAGGAAGGGCTCGTTTCGGAGAAAAAGGCGAAATCGGGCAGAGCAATTAACGTCCACTTGACAGCCAAAGGACACAAGTACAGGGAACGCCTAATCAAGGCAAGGGTGGCTGCCGACGAAGCTGTCCGGCAGCAAATGAATCCCGAGGAACGCGAGATGCTTCTTCGACTTTTGAAGGTGGTCGCGGCATGTGAGTTTTGATTTTGGCAGGACCAGCATCCCGCCGGTCCCGCTATCTTTAAGGTTTGGAATGCTGAGCGAGGCCGCGCAGCGACCGAGTCGAAGCACCTTTTGTTTCTCTGCTTCTCCGCGAATTCTGCGCTGATTTTTTTCTGAACACAGCACCGGCGTCCATCCTTGACGCTGCTCTCAATGCGCAACAAAGCACGATCAGGTGTATTCCGTGCGCTGAACGCCGAGTTTCTTCAGCTTCGCATTGAGGGTCGTACGTTTCAGACCGAGGCGGGCCGCCGCGCCGCCACTTCCAGCGATGACGCCTTTCGTTTCACGCAGCACGCGAATGATGTGTTCTCTTTCGGCGTTCGCGAGGTCGTCACCGGCGGCGGAATCACCCTGTTCCGCAGACTGGAGTTCGCCCAGGGGCGCTCGCAACTCAGTCCCCTTCGACAAGATCACTGCGCGTTCCAGGAAGTTTTCCAACTCCCGGATGTTGCCGGGCCACGGCCAGCGGGTCAGCGCCTTCATCACATCCGCTGGGATGGTCTGGATGTTCTTGCCGAGGTTCCGCGAGTGCCGGTCGACAAAGGAGCGCACCAGCAGGGGAATATCGTCGCTGCGCTCGCGTAACGCGGGAATCTCGATCGGAAACACCTTCAGCCGGTAGTAGAGATCGCTGCGGAATTCCTTGTCCGCGACCATCTTGCCGAGGTCTCGGTTCGTTGCCGCCACCAGCCGTACATCCACCTTGATGGTCCGATTGCTCCCCAACCTTTCGAATTCCTTCTCCTGCAACGCACGGAGAAGCTTGGGTTGGAGTTCCAGCGGGATGTCGCCGATCTCGTCGAGGAACAGCGTTCCCTGATGCGCCAGTTCCAGCCGGCCGATCTTTTGGGCGATAGCGCCGGTAAAGGCGCCTTTTTCGTGGCCGAAGAGCTCACTCTCCAGCAGCCCGGACGGGATCGCGGCGCAATTCAGTTTCACGAACGTGCGGGAGCTCCGGGAACTCAGCCGGTGGATGGCACGCGCGATGAGTTCTTTTCCCGTGCCGGTTTCGCCCAGGATCAGTACCGATGCGTCGGTGGGCGCCACGGTCTCCACTTGCTTCAGAACGCGTTTCAGTTGTGGGGTTTCGCCGATGATCTCCTCGAAGCTGTTTTCCGTGCTCAGTTCGTCTTCGAGGTAGCGCTTCTCCTGCTCGAGTTTGTGGCTCCGTTCCGCCATGCGTTGGAATGTGATCGCATTGGCGACGGCGGCCGCCACTTGTCCGGCGATGTGGGCGAGGATCTCGAGGTCTCGCTCCGTAAACGCCGACTCGCGATGCGACGCAACCATCAGGGTCCCGATGGGGCGCTCTTCATGCATGAGCGGTAGCCAGCATCCCGAATGGACTCCCCGGGCACTCAGGTGACGAAATGTTTCCGGCTTCAAGCCCTCGCCTTCGAGCTTGGCAAGCAAGAGCGGCTGCCGGGAGGTAAATGCCGCTCCGGCTGCCGAGCCCTCCAAGGGCAACACTGTCTCGTGAGAAGGTCCCGCCGGTTGGCCGGTCCCTTCCAGGAATCGCGCCCGCAGCACGTTTGCAGACGGATCGTGGACCGCGAGCTCGGCACAATCGTGGGGGACGGCCCGCTGGATACTCGCCGAAACCGCTGAGAGCAGCCGTTCGAAATCCAGGTTGGACAGCAGAGCGGAACTCAGTTCCAGGAGGAGCGCATTTTCCGCCTGCTTGCGATCGGAAAAATCGCGCGTCACTTTGGCAAATCCTGCAAGCTGCCCGTTTTTACCGCGCAACGCTGTGATCACGACATTCGCCCAGAAACGCGAGCCGTCCTTGCGCAAGCGCCAGCCCTCTTCCTCGTAGCGTCCCTTCTCCGCGGCAATGCGCAATTCCTCCGCCGGCTTGTTGGACTCGAGAGCGTCCGGCAGATAGAAACGGGAGAAATGCTGGCCGATGATCTCTTTGGCTTTGTATCCTTTGATCCTCTCCGCTCCCGAGTTCCAGGTTTCGATGCGCCCTTCCGGGTCGAGGAGGAAAATAGCGTGGTCGCGAACGTTTTCCACCAATTGGCTGAGCTGGTGCTCGGTGCGCCGCAGCGCCTCCTGCGCGAGTCGTTGCGCACTGACATCGCGAACGACGCTGAGCACCATCCGGCCTTCGCCGGTCTCGATGGGCGTGAGCATGATGTCCACCGGAAACTCGGTGCCATCCTTGCGGCGGCCGAACAGATCCAGGCCCACTCCCATCGGCCGGGCGCTCGGCGCGGTGCTATAGGATTCCCGGCGTTGTGGGTGCGCTCCGCGGAAACGCTCCGGAACGAGGATCTCCACCGGCTGTCCGATAAGTTCGCCCCGCTCATAACCGAACATCTGCTCGGTGCGCGCGTTTACTTCCGAAATCTTTCCGTCGCGGTCCGTGACCAGGAACGAATCGGGAGCGAGGTCGAGCAGCTTTTCCAGGATAGGTCTCGGCGCAGCGTCGGCCCGCGGAAGGGAGTCCGCCGGAATATGCACGCTCTCTGGCGCCTGCGCCATAGATGAGTCGAAGCCCCCACTGTCGAAGACGTTATCAGGATTATATGCCCCGACAACCTGCCTCCGATGACAAGCCTTTGTCATCGCTGACCGCCAATCGTCAGTTCGCCGGCCGCGTCTGGTTACCGCAAACCGATTGGCGCAGGTCCTAAGCTGCGTATTTTCTGGGAAGTAGGTATTGAGACAGGATTCGCAAAAGTTTGGAGCGGCTCGTGCACGTTTGAGGAACATTCGAGCGAGACGTCAATGTTACGGATAACGACCCAAGTCGAAAACGAACGAACGGTTCTCAGGGTAGAGGGCAAGCTGGTGCAGCCCTGGATACAGGAACTCGAAAAATGCTGGCTTGAACCCAGGCCAAACGGCTCGACGCTCGTGGTCGATCTCAGGTCGGTAACCGTGATCAGCGGTGAAGGAAAAGAGTTACTGGGCCGGATGCATCAGTCGGGAGCAAAGCTCGTGACCTCGGGAGTCCTGATGAACTCGGTGCTGGAACAGTTGGGCAAGGTTCACGCCCAAGGAGAATGACTATGACCACGACAGCTTTTCGCAATGGCTCCAACCTTCACGCTCCTCGGCAAGCAAACGAAGGACATGTCGCTGAGATCGGCTTGCCGCTTTCGGAGCATATGGAAGCGAAAGGAACTGCGGTCAGGCACGCCCAGGGCGACCTCCTGTTCGCCGAAGGCGAAACTTCGCGCGGCGCTCACATGGTGCGCCAGGGACGAGTCAAGTTGACGATGAATTCCGCCGACGGCAAGACCCTTATCTTGAAGATCGCCAAACCAGGCGACTTCCTCGATCTGGGTTCGTGCGTTCTCGGTCGGAAACATGAAGTCACTGCCGAAGCGTTGGAACCTAGCGAAGTGCTGTTCCTGCCGCAGGCGGAGTTCATGCGGCTGATGCAGCAGGACTGTCGTGTCTGCCTCCAGGCGGCCGAGTATTTGAGCGTCGACTTTCACGAAGCCTGCCGAGAGTTGACGATGCTGGGTCTGTCGCGGTCCGCGGAATCGAAGATCGCTGCGTTCCTGCTGCGCATCGCCGACGAGCGGAAGCCCGGATCCGCAGTGTTGAAACTTACATCGACGCACGAAGAAATGTCCCAGATCGTCGGCACCAGCCGCGAGACCGTGACCCGGGTGCTGGCAAGGCTTCGACGGCAGCGGATCATCGACTTTCGTGGAAGCAACATGACTTTCTGCAACGTCGGATCGCTGCGCCGGCTCGCGAATGTGGATGAGCCAGGCACGGACGCACAAATCAACCCCGTGGCGGTTGCTGCAACGCGACGCTCGATGCAGGCCGGCCATGCGGCGTACTAAAACTGCTGAACCCAACGCGATCGGTCGCGTCGCTGAGGTAACGGATATGGAATTGATACAGATTGGCACTCCGGAAGTGAAGACGTGGACCAGCGTGCGCGAGATGTTCGAGCGCCTGGCGCAAAAGGAAGCAGACATGGTCCGCTCGGCGCGCGAACACATGACACAAACGCGCGCATCGTCGTCGTGTAGCACCGGCGTCCCGAGGGTCAAGCTGGATTTAAGTTCGAAATGAACTAATCACTACCGAAGCCTGACCTACCTAACTGATTTTTCCTGTTCTGTCAGCACTGTGTTTCGCAAGACGACTGCGACTTCCTGTGGATTGCATCTTGGCGCCAGCTATCAAGCGCTGCCCTACTGACGCGGCAATTGTGCGTGCGTCCCGATCCGCCTTTGATGGCTCCCATCCCCTTCCGTTACTATGAGTTTTTCCCCGAGGACTCAATGGAAACCTACGAGCAGATCGTCGAACGCGAAAAGCAGTACCTCCTCCAGACCTACGCCCGTTATCCGCTGGCGCTGGTCAGCGGTAAGGGTGTCTGGGTCGAAGACGTGCAAGGCCGCAAGTACCTGGACCTGGTTGGCGGATTGGGCGTGAACGCGCTCGGTCACGCGCACAAGCGCATCGTGAAAGTGATCCGCGAGCAGTGCGCCCGCCTCATCCACGTGTCGAACCTGTACTACAACGAGTACCAGGGACTGCTGGCCGAGCGGCTCTGCAAGCTCTCGGGCATGGAACGCGCGTTCTTCTGCAACAGCGGCACCGAGGCCATTGAGGGCGCGATCAAAGCGGCGCGCGCGGCCGGACACGCCCTCGGTGGCGAGAAGAAATGCAAGCTGTTCGCGGTCGAAGGTTCCTTCCACGGACGCACCTTCGGCGCGCTCTCGCTCACCGCGCCGGAAAAATATCGCAAGGACTTCCAGCCGCTGCTCGAGAACGTCCAGTTCATCAAGATGAACGACGCCGACGATCTTTACGCCAAGATCGACGAAGACGCCTGCGCGCTGGTGATCGAGCCGATCCAGGGCGAGGGCGGTATCCGCGAGTGCACGAAGGAGTTCCTGGAAGAGGCGCGCAACGTGGCCGACCGCCACAAGGTCGCGCTCATCTTTGACGAGATCCAGTGCGGCCTCGGACGCACCGGCAGCATGTTCGCCTACCAGGACGCCGGCGTGACGCCCGACATCGTTACGGTCGCGAAGCCTCTGGCCGCTGGACTCCCGCTGGGCGCGTTCATGGCCCGGGGAGCGTACGCGTCCGCCATCGGTTCCGGCAAGCACGGAACGACGTTCGGCGGCGGTCCGCTGGCGTGCCGCGTCGCGCTGGAGTACCTGAGCGTCGTCGAGGAAGAAGGCCTGCTCGAGAACGTGAAGAAAGTCGGCGCGTATCTGAACCACGAACTCAATCGCACGCGCATCGATTTCGACGCCGTCAGTGAGGTGCGCGGCCGCGGCATGATCCAGGCCATCGAGCTCAAGGTCCCTGCGCGCCCGTTCGTCGATGCCGCGATCCAAAAAGGAGTGCTCATCAACGCGACACAGGATGTTGTGATCCGGCTCCTTCCCGCCTTCCTCTTGGAGGAGAAACATGTGGACAGGGCGATGAAGGTGTTGCGCAAGCTGCTGGCGAACCGGCCGGTCGAGGTTGCGGCGCACACCCGCGCCGGCGTCTAAAAAATAGGGGGAGCCCGGTAAGGCTCCCCCACAGAAGCGACAGAGGCGATATCGGTTACTTGGAATCGCAACCAGAGCCGGGTGGTTGCCACTGCCGGAGAAAAACCTTGAGAACGGCCCCTCCGCAGCCAACAACCGTCATTTCAGAATGTGAAGCGCGCGTGGCCGGATATCGTGTGCGTTACTTGCGCGCGGGCTCCGGTCCGCCGCTCCTGCTCATTCACGGGCTGATGGCCTCGTCGTTCTCCTGGCGCTTCAACATTCCCGCGCTCGCCGAACGGTTCACCGTCTACGCGCCGGACACACTCGGCATCGGGTTCTCGGAGCGTCCCGCCGGCATCGGCTACGGTCTGTGCTCCTCTGCCGAGCGCATGCTGGAGTTCGTCGACGTTCTCGGGCTGGAATCGCTGAACTTGGTCGGGACCTCGCACGGCGGGGGCATCGCAAGCTTCATGACGGCGCTGGCGGTGGATCGCGGCGGTCCTCGCATCGAGAAGCTGGTTCTCGTGGACGCGATTAATCCCTGGTCTCCGCACGGACGCAAGCGAATCGCGTTGCTATCGAATGCGCTTGGAGCGTTCGCGTTTCGCACCGCGTTTCCCTACATGCAGCAGACGCTCGGTTTATTCCTCCGCCGCATGTATGGCAATCCCGCTCAGGTCACGCAGGCGACGCTGAACGGCTATGCTGCGGGGCTGGCGCAGCCGCGCAGCGCCGACTATGGGCTGGCCGTCGTGCACTCGTGGCATTCCGACCTGAGCGAACTGAAGGACCTGTATCCAAAGCTCAAAGGCATTCCCACCCTGTTGCTTTGGGGCGATCGAGACGTGGCCGTATCACCCGGATCGGCGTACGATCTGCAACGCGCGCTGCCGGGCTCGGAACTGGTGATGCTTCCGGGCGTTGGGCACATGCCTTACGAGGAGTGCCCGGAAGAATTCAATCGAATCGTCCTGGAATTCTTGACGCGGCCTGTATCCTGACCATCTGGTGATCTAGTGATCTGTTGATCGAACCCGGACGCGGAAATCACGCAACTTACCGATCACCAGATCACAAGATCATCAGATGCATTACATCGTCGACTTCTTGAAGCACGCGCTGCTGACCTGGGGATACTGGGCTGTGCTCGTCGCCTTGTTGTGCGAGAACGCAGGCGTTCCGGTTCCCGGAGAGACGATCCTCCTGTTTGCCAGCTTTCTCGCGTACGAAGGCAAAGGCCTTCAGATTCACTGGATCATCCTGGTCGGCGTCGTAGCGTGCACGATCGGCGATAACATCGGCTACGCTATCGGGCATTTTGGCGGCCGTCCTCTGCTGGACCGATGGAAGCGTTTCTTCCGCATCGACGACGAGGACATTGCGAAGGGCGAGCAATTTCTGCATCGGCACGGCTGGTTCGCCATCTTCATCGCGCGCTTCATCGCCGGAATGCGCATCGTGGCCGGGCCCATGGCAGGCGTGCTGCGCATGCACTGGTTCAAGTTCTTCACCGCCAACTTCTGCGGCGCGACGGCCTGGGTTACGACCATCGCGCTCGCCGGCTATGCGTTCGGCAGCCAGGAAGAGCGGCTGCTGGCGATGATGGACAGGCTGAACTATCTCGTCCTTATCATTGTAGTCATCGTGGCGTGGTATCTCTGGCGAAAGCACCTGAAGAAATGGCGCGAGAAACGCGCTGCGCCATCGGATACGATCAACTAATCACATGCGCGCCCTGCTCAGCTCGCTCCGGTTCGAACGTGAGGCCTGGATCCGATTCCTGCTCGCAATCGTCGGGCTGGTCCTCGCCTTCGGCGCAGCGCTGTTCTCGACCGTCACCCGCCAGGCAGGGAACGTCATCGCGACCGCCATTTTCGCCTCGCTGGCTCTGCTTCTCGCCGGCTTCGTCGGGCTCACGACCGTGCCGTACCTGGCGCGCCGCGTGGCTTTCGAGCGTGTTCGCGACGTTTTCGACTACGACGTCACCAGAGAAGGCCTGGTTTACCTGGCGATCATTCTCGTCATCGGTGTGGCGGCGCTGAACACGGGCAACAACCTGTTGTTCATCGTCGTGTCTGCGATGCTCGCAGCCATTCTTGTGTCGGGCATAACGTCTGCCGGAGAACTACGCGGGTTACAACTGGAGGTCGGCCTTCCCGAGCACACCTTCGCGGGCGAACCTGTGCTGGCGCGCATCAGCCTGCGGAACGCACGCCGTTGGCTGCCCGCGATCTCCATCAGCGTGGTCCCGCCGAAGCGGCTGAAACCAGGGAAGCGCCTGCGGTGGCAGCGCGACGTATTCATCTGGCCGCGGAAAGCGCCGGCGGCAAAGCAGTGGATCCGTCTGCCCGATCTCAGCTTGAAGGTCGTCAGCGACGCTCCGGCCGAGCGCGACATTTTCAGCGGGCGCGTTTACTTCCCCTACATTCCGGCGAGGCTGGTGGTCACGCGACCGCTGGAACTCAAGTTCGAGCGGCGCGGACGGTACGTGCAGGACGCGTTCGGGCTCAGCACGCGCTTTCCGTTCTCGTTCCTGGCCAAGACGCGGCGCGTGACGCTACCCGTTGAGACCGAGACGTCGCGCCGGCGCAACGGCAACGCGCGTGAGATCGTGGTGTATCCATCGGTGCAGCCCACTGCCGAGGTCCTCGACATCCTGCCGATGATCACGGGCGAATTCGAAGTCGATGTCCGAGGTCGCGGCAACGACCTGTATCGCATCCGCGAGTACCTGCCCGAGGACTCGGCGCGCCACGTGCACTGGAAGGCATCGGCACGGACCGGATCGCTCAAGGTACGCGAGTTCACTCGCGAGGACGAGCGCAAGCTGCGGCTGGTCTTTGACAATCCCTCCCAAGGCGCCGTTTCCACTGCCGACTACGAACGCGGTGTGACGACGGCCGCATCGCTGGCATGGCACTTTGCCGGCGACAATACCGAACTGACGTTTGCCGCGCCCGGATACGAGGGCACAGCCGACGTCTACGATTTTCTGCGCTACCTGGCGCTGGTGCAGCCCCGTCCGGAGGAGGAGTCGGAGAAGTCGATCCTCGACGAACTCCACCTGAGCGATGACTACAACGTGATCCTGACGTCGCGCCCGCGGGGCAGCATTCCCACGCCGCTGTGGACGCGGTCGTATTTCGTGTTCTTCGGCGAGCCGAAATAGACGCAAGGTACAAGGCGCAATCAACCTCCGGCTCTGACCGACCCGTGACCCTCAAAACCACCGTACATTGACCGTTCGTGCGCCCGGTCACGCGGTCAATACTTGTTACGTGCCACGCCGCTGGTTAGCATCATTGCGAAGTTGCTGTATGAGGAGGAGTATGAGACTCCGCATTGGCATTTTCGCAATCGTTCTTGGACTGGCAGTGTTCGTCACGGTGACCATCTCGGCGCAGCAAGCTGCGCAGCCGAAATATCAGCAGGGCACACAGCCGGCGCAATCGGCGGGAACTGCGCAGAAGCGCTCGTCGACAACGGCAGCGTCGGGCCGCTACTCGTACGCGCCGCAGTTTACCGAAGCCGAACGCACTACGATCCGCACCTGCATGACAGGCACGTACGGCAATACGGGTGTCACGGCGCGGGCTCTGTCTGCGACCGCCCAAAGCCAGGTGCAGATCAATGCCCAGCTTTCATCCGGACTGCAAAAGCGCTTGCAACCCTTGCCTGGGCTGTGCGCCTCACGTCTGACGATGTCGTTGCCGGCGAACTGGACGCGTGCGCTGCTGGGACGCAACGTGGTTTTGCTCGATCCGAATCAGCGGATCAGCGACATGTTCAGCCTGGATGGTCAATAGAGTCACCGGCTAAAGCCGGTCGTCGCGTCGATGCGTAGGCGGCGCGGCTCAAGCCGTGCCCTGATACAACTTGCCCTGATACAAGTTCCCCGCGCGGAGGCGCGAACCCTCATACGCGCCTCCGCCCCTCTGCTTACGCAGCTTTTTGTTGCCCGCCGCGCCTCGGCCGCACAAAGACGTTTCCGTTGCGTACTTCGACGTCGTAGGCCTCGATGCGTTCTTCCGCCGGGCCGTTCACCACGCGCCCGTCGTGCACGTTGAACTGCGAGCCGTGCCACGGACACTGCACCGTGCACCCGATGAGCGCGCCATCGGACAACGGGCCTCCCTTGTGGGTGCAGTGATCGCTGAAGGCGATGATGCCTTCGGGACAGCGGCCCACCGCGACTCGCGCTCCGGCAATCTCGGCCAGCATCAACTGGCCTTCCTGGAGGTCGGATTGGTTGCAGACCGGGGCGTCCCAGCGGTCCACTTCGACTGTCTTCCACTTTGCGGCATTGGCAAAACGATGGTCGACGCCGATCTGGTTGCGATACACGAGCGTCGCTCCCAGCCATCCGGACGCGATCAGCAGCAAAACGCCGACACCGGACAAGATGAGGGACATGCCGTCCGGCGCGGCTGACGGGGCGCCCCGATGCGCAGCGACCGCCACGAAAACGGCAATAACGGCAAGGTTGAGCAGCGCGTGTTTGTAGCCGCGGCTGCGCCCGCTTGATTGCGGCGGGACCACGGAGAACAAGTCGACGGCGCCGGGGATTGCGGCGGCAACACTGAAACAGAGTCCCGCAATGACGCAATACCAGCCGGCAGCGGCGAGCAAGGCGTTATCGCGGCCGTAGGCGATGAGGTCGAAGATAAGGCTGGTGATGAACAGGCCGATCGGGAACGCCACCAGCATAGGGTGGATGGGATGTGAGCGAATCGCGGCCTTAGATCGCATCTCTGCCTCTCTCGATTATGGGAAGCGGCGGTGCTCCGGCAGGGATGGCCGGAATCGTAAGCTGCTGCTGGAAGTTGCCGCGCGGCGGGGTTGCTGCTGCGACACTAGCTAAGGGCGGGAGATTCGTTTGTAATGCGAATATACCGGTATTACATGATTTCAGTGCGTCCGTCCGGGAGTCACTGCAAGAACGAGTCGCAATGAAAGCATCCAGCAACTGAAATACCGATATATCAATAGCTCGTGAACGACAATCTCACATTCTGGATCGCGTTTAACGTTTTCGTCATGCTGATGCTGGTGCTGGACCTCGCGGTCTTCCACCGGAAAGCGCACGCCATCCGTTTTCGCGAGGCGGCGATCACCAGCGTAATGTGGATCGCGCTGGCCGGGGCCTTCGCTGTGATCGTGTACTTCTGGCGCGGGCGCGGGCCGGCATTGGAATTCACTACCGGCTACGTCGTCGAGGAATCGCTCAGCGTCGACAATCTCTTCATCTTCCTGCTGATCTTCCGTTATTTCCGCGTCCCCGGTGAGTACCAGCACAAAGTGCTGTTCTGGGGGATCGTGGGCGCGCTGGTGATGCGCGGAGTGTTCATCGTCGCCGGCGTGGCGCTGATCCACCGCTTTCACTGGATCATCTATGTGTTCGGCACATTCCTGATCTACACAGGCGTGCAACTGCTGCGCAGCGGCGAGACCGAGATCCATCCCGAACAGAATCCGGTGCTGCGCGCGTTCCGGCGCTGGATGCCGCTGACAAAGGACTACGAGGGAGGTAAGTTCATCGTGCGGCGCGAAGGGCTGTACGCGACGCCGCTGCTGCTGGTGCTGATCGTGGTCGAGACGACCGACGTGATGTTCGCGGCTGATTCCATTCCCGCGGTGCTGGCGATCTCGCGCGACTCGTTCATCGTCTACACATCGAACGTATTCGCCATTCTCGGCCTGCGCTCGCTGTACTTCGCCCTCTCCGGGCTGATGGAAGCCTTCCACTACCTGCACTACGGGCTATCGGTCATCCTGATGTTCATCGGTGTGAAGATGCTGGTGTCCGGCTATTACACGATTCCGACCGGAGCCGCGCTTGGGGTTGTGGGCGGTGTGCTCGCGGTGTCAGTGCTGGCGTCGATGGCGACGAAGCCCAAAACCCGATAATTCGGAGCATGGCGCATGGCTTATGGCGGATGGCTCACGGGTACAGAAGACGAATCGCGACCATGAGCCCTGTGCCATGTGCCAGCTATTCGAACCGGATTTTCTCTCCCTCAATGACCGAGTGTTTCGCGAACTTCGCATCGTTGTGCATCGGATAGTCGAGCCGATAATGGGCGCCGCGGCTTTCCTCTCGCGCGAGAGCGGAGCGGGCGATCAGTGTAGCGACGAGGTGAAGGTTCGTGAGCTCGCAAGCGGCGCGGTTCGTCGGCGGGGGAAGCGATTCTCCGACCTTTTTCAGTTCGGCGATCGCGTGTCTCATGCCCGCAGCGCTGCGCACGATACCGAGGTCGCGCCACGTGATCTCGCGGATCGCTTGGGCGATCTGCCCGGCGGCCGGAGTAAATGTCGCCGGCGAGGTGGTCGATGGCTCGGTTTTGCCCGCTTTCGGCCGTGACGATTCGCGCATGACGCGGCCAGCGCGCGCGCCGAACACGAGTCCCTCAAGCAGGGAATTGCTGGCCAGCCGGTTCGCGCCGTGAACGCCGGTGCACGCCGCCTCGCCGGCAGCGAACAGTCGTTTCAGGGTGGTACGGCCATCGAGGTCCGTGCGTACGCCCCCCATCGCGTAATGCGCTGCGGGGCGGACTGGGATCATCTCGTCGGTGATATCGACGTTGTACTTCAGGCATGTTTCGTAGATGCGAGGAAACCGCTCGCGGAGCTTCTTCGCGGGCAGATGGGTCAAGTCAAGGTAAACGACCGCGTTCGGCGAATTCACGATCTCGAGTTCGTGCGCGATGGCGCGCGCGACCACGTCGCGCGGCGCAAGCTCCGCCAGGTCCGGGTGATACTTCGGCATGAAGCGGGCCATTTCCATGTTGCGCAGCACCGCCCCCTCGCCGCGCAACGCCTCGGAAAGCAGGAAACGCGGAGCATTCTTGACGTAGAGCGCCGTGGGATGGAACTGGACGAACTCCATGTCGCTGACCGCGGCGCCCGCGCGGTACGCCATCGCGACGCCGTCCCCGGTTGCGACCGCCGGGTTTGTAGTCTCGCGGTAGACCTGGCCCAAGCCTCCGGTCGCGAGCAACATGGCGTTCGCGTGCAAATCGTAGCGCTCGCCCTTGTCGTTGATCACCGTAAGGGCCTGGACCTCGCCGTCCGCGGCGCAGAGGCCGGTTGCGAGCTCGAATTCCATAACGGTGACGTTCTTCAGCGCGGAAGCTTTCAGGTAGAGCGCCCGACCGATCTCGCGGCCGGTGGAGTCGCCATGCGCGTGCAGGACGCGATTCCGGCTGTGCGCCCCTTCGCGGGTGAAGGACAGCTTGCTTCCGGAGCGGTCGAATTCGGTGCCCCAGGCGATCAGCTCCTCGATCCGGGCAGGGCCTTCCTCGACCAGGATCTTCGCGGCGTCGACGTTGCATACGCCGTCGCCCGCGCTGAGCGTATCCTGAAGATGGAGGCCGATCTCGTCTTCGTCGCTGAGCGCAGCGGCTATTCCGCCCTGCGCGTACTGGGTCGCGGACTCGGTGACCTCTTTTTTCGCGAGCACGAGCACGCGACCCGCCTCGGCCAACTCGATGGCCGCGCGCAGCCCGGCGATGCCGGCGCCGACAACGACAAAGTCCACCTCCCCACGGAGAGCTTTCATAGTGGCGCCATTATAACGACAGGTCTCACGCTTCAGGTGTCAGGTTTCAGGCAGCCGTTCTCCCGTGACCTGAAAACGTCCGCCTGACGCCTGACGCCTGACACCTGAAACCTGACACCTTGTATTATCGAGAGGTGCCTGTCGTCGAAGTCAAAGTTCCCGGACATCCGTACGCTGCGGTCATCGAGTCGGGGCTGCTCGAGCGCCTTGGTGCGTTGCTGCGCGAACACGTGCCGGAACGCACGCGTTACGTCATCCTTACGAACCCGGCGGTCGAAAAGCTGTTTGCGCCCACGGTGACGCAGTCGCTCGCACAAGCGGACCTGCCGCACGCGGTGATGACTATGCCCGACGGCGAGCGCTATAAGACGCTGGCGACCGTCGGAGAATTGGCCAAGAAGCTGGTCAACCATGGGGTGGACCGGAAGGCCGCCATCGTCGCGCTCGGCGGCGGTGTCGTGGGGGACGTCGGCGGATTCCTGGCGTCGATCTACATGCGCGGCATCGACGTAGTGCAGGTGCCGACGACGCTGCTGGCGCAAGTAGACGCGTCCATCGGTGGCAAGACAGGCGTCGACCTTAGCGAGGGCAAGAACCTGCTCGGCACATTTCACCAGCCGCGCGCGGTGTTCATCGATCCCGCCGCGCTTGCGTCGCTTCCCGACCGGGAATTTCGCGCCGGATTATATGAGGTGCTGAAGTGCGGCATCATTCGCCGGCCGGACATTTTCCAGTTCATCGAGCAGAACCACGAGCGCATCCTGCAGAAGGACCCGGCGACGCTGGAGTGGCTGATCGCCGAGGCTGTGCGCGTGAAGGCGGACGTCGTTGCAGCGGACGAGCGCGAAGGCGATCTGCGGCGCATCCTGAATTTCGGCCATACGGTCGGCCACGCGCTCGAGGCCGAGACGGGCTACAAGTATTTTCTGCACGGCGAGGCCGTGGCGTGGGGGATGGTCGCAGCGTCGATGATCGCGGCCGCGATGCAGAAAGCCGACAGCGATACGGTGCGCAAGATCATCTCCTCGGTGCTGTCGCTCGCGCCTCTGCCGAAGGTGGAAACCCGCGGGAAAAAGGTCGTGCGGCGGCTCGTTGCCGATAAGAAGACGCTGAACGGCGTCGTGCATTTCGTGCTGCCCGTCGAAATCGGCAAAGTCGAGATCGCGAACAACGTGCCCCAGGCCGCCGTGGTGCAGGCAGTGGAAGAACTGAGATATCTGTCGGGCAAGTGAGTCATTTCTGATTTCTGATTTTTCAATGCGATGACGATCACGATGACGACAACTCAGAAATCGGAAATCGAAAATCAAAAATCAGTCGTTGGCGCTGCGCCCGAGGGAGCGCGCGACCGCGACTCGGCCGCCGCCGCCGTGCGCGAGATGTTCTCCACCATCGCGCCGCGGTATGACCTCGCCAACCATGTGCTCTCGATGAACGTGGACCGGCTCTGGTGGCGGCGGACGGCGAGGACGTTCCGGCACATCCTGCAAAGGTCCGACGCATGCGCGCTCGACATCTGCTGCGGCACCGGCGACATGGCTTTCGCGCTGCTGAAGCAATCGCGAGGTGCGCGCATATTCGGGGCTGATTTTGCACATCCGATGCTGGTGCGCGCGCGAGATAAGTCAGCAGGGAAGCCGCTGAACTGGTTTGAGGCCGACGCGTTGCGATTGCCCGTTGGCGATGCGCAGTTCGATCTCGTAACTTCGGCCTTTGGTTTCCGCAATCTCGCCGATTACGATGCCGGACTGCGGGAGATCGCGCGCGTTCTGCGGCCGGGTGGGGAAGTGGGGATCCTGGATTTCGGCGAACCCAAGGGATTCATCGGCGGCGTTTACCAGTTCTACTTCCGCTACGTGCTTCCGAAGATCGGGACGGCGATTTCCGGGGTGAGTGGGCCATATGCCTACCTGCCGGCGTCGGTGAAAAGGTTCCCGGCGCCGGAGGAAATGCTCGACCGCATGCGCGCCGCCGGCTTCACCGGCGTCACCTGGACGCCCTACACGTTCGGGATAGCGGGACTGTACCGCGGAACGAAGAAATAACAACACAGAGACACAGAGTCACAGAGAATAAAACCAAGAGGTCAGTTTCTCTGTGCCTCTGCGCCTCTGTGTCTTATTTCAGTATGCGGAAGAATCGGTAGAAGTTCTCGGTCGTCGCGTCTCCAACCTCTTCTGCGGAAATGCCCCTCAACGTCGCGATGAACTTTGCTGTCCCGGCGACGTACGCCGGTTCATTCCGCTTGCCCCGGAACGGAATCGGTGCGAGATAAGGCGAGTCGGTTTCGATGAACATGCGGTCCAGCGGTACTTCCTTGGCGGTCTGTTGGATGTTGATGGCTTTCGGATACGTGACGTTCCCCGCAAACGAGATCATGAATCCCATGTCGAGCGCGGCGCGGGCGTGCTCGGGCGCTCCCGTGAAGCAGTGCAGCACGCCGCCGAGTCCGTACCCGGCCCATCCCTGGCTGAGAAGGATCAGCAGTTCGTCCCACGCATTGGTGGAATTGTCCGAAGCGCGGCAGTGAATGACGATCGGCAGCCGCGCCGCCGCTGCGAGTTCGCATTGGCGGAGGAAAACGGCGCGTTGCGTGTCGCGCGGCGAGTGGTCGTAGTGATAATCCAGCCCGATCTCGCCGATCGCGATTACGCGCGGGTTGCGCGCCAGCGAACTCATCAGCTCGTAGTGGCGTTCCTCGAACAGGCGCGCTTCGTGCGGATGGACGCCCACCGTGGCAAAAATCCGTGGATGCGGCTTGACCGGCGGGACGCCGATGTTCCGGTCGAATTCGTCGCCGAGTTTAATCGCGCACCCGACATCGTCGGGACCTTCGCCGTTGCCGATGGCGAGCAGGGCCTCGACCCCGGCGGCACGCGCGCGGACGATGACGTCAGCACGGTCGTCGGCGAAGCGCGGCCCTTCGAGATGGCAGTGGGAATCGACGAACATTGGTGATTTAGTGATTGGTGATTTGTGATCGGCAAATCACCAATCACAAATCACTCAATCACAAATGCTATTTCAGCCTTGCCCCGTTCGGAACATCTTCGGCAAACGTTGCGACCACCGGCTTGCCGCCCTCGACCGACGCCGCCAGGATCATCCCGTTCGATTCCAACCCGCGCAGCTTTCGCGGCGCGAGGTTAGCGACGATTGCGACTTTGCGCCCGATGAGCTGCTCCGGCGTGTAGGCCTCGGCAATGCCGGCGACGACCTGCCGCACTTCCGTGCCTATATCGACTTCGATCCGCAACAGCTTATCCGCGTTCTTCACTTTCTCCGCGGTCTTAACGGTGCCAACGCGCATTTCGATCTTCACGAAATCGTCGATCGTGATCTTCGCGTCGGCAGGTGGCGCGGTTGCTGTTGGCGGTTGCGGTGCGCCTGCCGGTGCGGGCGCGCCGCTTGCCGGTCCGACCGCGGCTTGCGTGGCGGGCTGGCCGGGAGTCGCTCCGGTGCCCGCGGGAGTGTCGTTATTCATGCCTGCTGCCTTCTCCATTGCTTTTGGCGCCGGCGCAGTGCCGACGGGCGGCTTGCGCTCGCCTCTGTTTTCCAGTTCGATGGCCTGCATGCGCTCGATCGCCGACTTGTCGCCGCGCGGAAACACGGGTTCCACTTTGCCGAGCTTGGTCGCGAGTTGGAGTTGTCCCCACGTGAGCTGATCGAGCCGGCACTTCGCGATATCCCCAAGTCCGAGTTGCTGCCAGATGCGGCCGCTCGAATCCGGAATGACGGGATGCAGGAGCGCCGTGATGATCCGCAGCGCTTCCGCGGCCGTATAAAGAATCGTGCCCAGTCGCGCGCGGCTGCCTTCCTCGCCCTTTTCGGCAACCGCCCACGGCTCGTTCTCGACGATGTACTTGTTCACCGCGCCCACCAGGCCCCACACGCACTCCAGCGCTTTGGAGAACTGGTATTCGTCGAAGAGCTTGCCGGCCTGCGCGATCGTCTCCATCGCGAGCTTCTGGATCGCATCGTCAGCGGGTTTGCGCGACGCCGCGGCCGACGGATACGGCACTTCGCCGTTGAAGTAGCGGCCGATCATGCTGAGCGTGCGGCTGGCGAGATTGCCGTAATCGTTCGCCAGGTCGGAGTTGAAGCGCTGCAAGAGAGCGTCGAACGAGAACGAGCCATCCTGCCCGAACACCACTTCGCGCAGCAGGAAGTAGCGCAGGGCGTCCACGCCGAGCACGTCGATGATTGTCTCGGCGCGCACGATGTTGCCGCGCGATTTCGACATTTTGTCCTGCTCGAACAGCAGCCAGCCGTGCGCGACGATCGACTTCGGCAGCGGCAGGTCGGCGGCCATCAGGAACGCCGGCCAGTACACGCAGTGAAAGCGCACGATCTCCTTGCCAATCATGTGGACGTCGGCGGGCCAGTAGTGCGCGAAACGCTCCTGGTCTTTTTTGTCGGGCGAACCAAACCCGATCGCGGTGATGTAGTTCGACAGCGCGTCGAGCCAAACGTAGATCACGTGCTCCGGATCGTCCGGCACCGGGATGCCCCACTTGAACGTGCTGCGCGAGATCGACAGGTCGCGCAGGCCGCCGCGCACGAACGACATCACTTCATTGCGCCGCGCTTCCGGGCGGATGAAATCCGGATGCTGGTGGTAATACTTCAGCAAGCGGTCTTCAAATGCCGATAGCTTGAAGAAGTAATTTTCTTCATTGACCGTCTCCGTTGGACGGCCGCACAGGGGGCATGGCTCGCCGGGGCCGACAGAGTCGACGTACAGGTTGTCGTACACGCAGTACTGGCCGGTGTACGAGCCCTTGTAGATGAAGCCGCGATCGCGCAGACGGCGGAACAGTTCCTGGACGCCGCGCTTATGCTCGGGATCGGTCGTGCGGATGAACTTGTCGTAGCTGGCGCGGACCTTGTCGGCCGTGGCGCGAAACGTGGCCGCGACTTCGTCGGCCCACTGCTGCGGATCTTTCCCCTGGTCACGGGCAGCGCGTTCCACGTTGACGCCGTGCTCGTCGGTGCCGGTCAGGAAAAACGTGTCGACGCCGAGCATGCGCTGACGCCGGGCAATGGTGTCGCACACGATGGTCGTGTAGGCGTGCCCGATGTGCGGCCGCGCATTAACGTAGTAGATCGGCGTCGTGATGTAGAACTTGCTCATAAGCTGTCAGCAATCAGCTTTCAGCTCTCAGGCACAAGGCTGAAGATGAAGCCGTACCGAATCTCTCATCATAAAGCAAGCTGTCGGCAATCAGCTATCAGCTTTCAGGGTGCAAGGCAGTGAGTAGTTCTGAAACCAATACTGAACTTGTCCAATCTGAACAGCAGGAGAATTTGAATGTCGGCCAATGCCCAGCCATTTCCCTATGTAATCCACCTCGACATCCTGCACCAGCCTCTCGAATTGATCGACGAGAAGAAGCTCGCCGACGAGTGCCAGCATCAGTGGTACAACCAGACCCTGTGCCAGGTGAATGATTCGGTCGTGCGCATGGCGGTGATACAAGGCGAGTACCACTGGCATAAGCATGACGATGATGATGAGTTCTTCTACGTCGTCGAAGGACACCTGCTGATCGACATCGAGGGCCGCACCTTCGACCTCCACCCGCGGCAGGCGGTAGTGATCCCGAAGGGCGTCATGCATCGGCCGCGCGCGCCCGAGCGGACCGTCATGCTGATGGTGGAGACCAAGAGTATCGTCCCGACCGGGAGTTGACCATCATAGGTGTACTAACCAGGCTTGCGTGGTGGCAGAGGAGAGTGTCGCCAGGCAAGCCTGGCTAGTACACTGTATTCGCGGGGATCCAGCCGCGCTGGCCTTCCGCGTTGCGTACGCGCAACCAGTCGTGCCGGGTCTCTTCGACCTCGACTTCCTCCCCAGCCGCCACCGTAAGTTCCCGCGCGGAGTAGTTCTGGAGGACGGTTGCTTCTGTCCCGGTGATCGATAGCAACGCGACCGGGACCCATCCTTCGCGGCCATCCGGCGCGGTGCACCAGCGCCAGCCGGGGAACTCGTTGTCCTCGCGTCCGACACGGACTTTGGCGCCCGACGCGACCTCGATTGGATTTGGATACTGCGCGACGTAGGCCCTGTTGACGCGCACTTTGCGATTGGACGCCATGATCGCGCTCCGGTCCGCGTCCGATTCTAAACAAGTGCCGATTGCTATAATCGAGATTCTGTTCACCTGATCTTGAGGATTCCTGCCGCTTGTATCGCGATTTTCAACTGCAACTTGCCGAGCGCGTCCGCGATTTTCTGCGCCGCCAGTACGACGTTGAGCTGCCCAACATCGTCATCGAGCAGCCGCCCAGGGTCGAGATGGGTGAGTACGCGCTGCCGCTGGCCTTCGAACTCGCGAAGAGACTCCGCAAGCCGCCCCGTAAAATCGCGGAAGAAATCGTCGCCGGACTGGGCGAAGTCCCGGGCTTCGAGAAATTCGAAGTTGCCGGCGCGGGATACATCAATGCGCGGGTGAAGCGCGGGGAAGTCGCAGCGAAGTTGGTCAGCGGGGACGTACACGAACCGTCGCGCGACCTGGGTAAAGTAATCGTTGAACATACCTCCATCAACCCTAACAAAGCCGCCCACATCGGACACCTGCGCAACGCCATCCTCGGCGATACGTTTGTCCGCCTCCTGCGCTCCCGCGGGCGCGAGGTCGATGTCCAGAACTACATCGACAACACCGGCGTCCAGGTGGCCGACGTCGTTGTTGGCTTCGTCCACGTAGAAAAGAAGAGCAAGCAGGAGATCCAGGAACTCGCTCGCCAGCCGCGCTTCGACTATCTCTGCTGGGACGTGTACGCGCGCGCCTCGTCGTGGTACCAGGAGAACGAGGCCAACAAGCAAAAGCGCCTCGACACGCTCCACCAGCTCGAAGCCGGAAACAACGAGATCGCCGAGATCGCGGAGCTGATCTCGACCGCCGTTCTCAAGCGCCATCTACAGACCATGGACCGGCTCGACATCGAGTACGATCTGCTGCCGCAGGAGAGCGACATCATCCACCTGCACTTCTGGGAAGCGGCGCGACAGCAGCTCGAGCAGGCCGGCATCCTCTACAAGGAGACCAGCGGACGCAAGGCGGGTTGCTGGGTGATGAAGCGCCCGGCGTACGTTCCCAACCCGAACAAGACCGAAGAAGAGCAGGCCGACGACGCGACGAAAGTCCTGATCCGCTCCAATGGCACCGTCGTTTACGAAGGCAAGGACATCGCCTTCCACCTGTGGAAGTTCGGCGTGCTCGGACAGGACTTCGGCTACCGCCGCTTCTTCCATTACGACCGCACGAACAAAGAGTGCTGGATCTCGACCGAGCCGGAGCGCGGCGAAAAAGATCATCCTCATTTCGGCGGCGCGCGCGAGATCTACAACGTCATCGACTCGCGCCAGGCTGAGGCGCAGAACACGGTCATCGAAGCCCTGCGCGCGCTCGGCTACACCTACGAGGCCGAGCACTATACGCACTTCAGTTACGAGATGGTTGCGCTCACGCCGCGCTGTGCCGCGGAACTCGGGTACCAACTGAACGAGGACGACTGGAGCAAGTCGTACATCGAGGTGAGCGGACGCAAGGGGTTCGGCGTGAAAGCGGACGACCTGCTCGACCAGCTCATCGCGTCGGCGAAAAAGGAAGTGGACGCGCGCCACGCCGAGCTGAAGGAGACCGAGCGCAGCGACATCGCGGAGCAGATCGCCGTTGGCGCGTTGCGTTACTTCATGCTGAAGTTCACCAAGCCGACCGTGATCGCGTTCGATTTCAAGGAAGCGCTCAGCTTCGAGGGCGAGACCGGGCCGTATGCGCAGTACGCGATCGTGCGCGCGACGAACATTTTTCGCAAAGCGGGATTGGATGCGGACAACTTCCTGTTGACCCGGAGCCCGGATCCCGAAGCCCTTCAGCAGTTCTTATCCGGCGAGCAGGGCAACGAAATATGGGAGCTTTGGCTGGCGGCGTCGAAGACGAGCCAGGTCATCGAACAGTGCATCGCGACGACGGAACCGGCGTATGCCGCCAAGCATGTCTTCTACCTGGCGCAGCTATTCAACAACTTCTACCACCGGCACCATATCCTGACGGAAGCCGACGAATCGCGGAAGAAGTTCCTTCTCGCCACCGCGGCTGTCGTCCGCCGCGAGTTGATTGCGCTGCTGAATGTGCTGGGAATCACCGCGCCGCCGGTGATGTAGTCGCTTTCTTCCATGTAACGCAGCGTCTCGCCTGCCACGCATCATCGGATGCCGAGTAGCAGGCGAGACGCCTGCGTTAGGGTTTTCCGTTCGCCGCCTTGGCCTTTTCGGATTCCGACACGGATTTCTTGAGCTCCTCGAGCAGCGGAATCTTGCCGCGGCCCTGAAACCCATTTGCCTGGCTCCGGCGCCACACGTAGGACGCGCTTTGCGCGTCGTCTTTCGGGAATAGGGAAACCATCAGGGCGTCGCCTCCACTGCCGCCCTCGACACCGTAGTCGGGCCGGCCTCCGCCCGTCCCAATACGAATCGAAGGCTGCGGCGTCCCGATCCCAACATCGGGCCCGCCGATGCCTCCGCCACCCTGGACCATGCCCAGCTTCGCTGCTTTGACGATAATCATGATGTCGGCTTCTTGCGCGCGATTGACGAGCTTGTACCGTCCCCAATCCTGCACCGCGAATTGCACGCGGTTGATGGCCTGGCGTTCTTCCGACGGGACATTGGGGTCGTACAGGTCGCCATGCCAGCCGGCGACGTAAACGTAATGCGCCACCAGCACCTGGTCGGGAAGCTCTTGCTTCGGACCTTTCTTTTTCTGGGCAAAGGCGCTGAGCGCGAGGGAAGCAACGAGGGCGAGCAGCAGGAAGCGGCGCATGGCGGACCTCCGACCTATTTGTACCGCAGCGCGTGATGAAAGTTGCGGATTAATCGCAAGTGAAGCCCATCGCCTCTCGATAAAGCTGGTGAAAGTGGTAGAGGCTGCGCTCCTGCTTCACGCTGTAGCGCCCGCTGGTGTAGCTGCGCGAACGCAGATTGCGCTGAACGGCCTCGCAGATACGGCCGTCTTCGCGCTGAATCTCGTCGCTGAACCGGAAGGTCTTCTCCGGGACATCGGTCTTGAGCGCCGCTTCCGGAAAGAACCATAGGAATATGGCGACGCACTTCTCCGCCGCCAGCGGCAGCACGATGTTGAGCGACGTGTTGTCGGGATAGCAGTTCAACATCCAGTTGGGATAGATCCAGTAATACTCGGCGCGCAACTCGCCCGAGGATTCCGTGTAGCGGCGGGGTGCCCCACCCTGACTGCCTTTGGAAGGGTGGGAAGTGTCCACAGGCCGTATCGGCGAATACTGCAGCGAGTGCCGCGCGAACAGCTCTACTTCATATGCCGTGTAATCCAGTTCGCGGTTCAGGCTCGGATGCACCGACGGCAGGTGGTAGCCCTCCATATAGTTGTCGACGTATGTCTTCCAGTTGCACTCCATCACGTAATCGTGACGCCGGTAGAACCGCATCTGATCGAACTTGAACTTGGACGTCTGCTCCGGAAGTTCGCCCAGCGCACTGAGCAGCGGCTCGGGATCGTCGGACAAATTCGCAAACACCAGGCCGCTCCACTCCGCGACATGGATCGGCGCCAGCCAGAAGCGGTCGTGATCGAAGTTTTCGACGCCCTCCATCTCCGGTGCATTCAGCAGCCGGCCTTCGAGGGAATACGTCCAGCCGTGATAGAGGCAACGAAACACTTTGCGCGTTCCGCATCCTTCCGCGGGCGGACCCGCGCGATGACGGCAGACGTTGTAAAACCCGCGCAGCACGCGGTCGGCGCCGCGCGCGATCAGCAATGGCTCGCCGGCGAGGTCGAACGTGAAGTACTGCCCGGCGGCCGCGACCTGCGCCGAGTATCCGACGCACTGCCACGTCCGGCAGAAGATGCGTTCGCGCTCCAGCGGCAGCACCGAGGAATCGACATAGTATTTCGATTCCAGCGTCGAAGCGCGCTCCACGCCCGCGCTCGCCGCCTTCGTGGGATTCATTCGTGGTAAGCTCCCCGCACATTATCTGCGATTCGCGGTAAAACGGCATGTCCACCGCTTCCTCCGCCACTACGGGATCGGCAACCAAAGCACCCACACTGCTGCGCGAGCTTTCCCTGAAGGACGCTGTGCTGCTGGTGATAGGCGCCGTGATCGGCAGCGGAATCTTCGCCAACTCCGCTGACGTAGCCGCAGCTCTGCCTTCGCCTGTATTGTTCCTCGGCATCTGGGCGGTGGGAGGAGGGATCTGCTACTTCGCGGCCGTCGCCGTCGCGGAACTCGGCTCGATGTATCCCGAGGCCGGTGGACAGTACGTTTATCTCCGCGAGGCATTTGGCGACGTCGTTGCCTTCCTTTACGGCTGGATGATGTTGACCGCGGGAGGCTCCGGCGGGATCGCCACCATATCCGTCGCCTTCGCCGCATATTTCGGCAAGGTCGTGCCCTTTCTCGATGCCGACCAGGTGATCTGGACGACGTCGGGCTGGGCGTGGAAGGCGGGCCACCTCGTGAGCGCGCCATGGCACCTCACGCGCGGCGATCTCGTGTCCGTCGGGGTAATAGGCTTCCTTTCCGGCATCAATATTCTCGGCGTGCGACGGGCGGTTACGCTCCAGAACGCCGCCACCTGGATCAAGTACCTCGGCATCGCCGGCTTCGTTGTTCTGGGCTTCGCATTCGGCAAAGGAACGACCGCGCACTTTCATCTCGGTGGTGTTCGCGAAGCGTTTCAAGGCGGGTTCTACCCGCTGATCTCCGCAGCCGGAGTCGCGTTCATCGCGGTGTTCTGGTCGTATGACGGTTGGGTGTACGTGTCGGCCGTAGGCGGCGAGATACGGAACGCCGAAAAGAACATTCCGCGCGCCTTGATCCTGGGCATTGGCGCGATCATCGTCATCTACATGGCCGCGAATGCCGTTTATCTTTACGCTCTGCCGACCACCGAGATCGCAAAGCACACAACCGTGGCCGAAGTCGCGATGGTCACTCTCTTCGCGCCGTGGGTGGCGCGCTGGTTCGCCTTGCTGGTCGCGATCGTCACCTTCGGGACGTTGAGCTGCAACATCATGGCGAATGCGCGTATCGGATACGCCATGGCGCACGATGGGCTGTTTTTCCGCCGCATGGGCGACGTCCACCCGCGCTATCGCACACCGGCGTTCGCATTGATCGTGCAGAGCCTCGTGGCTTGCGTCATCGCGCTCAGCGGCACTTTCGACCAACTCTTCACGTATGCGGTGTTTGGCATGACGCTCTCTTACATCGCGTGCGTCATCGCTTTGTTCGTGCTGCGCCGCACGCGGCCCGATCATCCGCGCCCTTACCGCTGCGCAGGATATCCGTGGGTGCCGGCACTGTACATCGCGCTGGTCGGTGGATGGATCATCAACACGGTCGTGCAGCGCCCGTCGCAAGCGTGGTCTTGCTTGATCCTCATGGCGATCGGCTTGCCGGGATATTTCTGGTGGAAGCGAACTCCGCGCCGTCTTCCACAAGCGAACGACTGAGCGACTGATAGACTGAAAGACCTTCGGTGCTGCCATGAGAATCAAGCCCTTCACTCTCGAGCGCTGGCAATCGATCTGGGAGAACCAGGTCGGACTCAATCTCTCCGAAAGCGGTGTGCATCCGCTGTCCGTCGAAGAACTGGTTCCCGACGCGGACGAAGTCCTGCGGATCTTGTGCACGCCCTTGGGGTATCCGCAGACCAACGGCAGCGAGGCTCTGCGCGCGCGCGTGGCCGAACTGTATCCCGGCGCGACGGCGCAGAACGTGCTCATGACCTCCGGATGCAGCGAGGCGAACTTCGTCTGCGTCTGGGGCTTGGTCGAGCCCGGCGACGACGTCGTTTTCATGCAGCCGAATTACATGCAGATCTCCGGCGTGGCGCAGTCGATCGGAGCGTCGGTCACGCCGCTGTGGTTGCGCGAATCCTCCGGCTGGCAGATCGACACCGGCGAACTAAAAAAGTCGATCACCTCGCGCACGAAAATGGTCGCCATCTGCAATCCCAACAATCCCACTGGCGCCGTGATGTCGAAGTCCGCGATGGACGCCGTATGCGAGCGAGCGGCCGAAGTCGGCGCGTGGGTGCTGTCGGACGAGGTCTATCGCGGCGCAGAGTTCGAAGGTGATCTCACGCCGACGCTGTTCGGCAAATACGAGCGCGTGCTCTGTACAGCCGGACTGTCGAAGGCGTACGCGCTTCCCGGACTGCGCACGGGGTGGATCGTCGGGGCGCCGGACGTGATCGACAAGCTGTGGGGCGTGCACGATTACACGAGCATCGGCATCTCGATGCTGACCGACAAGTTGGCGACCGTTGCACTCGGGGCGGAGAAGCGGCGCTGGATCCTCGATCGCACGCGCAGCATCCTGCGCCACAATTACGACATCGTCTGCCAGTGGCTTGCGGATCGCGGCGACTTCTTTCGACACATTCCACCGAAGGCGGGCGGGATCGCGTGGCTCGGATATAACCGCCTGTGGAATTCCGATGTGCTGGTCGAGGAACTGCGCCGCCGGAAAGACATGCTACTGGTTCCCGGAACGCAGTTCGGCATGGACCAGTTTCTGCGCATCGGTTTCGCCGGCGAACCGGAGGGGCTGCACCGGGGGCTGGCGAAGGTGGCCGAGTTGCTCAATGAGTTCGAGAACGAGAGCGCCGTCGCACGAGCCTCGAGATAACGATTCGGTAAACCCCACCCCCCTCCCCCCTGGTACCTGGGCTCTTGACCCGTAAGGCAGCAGAAGCGAAGGAGTTAGGCGCCGTCCAAGTATCTCCAGGTAACCTGAGGATACCTGGGTAACCCATGGGTATCCCAGGGAGAGACCCTCCCCCCGTTTTCCCAGACGTCCCACAGAAACCCGCGAAAAACGAGTAAATCCCAGAGGCAGTCCCAGCGCGCCGAAGGGGCGAGTGAATCGACGACAAAAGTTATCAAAGAACAAACACCGGCGGGTGGGAGACACTACACCCTCGATGTCACGAGGAGAGTTTAGAAGAATGGGGAGAGCCTGTATGTGAGGTGGGCCACAGGACAGTGTGACAAGACATTTTCGACTTTCGATTTCTGATTTCGGATTGAAGAACAAGCCCGGGTAAGCCAAAAGGGCTTACCCGGGCCACTCGCCCGAGTTTCCGAGTGTCCCCGAGTTTCAAAATGGCGTTGGTTCTCCAGCCACTCGCTGTGGTCGTCGAGGTTTCCGCAGATTGCAAGATCGACGGCAATCACGCCGCACCTTCCTTTTTGGCCACCGTCGGCTCCGCTTCGGGTTGCACCTTCGACATGGCCGCGTGCTGGCTGAGATTCACGAACTGCACGAGGTCCTTGGAGAAGAGTAGGTCCAGGGTCCAATCGAGGGCGACCCGCACCTTCTTTTCAAAACGCGGCAGTTTGCTGAGATAGATCGTGCGCCAGAGCCACCACGCGATGAAGCCGGAAAAATTGACACCGAGAATGTTTGCCACTCCCGTTCTGCGGCCGATCGCGGCCAATTGTCCGATCGTCGAGAAGGAGAATGCCTTGGTCCTGCCTCCCCGCATGGCCATGACGATATTGTGCGCCAGCACGCGGCCCTCGCGGAGGGCGTGCTGCGCCGTGGGCGGACAATAACCGCCACGCTTGCGGTCGGGGATGAGCGCGCAATCGCCGATTGCCCACACGCCCGGCCGCTGCGGCACGGCAAGCGTTTCGTCCACCAGCAGGCGGCCGCGTTGTTTCTCGCAGGGAAGGCCGTTCAATAGCGCGGAAGGCGTGGTGCCCGCGGTCCACACCAACGTTTTGCACGTGATCACTTCGCCGTCGCTCAGCGTGGCCAGCAGGCCGTCATAACCTGTGAGTCTGGTATTGAGGCGAACTTCCACCCCGCGCTCTTCGAGTTTCTTCTGCGCATAGCGGCCAAGGCTTTCGCCGAGTTCCGGCAGAATGAACGGCCCGGGATGAACCAGCACCACGCGAATCTGGTGGCGCCGCAGGTTCGCATAAAAGTGCACGGCTGCATGCAGGAAATCATTCAGCGCGGCGATGGTCTCAACTCCGGCGAACCCACCCCCAGCGACCAGAATAGTGAGCAGCGGGTGGCGCACTGCCGCGCTGCAGTCCGGGTCCGCCTCCTCCAGGATCGCGATGAGCCGGTTACGCAAGTGGACGGCGTCTTCCAGCGTTTTCATCGTCAGGGCGTTTTTCTCCAGCCCCGGCAGCTTGAAGAAGTTGGTGGTTGAGCCCATGCCGAGCACGAGTTGGTCGTACTCGAGTTCGTGCGTGTGATGATCGAACCCATGCGCCACCGTCACGGTTCGACGCTCCAGGTCGATAGCCTCGACGTCTCCTTGGAAGAACTGCGTCTTGCGCAGCAGCTTGCGCACCGGGTTCACGATGTTGGTCAGGTCAAGGTCGCTGGCCGCCACTTCGTGCAACATCGGGGTAAAGAGGAAAAAGTTGTCGCGGTTGACCAGCGTGATTTTCGTGTCCGCGTCATCTTTCAGCAGGCGTTCCAGTTCCAGCGCCGTGTAGAGCCCGCCGAAGCCGCCGCCCAGAATGAGAATGCGATGCTTTGCCATTGCTATGCCTATGCCGCCACTTCGCAGCAAACCTTAATGGCGCCGTTGCCGTTGTTGTTAAGGTGACGGAGAGTTCCGTGTAGTTGTCCAGACCGCGGAGGGGATGGGTCATTGCCGGGTGCCCCACCGTTCGATCGACTTGATTTTCCATGACACAACCCAGATGTGGGTGCTCCCACTCTTCGCGTTTTGTCGAAGGGTGGGCATTCGCAATGCTAACTCCGCTCATCATCGCTCCGCTACGGCCTTGACATTCCGGATTCCCACCCCTTCGACTCCGCTCAGGGCAGGCTCTTTCCAAAACCGGGAAAGGGTGGGGCACTCAATTTCTTATTTCTTCGAGCGAACTACTTAGCGTGGTGCACCCAGGAGAGAACAAAAGGTGCTTCGACTCAAACTGACGTTCTCGCTCAGCATGACCCATCCTTCTAGCCTCAAACGTCGTTCCACCGCAACGTGACGATCGAATCGGCAGGCAGTTCGACATTGGCGGTATGGCCGGCGCTGCGGAGCGCGATCGTACGGGGCGCGCCCGGATTGGTGAGGATGACGCTGGTCTCGGTATTGGCACTTTGAGCGGCTACGTGATCCAGATCCGATGCTTCGCTTTCGCTGTTGAGACGGACCGAGCCTCGCGGGAAGCTGCGCGAGTAATGCGTCATCGCGTGGTATTGCCCGCTGTACCGGATCTGTTTTGACTGTGAGTCGATGGTGAGCAGTCCACCGCAATTAAAAGGGCCAATGTTGGGGCGTCCCTTTTCATCGAGCGCGTAATTCCAGGCGATGATGCAGCGGCACCAGTGGCGGAGAATGCCGGTGAAAGTCTTGCTCCAGGAGCACCAGTCTGTCGCATAGGCCGGGCTGGTGTAATCCGGCCCTCCCTCGGTCCAGTACATCTCGGCGGAAGGATGGGCCTGGCAGACCCGGTCGATGAGGTCCGGAGTGCCGACATATCCGTGCCAGGCAATGGCATTCGCGAACGCCGCGACGCCTTTGTCGTCCAGTTCGGCGATCGCGCGGCCCCAGAGATTGTAATTGTGGTCAACGAGCCAGATTTTTGTATTCAACCCATTCTCACGCAGCACCGGTCCGAGATGCCGAGTTACAAATTCCACCTCCGCTTCCTGCGGCCAAGTGCATGCAGGCATGCGGCCGTCCTGGTCGGTGTCGACTTCGTTCTGCGAGGTAAGAGCGTTGACGTGCACACCTTCCGTCGCATACGCGCGCAGGAATCTGTCCAGATAGTGGGCATATGCTTCCAAGTAGCGCCGGCGAATGGTGCCGCCGAGCATCGAACCGTTGTCCTTCATCCATCCTGGAGGGCTCCATGGCGAAGCGAGAAGGAAGAGATCAGGATTGGCGGTGCGCGCGGCGCGAAGGATGGGGAGAATATAGGCGCGGTCGTGCTCGATGGAAAATCGCTTCAACTCGGGATCGGGGTCCCCTTCGTCGAAGCTGTAAAGATTGCGAGAGTAGTCGCTGGACCCGACGCAGATACGCGCAACGGACAAGTTCATCTGCGATGGATCGAACAGTTCACGAAACAATGTGGTGCGCACTTCCGGGGCAAGTTGGCTGAACGTGTAACAGGCGGCGTCGGTAAACGCCGCCCCGAACCCAAGGACCGGCTGAAACCGCTGCGCGGCATCTATCACGACTGCTTGCGCGTTTGCCGTGGCCGAATCGCTCCACTGGATCGGAGCGGCGGCTTCGAAATGCCGATCCTTGTCGGTGATAAAAACAGAGATCTGGCCCGAAGGATGTGTCCGCACAGGCGAGGATTGCGCCAGGGCCTCGGGGATGGCGCAGGCGGTTGCAGCGGCCGCGCCGGCAAGCTTCAGAAAATCACGTCGGGTGTGAGTGTCAGACACGCGTAGCCTCGCAAGACGAAAGTAGACAGCACATGCAGTCCGCATGCTGGAATTCTGCTGACAAGGATCCGGGGACAGGCGGCACATTATCCGAGTTTCTGTCCCGAGTTTCCAAAGAAGTGTAAAGGAGAGCGCGTCACTTATTGAAAAGATTGGCAAACCTGGCTTCGCGGACGCGGAAGGGAGGCGTTGTGGGCCTGCCGCGAAGCGCTGATAATCCTGTGCGCGGCAAAATAAGTCCGGCTCGCGCCGAACCAGCAGGCCCAAGATTTCTCGAAGTGAGCCACTCCGTTGTATTCTCGCCGCGTGCCCCAACCGAACCAAGGTTCCCCCGGCCGGTCGCCTGCACCAGCCTTACTGGTCGGGCTTCTTATAACCGTTGGCGCGGTAGTCTTTTATTCCGTATACGTTACGCGGCAGATTGCAGGGTTACGGCGCCTGCAGACCGAGATGGTCGACAGAAATCGCAGGGACTCTTTGCAACTGTTGAGGATTCAAAACGACCTGAACTCGCTGGGCGTCGCCATGAGGGACATGGTCGACAACGTCGAGCCATATCCATTGACCGCGTGGTCGGCACAGTTTCAGCGCATCCGTACCGACCTGGATGACGCGTTGCGCGTCGAAGCTGAACTGGCGCAACGGACACGTCGCCCTGAGCAACAACAGTATCTGCAGGCCTCAGTGGCCCAGTTCTGGGACGCGGCTGAGCGCATGTTTGCATTGGCCCGGAGCGGGCACAGTGATGAAGCGCGCGAGCAGGCGAGGCTTTCGTTGCAAGCGCGTCTGGAGGCGATCACTTCGGCGGTAGCTCGCTCGTTGGTGGAAAACAACGAGGAGGAAAGAAATGCGACGGCGCGCATCTCGAACATCTACGATGGCGTGGAACGGCAGGTATATCTGCTGCTGGGAGCAACTTTGGTCGCAATCGCCATCACCAGCCTGTATCTGATCCGCAGCAACCGACAACTGTTTGCCCAAATCGCGGCGTTGTCGCAGCAGCGCAGCGAACTTGCGCAGAACCTCATAGCGACGCAGGAATCCACGCTGCGTCACGTTTCGCGCGAGCTTCACGATGAATTCGGACAAGTGCTGACCGCGATCGGTTCCATGATGACTCGTTGTCGCAAGCACCTGCCGGAGGACTCGCCGATCCAGGCAGACATTCGCGAGGTTTCGGAGACAGCGCAATCGACTTTGGACCGGGTCAGGATGCTGTCGCAAGCGCTACACCCGGTCATTCTCGACGAAGGCGGACTGGAGAACGCGCTCGATTGGTACCTGCCAATAACGGAGCGGCAAACCGGGATCAAAGTGTGTTATGAGAAAACGGGAGAGCCATTCCCGATACCCGGCAGTGCCGCCATCCACGTTTACCGGATCGTGCAGGAGGCCATGAACAACGCAGTGCGGCACTCGGGATCCGACAACGTGTCGGTCCGGCTCTGCTTCGGGCTGGAATCGCTGGGGCTGGCGGTCGAGGACCATGGTATAGGTTTGAGCCACGCGCCCCGTGGACACGGTATCGGGATGGTCGCCATGCGCGAACGCGCGGAGCTGCTCCACGGCCACCTCGAGGTCACGAGTCAGAACAGCGGTGGCACACTGGTGCGATTAACGGTACCGAAACATTATCTCGATGCGTAGCGAAAACAAAATCTCAGTCCTTTTGGTCGAAGACCATTCTCTTGTCCGGAGAGGACTCCGCCGGCTGCTCGAAGACGAGGACGATATCGTCGTAGTCGGCGAGGCCGGAGACGGTGGCGAGGCGATCACAATGGCAAGGAATTGCTTGCCAGATGTGATCGTCATGGACTGCGCAATGCCCGGAGTCGACGGACTCGAAGCTACCGCAACGATAAGGAAGGAAGTTCCGGCAGCCGCTATCCTGATGCTCAGTATGCATTCTGAAGACACATGGGTCAGGCGGGCGTTCGCCGCGGGCGCGCGCGGCTACATCCTGAAAAGCGCTGCGGGCCTGGACCTCACCGACGCCGTAAGGCGAGTGGCCTCCGGAGAGCAGGTGGTAGACCCTCGACTGGAGCACGAGCCATCCCTCAAGGGCGAACGTGATCATGGTCTGACTGCGCGCGAGCTGCAGATCCTGCAGATGATCGCCAGTGGCAAATCGAATAAGGAGATCGCGGCGGAGTTGCAGCTCAGTTCGAATACTGTAGCTGTTCATCGCGCGAACATCATGGATAGGCTCGGCGTCCACAAGACTGCGGAACTCGTGGTGTACGCAATCCGGCATGGGTTGGTAAACGTCTCATGAATCGCCGGTCCTTTCTGGGCGGAATGCTCGCCATGGCAGCGGTCAGGCCCGACTTTGAATCTGGACAAAAGACCGGTCCTGGTTTCCAGCTGGTAGACGTCACGGCGAAGGCCGGTATTCGGTTTCGACATAATAGTGGCGCGTACGGCGGAAAGCTGTTACCCGAGACGCTGGGCTCAGGCTGCGCATTTCTCGATTACGACCGCGACGGTTGGCAAGACATCCTCCTGGTCAATGGAATGGACTGGCCGGGGCACCAGCGCGCAAAGTCTCCGCTTCGGCTTTATCGAAACAACCGCAATGGCACATTCGCCGACGTTACACACGAGGCCGGCCTGGATGTCGAAATGTATGGCATGGGAGTGGCGGTCGGCGACTATAACAACGACGGATATCCGGATATCTTCATCACCGCCGTTGGACAAAACCGACTTTTTCGTAACACCGGGAAAGGAACATTTCTCGATGTGACGCGCGCGGCGGGCATCCCCGCTCGACCGGCATTCAGCACCTCCGCGCTGTGGTTCGATTTTGACCGTGACGGCCGCTTGGATCTGTTCGTCTGCAATTACGTGAAGTGGTCGCCTGACCGAGACGTATTCTGCACACTCGATGGCAAGACCAAGTCGTATTGCACGCCAGAGGCCTATCACGGTGAAACCTGCTGGCTATTTCACAATCGAGGCGATGGGACGTTCGAAGACGTAACGGCCTCTTCCGGGATCTTCGATTCCAGTTCTAAGTCGCTGGGCGTTGCGATGTTCGATTATGACCATGATGGCTGGCCCGACCTTCTGGTGGCCAACGACACACAGCCGAACAAACTTTACCGCAACCAGCATAACGGGACCTTTCGCGAGGTCGGCATCGATGCAGGGATAGCATTCAGCAGCGAAGGTAAAGCGCGCGCAGGGATGGGGATCGACGTGGGAGATCTCGACGATTCCGGGAAAGAAAATATCGCGATCACGAACTTCGACAATGAGATGATCGGCCTCTACCGTCCAGCCGAACGGGGCACCTACCAGGACACTGCGATTCAGAGCGGCGTAGGACCTCCTTCCAGGAACTCTCTGGGATTTGGTTGCATCTTTCTGGACGCAGACCTCGACGGGAAGCTGGACCTGGCGGTCGTAAATGGCCACATCGACGATACAGTCCGCAATATCCGGCATGGGGTCAATTATGAGCAGCCGCCGCACTTATTCTTGAACGATGGTGGGGGAAAATTCCACGATGTAGCGCCGGAGTTAGGTCCGGATTTTGCGATTCCTCGCGTCGGACGCGGCCTAGCCTACGGCGATTTCGATCGCGATGGCGATCTCGACATCCTGATCACTACGAATAATGGGCCGGCGTATTTGCTCAGGAATGATGTGGTCAATGGGAACCGCAGCATCCGGTTCCATCTCGTGGGCACGAAATCAAATCGGGATGGCATCGGCGCCCGGGTTCGGATCTTTCACAACGGCACGAGCCAATCGCGCATGGTGAAGAGCGGGTCCAGTTACCTGTCGCAGTCTGAAATTCCAGTCACGTTCGGTGTGGGTAAGCAGGATCGCATCGAGCGCGTGGTGATCGAATGGCCAAGCGGCGGAACAGAAGAATTTAAAGACCTACAGACAGGCCGAACTTACGTCTCCAGGGAAGGGATGAAGCCCGAGCCTCTATCACAGCGATAATCTACCCGCATTGTTGCGTCGAACTGATGCCGCTGAAACGTGAACTCGGACTGGGCGCAGCCATCGCCGTTCAATCGGGTTGCCGACGCGTTCGGGATCTCGCCGCAAGGTTATCTAGAGATGAACAGCAACTGCCATCCGGCCATTTTTGTCGGCCTTGCCAGCGATCCTGGAACGAAACGCAACACAAGCTCACGATCGGTGCACGGAAAGACTACTTCTGTGCTGCACCGGTCTCGGCCTGCTGCGACATTTGTCTAGCCGGTCCGGCTGTGCGATCACCCAGCTTGCGTAGTCGAACGCCATTCTTGAGGTTGAACTCAATCTCCTCAAGCGTGATGCCCTTCGTCTCGGGGACGAACAGTGCCACGAACGCAAGCGCGAGGACGCAGAATGCCGCGAACACGTAAAAGATCGATGCGTTCCCGTGCGTTTGCATAAATGAGAGAGCGTTCGCCATCACGAGACCCGCGAAAGTCCAATTGACCATGGTCGTGATCGTCATCCCGACCTCACGGCCTTCGAGCGGGAAGATCTCGGAACAGACGAGCCAGACGACCGGTCCCCACGATACAGCGAAGCCGAAGATATACAGGATCGCCGAGACCAGCAGCACGGCTTTCGGGGCGCCGCCGATGTGTGTCGGATCGGAGACGGAGCCGATCTTGTGGAAAGCGAGACCGGCAGCGATCATGGTGACGAGCATCGTCACCGCGCCGATGTACAGCAGCTTCTTGCGTCCCCACTTCTCGACCAAGGGAATCGCCGGAAACGTGAAGAGCATGTTCACCGTCGGGACCGTCATCGCCGCCAACAGACCCGTCATCCCCGCGTAGCCGAAGATCGTCGGCGAGTAGTAGATCATCATGTTAATGCCGACGAGCTGTTGAAACATCTGCAGCAGCACGCCTACAACGAGCACCTTGAAAAAGTAACCTCGGAACACGATCCCGAAACCTGCGCCCTGCGGCCCGTGCAGAGCCTGCTCGATCTCCTCGATCTCAGCGTCAATCTCCTGTTGCGTGTTCAGCGTCCGGCGAAGTACGGCGACCGCCTGTTCCCTCCGCGCCTTCAGCATCAACCAGCGCGGGCTCTCGGGGAGCATAAAGCCTCCCAGGAACATGAGGGCAGCGAACAGCGTGATCGTCAGGAACATGAGAGGCAGCGACGTAGTTGGGCTCGCAAAGGCTCGGGCGATGAACACATTCGTCAGGGAAATCAGGAAGATGCCGATGGTGATCATCAACTGGAAGAGCGTACCCATCGAGCCGCGGATAGATGCTGGGGCGGTTTCTGCCAGGTAGAGGGGCACGATGAAAGAGGCGACGCCGACCCCGAAGCCGAGGACGAAACGGCAGGCCGAGAGTACCGGCAACGGTGGAAGCAGCGCCGAGACTGCTGAGGCCGCGGTGAAAATGAAGCCGGCAAAGAGGAGGCTCCGCTTTCGCCCGAGGAGGCGGGCGAAAAGGCCGGAGACCAACGCGCCGATGATGCCGCCGGTCGCCAGGATGGCCGAGTAGCGCTCTCCGCCTTGGATACCGAAGTTGTAGTGCCGCTGGAGTGTTTCCAGTGAATTTGCGATGAACCCCTGGTCAAGGCCGAACAGAAGTCCACCCAATGCGGCGACGGAGCAGATGATATAAACGATCGTCTTGTAGCCGCCGGGTTTTCCGCCGACCAATGCGGATTGAGCCATTCCGACCCCCTCTTAACTTTCCACCTTCGTTACAGTGATGGCCATGCTGGACTCCGCTCCGGCCTCCGCGCGCGGATCGACTCCCAGAAGACCGAAGGGCCGGAAGATATCGGAATCCGCAGTTATTCACAAGTGTGCAGCGAGTTTCATGTGCTAGTTGTCATTGTGCAGCTTACAATGTGCGACTCTCAGGGATAACAATACGTGCCGCCATGGAGGAGCCATTGCTCAACCGACGTCGTCTTGTGTTACTCGTAGTTTCTGCTGCGCTCATCCTCTCAGCCGCTCTTTCTGTCACTCAGGATATGACCCAGAGAGAGGCGGTACAGGCGTCGGTACGGGACAGCGCGGTGTTCTTGCAACGCGTTAAGCAGCGTCCTTCGCTGCCGGACCATGAGAAAGAAATCGACCGACTCCTCGCGCGCATGACACTCGCCGAAAAGGTCGGCCAGATGACTCAGCTCGAGATCGGCATGATCTCGAATGGTAAGGGGCAGTCTCTCGAGATCGATCCGGCAACGTTGCGCAAGGCTGTCGTTCAATACGGCGTCGGCTCGATTCTTAACGTCAATGACGAAGCGCTCCCGCCGGAGAAGTGGCATCAGATCTTAAAGCAGATCGAGTCCGCCGCGGGCGAGACTCGCCTGAAGATACCTGTACTGTACGGAATCGATTCGATCCACGGCGCGAATTACGTTGTAGGGTCCACATTGTTCCCACAGCCGATCGGCCTGGCGGCGACTTGGAATCCGGAGCTCGCGCTACGTGCAGCGGAGATCACAGCCGACGAAACGCGTGCCGTCGGCATTCCCTGGAATTTCTCGCCCATTCTTGACGTGGGTCGGCAACCTTTGTGGCCGCGGCTCTACGAAACATTCGGTGAAGATCCTCATCTGGCGGAAGTAATGGGCACAGCTTTCGTGCGCGGATACGAGGGAAGCGATCCCTCCGACCCGCATCACGTCGCGAGCAGCCTGAAACATTACATTGGGTACTCCGGTCCAACCAGCGGGCGCGACCGGACCCCGGCGCTGATCCCGGAAGTCACTCTGCGCGAATACTATTTGCCGACTTTCCGTGCTGCGGTCGAGGCGGGAGCGCGCACCGTCATGGTGAATTCTTCGGAGGTCAACGGCATTCCCGGCCACGTAAATCGATATCTGCTGACCGACGTTCTGCGCAAGGAACTCAAGTTCGACGGCTTTGTCGTCTCCGATTGGGAGGACATCAAAAAGCTGGCGAGCATTCACCACGTCGCCGCCACCGAGAAGGACGCGACCCGTATGGCGATCATGGCGGGCATCGATATGAGCATGGTGCCGAGCGATTACAGCTTTGCGGACCTGCTGACGCAACTGGTGAAGGAAGGCTCGGTGCCCATGTCGCGCATCGATGAAGCCGTGCGCCGCATCTTGAGCGTGAAATATCAGCTCGGATTGTTTCGCAGCGCGCTGCCGGACGACACCGCAAGCCAGCGTATCGGCACTTCCGCCTCGCGCGCGGTCGCGTTGCAGGCGGCCCGGGAATCGGTAGTGTTGCTGAAGAACAACGGCAACGTGCTGCCGCTGCGTACTGGCGCCCGTGTCCTGCTGACCGGCCCGACCGCTGACACGCTGGTCTCTTTGAACAACGGCTGGACGTACACCTGGCAAGGCGACCGCGCCGATTTGTATCCGAAGGACCGCCCAACCGTTCGACGGGCCCTGGAAGCAAAGCTCGGCACAACAAACCTCGCATATGTTGCCGGAGTTGATTTCGAGAAGGAGATCGACATTCCCGCAGCGAAGGCGGCCGCCGGGAACGCCGATGTCATTGTCGTTGCGGCCGGTGAGCCGTCGTATGCCGAAACACCGGGGAACATCAACGATCTGACGCTGACCGAACCTCAACTGCGCCTTACCGAGACAATGATTGAGACCGGTAAGCCCGTTGTGTTGGTTCTGATCGAAGGGCGACCGCGCATCATCAGCCGTGTAGCCGACAGAGTCGCCGGAATCGTGCTTGCACTGAATCCCAGCAACGAGGGTGGCCAAGCGATTTCGGATGTGCTTTTTGGGGATGTGAACCCCAGCGGAAGGCTGCCGCTCACCTACCCCCGTGATCCCAACGCGCTCCTCACCTACGACCGGAAGGCGTTCGAGAACGGCGACCAGGGGTTTGGGCTCAAAGCATTTCAGCCGCAGTTTGAGTTCGGCGCGGGGCTCAGCTACACGAAGTACTCGTATTCGAACCTGCAAGTCACACCCTCTTCTGTCCCAGAAAACGGAACCGTGCAGGTACGCGTCACGGTCACAAATACCGGCACAACGGCAGGCAAGGAAGTCGTGCAGGTCTATTTATCGGACCTTGTCGCATCGATGACACCGCCGGGTAAGCGGCTGGTGCGGTTCTCAAAAATTCCGCTACAGCCAGGAGCGAGTGACACTCTAACGTTCACGCTGACCCGCGAAGACATGTCATTCGTTGGTCCGAACAATAAGCCCGTCGTGGAACCAGGCGCTTTCGAGGTGCACGTCGGCGACCAGATGCAGCGGTTCGAGCTGTTGCCTGCAGTTAAGGCGGCCGTTAAGGCCGCTTCCACCGCAAAGTGACGATCGAATCGGCGGGAAGTTCGACAACCGCACGCTGGTCCGCAACACGCACGGCCACGGAACGTAATGCGCCCGGTTCGTGACCACGAGGACGGTTTCGCCATTCAGGTCGGCAGCGACATGATCTAACCGGGCGGTACTTTCGCTGCCGATCCGGATGCGCCGCGCGCAAAGCTGCGCGAAAAATGGGCCATAGCGTGATACTGGCCGCTGTAACGCACCGCCTTTGATTGCAAGTCGACCGTGACAAGACCTCCGCAATTGAACGGGCCGATGTTAGGGGTCTTTTTTCATCAAGCGCATAATTCGAACCGATGATGCACCGGCACCAATGGCGCAATATGCCGCTGAACTTCTGCGCCGAGCTTCTCAAAAATCGCTAGCGTCTTTTTGTCGTCTGTGAAAGAATCGCTTCAATTCGCAACAAAAACGTTTCTGCTACGCGAGATAAATTTGAGTCAATATCGAACCGGTCGACGATAAAGAGTTTGACCTAGCCGGCGACCTCACGCAGAGGGCCTTTCGGCGAGTTGACAAGTGACCACCCCCGCGACAAAAGACATCGAGCAACGAGCGCCCCGATCCAAGCAGCGTGTCAATCTGAAAACTCTCGCCAAGCACCTTGGCCTTTCCACGACCACAATCTCGGTAGTGGTCAATGATGCGCCCGCAGCGCAGGCTATCTCGCAGGAAACGAGAGCGAGAATCCTGAAAGCAGCCCAGGAACTTAATTACCGGCCGAACTTCTTTGCTCGCTCGCTTCGACAGCAGCGCAGCCTGATGGTCGCAATGATGCTTCAAGAAATCAGCGAAGGATACGCGGCCTCAATCATGCGCGGCATTGAGGACCATCTTCTGCACGAAGGCTATCTTTATTTCGTCGCCAGCCATCGTGGCAAGCCCGACTTGATCGATGAGTATTCTCACCTGTTGATCGAACGCGGTGTGGAAGGGCTGATCTGCGTGAACACGCCACTTCAAACCGCTCTTCCGGTGCCGGTCGTCTGCGTGTCTGGAGACAGTGATCTCCCTGGAGTAACCAGCATTTCCGTGGACAACCACAAAGCCATGCACGTTGCCATCAAACACCTGGTGGATCTCGGACATAAGCGCATCGCCTTCTTCAAAGGTCATCCCGGCAGCGCCGATACGGAGACTCGGTGGGAGGGCGTCTGCAAGTCCGCGAACAAACTTGGGATAGAGGTGTTGCCTGAACTGACCATCCAGTTGCAGAGCAAGCACGGCGGCGAAGATCCATCGACTCCCGATGAGGGATATGTTTACGGTCAGAAACTTCTTGATCGCAAGGAGCCTTTCACCGCCCTGGTGGCATTCAACGACATGTCCGCGATCGGTGCCATCAGGACCTTCCAGGACAAAGGGTTGCGCGTGCCGCAGGATATTTCGGTGATCGGCTTCGACGACATCCAAGCGGCGTCATTCCAAAATCCAAGGCTGACAACGGTGCGTCAACCGATGCACCGCATGGGAGAATTGGCCGCGATCACCCTGTTGAAGCGGATCACCAATCCCGACGAAGTGCAGAAGAACCTGAGAGTACATGCGGAGCTGATAATTCGGGAATCGACCGCGCCGCCCGCCTCGCCCCTGATCAAACGCAGGGCTACGCGGCTCGTTGCGCATTCGGCTGCGAACGGACGAGAACCTGAATGTGCCAAAACGTCAGCACCGCGAACAGCACGCAACAGAAATTGACCATGAATCCGGCTCTCAGACTGCCGGAGTACGAACGGACGACGCCTACCGCCAGAGGAATCGCGGCCCCGCCGAAGCCGCAGAAGCCTTACGGGTGCTCTTTGGCCGCAACAGGTTTGGGGTAACGGTAACTTCGGGCACAGGTGCAGGCTTGCCTTGAGTGGCAGGTGCGCCGACCGCCGGCAGGGCAACGCGGCCTGTGATCCCTTTGCCTTCCGTCATCTTGTAAATGACATCCGCTGGCACATCGGTCACTGTGTCGACCTGTCCGCTCGGCCAGGACACGACAACCTTGCTTATCGTCGCGTCCGCACCGAGGCCGAAGTGGAGGCGTAAATCGTTTTGGGATAGATAGCTCCCGCCTCCGCGCACCTCGTTAAATTGCGTGAAGCTGGGAGAGGTGACGGTCACGCGCGCGCCGATCGCGGCTCGATTGCTCTTAGTCCCAACCAGCTGAAACTCAACCCGATGATTGCTGTTGCGGCTTTTATTGATCAGCAGCGAAGGTGGCTGGCCGATGTTGAGAACCAGAATGTCCATGTTGCCGTCGTTATAGATGTCGCCAAAAGCGGCGCCGCGGCGCGATTCGGGCGGCATCTCGAATAGGCCTGAAGCTTTGGAAATGTCTTCGAATGTCCCGTTGTGATTGTTACGGAACATTTGCATAGGCTCTTTGTAGCCAGGGCTGCCATGAATAGCGTCCACCTGCGGATAGACGTGTCCATTGGCAACGAAGACGTCGACCCAACCGTCATTGTCGAAATCAACGAAACCGGCCCCCCATTTCACGTAGGGGAAACTTGGCTGGCCGAGTTTCCCCGGCCAGGACATATCCGAAAAGGCACCTCCACCGAGGTTCCGGTAGAGATTGTCGACCTGGTCGGTGTAGTTGGTTACGAACAGGTCGAGCCTGCCGTCATGATCGTAGTCGGCGAAATCGACTCCCATCGAGCCGAGTTCCTGGCCGTCTTCGCCGAGGGCCGCTCCAGACAGCATGCCGACTTCTTCAAACGTACCGTCATGCCGGTTGTGATAGAGGAAGTTCGGCCCGGCATCGTTCGCTACGAACAGATCAGGCCAGCCGTCGTTGTCGTAATCGCCCCAGATTGCGCCCAGACCGTAGCGGCCCGAGGGATCGTCCATCCCAGCTTTCTTGGATACATCCTCGAAAGTCCCATCACCGCGGTTGTGAAACAGGTAATCGCCTTCACCCGCCATTCCCCAAGGTCCACATTGGACCAGCACGCCCTTGAAGCGACAGAATTTTTCGTCGCTGCCAAAGGCGGGGAGATGGTTCATATCCACGTGGACGTAACGGGAAACGAACAAGTCAACGTTACCATCGCGATCATAATCCCCCCAGGCGGCACCGGTGGCAAAACCGGTGATTCCACCAAGCCCGGCTTTCTGAGTCACATCCTGAAACTTGCAGTTCCCGAGCCCCCGATACAGAACGCTATGTCCGTAGCCGGTTACGAATAGATCCAGATTACCGTCGTTGTCGAAATCGGCCACGGCAACGCCCATGCCCCAGCCTTTCACGGTGAGTCCGGCCTGCTCGGTGATGTCAGTGAATTTGCCGTCGGCTCCTTGGTGATAAAGAGTGACCATCAAATCGCCACCGGCGCGGAAGCGATCGATACTTGATCCGTTGGTTACGACAATATCCAGCCGGCCGTCGTTGTCACAGGCAAACAAGCCCACTCCTCCGCTCATGGACTCGACAATATAGTGCTGCTCCTTCGAAGCCAGATGGGAAACGGTCAGTCCAACTCCCGGCGCGATATCGACGAACTGCGGAACCGGAGTGGAGGTGTCATTCTGCGCCGCCAACGACCAGGCAAAAAGGAGCAGGAGGCACAACAGGGCACGAGAAGGAGGAGGAAGAGGGCGGCGGGCCATAGTTAGAGTCAGGAACTCGGCCATTGTAGGGCGAAATCCTTCTATCGGCTCACAAAAACGATTCTTTTCAACAGAAACATTCTTGTTGACAAGCTAGTATTTTAGTATTAGAAATTTGACGCGTTTACAGAAACGTTTCTGTTTGTGGGGACAGAGACGTCCCATAGAGTGCTAATCCGTACAGCAGTCTCCCATTGGGTTCTCAGATTTGAGAAAAGGCGGGGTTCTGTGCACAGCCCGCTATATAGGGGTGGGGTATGGCTTCCAGGCTGTTACGGTCGTTCGCTGTTCTCGCCGTCTTTTGTTTGATCGTCCTGCCGTATTCGTTTGCTCAGAGGAATACCGGCGATATTCACGGAACAGTCACTGACCAGAGCGGTGCTGTGATTCCGGGATGCGCACTCACGCTGACCGACCAGGCTACTGGAGCTGTGCGCAACACCACCACGGATGCGCAGGGCGACTTCAACATCCTTCAGGTCGCGGTCGGGAACTACACGATCACCGCATCCAAGGACGGGTTCAAGACGGTGACGCAGAAGGACCTGGCAGTGCACGTTTCGACAGTCACAACCGCGGCCTTCCGGTTGCCGGTAGGCACGTCCAATGAGACGGTGGACGTGGAGGCGGCGGGGGTCACGTTGAACACGGAGAACGGCGAAGTGGGCGGCACGATGCTCAGCAACCAGGTGAGCCAGTTGCCGCTGAACGGCCGCAATTTCATCGAGTTGACTACGCTCATGCCGGGCGCGGCGGTGGGAGGAGGCTTCGACAATAAGCAAAAGGGACTGCTGGCAGGCGTGGACATTTCGTTTAGCGGCGCGCCGGCCAATGCGAACCAGTGGCGCGTAAACGGGGCGAACAACAATGACGAAGGCTCACAACGCACCATTCTGATTTATCCCTCCGTGGACTCCATCCAGGAATTCAAGATCCTCCGCAACAGCTACGGCCCTGAGTATGGCGGCGCCGGTGGCGCGCAGATCAATATCGTCACCAAAGCGGGTGGAAACCAGTTCCATGGTGATGCCTACTACTTCGGCCGCAACAGTGCTCTGAATGCGTCAAACTACTTCCTTGGCCAGCAAAAGGCGAACTGTACGCCTGGGGACCCGGTTTGCGGAAAGAAAAACTATCTGCGGCGCAACGATTTCGGCTACACCATCGGCGGTCCGATCAAGAAGCAGAAGGCCTTTTTCTTCTTCTCGCAAGAGTGGAACAGAGAGCGCCGCGGCCAGGTGCGGCAGGGGTGGATTCCCACCGCTGCGGAGCGTGGTGGAAACTTCAATGATATCGCTGGGTGCCCAGCCGGTTCCGGCGCGCCCGGGGTCCCGAGGGATCCAACTACCGGAAAGCCATTTACCAACAACACCATTCCCTCGGCCCAACTCAGCCCTGCCGGCCAGGCATACCTCTCCCAACTTCCAAACCCGAACCTCAGCAATCTCTGCGCCCCCTATGACTGGGTATCGCAGGTGGGAATCCCACTGGACTGGCGCGAAGAGAACGCCCGCGGCGACGTGAATCTCACCAAGAGCACCACGTTGATGATCAACTTCACCAATGAATCTTGGAAGAATCCGTTGCACGGATATGGAGAGGGCGGGCTGTGGGGCGAACAGAACTGGCCCGCGGTAAGCGACTCATGGTCGCAGCCCAGCAAGATGATGGTGGCCAAACTGACCACGACCCTCGGCAGCAACAAGGTGAACGATTTCGCCTTCTCCTGGGGGGCAAACCGCATCAACATCACCCAGGCCGGCGATACTCCTGGATTGCAGCAGTCGATCGTCTCCGCCATGCCGCTGATTTTTCCTACCAGCGGCAAGACGCACGCCGGCCAGCTACCCGAACAGATCTGCTGGTGCTCGACGTATCTTGGCACCCTCGGCCCGTGGAGCAACCGCCAGGACTTGTTCACGTGGAAGGATGATTTTTCGATCATTAAGGGCAAGCACAACTTCAAGCTCGGCATCCTCTACGACCAGAACTCGAAAGACGAGGAACAGGGCGAAGAGGCCGGCGGAATGTGGGGAGCGGCAGGTTACAACGGCAGCCTTTCCGGCCCTGGCTTTGCCTGGAGTAGCCCGACCGGCCAGCAGTGGTCAGACACGATCCTGAAGGGCACGCTCTGGGGAGTGAACGAAAACAACCGCAACCCTATCAGCGATCCTCGCTGGCGCGATATCGAGTTCTACTTTGGCGATACGTGGAAGGTAGCCAGGAGGTTAACCCTGAATTACGGCTTCCGCTGGTCGCTCATGCCTCAAGCGTGGTTGGCTGATAACAAGCTGGCAGCCTTCGAGCCTTCCGCCTACTCTGCCGCTCTAGGTGCGGATCCTTGCAACGGCGTCGTGCTCGCAGCAGGGGCGCCGAATGGGTGTCAAGCGCTCGGTTTCAAGGGAGGTGTCTATTCCAAGAATCGCAGTATTGTTCCGTCAAACAACCACCTGATTGCGCCGCGCATCGGTTTCGCATGGGATGTATGGGGTAATGCGAAATGGGTGCTACGCGCGGGCGTTGGGCAATTCTTCGCTCGCGATCCGATCAGCGGCACCAGCACCCGGCTGGTGGGCGCCAATCCACCGTTCACCGTCGGCACCGGCGCTGAGCGCACGCTTGACGGTCCCTTTGCCGCTGGCGCCAACTTGTTCGATGCCTCCTTGGGAGGCACGCCAACCCAAAGCGTGCAACTGAACACGAATCTTGCCAATAGCTGGCAGTGGAACCTGACAAGTGAATTCCAGCCGTTCAATAACGCCAAGTTGGAGATTGGATATGTAGGCTTGCGTGGCATTCACCTCGCGACCTATTTCGATATTGATCAGTTGCCGCCGCAGAACCGTTTAGCCTGGATCGAACGGGCGTCTGGCGACAATGCTCCCAAACTGTTCCCATACGGCGCCTTGTTCAGCAGCGGCAAGCCCGGAGCCATTTACCAATGGGCCCATAATGGCGATTCGGTTTATCATTCGCTGCAAGCGATGTTTACGGTGAAGATGACGCGTAACTCGGTCTGGCAGACGAGTTATACCTGGTCCAAGAACATCGCCAACACCGAAACCGATTACCCCAATAACCAGGACGGAATCGCGGACCTCTACAATACGCGCGCCAGCCGCGGCCTATCCACCTTCGACCGGCCGCACGTGTTCTCGTCCAGCCTGGTTTACAACCTGCCGACCCTCGCAGGACGGAATAGTTTCGTGAAAGGCGTTGCGGGTGGATGGGAGACCAGCACGGTGATAAGCCTCGCAACCGGCAATGCCCTTACGATCACCGGCACACTGTCAGGCACGTGCTTAAAGAACTGCGGCTTAGCGACCGAGCAAGATATAGGTGGGGATCCGTGGGGAGTTTACGGCACCGCCTCCAAGACAAATTTCAGCGCTCGCCCGCTGATGACTGGCCAGTCCTGCTTCACCGGGAACAAGTCGCAGTGGATCAACCCCGCGGCCTTCACTATGAACGGTTATGTCCTTGGTCAGCCGCCGCAGTCCGGCATCGGACAGTGCCACGGCCCAGGCATCCGGGACGTCGACTTCTCTTTGGACAAGAACTGGGGCATCCCGGTTCATCTCGGCGAGAACCCGCACCTGCAGTTCAGGCTGGAGTTCTTCAACCTGTTCAACCATCCGATGTTCCGCTTCGGCAGTTCCAGCGCCGACAGCAACACGAACCTGACCTTCCAGGCCGACGGTGGGCAGATCGTGAACGGAGTGGTGCAGGGAACCAAGCTGCACGTCGGATCGGCTTTTGGTCGAACGCCGTACCTGAACAACCTGGGTAATCGCGAGATTCAGTATGCCTTGAAGTTCATCTTCTAGCGCCCGCGCGTTAGACTAAGCTAAAGGTGGGCTTGACTTCTTGTCCAGCTCACCTTTTTAATTTCGTGCAAGTCATTCCTCCTGCACAACTGGAGTCGGATCAGTGGTGTGCCGCGCACCAAATGGTGAGTTCAAAGCTTGGCGGCCCGCCGCGCTCGCTGTAGTCATCTTTTTTATATTGGCGTCCACTGTCATCGCCGAAGTCCCCGCCAGGACGCGAATAGCCGATCTCATCCGCCACGGCCAACTGCCCACCGCCGAGCAGCAGCTCTGGGGCGTGCTGACAGCCCATCCGAACGAAGTCTGGGCTCTGGAACTGATGGCTGAGCTACGCGTCCGCCAGAAGCGCAATCCAGAGGCGGAGGCCCTATTCCATCGCGTCCTTGAATTGGATCCGTCCAGCCTCCAGGCGCAACGCAGCCTTGGAGCTTTGTACCGGTCGGAAGGAAAAGCGGCGGAAGCGGTCGCGGCGTATGAGATTACGGCGAAGATTGCGCCCCACGATCGAGATGCTAACCTGGCTTTGGCCACACTCTACGAGCAGACCGGCAAGTTTCAGGATTCGGTAGCGGCAGTAGAGCGCATTCCAGCGACTTCGCGCCCGCCTAATGTTCTTCCGCTGCTGGCCGCTGATTACCTCGAAATCGGGCAGGCCGACAAAGTTCCTGCCCTGATCTCGCAGGTGTTGCGCCTGCCGCCGGCTAGTCAAGGAACGGCGCTCGATTTCGTGGCGGTGTTGTTGCACAACGGTTATGTCCAGGACGCGTCGAAACTGATGGAGGGAATCCGCCCTCCAAATCCTGGCGCCAGTTACGTGCACATGCTGGCGCGGGTGCGCGAAGCCCAGGGCAGGAAGGCGGACGCGCGGCAGTTGCTGGCCGAGGCGCTACGCTTGCAGCCGAAATCGTTCGACATCCTATTCGATTCCGCCCGCTTTGCCGCCGAGGACAAACACTGGAAGGATTCTGTCGAACTTCTGAAGCGCGCGGACGCGGTGAAGCCGGACGACCCCGGGGTGCTGATGAAGCTTGCCGTCGAGTATATGCAAGTCGGGGAGCTTGAGGCCGCCAGATTGGCGTCGAAGCGCCTGTATAGCCTCGAGCCCGACAACCCAGACGCGCAGTACATTTATGGCAGGATTTTGCAGCAGACACAGCGGTTCCAGGAAATCGTGGATCCGCTGGCGCACAAAATGGTGGCGGAGCGCCCTGACGATCCGCACGCGCTGTTTCTGCTTGGGATGATCGATTACGACGAAGGGAACGAAACCGAATCACGGCTCGCGTTCACACGCAGCTTGCAATTCGACCCTAATAATAATGACGCGCGATATTACCTGGCGATGCTCGATGAGCGCCAGGGAAGTTTCGACGCCGCCCGCAGCAGTTTGGAGGAGGTGGTGAAGACAGATCCGGACCATGCCGGCGCTCAGCAGGAGCTGGGGGTGATCCGGCTGCGCCAGGGAGATGTCGCTGGTGCGCGAACAGCCTTGGAAACCGCGCTGAAACTGCGGCCCGACGTTCCGCAGACACACTACCAGCTCGCGCTGGTCTATGCGCGCCTGGGAATGACCGCCGAAGCAAAAACACAAACTGAGACCTATCAGAAATTGCACCAGGCTCTGAATGACAAATTGAAGCGCGAGATCATGCCGCAATCCGCAAATACGAAGCCCGCTCCACAATGATACCGTCGCTCCGAATCAGCCGAATATTCCTTGCCACCGCATTGGCGGTGACAATGCCCGCGTTTGGCGCTCAGAAGTCTTCCAAGAGCGCGGCGCCCTCCGCCGGAAGCACAGTGCCAGCGCGAGCAAGTGCGGCATCCCAAGGCGACCCTGCGCAGCAGCATTTCGATTCCGCGCAGACCTATCAGCTAGCTGGAAACTACGACAGTGCGGCAAAGGAGTATCAGCGGGCCATTGCGATCGGGCTCGACCATCTTGGCAATCTTCGCGCTGCCCGGCAGGATTATCCCGGCGCGGAGCAGTTGTTCCATCAGGCGATGGCGTCGAACCCGGATGATACGAATGCCGTCCTGGACCTCGCCATTACTGAGCTCTATTCGGGCGACACGGCGAAAGCGGAAACCGATGCAAATGCGGTGCTGCAGAAGAATCCCGATCATTTCCGCGCCCACGTCCTGCTGGGCAAGATCCATTTCCTGCGGGGGGACTATCAGGCCGCGGCCGACGAGCTACGCGCGGCGCTAGGCGTGACCACCGATTTTGACGTAGCGTACAGCCTTGCGCTGGCAGATCTGGAACTGAAAAAGACGTCGCTGGCGATTGTGCTCTTCGACGAGATGAAAAACTCCATGCCCGACAGGCCGCAGTTGCGCGTATTGATCGGGCGCGCCTTCTTGGCGACCGGGTATCCGCAGCTGGCGACAAAAGAGTTCGAGCGCGCAGCTACGCTGGACCCAAAATATCCGGACGTCCAGTTTTATCTTGGGCTGGCTGCGCTGTTGAGCTCACAAGCGCCAGAAGTTTCGCGCGGCGAGAGCCAGTTGGAATTGGCCAGGGCGGAGACCTCGCTGCAAGAAGCCGCCAAACTCCAGCCTCAAGACCCTCGGGCCTTTTTTTATCTCGGCCAGTGCTACGCCTCCGGGCAGCAATGGGTAAAATCGGCGGACGCCTTTCGCTCTGTCATCAAGCTGAGTCCGGCTGCGCGACAGATGGACGCCGCGATGGCGGGCGCCTACGACGGACTCGCAGAAGCGCTGCGCAAGATGGGTGAGGATGAGGAGGCAGCCTCGCAATCGGCCAAGGCTCAGCAGATTCGCGCCACGAATGAGAAGGATCGGGCAAGCAACCCCGGGCGTGATACTGAGAAGGCGAACGGTGACTTCAATCTGCAGGAGCTTCGCTCCATGATGCTGCGGCCTGGAGATTCCGCACCCGACGCCCGAACGGAGGCTGCGTACACGAAATCAGTGTCGCTTCTGCTCGGACAGGCGTATCACAACCTGGGAGTCATTGACGCGCGCGCTTCGCGTTATGCCCAGGCAGCCGGGGAATTCTCGCAAGCGGCGAAATGGGACCCTTCCCTTCCCAGCCTCGACCGCAACTGGGGTGTTTCTGCGTTTCGTGCGGAGAAGTACGACGAAGCCGCAGGGCCGCTGGAGCGCGAGTTGCGGCACACGCCGAACGATCTCTCCATCCGCGAGATGCTGGGCCTCTGCTACTACATGGGCGACAAGTTTGTCGAGAGCGCGCAGACGTTGCGCCCGGTTCTTGACCAGTTGCCGGACAATGCTGGCCTGCTCTACGCGGCCGGAGTGTCGCTGGTACGGAGCGGAGACGCGAAAAACGGCGCGCGCATATTTTCCCGGATGGTGGAAAAGGATCAGAATGTGCCGGCCGTACACCTGATGCTGGGCCACGCTTACGCCCAGGAGCAGAATTATCCCGAGGCACTTGCAGAGTTTAAACGGGCTTTGCAGCTCGATCCGCGCACCGCCGAGGCTCACTATGGTTCGGGCATGGTGGCGCTCAAACAGGGGAACCTGGATGATTCGGCGGATCAATTTCAGCAGGAGCTCTCAGTCAATCCCGGCTACCTTCCCGCGGAATACCAGTTGGGATTCGTGCGGTTGGAGATGCATCAGGCAGACGCAGCCATCCCGCTATTGCAAGACGTGGTGAGCCGCCAGCCCAATCATTCCGATGCTCATTTTGAGCTGGGGAAGGCGTTGCTAGAGCAAGGGAAGCTGAAGGATGCCATTCAGGATCTGGAAACCTCGATCCGGCTGCACCCAACCGATTACGCTTATTACCAGCTCAGCGTCGCATATCGGCGCGAAGGGCGTGCTAGCGACGCAGACCAGGCCATACTGATGTACCAGAAACTCAGGCCTAAGCCCCATTTGCCGCAGTAGCAACGGCAAACGAGTAGCAACGGCAAACGACTTGAAGGACCTGCCTTTATGAAGCGATTTGTCCTGCGGATTACGGTGCTGCTGGTTGTGCCAGGTGCGCTTGTCCTCGCGCAACAGCCTTCTCCACCTCCGGAAGATCCCGGACTCGTTCTGCGCGTCACCACTCGAATGGTGCTGGTGGATGCTGTTGTCCTCGACAAGGAAGGCCATCCGGTTCAGGCTCTGAAAGCGAACGACTTCACGTTGACCGAGAACGGCGTTCGTCAGCAGATCACGTCCTTCTCCGAACGAAGTCCTGAGCGTGTAAACCCAACGCTGCCGCCCGTTGTCCCTGAGCACGTAACCACGAACCGCCCCGTGGTGACGCAGGCGAATGCGGAAAACGGCACCGTGGCTGTGCTGCTGCTCGACGGCCTCAACACTCCTCCGCAGAGCCAGATCTATGTGAAGCGGGAGATGTTAAAGTTCTTGGCCCGGCAGTACGATCCGAACCTGAAGTTGGCAGTGATTGCCCTTACTGACAAACTTACGGTGCTGCAGGAATTCACCCAGGACCCGCTTCTGTTGCGGGCCGCGCTGAACCGCTACCTGGCGAAAACACCCGCGATGGCGCGCACCGGCGGGCAGATGGAAACACCGTCAGCTTCTGTTCCCGCGCCCATCGTCAATTTACCACCGCAGGCCAAGGGTGGGCCGACAGGCAGCGGCCCGGACCCTGGGCTTCCTGCCACGCTTGCGGCCGGCGGAAGCAACGCCACTATTTTCGAAGATATTGCCTACTTGATGGACCGCTTCGAGCGGGAATCTGAGAACTTCTCGCGCGATACCCGCATTTCCGCTACCCTTTCGGCTTTGGAACAAATCGCTCGCTTCGTGTCCGGACAACGTGGACGAAAGGTGCTGTTGTGGTTTTCAACCGGCTTCCCGTTTTCCGTTGTGGGCGATTCACCCTCCAGCATGGAGACGGAAAGAAATTATAGCGATCAAATCCGTCGGACGATCAATCTGCTGAACGATGCACATGTCGCTACCTACACCATTGATGCGGGCGGGCTGGTGCCCGAAAGCCTTGGCGATCCGAGCCTCAGCGGCCGCGATACGAGCGGCAAGATCCACCTTGGTATCGACGCGAACCGCGCCTTGACAGACGAAACCTTCCGGCGATTCTCCACGCGTGACGCTCTGGAAACGATTGCGCGGGATACTGGTGGACGCTACTTCGGTAACAACGATCTCGATCAGGCCATTCAATCGGCGCTGCGAGAGTCGAGTTCCTATTACATGCTGGGCTACTATCCCAGCAACCGAAAGTGGGACGGAAAGTTTCGCGAAATCAAAATGCAGGTGGACCGGCCGAGTCTGCAGTTGCGGTACCGCCGTGGATATTTCGCGGTGAATCCTTCGGGTTGGAGAAAGGACAACGGCGAGCATGCGCTGACGGCGGCGTTAACAGCTAATTCGCTGCCCTCTACCGAAGTGATCTTCATGGCTCGCGCGTTACCTCCGCCGCCGAATTCGGATACCGTCGTTGAATTCGCCGTGGATACGTCTACGCTTTCATTTGAATCCGAAGCCGGGAACAAGTACTACTGCACATTGCAGTTTGAAGTGCAGGCGTTCACCCCCGAGGGCAAGTTGGTGAAGGCGGAGGTACAAACCGCAGAGGCATCGCTCCCGGAACCGACTTACCAACGGATGCGCAAGCAAGAGCTGCCTATGACGGTTCCCATCCGGCTGACCCCGGGAAAATACATTTTGCGTCTTGGCGTGCGCGATAACCGTACGGGATTGTTTGGAACGGCCGATCTGGCTTTGGATGTTCCAGCCATCCGGGAGAGCAAGCGATAACGCGGCTGTTCGGAGGCAGAAATCATGACTGCCGCTGGTTTCTGGCAGGTGGTTTGGTCGTTTAACGGGGACGGCGTTCACAAACGGAAGGTTCTTTCGGCAAGAAGGGAGAACGATCATGAGATCGAGCCATCTTTGGTTGGTGACTTCGGCGCTCGTTTTTCTCTCTGCGGCAAGTGCCGCACAACGCCAGACCACCACGATGAGTGCGGGTACTGCTGCTGGAAATAGCACCATAACCGTTCGTGTCACTTACCTGCAGAGCCACCGGCCCGCGCCAGGGCTGCGGGCAGAGTTGATTTCTCCGTACGGAGGTGTCGCCGATATGCGGACAACCGATGGAAATGGCAGCGCTACATTCGGCAACGTGTCCGGCGGGCGTTATCGAATACGGCTGAGCGGGCCCGGTGTCGAGACAACGGAAAGCGACCTCTTTGACGCGGGAGGCAGCCAAGCGGGACCGTATATCACCGAAAACATACAGGTTCGCCCAGTGCAGACCGCCAGCGGCGTGCCCGGCCCGACTCTCCCCTTGGACATCCCAGAAGCTGCCAGGCAGGAATGCAGCCTGGGCTCAAAGGAGATGGACAAGAAACACTGGGAGGCAGCCAGAGATCATTTCCGGAAAGCAATTGCTGCGTTTCCGAAATACGCAGAAGCATTGAATAATCTTGGACTGGTGGAACTCCAATTGCACGACGGCAAGGAAGCCGTGGAGGCTTTCCGCTCCGCCACACAGATTGATCCGACTCTGCCACAGGCCAACGTCTATCTAGGTCAGTTCTACTATGACAACGCTCAATACAAGGACGCTGAGCCTTACCTGGAGCGCGCGGCTGGCGGCCAACCGGAGAGCGCGCAGATCCTCACAGCGCTCGCCAATGCGGAGCTGCAAAACGGCAAAACCGACCTCGCCCTCGTCAACGCCCGTAAAGTTCCTTCTCTGCCCAACCACAAGCAGTTTGCAATCTCCCACTTGATCGTGGCTCAGGCACTCACCGGCAAAGGGCAGGACGATGAAATCGCAAAGGAATATGAAAGATACTTGAAAGAAGCGCCTGACTCTTCCTTGGCGCCCCGAGTGAAGGAAGCATTGGCGAAACTGAAATCCAAATGACGTAGAATAAGCGACCCAAATATGTTGAGGTCTGTCTCGGTTCTTGGCGTTCTACTCCTGATCATTCTGGTGGCGCCTCGCATCTTCAATATGTCCGCAGGCTCGGCGTCAAATAAAGGCCGCGAAGTCAGTACGGCGACTGAGATCCGGCTGCTAAGTCCCGGTTGGTGGCCGACCAAGGGGACGTTCGCACGCGACCAATGTGTAGGATCTGAAACCTGTGCACACTGCCATCGCGACATAGTCGAGAAGCAGAAGAATACGCCTATGGCCCATGCAGTGTCATGGGCAACGGCAGATGCGTTTAAGAACATTCCTCGTGCAATGCAGTTTCGTAACGGCTCCTATGACTACTCATTGTCCCAAACGGCGACTGGGGCGAAATATTCGGTCACCAATGGCCAACAGTCCGCCTCTACGGACTTGAACTGGGTATTCGGGGACCGACAGTTCGGAGATACTTTTCTATATCAGCAGAACGGAATGTATTTTGAGAGCCGGGTGAGTTATTACAGGCTTCTCGACGGATTGGACTTCACAACCGGACACCCTCGGTTCCGGGCTAATGACATCGACACCGCGCTCGGTCGACGGATGTCCCCGGAAGAGCCTCCGCTGTGTTTCGGGTGCCATTCCACAGCATCAAGCACCGACGGTCAATTTCATCCCGAACGAATGATTCCGGGCGTTACTTGTGAAGCATGCCACGGCCCGGGAGCGCAGCATGTCGCGCAAATGAGCGTGCAACATGATGCGACGACCCCGACTCTCATTTTCAATCCTGCGCGCCTCAGCCCGGCTGATTCGGTGGATTTCTGCGGCGCCTGTCATCGTACTTCGGCGGATGTCAGCCTCAGCATGGTTACCGGCATCTTTGTCCTGCGATTTCCCGCTTACCGACTGGAGCAAAGCCGCTGCTGGGGCAATGGCAATGCGCGACTCACCTGCACAGCGTGTCACGACTCCCACAAACCCCGAGTGCAAAATGCCGCCTTTTACGACAAAGTCTGCGTGAGCTGTCATTTACCGGCGAGCGACGCCACGAAAACCGGAACTCATGCGATCCGTACATGCACGGTTTCAAACCGCGATTGTGTGAATTGTCATATGCCGAAATATACGATTCCGACCATGCATACCAAATTCACGGATCACAAAATCGCCATCCACGGAGACCAGTTCACCGAATGACGAATCGCAGCAGAAGGATTCTCAGGGGTGCGTATGTAGTCGGCTTGAATATGGCATGGATGTATGCGCTTTTTCTTTGCGAAGCTGGGCTGCGAAGTAGACCGGTGAACGCGCAAGAGGAGACGGTGCAGCCAAGATTTAAGAACCTGCAAGTTTTGAAGGATGTTCCTCCCGACCAGTTGATTCCGGCGATGCAGTTCATATCCGCATCGTTAGGTGTCCAGTGCGAGTTCTGCCATGTTCGCGACACCTTCGATAAAGATGACAAACCGCCGAAGCAAATCGCCCGCCGCATGATCCGGATGGTATTCGCCCTAAATGGAGGCGAGTTTCACGGTGAACGAGCTGTTACTTGTTACACTTGCCACCGCGGTTCACCTAAGCCGGTGAGCATACCAATGGTCGACAGCACCGCGCCGTATCTTTCCGAGGCTCGATTGGCACCGGACGAATTGGTCGAGGATAAGACCGATCTGCCATCGTCGGATGATGTGCTCGCAAAGTACATCCAAGCAGTCGGCGGCGCTGTCGCGATCCAAAATGTGTCGAGTCGGGTCGAAAGCGGCATGGTTACTTTCGGCGCCGGACCTGGGTTTCCTATTGAGATTCTTTCAAAACCACCGGCCCGGCAGGCCATGATTGTGCATATGCCCGCGGGAGATAACTCCACGATAATTGACAATCAGAATGGATGGTTCAGGTCTGCGGCAGGTCCTGTTAGCGACATGCCGCAGTCGGACATCGAAGGTGCGAAGGTGGATGCCGATTTGCAGTTTCCGATCAATTTGAAGAAGGCCTTCGGGCAGTTGAGAGTCATAAGGACAGAAAAAGTTGGTGATCACGACGCGATACTGATATTTGCCACGAACTCGTCTGGTCCGCCCCTAGAGTTGTATTTCGACCGGCAGACCGGCCTGTTGCTCCGGCAGCTGCGATTTGGCTCATCGTCGCTTGGTCTGAATCCCACCCAGATCGACTATGGGGACTACAAAACATTCGATCGCATACAAGTTCCTATGCACTTGGTTATTACCAGGCCTAATCGAACGATGGACATCCATTTGCTCCAAGTCACTCAAAATGTCCCGATAGACGACGCGAAGTTTGCGCGTCCTTAGGCTCTGTTGCGTCCCGAAGTTCTGTAGAATGCTGGAGCTGCGGAGAAAACCGATATCGAGCACGTTAGTTGGCGCTTGCGGCACAGAACATTCGGCTCAAAAAAGCATGAACGACATTCTTTTCTCTTCCGCCCGCGGGACAGCGCAACTGATTCATCGGAAAAAACTTTCGTGCGTCGAACTCGCTCGTATGTACCTAAAACAGATCGAGGCATTGAACCCCCTGCTGAATGCCATGGTCGAGATCGATTTCGAACGCGTCTTAGCCTTAGCGCGCGCGGCCGATGAGCTCGTCCGCTCGGAAACCGACCTGCCGATCCTTTTGGGCGTGCCGATCTCGATCAAGAGCTGCATCGACGTCGCTGGTATGCGGGCTGAGGCGGGGAGCCGGCTGCGCGCCGGATATGTTGCCGCGTCGGACGCTCCCCTTGTGGAAAGACTGAAGGCAGCAGGCGCAATCGTCATTGGAATGACCAACACGCCCGAAATGCTTCTCGCGTACGAAACCGACAACCAGCTCTACGGACGCACATGTAACCCATGGGACTTGTCCCGTACGGCCGGTGGGTCTAGCGGTGGCGAATCGGCGGCGATCGCCAGCGGCATGTCCGCCGCGGGGATCGGCAGCGACGGGGGAGGCTCGGTTCGCGTGCCGGCCCACTTCACTGGAATCTGTGGTCTGAAACCAACTCCCGGCCGGATACCGGGAACTGGCCATTATCCGGAATGTGTAGGGCCATGGAGCTACATGGGAGTGGTGGGGCCGATGGCACGCACCATCGAGGACGTCAGGACCCTGTTTGCCATCACCGCGGGAGTTGAGGATGGGGATCCGATGGCATCTCCCGTCTCTACCGCCGATCCCCAATCGTCACTCCGCGGCGCCCGCATCGGCATTTTAGACATCGATGTTGATTCGCCGGTCAGCGGAGAGACGATCCAAGCAATCCGTGCTGCTGTCGGGGCGCTCGACGATGCCGGCGCCATTCTGGAGCCATTCCGGCTGCCGAGGTTCCAGGAAGCGCTCGAGATCTGGCGCATGATCTTCGTCTCCGCAGCCGACATCATGCTCCGCGAAGGTAATGTCGATCAGACCCAACTTAGTCCGATCGTCCGCGATTTCCTCGTGTATGCCCAGACTTTGAGACCGCTCACTCCGCATTCGCTCCTGACCGGTTTGACAGAGCGCGACCGGGTGCGTGCGGAGGCACTGCGCGCGATGCGTCCTTACGCAGCGATTCTCGCGCCGGTGTGTTCAGGACCGGCGTTCGCGCATGGACAAGGCGGTTGGGGACCTTCGCATCCAGCCGATTACATAAAAAGCATGCGATATGCCCAGATCGCGAATGTTCTTGGTTTACCGGGAGTGGTGGTGCCCGTAGGCCGCTCTTCGGATGGCCTGCCGTTAGGGGTCCAACTGCTGGGACGACCATATGACGATGAGAAGGTTCTCGATGTCGCCGCGGCGATCGAATCAAGATTCGGGTTTCAGCGCCCCCCGATCGGGCGCGCGCAAGCTTCAAAGGTCTAGTCTTTTCATACTATAGACACGGTTATAACCAGCAAGATAATCTCCCGGCCACCTGAGTGGGGGTGGTCCGGACTGGTGGGATGGCTGACAGGAACCATTTTTCGCGCATAGAAGCGCTCGTGTATGTGTGCCTCGCGGGCCTTATTGCCTCTGCTGTCTACCTCTACGCATTTCCGAGCCCGACCATCTTTTACATCGTGATTGTTGGGTTACACGCGTTCGGCGGCGCATTTACTCTGCTGGCGTTTCTCGCGTTTTTGCCAAAGTTACGTGGGAAGCCTGCCGGGGAGATTCTCGGATGGATAGCATTTGCGGCCGGCGGAGTGCTCGGGTGTGTTCTGTTGTACATCGGCACCGCAAGGCCCCAAGCATTCTGGTTCAATGCTCACATCGTCGCCTCCTTGTTCTCGGTCGTCGCGCTCGGAGCCTATTGGGTGGGTCGACGTGGATGGATGACGGGCGGAGTAGGATACGCCTTTCGTTTCGCCGGCCTGACGCTGGCCTTGGCTCTCGTTGCTTACGGTGCCTACTCTCTGCGCGAAGGACGGTGGGCTCGCAGTCACCAGATTCAAAATCCCATCGAACCTCCTGAGACTATGGCGGGCGAGGGCGATGGGCCCTCCGGCCCATTTTTTCCAAGTTCCGCTCAGACTGAAGACGGCAAGCTCATTCCGGGGAAGTACTTCATGGAATCAGATGCCTGCCAGCGCTGCCATGCTGATATCTACAAGCAGTGGGACGCCTCGGCGCACCACTTCTCGTCGTTCAACAATCAGTGGTACCGCAAGAGTATCGAATACATGCAGGATGTCGTTGGCACAAAGCCCTCGAAATGGTGCGGCGGGTGCCACGATCCGGCCGTGCTCTACAGCGGCAAGATGGATACACCGATCAAGCTGATCGTGCACACGCCTGAGGCGCAAGCCGGCCTGGGCTGCATGATGTGCCATTCCATCTCGAAGGTGAAAAGTACGATGGGACAGGGTGATTTCGTCCTCGCCTACCCCAGGCTCCACGAGCTTGCCGCCAGCAAGAATCCAATCGTTCGGTATCTTCACGACTATATGATCCGGCTCAATCCCGAGCCGCATCGCCGCGTGTTCCTGAAACCGTTCATGCGGACCCAGACGGCCGAGTTCTGCGCGAGCTGTCACAAGGTGCACCTGGACGTGCCGGTCAATCATTACCGCTGGATCCGCGGCTTCAACGAATACGACAACTGGCAGGCCAGCGGCGTATCTGGCGAAGGAGCGCGCTCTTTCTATTACCCCCCGAAGCCGCAGCAGTGTGCCGACTGCCACATGCCAATGGTGTCGTCTCGCGATGACGGCCAGGTGAATGGAAAAATCCATTCCCACAGCTTCCCAGCTGCGAATACAGCCATTCCCACCGCGAACCAGGATGCCCAACAACTCGCCCTAACAGAAGCCTTTCTCAAAGGCAGCGTGACCGTCGACATTTTCGCGCTGTCGCCTGCGCGCGCGGTCCGAGTGACGAATGGTGCGATCGCTAGCGATCAGGCCACGACCTTCGCCGTCGGGGAAGAAGCCGAGACATCGGTGACTCCGGCCAACGGCGAAGAAGCTGCCCAAGTCACGGCACCACTGAATCGCGTGAATGCAGCTGTTCGCCGCGGAGAAGACGTGCTGGTTGACGTTGTCGTACGCACGCGCAAAGTCGGGCACTTCTTCCCCGGCGGGACGGTCGATGCCTACGATACATGGCTCGAACTGAAAGCTACCGACGACCAAGGCCAGGTGATCTTCTGGAGTGGCAAGGTCGAGGGCGATGGGAAGGGGCCCGTCGACAAAGGAGCTCATTTCTATCGCTCGCTTTTGGTGGATGCGAATGGCAATCCGATTAATAAGAGAAATGCCTGGTCAGCGCGCGCCGTCGTGTATGTCCACTTGATCCCGCCCGGCGCTGCCGATACAGTCCACTATCGCCTGCATGTTCCAGATAATGTCGGGAACAGGATCAAGCTTCATGCCCGGTTGTGCTACCGGAAGTTCGCGTGGTGGAACACGCAGTTCGCGTTTGCTGGTATTCCCGACCCGGCGCAGAAAGAACAGAAAGCATCGACGGAGTTCGACGATCGCAAGTTCGTGTTCACGGGATCCTTGCAAGACGTGTCGGCGAAGCGGCCCGAGGTCCCGGACGTGCCCATCGTCGCTGTCGACGAGAACGAAGTCGAGCTGCAAGTCGCGCCTCGCGGAAGCCATCCGCTAGAGCCGAAGATCATGCTGGAGAAAGACGATTGGACGCGATGGAACGACTATGGCATTGGCCTTCTATTGCAGGGAGATCTCAAAGGCGCACGGGCCGCGTTCGAGAAAATCACGGAGATCGATGACAAGAACCCCGACGGCTGGGTGAACCTCGGCCGCGTCGCCGTGCAGGAAGGTGACATGGAACGGGCACACCAGGTGCTTCAGCGTGCGCTGAGGATCGCACCGCGTCTCGCCCGCGCGAACTTTTTCTATGCCAAGGTCCTGCGCAATGACGGCGATTACGACGGAGCCGCTAGTCACTTGCGCACCGTCCTCGAGCAGTACCCGCACGACCGCGTCGTCCTGAACGACCTCGGCCGAATTCTTTTCCTGAAACGCCAGTACCAGGGCGCGATCGAGATCCTGAATAACGTCTTACGCGTCGATCCCGAGGACCTACAGGCTCATTACAACCTTATGTTGTGTAACCAGGGACTGGGTAACTCCAAGGAGGCGCAACGCGAGCGCAATCTTTATCTGCGGTTCAAAGCTGATGAAGCGGCGCAGGCCATTACTGGACCTTATCGCCAGTTGCACCCCGAGGATAACAACGAGAGGCAGCCCATCCACGAACACGTATCGGTACCTTTGACGTCCGCCGTTACTAAATCGCCTGTGAAGTCGGTTTCGCAGAAGCGCCGCAGCGGTGCCGATGTCGGCCGATGAAAAGGACAAGAATGTCGAATGAATGCAAGCTGACTTGCCTTGTGTGCTGCGTATTGGCGTGCGTCCCCGCCTTTGCGCAGAAGATCCACTTCTCCGACATAACGCAGTCTGCCGGCATCCACTTCGTGCATAACAACGGCGCGTTCGGCAAGAAATACCTGCCCGAGACTCTCGGTCCGGGCGGTGCGTTCATCGATTACGACAACGACGGCTATCCCGACATCCTTCTGGTGAACGGCACGGATTTTGCCGGGCATACCTCCCACGGCACCACTACGCTGAAGCTCTACCACAATAATGGCAACGGTACGTTCACCGATGTCACCGCTAAGTCCGGCCTCACCATTCCTATTTACGGCATGGGTGTCGCGATCGGCGACTACGACGATGACGGTTACGACGACATCTTCATCAGTGCTCTCGGCCAGAGTCATCTCTTTCACAACAACCGCAACGGCACGTTCACCGATGTGACGAAGACTGCCGGAATGGAAGGAGTGAAAGAGTTCAGCACGAGTGCGGCATGGGTCGATTACGACAAAGATGGCAAGCTGGACCTGATCGTCGCGAACTACGTCCAGTGGTCTCCTGAGAACGACTTGTTCTGTACGCTGGACGGGTCGCACAAGTCCTACTGCACACCGGAATCGTATAAGGGGGCCTCGGTCCGTGTCTGGCACAACCTTGGCAACGGAAGATTCGAGGATGCCACCAAAAAGTGCGGTATGTTCGACGTTACGTCCAAAGGCCTCGGCATCGCCATCCTCGATTACAACGGCGATGGCTGGCCCGACATCCTGCTGGCCAACGACACTCAGCCCAACAAGCTTTACCTGAACAACGGCAACGGCACTTTTACTGAAAAGGCGGTGACCGCGGGCATCGCGTTTAGCGAGGACGGCGTCGCCCGCGCCGGCATGGGCGTAGATGCCGCGGATTATGATCGGTCGGGACGCCCGAGCGTCATCATCAGCAACTTCTCGAATCAGATGATGGCGCTCTACCACAATGAAGGAAACGGATTATTCGTCGACGAATCCCCACGAACAAACCTCGGCCGTGAGAGCCTGCTGACGCTCGGATTCGGCTGCTTCTTCTTCGATTATGACCTGGACGGCTGGCCCGATATTTTCGTCGCGGACGGTCATATCGAAAGCGATATCGAGAAGATCCAGAAGCGCATCACGTATCGTCAGCCGCCGCATCTTTTTCATAACCTGGGCCAGGGAAAGTTCGAAGACGAAGCGGCGAATGCCGGAGTTGCGTTCTCCGCACCGCGTGTCGCTCGCGGCGGCGCCTACGCCGATATTAATAATGATGGCTATTTGGATCTTCTCATCATGACCAATGCCGGCCCGGCTCTTTTGTTCCGCAATGACGGCGGGCCGAACCACAGTCTGCGGGTCAAGTTGATCGGCCAGCAGTCCAACCGCGATGGCATCGGCGCCGTCGTACGCGTGACCACCGGCCCGGACAAGCAGTGGCAGATGATGCGCAGCGGCTCGTCCTATCTTTCGCAAAGCGAACTGGTCTTGACCTTTGGTCTTGGTGCGGAGCCGGCCCCATCGTCGGTTGAGATTGTATGGCCAAGCGGTCGTGTGGACAGACTGTCCAATGTCGCAGCGGACGAGACCGTCACGGTGACCGAAGGGAAGGGTATAACATCAGCGCGACCCTATTCGAAACGCGCGGAGGATCGACGTGCAAGCTCGCCTTCCAAGACTAACGCTCATGTTGGCAGTAGCTCTGGGAACGCTCGCCCCGGGAGCTCCACGGCGAATCGGTGATCCGCAGGAACGCTCCGGAGCTTCTTCGACTGGGTCCTCCAACGCGGTAGAAGCAGTCCGCTTGAATAACCTCGGGGTCGCCTACATGGGCCAGCAGCGCTTTGCCGAAGCGACCCGCCTGTTCCAGCGCGCGTATACTCGCGATCCCAAGCTCGAGGTCGCCCGGTTGAACGAAGGCATCTCTCTGCTCAACGAGCAGAAGATCGACGCCGCCCGCGCTGCGCTGCAAGCAGTCGTGAAACGTGATCCGAGCAACGCGCGAGCGTGGTTCAATCTCGGATTGCTCTATCGAGGAGCGGACCAGCCGAAAGAAGCTGTCGACGCGTTTCGACACTCCGCACAGTTGGCTCCCGACGATCCCGATACGCACTATTTCGTTGGCGCATCCGCAGTGCAAATGCAGGATGATCAAACCGCCATCGCCGCGTTTCAGAAAGCTCTCCAGTTGAATCCGTACCATGCCTCAGCAGAATTCGGCCTTGCGCGCGTGTACCAGCGTCTCGGGAACCAGGAAGAAGCCCGCAAGCACCTCACGGTTTTTCAGCACCTTACACAAACAAAGCTCGGCGTCCCCATGAGCCTCGCGTACGGCGAGCAAGGGGTCCTTTCGGTCGGAGAACAGGCGCGGCTGCCGCAATCGAGTGTGCCGCGGCCGATCAAAGTGAGGTTCACGGATGTGACAGCGACCGCCGGCCTCTCGGGAATTGGTGCGAAGACAAACGACGTCACCGCCGATGTTGCCGCGTGCTGGCTTGATTTCGACAATGACGGGAATCCCGATCTGTTCGTTGGTTCGGGCGGAGCTACCGGCGGAATGGCCCTGTATCACAACACAGGCCACGGAAAGTTCCAGGACGTCACCAAATCCGCCGGCCTGGACCCGACGCGCTCAGCGATCGGCTGCGCCGTCTCGGATTACGACAACGATGGCTTTGCGGATCTCGCAGTGTCGCTCGGTCGTGATGCAAAGGTAGTGCTCTATCACAATCAGCACGACGGAACGTTCAAGGACGTCACCGCCGACGCTCACATCAACGCCGGCGGACACGTCGCGCAACTTGCCTGGGTCGACTACGACCACGACGGCGATACCGACCTGTACGTTGTCGGCAGCGGGTATGTAAGCGGTCCGACGATTAGCATCCTGTATCGGAACAATGGAGACGGTACCTTCACGGATGTAACTGAAGCCACCGGCTTTGGTGTTGGCGCGCACGTCGTGCTTCCAACCGATTACAACAACGATCGCGCGGTGGATATTGTGTCCGCCGGAGGAAAGCCGGCGTTGATGACGAACCCTCGGGAAGGGAGGTGGCCGCGGTCGGAACTGTGGATGGAGGGCAACACCGTTGCTGCTGGGATCGGCGACTTCAACAAGGACGGCTGGCCGGATGTTGCCTTTGCTCGTGCCGATAGACCGGCGGTCACGTTGTGGCAGAACGTCGACGGCAAGTCCGCCAAACCTGTGGCGCTGCCCGACGTCGGCCTGAGAAATGCGACCAGCATCGTGGCACTCGATTACGACAACGACGGCTGGATCGATTTGGCCGTCGTGGGCACTACTGCTGCGGGACAGGGTGCTATACGCCTGCTGCGAAACGAGAATGGCGCCGGGTTTCGCGATGTCAGCGCCGACACCGGTCTCGAAAAAATCCGCTTGTCGGACCCTCAGGCAATCGCCGCGGCAGATTACGACGGCGATGGCGCCGTCGATATCCTTATAACCCAAGCGGGTGGACCGCCGATTCTGCTGCACAACGAGGGTGGCAACCAGAACCACTCACTTCGATTGTCTTTGAAAGGACTCAACGACAACAAAAGCGCGATCGGCAGCAAGGTCGAGGTCTTCGCCGGGCAATTGTGGCAGAGGTTCGAGATCGGCAATAGCTCGTCGCCCGGTCAAAGTTCGACGGACCTGCTCGTCGGCATCGGTAAGGAGACGCAAGCAGATGTCGTGCGTATTCTCTGGCCCACCGGCGTTGTGCAGGACGAGGTCGAGATCGCCTCCGGGAAAACCGCCAAGATCCTCGAGATTGATCGCCGCGGCAGCTCGTGCCCGATATTATTTGCGTGGGACGGCGCGCGATATCGCTTCATCACCGATATGCTTGGCGCCGGTGTTCTCGGGCATTGGATCGCTCCGAATACGCGCAACATCCCCGATCCTACGGAGTACGTGAAAATCGAAGATTTCTCGCCTGCGCCCCGTAATGGCCGGCTCAGCTTCCGGCTGATGGAGCCTATGGAGGAGGTCGTATATATCGATCAGGCGCGCCTCCTCGCAGTGGACCATCCTGCGGACGCCTTGGTGTACCCGAACGAATACTTCGCCAGCAACCCGCCTTATCCCGAGTTCAAAGTCGTTTCTGCACGCGAGCCGCGCACCGTCAGAGGGTGGGACGACCGCGGTCACGAAGTAACCGAACTCCTGCGCAAACGCGATCACCGCTACGTGACCGATTTCACCCGATTGCCTTTTGCCGGTTTCACGCGCCCGCACAAGCTCGAATTGGATCTGGGGAGGAAATACGCCGGAGGACCGCTCCGGCTTCTCATGTCGGGTTACATCGAATACTTCACCGCCACCTCGATGTACGCCGCCGATCAGGCGGGCATCCAGCCGTTCGCACCGTACGTCGAAGCGCTGGACCAGAGTGGCAAGTGGGTTCGCGTCATCGACGACATGGGTTTCCCCGCCGGTCTGCCGCGCACGATCACAGTCGACCTTTCCGGTAAGCTCCCACTCGGAACGCAGCGCATCCGCCTTACGACGAATCTTCAAATCTACTGGGACCAAGTCCTCGTCGACGAATCGGAGCCATTACCGGTTGCTGGGGATGCGGATCGCCCGGGCGTCGTGGTTCGCGAAGTGCCGCTAGTAAAAGCCCAACTGCGATTCCATGGGTATCCGCGTTCCCAGGAAGGCTCGACGCCCGGAGACCTATCGTACCGCTACGAGGACGTCAGCCTCACCGGTCCCTACTCGCGCGAGATAGGCGCCTATACGCGCTATGGCGATGTGACCTCCCTCCTACGACAGGTCGACGACCGCTTCGTGATTCTTGGTTCCGGGGAGGAAATCGCCGTTGATTTCGATCCAACCACACTACCGTCGCTTCCGCCTGGATGGAAACGCGACTACTTCTTCTTTGCCGACGGCTACGAAAAGGACATGGATTTCTACGCCGCGGAAGCCAACACCGTCGACCCGCTCCCTTTCAGTGCGATGGAAATATATCCTTCCAGCCGAAACTATCCGGATGACTCGGCGCACATCGACTACCAGCTCGAATACAACACGCGTTTCGTGACGAATCCGGCGCCCCGCTCATTCCGGTATCACTACCACGGCATACTCGTTTCACATTGATCGCCGGCAACGCTGCAATATCGATTCATGGCCGGATGTGAAGCTTTTTTTGATAGCCGGCTAATACAAAAACACTATGGCGCAACGTCCGCGTTACACGTAAAGTGCCGCCACTGTTGTGGGGTGAAAACACGCATGTTTAATGAGGCTGTCCACTGCAGCTGTGTTCGCGTTTCCCTGATTGCCGTATTGACCGCGGCCGCGTTCCTCATCAACACTCCCCATGCCCTTGGCCAAGGTTGAGTGGCCGCCCGGTCGAGTGCGCCCGTGATCGGCGCCTTATGCAAGGGGACAAACCCGGAAGCTGACCTTTCGACCCAGAATGACGGCGATGGGCCGTTCTCGGCCCATCATTGGTCGATCTCGTTTGGATATCGCAAACAATACTCGCACCGGCATTTTGTCGGCAGTGTCGAGCAGGTGCAGCGGCAGCAGCAAGGGACGGAGGTCGTCAATTCCATCCACCTATTTGATGTGTCGCTGACCTACAACTTCAGTCCGCGCTGGAGCATGAGTTTGAGCGTCCCTGTCATGAACGCGACCCGGACCTACGACCACCAGCTCCTGCAGAACGCACTGCATATCCCCGGCGCTCCCGACCAGGTGTCGAATAGCAATGGGATCGGCGACATCGGAGTCTCAGCTCAATTTTGGCTGATTCGTCCGCCTGCGGAACATGGCCGCAATATCGCATTCTCTTTCGGCGCCGTCTTCCCGACCGGCAACAGCCGCGCCTGGGACACGGTAGAAACTATTAGCGGACCGCAGAAGGTTTTCGTCGACCAATCGATCCAGCCTGGCTCGGGCGGCTACGGCATTATGTTTGGGACGCAGGCGTTCCAGCGCGTCCGTCGCGCCGTCCTGTACGTCTCAGGGTCCTATGTCCTGACCCCGCAGGATATCAGCGGCACTCCTAACGCGTCGCTGGCGGGTTTGAATCGCACACCCAATCCGCTGACGGCTTATATGTCAGTCCCCGATCAGTACCTCGTCGATGGTGGGGTCGCATATCCCTTCCCGCACGTGCGCGGGCTCGCCTGGAAGACGGGCCTGCGTTACGAGGGAGTGAAGGTTAAAGACCTCATCGGCGACAGCCTCGGTTTTCGCAGGCCCGGCTATGCGCTTTCGATCGAACCTGGGCTGCAGTATGAGCACCGCCGCGACACTTGGACGTTCAACCTGCCAGTTGCTATGCAGCGCAATCGGAAGCGCAGCGTTCCCGACCAGATGCTGGGCACTGCCGGCGACGCCGCATTCGCCGACTACATTTTGTTGATCGGTTACTCACGACGGTTCTGATATGACGAGATTATTTCGCCTCTCTCTGCTTGCGTCGTTTGTCGCGGTCGGACTGCTCGCGACGATCCTTTGCCTTCCGGTCGCCGCGGCACAGGAGCGACCTCATTTGTCTCTTGCCGATCTCCGCGGACAGCAGCATAGCCTTGATGAGTATCGCGGCAAGCCCATCGTGGTGAATTTCTGGGCGACGTGGTGTGCCGCCTGCCAGCACGAAATGCCTTTGTTCATTGACCTCAAGAAGCACTACGGCGATTCGGTTCAGGTGGTCACCATCTCGCTCGATGACAGCAACACCCGTGACAAGATCGGGACCTTCGCCGTCAGGTACAAGATGGACGTTCCAATCCTGCTCGGGACCGTGGATGACTTGAAAAGAGTCGGGCTGGGCGAAGCCCTGCCTGCGACCCTGTTTCTCGACTCGGACGGTAACGCTGTGGCCCGAATCCTAGGCGAGGCGAGCAAGAACGACCTGCGTAGTCGGCTCGATTGGATTGTGAATAAAAAGGGTTCCGCTCCTCCCGCCCGCACTGACAACTTTGCCAAGCGCCGCCCTGACGACGCTGCAATCCACGTACGTTAGTCAAAGCCAGACATTTAGAACATCGGCGCTATCACTCGTATATTTCAATAACTTAGCTGAACAGAATGGGCAGAACACTAAGACGCTGGGCCTGCAGATTGTAGCTGCCGTTGCCAAGCACAATGGATGGACTGAATTCGAAACGGTATCGGTTTCCAGGCTCTTCACGTCGAAGTGGCGACTGCAATCCCCCATCCTGGGACCCGCTCAGTTGATCCCCCGGTTGCGCGTCAGGCAATGGAGGGTGCCTTCCCGACTGCGAGCTTCGGGTAGCTACATGGCTATCTTTGATGGTAAGACTGTCACGCTATACCCGTCGATAGGAAACTGGAACCTGCCCTGCCGGTCGCACTATTTCATTACGAAGAACAAGGTCGCGTGCGCGCCGAAATGGACGGACAAGCAGATCGCCAGGGGGCGGTCGCAGGAAGCGCGAGCGAGAGAGAAGTACTACGCGGGCACGCACAGTGATACGAGCGCAGCGGACACACCAAGCAAGCCGCGACGAACAAAGAAGAAGATCAAGGAGTAGCTGGCCCCGCGCGGAAGGCAGTTCAGGGATGGCAATTCGAAATCGCGGCATCGAGACAGAAGTGAGCGGCGCGACGATATTAGCGATGGCGTGACTCTAAAACTGGGGAACACACTAGGGAGAACAACGTCGGCTGAATCTGCCTCTTTGTGGCCACGAAAACGTTTGGGAAACCGTTGAAACCATTTGTTTGTGGTTTCTGATCGAAAATCAGTAGGTTGAAGGTTCGATTGCTTCCGCGCTCACCATCTCTTTTCAATGATTTACCGCAGAAAAAGCCCGCACGGAAGCACTTTTGACGGGGTATTGAAAAGAAGCGTTTTAGCTCGTAGCGGCTCGAAGCGTACGGCACACTCACGGCACACCCGCCAGAGACTGGCCCACACGACTGACAGCTTGTTACCCACATTGTTATCAATCGAAAACTGCAGAAACACAGGTGTGAAAATTGTGATCGGCGAGCACTGAAGAAGGAATCGTAAAATCCAAGCTAAAGACCTGGGCCGTCAATAAACAAAAAAACGATTTCAACGATTTCCCGACGTTTCTTTTGGGACAGCCCAGGTCTGCTACGACCTTGAACGTTTGATTTCAGGATGAAGAGTTAGCACCGTAACCGGTGCAACACCTGTTTGATCAGTCCTCCCGGTCCAGCGCCGCGAGGAGTGGCCGCCGAGTCGATTTCCTTATATGTTTGGCAGTAGATCAAAGAATTCATCATCTTCATTCTTGCCGCCTTCGCCCGCGCCGAGCAGTTTCTCCGATGAGACAAATTCAATGCGCTCGATCCATTTGACCATCTTGTAGCCGAGTTGATTCTCGACGCGCAGGCGCAAAGGAGCGCCGTAAACACCGGTGAGCGGTTGGCCATTCATCTGACAAGCGAGGAGACATTCGGCCTTGAGCACGTTGTCCAAGCTCTGAGTGTCGTAATACAAACCGCCGTACAGCGCTTCGCCAAAAGAATAAAAGGCGACGGACCTCGCCTCCGGTTTCGGGCGCACCAACTGAATCACTTTTTGCATTGGCACGCCGCCCCATTTCGCGATCCCGCTCCAGCCCTGGATGCAGTGGTGCATGGTAATGTGCTCGACGAATCCGAGTTGTTGCAGTTCGGCCAGGGTGAGTTCGACAGGATTGTCAACCAAGCCGCCGACTTTAAACTTGAAATCACGGAACCCTGTTTCCAGGAGCCGCTTCCAGTCTTCCCGCACGGGCAGCTTACCGTTAGGCCAGAAGTACGGCGAGATATCGTCTTCTGAATAGTGTTGCGTTGGAACCAGCCGGTTGAGGGTGAGCCGTTGCATCGGATACGTCACGGACTTGAGTGCGTGTTGCAGGCCGCGCGGATGGTTCCACGAGAAGTAGTGCGCCGCCGCCCAGGAGAGCACGACCACGCCAATGCCCACGAAGCCCCAGATCATGCCCTGTGGCTGGAGGTCGTCGGTGCCCATAACGATGTGATTCATGTTGCGGGCGAACCCCGTCATGACTACCAGGGTGACGTGCACCACCAGGAAGGCGAGAAAGCTGAGCATGGTGAGGAAGTGGATGGAGCGCGCCGATTGACGTCCGCCGAATATCTTCGCGTACCAGGGGAACCGGTTCACCACGGCAGGCGACATGGACAAACCGGTGGCGATCGCCAGCGGGCCAAACACGAAAAAGACGGTGAAATACGCGATCTGCTGCAAGGCGTTGTAGCCATAGAAGCCGTTGGGCTCGGACGGGAGGTGGAAAGTCACGTAGTGCACAAACGTGTTCCACGCCTGCACAACAACCACAGGCGACGTGGGAATGATTCGTCGCCACTGCTGCGTGTCGAAGAGGCCGATCACGAAGACGAGTCCGGTAAGGATGAAGCCGTGGACGTTGATGAAATGCCATACCCGGGCAATGCCGATCGTGTGCCGGTAGCCGGGCGTGCCGACCAGAGGCGAAATGTAGCGGGCGTCATCTTTGGCGGTCCAAAGGCGGTCGTGTGGAACCGCCAACGGCGTGAAGCGGAGCCATTCGCTGCCCGGAGTGCAGTCGTCGTTGAAGTAAAGGCGTGGATGGTCGTAGAGGATCGACAAGCCGCTGCGGATCAGCAGCATCACGAACAGAAAATTGAAGAAGTGGCAATAACGGACCCACAGCGGAAACCCGTGCGGTCCCGCGAAATTATTGGGGTACACCTGCGGGACCGGCGGAACCGGCGGTAGACCAGCGATGGCAAATTCAATCCATGCTGCTAGAACAGCCGCCGCCAGCGCCACCGCGATGGCGATGAGTATCGAAGGACGAATCCACACGTGAAAACGGCGGTCGCGAGGGTAATGCACTGCCGCATGCGCGGCGTCGAATTCAGGCATGACTTGACTCTGGCTGAAGCAGAAGAATCGTTATGCTCGCTCCGAATCTTGAACGGGCGTAAGCGATGATAATAGTCAGGACCGATCATTGTAAGCAGCATCTTGAACTGAGAGACGGCCCTTACGGCGTGCGGCTGATTTTGCAGAAACCTCAATACAGAATGTGGATCTGAACATGGCTATAGTGTAAGGAGTTCGAGCTTCCTGGGTGGCTACGTCTTTCCGGGCAGCCATCGCATAGTTGGGCGATTGGGGGCCGGATTGCCACGGAAGGTCTGTTCAATTGGATTCCGAATGTCTGCATATATTTGGCCTTGTGCCTGCTGGTATACGGCGGCAGGCGGTGGCTGGAACACATGGAGGGACCGAACAGTTCTATCGCGATCTTTGCGGGCGCGGCATCGAGGCGCGGATCGGGTTGGAAGCCAGCGGGTTCAGTCGCAGCCTCATGTGCCGAGCGCTTGGCGGGCGTCACCGCGTGCGTGTAGGTGTCTAGCTCACTCGGATCGATGAATGTCGCAGTAATTCTGCATCACTTTTTAATTCATGCCGACGCATCTCCGCACGGTCGAGTATGTGTGCCGGTTGTAATCCGCCGAGCTGCATCTCACGATCGACCGCTCTCATCAGCATCTGTGTGCAATGTCAGGTTGAAAGAGCGTAACTACTCCTTCCGTCCCCAGCCGCCACCGCCCGGAGTCTCGATGCGAATCACATCTCCGCGGTTCCCTCGCACGCTGCATTTGGCCGGCAAGTACTCGGTCTCACCGGAACGGCGGAGGAGAAGGTTCCTGCCGCTACTGCCGTCCTCACCACCTTGCAGGCCGTACGGCTGAAAACGTCGCCGCTCGGTCAGCAGCGTGATTTGGGAGTCGGCTAATATTTCGATTTCCCGGATGAGACCTTCGCCGCCGCGGAAGCGGCCTTGCCCTCCCGAGCCTTTCCTGTACTGGTATCGACGCACGCGGAAGGGGTACGCATACTCCAACGCTTCGGCCGGCGTGTTCAGCGAATTCGTCATGTGGGTATGGATCCCCGAGAGTCCGTCTGCGTTCGGGCGGGCCCCGGCGCCGCCCGCGACCGTCTCGTAATACGTAAACGGCGCCTGCGTACGCGGATCGATGCCGCCGATCGTAAGATTGTTCATTGTTCCCGAACTGGCGGCCGGCACGCGTTCCGGCGCCGCCTTCGCCAGCGCCCGCATGAGAACGTCAACGACGCGCTGCGAAGTCTCAACATTGCCGCCGGCAACAGGCGCGGGGGGCCGTGCATTTACGATCGTTCCTTCCGGCGCCAGCACCTCGATATTTCGCATCAGCCCCGCCGTTGCGGGGGCATCGTCGGCCAGCAGGCAGCGGAAAACGTAGAACACCGCCGAGTAAGTGATCGAGTACACCGCGTTGATGCTGCCCGACACCTGCGGGTCGCTCCCGCTGAAATCCACCCGGGCGGCCCCCGATTTGGGCTGGAAACTCAATTTCACGTGGATCCGGATCGGCTGGTCGTCGATCCCATCGCCATCCATGAAATCTTCGCCCTCGAATTCGCCGGCAGGGAAGCGGCGCAACTCCGCCTCCATGAGCGCGGCCGAGTACTTCAGCAACTCGTCGATGTTGTCGACGACGCGCGGCCATCCGTATTTTGTGACCAGCTCCTGCAGTCGCTGCGCGCCCACCCGGCAGGAGCCCAGTTGCGCCGTCAGGTCGCCTTCGCGTTCCACCGGGGTGCGCACGTTGTACAGCAGCAGCTTCATCAGGTTCTGGTCGATTTCTCCCGCGTGCGCGATCTTCACCGGAGGAATGCGAATGCCTTCCTGGAAAATCTCATTGCACAGTCCCATCGAACCCGGAAAGGTTCCGCCCACATCGGCATGGTGAGCGCGTGACGCCACATAGAACGAGGGCCGGCGCGATTTGCCGATATGCACCGGCAGGACCATGGTGATGTCCGGCAGGTGCGTGCCTCCGGCGTAGGGGTCGTTCAAGATGGCGATGTCGCCCGGCCCGAGGTCGAGCGTGTCCACCGCCACCCGCACCGACATCGGCATGGAACCGAGATGCACGGGCATGTGGTCGCCCATCGCGATCACGTTGCCGTTGCGGTCGAAGACCGCGCACGAATAATCCCGCCGCTCACGGATATTGGGCGAGAACGCGGTCCGCCTCAGGGTCGCGCCCATCTCCTCCGCGATCGCGTGGAAGGTGCTTTTGAAGATCGCCAATTCGATTGGATCTACCGCTCGCGCTACGGCCGGCATCATTCCACCTCAATGACAAGGTTCTTGTACGCGTCCACTGCCGCCGTGCAGCGTGGCGGTATCACTGTCGTGGCGCTGTATTCTGTCACGATCGCCGGGCCGGAAAACCGGTCGCCCGGACGGAGTGCTTCTCGATCGATGAAGGGCGTGCGCACGGCGCGTCCATTGAAAAATACCGGGCCGTGCTTGACAATCGCCTGCTTGCCGTCGCCCGTGCGCGTCCGGAATTTCGCCAGCGGCACCTTCGGCGACGCGCCCACCATTCTCACCCGCACGCTCACCACTTCGAGCGGCCGCGAAGCATCCGCGTATCCGTACCGCCGCCGGTGATTTGCATGGAACGCGCTCACGCTTTTCCTGTTCCAGGGAACGTTCAGTTCGTAGCCCTGGCCCACGTAGCGGAGGTCCGCGCTGCGCTTGGCTGTGCAACGCATGCCCTCCTCGTCGGCTGCCTTTCTGGCCAGGCGTTCCAGTTCGGCGAAGTGTGTCTCCAGGCGCTCGTCGTCCGGCGCGAGCATCACCGTCCGCGAGTAGTCCTTCACCACGTCCGACATCAGTATGCCCAGCGCGGAGAGCGCGCCCGGCATCCGCGGCACCAGGACGTGTGGAATCCGAAGCGCGCGCGCCAGCGCGCACGCATGCAGCGGCCCGGCGCCGCCGAAGCTGACCAGCGCGAAATCGCGCGGATCGTAGCCCCGCTCCACCGAGATCACACGGATTGCCTTCTCCATCGAGTTTTCAGCCACGCGCACGATGCCGGACGCAAATTCTTCGACGGTTGCGACGCTGCCCTTGCGCGTCTCCATCATCTGGCGCGCGCGATCGTCCTCGAGCCGGATCTTGCCTCCGAGGAATGCCGCCGGATCGAGCCGTCCCAGCACGACGTTGGCGTCGGTCACCGTTGGCTCCGTCCCTCGCCCGTAGCAGATCGGACCGGGATCGGCGCCCGCCGACTGCGGTCCGACTTGCAGCGCCCCGCCCGCGTCGAAGCGCGCCAGCGATCCGCCTCCAGCGCCGACGGTGTGAATGTCCAGCACCGGAACGCCAATCGGAAGGCCGGAGATCATGGATTCGTTCGTAGTGCTGAGCCCGCCGGCGGTCCCGTCGATGAGCGCCACGTCGGTCGAGGTGCCGCCCATGTCGAAGCTGATGATCCGCTCGAACCCGGCGAGCTGCGCCAACGCATAGGCACCGACAACTCCGCCCGCGGGCCCCGATAAAACCGTGCGGACCGGCTCTCGCGCCGCAACATCGGCGGAAACGATGCCTCCCGACGATTGCATCACGTGCAGGCGCGCGCCCGCTTTCTTGTTGCGGAGTTCGTTCTGCAGGTGCGTGATGTACTGCCCCATTTTCGGCGCCAGATATGCGTTCACCAACACGGTCGATCCGCGTTCATACTCGCGGAATTCGGGCAGGATCTCGTGCGAGACGGAGAGCGGCGCGCCGCAGCGCGCCAAGGCCGCGGCTAGTTTCTTCTCGTGCTTGGGATTCGCGAAAGCGAACAGCAGCGACACGGCCACCGCTTCCGGGCGGCTCGCCGTGATTGCCTCGACCAGTTCGGCGACGGCCGCGTCCTGCAGTTGCGCCGTGACCTGGCCGTCGCACCCGACGCGCTCCTGCACGCCAAACCGCATTTCCGGCGCGACCAGCGGCGGGTCGGGCGTGTGCAGCCAGTCGTATAGCTTCTGCCGCGCCTGTCGCCCGATCGCGATGCTGTCCTGGAACCCATCAGTAGTGACGAACGCGACCCGCGCGCCTTTGCGCTCCAGCAAGGTGTTCGTTCCCACCGTGGTGCCGTGCCGCACTTCCGGTGCGTTGCCGGGTCGGATTTCGTCGAGCGCGCCCAAGATCGCCTGCGCGGGACTCGAAGGCGTCGAGAACACTTTTAATACGTTCAACTCGCCATCGGAGATGAAAACACAGTCGGTGAATGTGCCGCCCGTATCGACCGCAATTCGCATACCTGCATGTCCCCGGAAATAAGATCAGTCTGCCGCGGCTGCGCGCAGCCTCGCCGCGGCCCGCCGGACCCGCGCCGGATTCTCCTTCGGCGCGAATGATTCGAATTCCACGTCGGCCGCCAGCTCTGGCTCCAGTTCGCCCAGTCGAGCATGGCCGGCGACGAACAGATTACGGCTGCGCTCGATCGTCCGGCGCACGTGCTCGGCCGCGCAGCGGCCCGCCCGTTCCGCGTCCCGCGCGCGAATGGCGGCGACAATATGGCGATGCTCCTGCACCAGTTCCGCCCCATAGGAATCCATGGAGATGACCAGGTAGAAATAGCGCATCAGCCGCGTCTGGATATCGGCCGCGATCTGCGCCAGAATGTCGTTTCCCGATGCTTCCGCGATGCCCACGTGCAGGTTGCGGTTCCACTCGAGGAACGTGTAATAGCTGTTCTTCACGCCGACGCGATACTGGTATTTCGCCCAGTGCTCGATCTGCTTGATTTCCGCCTCGCTGGCCCGCTGCGACGCCAGCTCGGCGGCCGTGGAATCGACCGCGAGTTGTACCTCGTGCAGATTGTGGTACTCGGCCACCGTGAGCGGCGCCACGAAATATCCGCGAAACGGAACGATACGGAGCAGTCCGTCCTCGCCCAGTTTGCGGCAGGCCTCGCGCACCGGCGTGCGGCTCGCGTTGTGTCGACGGCACAGTTCGGACTCGGAGAGCGAACTGCCCGGCGCGATCGCGCAGGTCACGATCTCCTGCTTCAGCTCCCGATAAATGTTGTCGGCGGCAATCATCTCGAGGGTAATCGATGTTTGGCTGACGTCCCGCAGCACCGTCCCCACGGGTGCCGCCGGGCAACAACCGGTATACAGATGGCCGGAGTCTCTCTCGACATGCCTCCCGATGTCAAGAGCTTGTTGCGCGGAACCAGCGCAGAATGGCGTTTTTTACCGCTGGCCGTGCAATTGTTAAATTTTCTTGACAGTCAGGCAAACTGCGGATATAAGGCAACCCCACGAGGATGGCGCGGAGTTTTCGAAACTAGCGCGCTGCAAAATTTCCGTTTGCTCCAATCTGGAGGTTTGCGATGTATTCGTCGCGGTTGCTCCGTTGGTTTTCCGCCCTTGCGATTCTCATCTGCATGTGTTGCAGCCTGACGGCGGTGGCGCAATCGGGCGCTTCCGAGGTCAGCGGTGTGGTGCAGGACCAATCCGGCGCCGCCATTCCCGGAGCGAAGGTCACGCTGACGAACGTCGATACCGGCATTTCCCGCACCGTCACGGTCGCCGCGGACGGCGCCTATCACTTCTCGCCGGTCCAGCCGGGCCGCTACAAGATCAAGGCTGAGCAGACCGGCTTCCGCGTCGTCGAAATCGGCAACCTGGTCGCCAACATCGACGCTCACCTGCAGCAGAACATCTCTCTCCCCGTCGGGCAAGCGTCGGAGAGCGTTGAGGTCGTCGGCACCGTGCCGGCCATCGACACGACCAAGACCGAAGTCGCCGGCGTTGTCACCCAGCAGCAGATCGAGACCCTGCCGGTCAACACCCGGCAATATCTCAACCTCGCGCTGCTCATGCCCGGCACCACGCAGGACGGCTCGCGCACGTTCTACAACAACGTGCAGGTCGGCTCCGGGGGACGCTTCTACGCCAACGGCTTCACCGTCGACGGGGTCACGAACACCTGGGCCGAGCAGGGCGAGCCGCGCCAGAATTTCCCCGAAGGCGCGGTGCAGGAGTTCAAGGTTTACACCACGCAGTACAAGGCCGAGAACGGCCTCGCCATGGGCGGCTTGGTCACGGTCGTAACCAAGAGCGGCACCAACGCCTTCCACGGCGAAGCTTTCGAATATTTCCGCGACGCCGCCCTCAACCGCGACAACCGTTTCCAGCGTCAGGCGGAAATCACCCAGGGAACCGGTAAGGCGCCCTTCCGCCGCAATCAGTTCGGCGGCGACATCGGCGGCCCCATCATCAAGAACCGGATGTTCTTCTACGGCGCTTACGAGCGCACCCAGACCTCCGATTCCTTCACCATCTTCACCGGCCTTCCGCAGTACTACGGAAAGAACGAGGGCACGTTCAATAAGCCGATCCACGACCAGATGATTAGCGGCCGCGTCGATTACCAGCTCACCAAGAATCAAAACCTGTTTGCCCGTTACGCGCAGGAGTGGAACCTGCAAACTTGGCAGGGCTGCGGCGGCGCCATTAAGCGCAACTGCTACGACGGCCAGATCCCGCGCGATTCCATCGTCGTCGGCGAGACCTGGGCCGCGAGCAACTCCCTCGTTAACGACTTCCGTTTCCAGTATGCTTATTCCTCGTACCAGCTCGGGCCGTCCGGATCGCCCATCTATACCGCGATCGGCACTTTCCCGCAGAGCCGCTTGGCTCTGTTGCAGACCACCTATGGCTTCCCCGGGTTCAGCTACGGCATGGGATACGGCGAACTTGGCATCGAGACTCGCTGGGAGTTTAACGACTCGGTCTCTATTCAAAAAGGCCACCACAGCCTGAAGTTCGGCTTCGATACCAGCTACATCCCCTTCGCCGACGATACCGTCATCGGCATCAACGGCAACTGGACCTTCAAGAATAACTATTACTTCGATCCCAAGGACCCGGCCAGCATCGCCGCCCTCGGCAACGCCGTGCCCACGCTGTTCACCGCCAGCATCCCGCCCGCCTATACTTCGGTGCCCGTCCACCAGTACGGCATCTTCGCGCAGGATGACTGGGCCATCCGCCCCGGCCTCACCCTCAACCTCGGCCTGCGTTACGACCTCGAAAAAGGTTCGTTCGATGAATCGCTGAACCCTGCCACCCAGTTCGCCACCCCGATTCCGTACATCGGCAATCCCGGCAAGCGCGGCGACCCAGACAACATCGGCCCCCGCGTCGGCCTCGCCTGGGACATCTTCGGCAACGGCCGCGACGTGGTCCGTGCCGGCTACGGCATCTACTACAACAATATTCAGACCCTGCTCAACTTCCCCGAATACCGCAACTTGTCCCAGTGCAGCATCAGCATCAACAACCCATCGTATCCCGATCCTTTCCAGGGCAAGAGCCCGACCTCGTTCTGCTCGACGGCGCCGCCCAACGTCACGATCCTGGCGCCTAACTTCCAGAACCCGTACTCGCAGCAGTTCAACGTCGGCTATTCGCGCCAGGTCACCAACACAGTCTCCATCCACGTCGACGGCGTCTACACCCATAGCTTGCGCGACTGGCGCACGTACGACCTCAACTATCCCGACCCGGTCACTGGCATCCGCCCGCTGCCCGCGTGGGGGCAGATCAATCAGCACCAGACCATCGGACGTGCGAAATATAAGGCCCTCTACGTCCGCGCCGAAAAACGCGCCGGCCGTTACCAGTTCCTCGTCTCCTATACCCTGCAGTCCAATATGGACGACAACCCGCAGGCCTCCGTCGAAAACTATTCCAACTACATGCAGGATTGGGGGCCGAACAACATAGAGCGCCGCCACAACCTGGTCGCCTCCACCTCCGTCCGCCTCCCTGCCCAAATCACCTTGGGCGCGATCTGGACCCTGCGCTCCTCGCTGCCCTTCAGCGCCTATTCCTCCCTACGCAATAAGGACGGATCGGCCCAGTACGTTCCCGGGACCACCCGCAACCAGGGCAACCGCGACCTCTCGATCGCCGCGGTCAACGCCTATCGCGCCGGGCTCGGGCTCGCCCCCATCGCCTCAATCGACAGCAGCCGCTTTAACTCCGTCGATATCCGCGCCTCCCGTGCCTTTTTCGTAAAAGGGGAGCGCCGCATCGAGGCCATCGGCCAGGTCTTTAACCTGTTCGGCACCGAAAACCTCTCCGGCTCCAACGTATCCATTGCCAATTCCTCTACCTTCGGAAAGATTAACGGCGCCAGTAATCTGCAACAGGCCGAACTGGCGGTGCGCTTCGTCTTCTAGCGATTGGGTCGGTTTCGGCCGGCCGGAAACTGTAGAACCCAGCGCGTTTCGCGAGGGTCGCGCCGGAGCAAAAAACATAATGCCAATGACTATTGCGCGGGGGCGATATCGGGCGGGGCGGCGGGTGCAGATTCTGCTATGTCTGGCCGCGTTCAGCTTGCTTGCTCAATCAGCGCTGGCAATTGTGCCGGCCGACGTCAACGAGATCAACCGCTACTTGAAGTCTCTTCCCGACGCGGCCGCTCCCCCATTGAACGAAGCGCAGGCGCTGACGCTCGCCGCGATGCCGCTCTCGTGCCTCGATCATCCGCAGTCGGTCCCGGAACAGCGGGTGGATTACCTGTGGGTGCCGGATGCCAAGCCGCGACTGGTCGAAGGCTATGACAAGCACCGCGCCTTCTATGGCTGCTATGACTGGCACTCCGCCGTCAATTCCACCTGGACTCTGGTCGTTCTGCTCAAGCAGTTTCCCGATCTCTCGCTGGCGCGCCTGATCCGCGAGAAACTTGACGATCACCTGGGGAAGAGCAACGTCGAGGGCGAGATGGCGTTCTTCAAAGACGCCAAGCGCTTCGAAATGCCCTACGGCTACGCTTGGCTGCTTAAGTTGTATGGCGAGTTCCAGACCTGGGATGATCCCGATGCAAAAAAATGGGCGGCCAATCTCGCGCCCCTGGTGGCGCAGTTCTCCGCAAAGCTGAAAGAGACTCTTCCCGACGATCCCTACGCGACCCGCGCGGGCGTTCACGGCAACACCGCCCTATCGCTCGATCTCATGCTCGACTACACCGATGCGGCCGGCGATAAGGCCCTCGACAAGGTCGTGCGTGCGGCCGCGTTGCGCTATTTTTCAGCGGACCGCGATTGCCCCACGGCCTATGAGCCGGGCGGCGCCGAGTTCCTCTCTCCCTGCCTCGCGGAGGCGAAGCTGATGAGCCGCGTTCTCGACCAGCACGCTTTCGTCGCCTGGTTCGACTCTTTTCTTCCGCCTGTATATTCGGCCGCCTTCAAGCCCTTGACCGTTCCCGTCGACGTTTCCGGAATTACGAAAAAAGAGTTGCTGGCCGGCAAGTCGCACCTGATCGGGTTGGCGTTTCAGCGCGCGGAGTCGATGCTGGCGATCGCCGCCGCCCTGCCGGCAAACGATCCACGCATTCCCGTGCTGAGGCGCGTCGCTTCCATCAATGCAAGCAGCGGATTTCGCTCCCTGGCCGGAGCCGGTTACCTCGGCTCGCATTGGCTGGGGACTTACGCAGTGCTCTACGAGCGCGCCGCCGGCAAGTCGCCGGCGCAGCCGGTTGAAAAAACTGCAAGCAACAGCCCCGCAAAATAGGTGGGCGAAAGTCCTGGCAACGAACTCGAAACCGCGGGCGATTGTCCGCACCGATGGAGACTGCAAATGCGCAGATTTCACGTTCTTCTTCCGCTTTTCCTGATCATCGGCTCCTGCTGGGCCGCGCTCCCGCCTGCTTCCAAGCCCGCTTCTACCGCATCGCGCCTGGAGAACACTTTCGCCGGCGGCTGGATTGTGCAGGACAGTAATGGTGACGGCGTCAACGACGTCGTTCATGCCCAGCTTGTGGTTCCGTCGCAGCCGAGCGCCGTCGAGAACGCCGCCGCCGCCGATGTCGCCGCTCGCATTGGCTACGAGACCGCCGGCATGACCCTCCCCATCGTGTTTACCGCCGCCGACGCCTCTCCCACCGGAAAGAATTTCGAGGTCTCGCCCAAGATTTGGATCGGTATCAATGCCGTTCCTGCCGACGAGGCGAAGCGGCTTCCGTCGATCGCGACGCAGTTGGCCAGCGGTGAAGGCGGCTGGTTCGCCGTCGGAAGCAATCTGGCCATTATCGGCAGCGACCCCGTCGGCCTGCTCACCGCGGCGGCCGCGTACGCATCCCGCGCGCCCTACCAGTGGACGGTGCAAGGCGACAAGATCGAAGCCATCGCCAAGACAATCAACGAGGCGCTCCAAAATCGCCACGTCGACGCCAAAGTCGAATTGGCCGGCATCACCTATGTCGATGGACAGAGCGGCATTCGGCGCGCTGTCTTGCAAGTCACCGGCTCCGCCGATCTCGGCGACGTTCGCAAGGCCCTCAGCGGAGAAGAAAAGCCGGTGCGCTTTGGCGCCGTGCACGAGCTGTATTTCATTGCCTCGACCGGCACGCCGCTTTCGGTGTTTAATCCGAGCCCGATCACCACGGCTCCGCTGCCCACGGCCCCCGAGGCTGCCGGCGAGCAGTTGAAACTCGTCGACCTGGGCGCGCTCTACACGATTAAGGGCCTGCTCGGCGGCTCGCCGAAGAAACCAATCCCGTCCTCCGTTGCGGCGCAACTTTACGTTCCGGCCGGGCCCGCCGGAGTCGCGATGGCGAATCTGGCCGCACGCATCGGACTGGAAACCACCGGCATCACCCTCCCCCTGGCGTTTCCCGCTGACGGCGTTTCGTCCGCCCAAGTGCACTCTTCCATCGTGCTCGCGGGCGACTCGCTGCTCTCCCGGCATGTCACCGACCTGCTCACCGCCGCACCCGGCTCCGATCTGGACAAGGCCGGCCTGACGCAGGTCGGCGCCAAACTCGATAACACGCAAGCCCCCGCGCTCGCACCCGGCGAAGGCGAGCTGCGCGTCGTCGATGGCGCCTTCGGCAAGAACGCCGCCATCATCGCGCGGGGCGATGCAGAGGGCTCCGCCGCTGCGGTTTCCTATGCCGCGTCGCACCTGCCGAATCTCTGGGAATACGGCAAGCAGTACGAGTCGACCGACGAGATGCGCTACGACCTGCACCGCTTCTTCTCGCTCCGCTCGGGAGTGGGGCAGGCCTCGGCCGCCATGTATCACCTCGATCGCTGGATGACCCGCCTTGCCGGCGAAAAGGAGCACCCCAACCATTACTCCGAGGTCGAGGCCGACGTTTATGTCGATAAAGCCGATCCCGGCCTCGATGCCTTCGTCAAGCGCACCGTCGAACAACGGCTCAAAGCAGCCAAGGTGACGGTCCACGTGGGCAGTCTTCATGCCGGAATGAAATGCTGCGACAGCGACCCGGACCTTCATTATCGCGATGTCTCCGGCCGCCCCTTCCACCAGGCCAAGCCCACCTTCGCCGAAGACCTCACCATTCCCTGGGAAGGCACGCGCCTGATCGCCGCCGTCAAGAAAGCCCTCGCGCAATCCAAGCCCGGCGACGCCTTCAACATCGAGGCCCGCGTCAGCGAAGGTCCGGAGCAACGCGATAAGTTGTCGGGACAGATTCGCGCGATGATGCAGTCCGCCGGCGCCGACATGGACAAGTCGCACATCGTTGTCCTCTGCGCCTACAAGCAGGGCTATAGCTGGATCATGGACCAGGTCGCTCCCGACCTGCTCAAACTGACGCCGGCTCCGGCCCGCGTCGTGATCTCGTTCGCGCCCTACCGTGATAAAGACCGCATGAGCGCCATGGGCTCGCCTTCGCGCTGGGTCCAGGAACTCTATCCCGTCGATGAGGTGCTGGCCAAGACGTTGGGTATGCGGCTGGACAAGATTGAGTTGGCAAAACTTGCCGACGAGAGCGGTCCGACCTACCGCGTCGCCGCCTACTCCGACGCCGGCGCGCAGGTCTATACGAAAGATTTTAAAGTTTCGGCGGTGATGCGTCCCTATAGCCCCACCTTCCCCAATTACGACCGAGTCACGGTCGAAACCGGCTGGCTCCACGCCGAAGATAACGGCCGCGTTGTAGCCGACGAGCGCATCGCTACTGATCTTGAGGAATTCTGGGACCACTACCAGAACGAAACCCTCCCCCGCATCTACAAGTACATTGTCGCTCAGAACGACGGGAAGCCCCGCCAGGAGTACCAGCCGCTCTTCGATACTCTCAAGATCTCTTTCCACATGTCCGAGCCCGACTACGACATCGGCCTCGACCAGGAGCGCATCTCCTCCCTCGAAGCCCTGCAGGAAGACACACTTTTCTCCACCGAGAACTTCTTCTACTTGCTCGGCAGCAGCGAGTCCAACGGCATCATGGACTACATGGGACGCGTCATCCCCGTCGCCTATCCCACCCGCGACGGCCAGGACGGCACCGTCCGCATCGAGTTTTACGCCAAAGACGTCGCTCATCCCCTCGTCCGCCTGCGCTATAAAAAAGATGGCGCCACGGCTTTTGACGAACTCGAACGCGACTTGCCGGCCGTCAGCGTCGGCAGCCCCCGCCTTATCGCCGCACGCGTGCAAGCGGGTCAACCCGAGGTCAAAGACCTGACTTGGCGCCTCCTCGCCGACGCCCGCAACGACGACTTCCAACAATGGAAGAAGGTCGCGGCCGAGGAACGCATCGAGCGCAGCATGTTGTCCGTCGAGCAGGCGCAGGGCGAAGTCCGCTGGCTGGAAGCCATGCACGGCGCCGGTCTCTACCGCGATAACCTCGAGTACCCGCACCTGGCCAAGCTCTCCATGGAATTCGAGCTGCCCCTGGAACTCGGCGCCCCGGAGCACGCCAAGGCCGACGTCGTCAGCGTCGCCTGGGTCGTGCAGCCGCCCGCCACCAAACGCCCCATGATCGCCGATGTCACCCCCGCGCCGGTCGGGGCCGATGGCAAATTTGTGTCGTGGGACGAGCCTATCGGCACCGGCGGCAGTGAGCGCCTGCTTGCCCGCCTCGCCAAGTACCCCGGCGTCGACGTCTACTGGATGGGACGCAGCTATCTCGGCCAGAACATCTGGGCCGCCGACGTCATGGAACCCTCCCCCTCCCAGATGCGCTCGATGGCCAAGGAAACGACCTTGAAGGCCGCCATCATTTACTCCGGCCGCCAGCACGCCAATGAGGTCTCCAGCACCAGCCACATCCTTAAGCTCGCCGAGCAACTGGTAACCGACCCCGCCACCCGAGACGAGCTCAAACAAGTAAATGTTGTCTTGCACCCGATTACCAATCCGGACGGCACCGATCTGGCGATGGATCTGGCCAAGATCACGCCGGAAAACATGCTTCATCCCGGATATCACGCCTCCCTCACCGCTGACATGGTGACTGCCCAGTGGGATGAGGACCCCATTTATCCGGAGTCCCGCACCCGCCGCCAATTGTGGGAAGCGTGGCTGCCCGACGCCTTCCTGAACCCGCACGGCTACCCGTCCCACGAGTGGGTGCAGCCCTTCTCCGAATACGCGGCGTGGGTCATCAACCGCTACGGCGCCGAAAACGGGCGTGCCTGGTGGATCGCGCGCGGCTGGTTTACCAGCTTGAACTACCTGCGCGACGAGGAGCATCCCCACAGCATGGATGTCACCTACGCGCTGCGCGACCACATCGCCGCTGCCATGGCCAAAGCGCCTGGCGTGCTGGAGATGAATAAGGTCATGAACGCCCGCTACGAACGCTTCGGCCAGAAGTGGGACGAGAAGGCCTTCCAGCAGCCGATTTTTCATGGCGTGCGCGTGTACATGGCCCTCAAGGGTGAGAAGCCGAGCCCGCGTTCGCCCAGCTTCCTCGCCCGGTTCCCCGACGTCACCTGGGACGACGGTTACACCGAAGCTCCCGACGAGACCGCCCACGGCGACTGGTTGCATCTGGTCGCCTCGGCCGGCCTCGCCTTCGACCGCACGCACCTGGACTATCTTGCCGGCGCCAAGTTCAAGATCAAGCGCACGCAGAAGGAATTCTTCAACGGCGTGAACTGGAAGGTTGACCGCGAACGTCCCGTCCTTCCCGGGAAGCCGCCTGCGCCCGCCGACATGGAGGTCGCCGAGTAGGATGGTGAGTGCTGAGTGCTCAGTGCTGAGTAAAACGGTCCATCAGTCGCTCAGTCTGTCAGTCCTTTCGAACTTAAATGACTGAGCGACTGAAAGACTGATCGACCGCCTCAGCTAAGCGCTCGGCACTAAGCACTCGGCACGAGTGTCGAGTCTAGGAGAAACGTGTTGGGACCTACTAGCGCCGCGACCTCGGCGAATCCGCGCACTCGCTTCTTCTTCGACGCTACGCCGCAGCAGAAGCGCGCCCTCCTCGCCGCCTCCCTCGGCTGGATGCTCGACAGCATGGACGTCATGCTCTATGCGCTGGTCGTCGTTCAGCTTCAGCGCGAGCTGCACATGAGCGGCGCCGTCGCCGGGCTGCTGATGTCCATCACCCTGGTCTCGGCCGCAATCGGTGGCATCACCTTCGGATGGCTGGCCGACCGCATTGGGCGCGCGCGCTTGCTCATGGCCAGCATCCTCGTTTATTCCATCTTCACCGGCCTGAGCGGCTTCGTCCACACTGTCGGCCAGCTCGCCGTCTGCCGGCTCTTTCTGGGCTTGGGCATGGGCGGCGAATGGGCCACCGGCGCCGCTCTGGTCGCCGAAACCTGGCCCGACGAGCATCGCGGCAAAGCGCTCGGCCTGGTGCAGAGTTCCTGGGCGATCGGTTACGCGTTCGGCGCCGCCATTACCGCCATCGTTATGCCGCGCTTCGGATGGCGCGCCGTGTTCTTTGTCGGCGTCGTGCCGGCGCTGATCACGCTGTGGATCCAGAAGCGCGTCGAGGAGCCCGCGATCTGGCGCGAGCGCAAGCGTCCGGCGCCCATCAGCACCATCTTTAAGGGCAAACTTCGCCGTCGAACGATTGTCGCCACCGCCATGAACACCGCGACGCTATTTGCGTGGTGGGGCCTGTTCTTCTGGATTCCGGCATTCCTCTCGATGCCGGTCAGCCGCGGCGGACGCGGGATGAGCATCGTGCAAACTTCCACCTGGACGATTCTCATGCAGGTGGGGACGTTTGCCGGGTATGTCAGCTTCGGCTTTCTTGCCGACTGGCTCGGCCGCAAGCGCGTCTACATCGGTTTTCTTCTGGTCGCGGCCGGCATGGTGCTCATCTATGCCAACGCGCAGAGGTCGCTCGCGCTTCTCCTGCTCGGTCCGGTGCTGGGCTTCTTCGGCTCGGGCTATTTCAGCGGCTTCAGCGTCATCGCCAGCGAGCTGTTTCCCACCGCGGTGCGCGGCATGGCCATGGGATTCGCCTACAACCTGGGCAGGATCGTGAGCGCCGCCGCGCCGTACACCATCGGCCGCATGTCGCAGACCTATGGGTTGGGCATGGCGTTTTCCATCACCGCAGCGGCATTCGCGCTGGCCGCCGCCCTCGCCACCGGCATCGAAGAAACCCGCGGCACGGCGCTACAATAAGTGAAATTGTCGGGATCTCTTAAACCGCCGCCGAACCCTGCCGCATTCACGTAAGTTTGACGCGGCTACGGCGAATTCCTAAAGGGGGAGTGTTTAGACATCCTCAGACAACATAAGTGGCCGGAGTCCCGGTTCCAGCCGGGCGTAATCGAGAATTCCCAAGATTTCGCGAACTGCTGGAGCATGAGATAGGTTGACCTTCATGTCCAGGGATGGCTATGCTGGCTCGCCAGAGAACATCGATTCCGTCACATTGTATGACCCGCGCAGCGCCTTGCGCAGGCCGGTACAAGATCGGTGCCACACCCTATCGCCATCAACTGCCGAATCGTCGGCAGTTTCCCATACCTGCCGAACCTGGAGCCGTCGTGGCTCAAAATCCGCAACCAATCCTATTCGGTGTGGAGAGGACGCGAGGAGTTATTCGAGCGTGAGCGCAAAACACCCATATCGTAAGCTTCCGCTTTTCATTTGCCCCCCGCCGCGAATAAAGAGCGCACACTCGTGTGAATCTGCTAGATCAACTTTACGAGTATTGTGAGACTCAAACCAACGCCCCCGGATTGCTCCGGGGGCGGAGTGCATATCTGCTAACTCGGCGTTAGAAGCTGAGCTTGAGGCCCAACTGGATAACTCGGCTGGGTTCGCCAATGGGGTTGACCTGCGAACTGCTCTGGACCGCTGCGGTAGTGCAGCAGACAGTTCCAAAGTTTGAACTCGTAATGTTCGGAGATCCGACCGAGGCATTGCGTGGATTTTCGAAATTCGGGTGGTTGAGCATGTTGAAGATCTCCGCGCGGAACTGGAGGACGAAGCGCTCCGTCATCTTGAAGTTCTTCATCAAGCCACCGTCAATGTTCCAGAAATCAGGACCGCGGAACGAGTTGCGGCGCTCGCCCTGCTGTCCTGCCGCCGGAATACAGAATTTCGTGTTGCCGTTCTTGAACACCTGGCAGTTCAAGTCTGCAACAGTACCAGGCGCGACGCCGGCAGGAGCGGAGACAAAGCCGCCCGTGTTGTATAGCACCGGACCAAGCACGCCAGCCAGGTTGTAGGTGATGTTTGAGCCCGGCTTGTCGCCCACCAGCACGGCCGTGCTGACGTGCTGGCTGTTGGTCGTGAACGATCCGGCGTACACGGTGAAGGGTTCGCCCGACTGGTAGTTGAAGATCTGCGTCAGAGCCCATCCGCCGATAATTTGATTCAGCCATCCGGGAGCGCTGTCGGCGAACTTCTTGCCGGGACCGACCGGCAACTCGTAGTACATGCTGCCCACTAGGACGTGCTTGTTGTCGAAGTCGGAGACGGCGCGGTCAAGGCGGAAGTTATGGATGTCGGTCGGAGTAGCACTGCCGGTGGTGCTCAAACCACCGCCCGTGCTGGCGCCGGTCGGGTCTATGGACAGGTCGTCGATCGACTTGCTGAAGGTGTATGAAAGGCCGAAGGTCAGGCCTTGTTCGAAACGACGGCGCGCTGACACGATCAGCCCGTGGTAGTACGAGTCACCGCCGGAATCCTGATAGAAGATCTGCGTGAACTGGGGATTGGGGCGGAAATAGGTGAGCGGGAAAGCCGCCTTACGCTGCGGGTCATTGGAGGCGAGTGCGTCCATACGAGCGGCAAGGTTGCCGATGTTGTTCAGGGTGAAGTCAGAGACTGAGGAACTGCTGTTGAGGAATGTGTTGTTAACGAGCGTCAGCAGCATCGTCGGGCTGGCACCGGCGGCCGGGCACAACGAACCCGAGCTGGGTTTCGTCCCGTCCGGGTTGCAGCCGGCGAGCACGTTGGCATGAGCGATGTTGAACGAGTCGAGTAGGCCGGGGTGCGCGAGCGGATTGATCTGGTTGGCATCGTAACCGCGGTAGAGGTGCGTACCGCGCTTTCCGACATAGCCAACCTCGGCGACGATCTGGAGAGGCAACTCGCGCTGGATCGACAGGCTCCACTCGTGGACTGAGGGGTTCTTCAGGTTGGGGTCGAAGGCGCCGACGCTGGGAGCGGTGCCGCGAGGCTGAACCGGTTGTGATAAGGCCGCCGAAGGTGTACTCGTCGGCGAGGGAACGTCCTGCGGGAAGCTGGATAGGCGATTCGTCATCCCTGACGGGGCGACGCATCCGGCCGCGGTGCTAACCGTGCCAGCCGTGCTGATGTTGTTGTTGCATCCCAGCATGAACCCAGGAACCTTACCCGCCATCGCGGTTACCTGGAACGTGGAGATGGTGTCGAACAGCCATGAGTAGCCGGCGCGGATCGATGTCTTGTTATTCGGCGACCAGGCGATGCCGAGCCGCGGACCGATCGACCCGATGTTGTTATTGTTGAACCAGCGGTCAGCCTTCACAAAATTGACGGGTCCCTGCGAGCCATCGATGCGCTTCTCGGGGACGAGGCTCTCTTTTGCGTCAAACGGCGCCGGATTGTACTCCCAGCGTAGGCCGGCGTTGACAGTCAGGTTCTGACGTATTTTCCACTCGTCCTGGATGTAGGAGTCGTACTGGTGCGCACGGGTGTAAACCGTCGCGTACGGCGTGGAGACGTACGAATTATTGGCGAAGTCGGCGACGAAGCTCTTGCGAAGCGACGAAGGAACACCGGCCAGCTCGTCGATCGCCTGGTTGAGGTTGTTCAGATCGGTCGAGTTGATGCCGAGATTTGAGGCGCTGATGACATTGCTGCCGGTACACGGACCGTTGCAGAAGTTGGCCAGGCGGCTCGATCGGCTGAACAGGATGCCGGGCGCGGTGATGGTGCTGCCGAAGAAGCCGCGGGCGTCGTTGTGGTAGTACAACCGGAAGTTAACGCCGGCGTGAAAAGTGTGCGCACCGTGGGTCCAGCTGATGTTGTCGATGAACTGAGGCACGGTCACTGCGCGCTGCGTTTTCGGTGAGACGCAGCCAGGCGGGGTCATCAGCGTCGTCGAGCCGTAGACGCAATCGTCGCCATAGGGCGGGTTCTTTGTCAGATCGCCGAAGGCGGGATTCGATTCGCCAAAGGTGAAGGCGAAGGCGAAGCGATTGAAGCCCATGGTGAATTCGTTCACCAGGTTGGGCGTGAAGGTGTGGCGATAGCTGACGGCCAGGTTGCGTCCGATGCGAAGCGCTTCGCCAAGTGGGGCGAAGCCGGGGTACACCTCAGGACGAGCGTTGAGGAAGTCGCCTTCCGTGGTGTTGAAGTGGTTCTGCAGCCAGTGGCCGAAGATGTTGTCGTTCGGACCGAAGGTGTGGTCGATACGGACGAGGTAGTTCGGGCCAGTGAATTTCGTCGGCGGGTTCCAGTTGTATCCGGCGAAATTGAGGCCGTCACCGGCAGCGCCATTGTAGAAGTTCGGCAGTGGGAGGCTGTTGGCGAGCGCCAGCATCTTCGCATCCGGACCGAGGCCGGCGGGATCGTTCGCCCCGTTTATGTTGTAGCTGGCGATGCAATTGGTGCTCGTTGGACTCGCGCAGGGAACGACGCCGGTGACGAGGTTGCCGCTCGCGTCGACAAGGCGCGGATCGTTCTTGGTCAGGCTGACGCCGTTCGCAACAACTGTGCCTTTGACGTAACGAAAGATGCCGTTGCGGAGCGTGGGAGTGTAGGTGGTCGGGATCCCGAAGAACGACGCGATCGGCGCGCTTTCTTTGATGATGTTGTGCTGGAAGCTGCCGAACCAGAACGTCTTGTTCTTGATGAGCGGTCCGCCGACGTCGAAGCCGAACTGGTTCATGTTGAGCTTCGGCAAGTGTATGTGCTGGGCCGTGTTGTACCACTCATTCGAGTTCAGCGCGTTGTTGCGGAGGAATTCGTACACATCGCCATGGACGCCGTTGCTGCCGGGCTTGGTGGCGATCATGACGTTGGCGCCGGAGTTGCGGCCTGTCTCGGCGGTGGCGCCGAGGGTCACGGTGCGGAATTCCTGGACATTGTCGGGATTGAGGCGCTGGATATTCGACTGCGGGTTGGGGACGCTGGACTCGTTGGCGTCGATGCCATCGATAGTTACGTTGTGAGCCCGGTCGCGCGAACCGAAGACGTGAGTGCCCGATCCGGAGGAGCCACTGGGGCGCTGAACGACTCCGGGCTCAAGGGTAAGGAGCGTGAGCGGATTGCGTCCGTTGAGCGGCAGGTTTTTCACTTGTTTTTCAGTGATCAGATCGCTGATGGTGGCGTTGGTCGTCTCGACGCGCTCGTAGTTGGATTGGACCTCAACGGTGTCGTTGGTGGCGCCGACGGTCATCGTGGCGTTGACAACGAGCGGCTGTCCGACTGCGAGGACGTTATTGACAGAAGCGAATTTCTGGAACCCGGGGGCACTAACGGTGACCGAATAACGGCCGGGTATGACAGACGGGATCGTGTATTTGCCTGCGTCGGAGGTGGTGGCCTGGTACGTCTGGCCGGTGGATTCGTTCTTCACTTCGACCTTGGCATTGGCGACGACGGCACCGGTTGAATCTGTGACGACGCCCGTTACAGATGATGTACTTACCTGCGCGATCGCTAACATACAGCAAACGAGAGCGAATATCAGACATACTGCTGCGTTGCGCATAGGAAGCCTCCAGCTTCTGAAAGCAATATCTGAGTCATGCGAAAGACCGGCGCTAATGAATGGAGATCTGCCCCACCACAGATTGGTCTAAGCGTTTCGCCTTTAGCTCAGAATTCCGCGAATCATACACAAAGCAAAATTTTGTGCAACTCTTGTTTCCGGGGCTTTGCGGGTTGGAAACGGCGGAGACCAGATGAACCTGGGTGCGAAGAACAGGAGATGCGCGTACTATCCGCTAAGTTCGGTGCTCTTCCGAGGGGCTTCCTGACGCTGCACATAGGAAAAGGTGATAAATCTGCAAGGATCGCAACGGAATCAGCGAACCGTTAATCCCAGGTGGCGGGCAATGCGGAAGTTAGTGAGTTCCGTCACGCCCTGTAGCATCAAAATCACGGTCCATTTATGGTCCAATAATTGTTTCTGAGCACTCCAAAACTGGCTTTCAGAGCCACCGTATCGCCAGTGTCAATTACGACTAAAATCGTTGCTGTCACGGCATTTTCAGGAAGTTTGAGGAACGGACAGGCAGCGAGAGGAGTACGCGGTAATCGAAGGGAAGTGGTTTTTAAGAGCGGGGGCGTAGTCAGCTGGTTAGAACGCCTGCCTGTCACGCAGGAGGCCGCGAGTTCGAGTCCCGTCGCTCTCGCCAACTTTCGCCGGTTGAGCCATTTGACCGCGAGAACCGGCCGCCCAATCGTTCGATCCCTGATTTCCGGTTTGGTCGAGTCGCTTCATCGCCCTGTCGCGGGAGGTTACTCGCGGATCAATCAACTACGCACGTGAGTTGCCTCAAGCTTGCTAAGAATGGCTCTTGTCTTCAGCAAAACTTTCCGCACGCTTACCGATCTTCTTAAGGACCAGTTCAATCTGTTGTAGCTCTTCTGCAGAGACATCCTGGAAGGCACGTTTGATGAGTGCCGTGTGTCGGCGAAAGAGAGGGACGAACATTCGGCGTCCTTCTTCAGTCAGGGACACTGTCCTTACCCGACGATCTTCGCTGCACTCTACCCGGCCGACAAAGCCCTTCTTGTATAGACGATCCACCGCCACGCTGACTGATCCCGGGTTGAGGTAAACCTTCGGACCAATGGCATTCACCGGCAGCGGTCCTTTATGTAGCAGTACTTCGAGAACGCGAAAGTCTGACTCTCCCAATCCCTCTTCAAGTAGCGGCGGCAGGAGATACCGTGACATCGACTGCCAAGCCTTCAGCATGATGAGCCAGGTGTGAAGTGCTTCCGGGGGCTTTTGGCGTTCTTTCATAAAAATGTGAATCTCGTGATTATACTCGACATCAGATATATCGATGTCGATATGAAATAGATCGATGAAATAAATAAGGAGGCTACCATGGCCATCACAGCAGCTCCAGTACAAACCTCAACAACGACCTGGAACATCGACCCCGCTCACTCTATGGCGGAATTCAAAGTCAAGCACATGATGATCGCGAATGTGAAAGGGCAATTCTCGAAGGTTTCGGGAGCTTTGTTCCTGGATGAATCTGATCTCGCGAACTCCCGCGTCGAAGCCTCGATCGAGGCGGCCTCGATTCATACGCGCGATGAACAGCGCGACACACACCTGAAGAGTGCCGATTTCTTTGATGTGGAGAAGTTTCCGACCCTGCACTTCAAATCCAAGAGCATCAGCATCGTCAGGGATGGAGAGTTGGCGGTCGAAGGCGACCTGACCATCCATGGCGTAACCCACAACGTCCGCTTTGCGGTTGAAGGGCCAACACCACCCACGAAGGATCCCTGGGGCAACACACGAGTTGCGGTTTCCGCGACCACAAAGATCAACCGAAAGGATTTCGGCTTGACTTGGAACGCTGCCCTCGAGACCGGCGGCATTCTGGTTGGTGAGGAGGTGACCATCACGCTCGATGTCGAATTCGTGAAGGCCTGACCGCTAGCAGGTGAGGGCCGGATTTACCGATTGTTTAACACGGGCAAGTCAAGACTGATGATTCCGGGCCTGACCGGCTCCTCGGGAGCTGCCGAAACGGCGCCTGTCCCGAAAACAAACTGAACAGCGCGATGCAGCTGCTAGATTACTGGAGAGTGTGGCTCTTACCGATCTCAGACAAACAAAACTCGCCTTCTGAACTGCCCAAAAAACACGGTGCATTTTCCGAAATCCGGAATTTCCACACCTTTGTCTCGACCGCCGTTACTGATTTCGTGGTGGGTTAGTCGCATCAGGTTTGATTTAAGCCGATACCCAACCGGTGTGGTTCAAAGCTTTTCCTTACAGCGGTTTGGAAAGATTAGCCCAGTGCCGGCCCCCTTCTCGACATCGGGCCGCTGTTGATTGCTGAAATGCAGAGTTCCGGATTTCGGAACAAAACACATTTTTTCGTCTATCGAATTCTCTTCCTGCATATAGTTCCGTCCACAAAGGTGGGGCAGCGACTCAGTTCTAGCCGAACTCAAGTCTGCAAGGACTCACCCCGTATAGTGGCCGGTTACAAAATAGACCTCCAGCGGTTCAGGCAAGTGCGCCAAAAGTACCTGATCTACTCTGACCGCTGAATTGACGCGACGTGTCCTCCATCGCACGGACGCATAGGACAATCAGGAGTGGTTATTCGGGACCAAGTGCTTCCGTGCAGCGTGAGAATCATCGTAGCCAGCGATCAGCCGATCGCACGAGCGGCATTACGTTGCTTGCTCTCCGCACAGGCGACGATCGATGTGACAGCCGAAGTTGGCTTTGAAGACGCTCTGGAGCACATTCGCACGCAACTCCCGCAAGTCCTCGTGCTGCACTTCGGCCGAAGTGATTCCGCAGTGCTCAAGCTCATCCAGCGCGTCCGGAAGGAAGTACCGTCTACAGCGATCGTCGCGCTCACGTACACCGCCGAGCAAGCGTATGTCCGTCCGGTGCTGATGGCCGGCGCCGCCGGCTACGTGCTCGTGGGAAGCCAACCGGACGACCTTCTCAAAGCCATTCGACAGGCCTCGCGCGGATGCAGTTACCTGGATCCCCTCCTCAGTGATGAAGTTCTTCAGATGTTGACGCAAAGGCCTGGGCGGTCATCGGACCATGATCGCATGCTCGCGCCGCTCAGTGAAAGAGAGGAGCAGGTGCTGAAGCAGATCGCGCTCGGTTACACGCATAAGGAGATTGCAGGGTTGCTGTCTATCAGCGAGAAGACGGTGGACACGTATCGCGCCCGCATTCTCCAGAAAACCAAGCTGCGCAGTCGGGCGGAGATCGTGCGTTATGCCATCGCCCTCGGGTTGTTCTGCACAAACCCGACACAGGTTAATGGATGCAGTGGTAATGGATATTTTCGAGAGGCGAAACAAGTATTGATTCCTGTTTGAATGCTCGCTTTGATCGACCAGCGCGAACTTCGGGTTAGCTAACGTACCAGTGATTCGGAAGGGGAATACCAGTTTACCGTTCTTGGTCCTACCCTCATCGGTTCCGCTGAAATTCAGATGTCCTGAACATTGAAGATCGACCCGTAGAACGCCACATCGATTTCACGGTTGGTTATCTGATTTTTGTTGAGTTCGAGAGCACCGTCCTTAAACTGGCATTTTTTGAAGGTCTTTCATTGAAAGCGATTGCTGAGCGTACCAACGAGGGTTTGGGTAACGTTCGCCATCACTACCATCGCGGGCGCGGCGCTTCGCGCCACGGCGATGCGGCCTATTCTCAACTTTCGCCAGTTTGGGAGTGATTGAGCAGAGCACGGACAGACCGTTCGGTTTCACCGAGCGTGGCGAGAAATTGAAGTAATCCGAGCTTCTCTTTCCACATGCGACCCTCGGTGATGTCCTCCTGGACGCGTTCGCACATTTCTCGAATGCGCTGTACGCGCGTGGCAAGGATCATGGCCGTGCTAGCATTGGCGTCCGTTTGAACCGCGAGAAGCGCCGCCCAAAGGGTAGTGCGGCAGTGATCGACCGCGCTTTTCAGTTCAGTAAGCCCGTCCGCAGGGATGACGCGTGCTGTCGCGCCTTCCTCGACGAGCGCGAGACCCTCTTTCATCCGCGCAATTTGGGTGAACCAATCCTGAGATTCAGGCATCGTGTTCCTTACGCTGTTGAAGTCTGGATGTTTTTCTTTGAAAAAGTGTGGACCACCCACAAATAAAATCGGAGCCCCACCGCTTATATTCTAACATTCACGCTAAAACCCAGGAGTCCATCTGGTCCACGATGGTTCATCTCTTACACAAAGCTCAAGTGCGGTGCCGTCGAGCACTTCGGGGCCCAACATTGTTTCTTGTACCTGCGCGCGCTTTTTCGCGTCCAGGCCCGGGTCCAGCACTGTCATCTGCCTTGGGTCTACCATGAATTCAACCGAGCGACGTCCTTCGTCAATACTGCCGGATGCCACCGGCGCACGAATCTCGTGATTGTCGGCGGCAAATGAAAAGATTCCGGAGCGATAGACATGGACAGTCAGCGTCGAGCGCGCGACATCAATCGCCGCTGCTCCGGTAATAGGGTTCGACTGGCTCGCCAGCAGCGCTGGAAACGAGGTCAAAAGAGTCGCCAGGACTGCGGCCCGCAAGCTCTGCTCCATGCGTCCTACTTTCTGATGGCGGCCGTACCGTGGGAGGCCGATACGACCGCCTGCTGCGCCGTCACGGCGCTCATTTCTGCGCTTTAGGTTCTAAGCTCGCAGCGGCTGTCTCCTGTCCTTCGCAGGCTCCGAAGTCCTTGCGAGTGTTTTCGACCACCAGGGTAGAGCCGGTCGAGTCGTTATCTGACTTTTTCGCCTTGAATCAGACTCGATTACTCCCCGCCAACGATTGACCTTCAAGTTGGAAGCGTTTGCCGTCCTTGCGGATCAGGGTCTTTCCATCGGGACTGACGCACCCTTCATAAACTCCTCTATGCTTCATGACGCAATAGAGGAGCCCGCCACCGGCGGCAGCAGCGCCAATCCCGGCGCCCACCATCGCTTTGTTGACGCTGTAGCTTTTCGACGCAACATAGTCCGGCGAGCCTGTGTTTGACGTCGGAGTCGGGCTACCCGGCGACGGCATCCCTCCGTACTGCGCTAGTGCCACTTGGCACAACGCCAGGCTGCAGAGGATCGTCGAAACCAGGATTCGTTTACTCAATGACATAGACCCTTCTTGAAGACCTCTACTGCAATGCCTGCCGGATTGCAGACCTTGCCTCCGCCGCCTTGCGGGTCAGTTTTGGTTATACGGCGGCGAAGATAGTCAAACCCCTTATACCGCTGTCCTATCATCTCGCTCGCTGGCGATGGCCGGCCCAACAGTCACTCCGTTTCGGTCCCGCAGACAGTCGGATGTGTCGCCACACGACGTACTGTTGGGCAACCGTATGGCGCGTAACGAAGAACGCGTTTGGTTACTCAAATATGAGAGTCATGGCACTTTGAAATCACTCCAAGGCGGGGCAGTGAATCGCGGTCGCATACTTCTTGTTCATACGGATCGAGTACAACTCCAGCATCTGCGCCGTGGACTACGCGGGCAGGAGTACGACGTTAGAACCTCTGCGGATCACTTTTCGGCATTGGATCTGGTGCGCAGCTGGGTGCCTGACGTACTGCTGATCGAGTTCGGACGCGATCCCAGCGCATTTCAACTCCTTCAGCGGCGATTGCGGGCGGCAGCCGTTCCGCAAATCGTCGCTCTTTTGTGCTACCGCCCAGGCCCACTGCGAATGGCGGCTCTCGCCGCTGGGGCGAATGACTATATCGCCCGCCCCATTACGATCCCCGAACTGAAGGCTCGGATCGCGCTGGCGATGGAGCGTGCCTCGATTCGGCAACGCGGAACGGTGACGCGAATCGAAAGCGCTGATCTGCTGATCGACTTTGACGAGCGGAGGGTACTCGCTGCAGGACAAGAGCAACATCTTGCCGTGAAGGAATTCAACATGCTTCGCTGTCTTCTCCTGAACGCCAACCGTCCGGTACGGCACGAAGAATTACTGGCTGCGATCGGCGGTCGCGGGGGAAAACGGAATCTCCGCGTGTACATCCGGCAGTTGAGAAAAAAGCTCGAGCCGAATGCCGATCAGCCGAGATACATCAGGACCGAAGCGCGGATCGGCTACCGCTTCGATGCAGCTTCCGCCAACATCATCTTTTCTTAATCTCTCCTTAACCACTTCTTTACCCTCCGTATCTCCGCCCGCGTTTACCTCCTCTTCTTGGTTGCCGGAGAAGATTCTCAGCGGCCCCGGCGACTCTGCCCAGGAGGTGAACTATGATTCGGCGGCTCGCGATCATTGGTTTCGCGTTCGTCGTAATTGCGTTAGCGTTACTCGCTGACTCGCACAAGAAGTCCGGAGCGTTTTTGGTCAGCGCAGAGGACAATTCTCAGCAACTCATCGATCAAGGTCGGCAAACCTTCCGGTTCGACAGCTACGGCGACCAGGCATTTTGGACCGGGCAGTTGCACATCGAGCAGGTCGTCAATAACCTGCCGCCCGCGACAGCTATAAGCCTGGGCCTGAAGGTGGACTCTGATGCCCTCACTTCTTCCCAACTGGAAGCGCTAAAACACGGCAAGATCAACCTCAACGATCCGGCTGTGACGCGGCAGCTGATAAAACAAAATGCCGTGCTCGGCGTAGTCGGGGTTTTCAATGGCGGAAACACCCTCCAGGCGGTAGGTTTCACGTGCGCATTGTGTCACTCGACGGTCGATAATTCTGTTGCGCCAAGTGTTGGCAGGCGCATAGACGGCCTTGCTAACCGTGACCTGAATGTCGGCGCCATCGTGGCATCGGCGCCGAATCTGCAGCCGGTTGTCAATCTATTGCGGCTGGCGCCCGCCGATTCCACCATCACCCTCGACCAAGTGCGCCAGGTTCTCAACAGTTGGGGGCCAGGAAAGTTCGACGCGGAGCTTTTCCTCGATGGAAAGGCCTTCAATGCGCAGCAGGTCACAAACAACGTCGTTACCGGTACGAATGTTTCCGGTGCAACCCTTATTCCCAACGCCCGCGGACTCTCCGGACACAACCTGCATACGTGGACTGGCGGCTGGGGTACGGTTACGTACTGGAACGCTTTCGTAGCCGTCAACGAACTTCATGGCATCGGCACATTCTTTGACGCACGGTTCGACGACGCGACCCAATTCCCGATCGCCGCTGCCGCCAAGCTGGGGCATGTATCCGTGGACAATCCTGACGACGACCAGGTCACCGGTAAGTTGGCGGCCCTGCATTTCTACCAACTGGCGCTGCCGCCGTTGCACCCGCGGCCAGGTGTCGACTTCGATCCTGATGCTGCAGAACGGGGCGATGCTTTGTTCAGCGGTAAGGCGAACTGCAACAGCTGTCATCGCGAACCACTCTGGACAGAGCCGGGCTGGAACCAGCACACCGCGGGCGAAATGAAGATTGACAGCTTCGAGGCGGACCGCGCACCCGGTCATGCGTACAGGACGATGAATCTGGCAGGCCTGTTCATCCGCGAACGCGGCCTATTCATGTCTTCCCAGAATAAAGGCCGTTTCTATCACGACGGCCGCTTCCAAACGCTGCTGGACGCGGTCAACAGCTATAACGATCGCTTCAATCTCGACCTTACAGACCAGGAAAAGCACGATTTGGTGGAGTATCTGAAGTCCCTCTAACCGTGACGGAAACGTCATCGATCAGCCGCGGCTCACTGTTCCCGGCGCGCAGTAAGGAGAAGTAGCATGCATCGATTCAAGGCAGCCATGATTGCCGGTGTGGTAATCGTGATCGCACTAAGCGGGTGCGCTCTGGCCCAAAGCTCCAACCTCATGCCGAATCAGACCAATGGCTTCGGCAACAATCGTCTTATCACTCTCACGTACACACAGAATTTCGATTGTGTGGACCAACCCACGTTGGACCTGGATTTCAACGGTACTCTAGCCCAATCCGACCCCAATGAAATGCAAACTCCGATCTGTCAGCCGATCACCGAACCCACGCAGGACCCCACCGGCGGCGACATCAAGCACACCGCCCACCTTTACGTGCTGATACCGATGTTTTCCGTCGACCACGACACCAATCCAAATGACGCCATGGCTTGTCCGAATGGCGGCAGGCCGGGCGAACTTTGTGGTCCCACGTTGGGAGCTGCCCTGATCAAATTGTTCGGGTTTATTCCCGAAGCTTGGAAAACAAAAGTGAATTCGGCGATCACTACGCAGTGTCCCGATCCGGGCAATCCGGTTCCTGGGACATGCACAATGCACGCCTCTTCGGTCGACCTTTCAAAAACGCTTCAAGCGCTGGGCAAGACCGGAGCGCCGACCGCGCCCGTGTTTGTACCGACGCCGAATCATAGCCACGTGGTCGATAACAGCCGTGTCAATACGGGCGAGATCTGGTGGGAGGTTCGCCCGGTGCTCGTCATGAGTCAGAGCGACTGGCCGGCTGCAGACGGCAGCAGCGGCATCACTTCCGCTAGCAAAATGGATGACGCGGAAGCCGCAGGCCGCGCGATTGAAGTCGGCTCGAACTTCTTCCTGTTCTTTAAATCACGGCTCAGCTCGCCCGGGGGTATGGCAGCGACTCACTCGCATGTCCTGAAGGACACGAAGTCAACTTCAAAATCAGCAACGGCCATACCGACCCAAAGCTCGCTGGGCAAATTCAAGTAAGTTCGGCAGCCATCCACGTTCAGGCGGGGAAGTCACCGAAGAACGCCCGCGACCTCTCCGCCGTTGTGGAGTGCTGGCCACGTCCCGCGAGGACATGCGAGTACACGGCGCAACGATCGTCCGCGAGCGGGAGCGTATTGCCGCGTAAGCGGCTACCCGTGCTGGTCGGTCATTTTGTCCAAGCCGAAAGCGCTTAGGCACAGCCCGATGTCGCGCAGTGCGATCTCGAAATACTGCCCCGTCAACACCAGGTTGGTCGAGATCAGCAACAGCCAAACGGCTCGCGATGTAGGCACCTAATGATCACTGCTACGTGCGACCCTCGAACGCCGAGTTGCCAATGCGGGCGTTGGATGCCGATCTGCGAAACCGGAGTTTACAGACGACGCTCTTCCGAGTTTGCCACGTTCTGCCCCAACCGCAATCATCGCTAATTCGCCTTCCCTTCGTCACGCGCGAGTGGCGCATCTGCGCCTACGCGTCCATCAGGAACACGGCAGCCAACTTTTTGTCCAGACCACGCAACTAAGAGGCCGGAATTCACAGTTTCCCCTCGGAACTGAAGTCGGGAATTCCGCTTCCAGTCAGTTAGCCCGGTTCTCCGGCTTCAAGAGATTGCTCTCCAAAATCTCAAGGATGGAGGCAAAAATGAGATCTCAAAGACTCGCATTCGTTTTGACGGGAACCATGTTTCTGTTCGCAGCGGTTTTGTCGGCACAGCAGGTAAAGACTGACTACGACCACAATGCGAATTTCGCACAGTACAAGACCTTCTCATGGGAGCAGGTCAAGACGAGAGACCCCCTGGACGTTGATCGAATCAAGAGTGCGGTCAATGCTGCATTGACATCAAAAGACTTGAAGCAGGTACCTTCGGGCGGCGATCTGTCGATCATGGCGATGCAGGTTGCACGCGAACACGAGACTTTGGACACGTTCTACAACGGATTCGGAGGAGGCTGGGGCTGGAGGGGCTTTGGCGGCTTCGGAGAATCAACCACCACGCCGGAGGTCTACAGGGTAGGCACGTTGGTCGTCGATCTATTCGACACCAAGACGAAGAAGCTCCTCTGGAGAGGCAGCGCGAGCGACACACTCTCCACTAAATCCGAAAAGAACATCAAGAACCTGGACAAAGGCGTGGACAAAATGTTCAAGGATTTTCCGCCGGGTTCTAAGAAGTCAGGACTGTAGTCCAGTCGCATGATGAAATACCCGCGCCCAAGCCCAGCGCGGAGGTGTGCCGGAGACGGGACATACCACTCGTGCCCGAGTCTCATTATGTCTTGCACCAGAATCGGGCATTGAAACTGCGGCAGATTTTGTTCAGGATTGCGGAAACAGGGGTACCGATCATGGATGGCAAGCCTATCGACATTCGAGCCGCAATGACCACGCGAAACGCGATCCTGACCTATCTTCGGGGCGAAGAGGACCTTGTGTCCGTGCTCGGAATGATTGAAGCTGTGGGCAACAGGGAAGCGGCCCAGCACTTCGTACGTGATCTCGACGGCTACGGTGACCCGCAGCGGCGCGAAAGCCTTCGCCGCCGTCTCGAAGCCGACGCGGCGTGACTCCGAATTTTCGTCCAGGTAAGGTGTAACTGCCGCGGTTCCGTAGTGACCGATGCCGTTACTCGTGTCGGCGCGACTACTGGCGGCAGAATACCTTGTGGGTATCGAAAGAGGCCGTTGCGGCGCTCTCCGACATCGCCGGCTTCGGCATGCTCGAACAGCAGGTCGACAGCCATGGCGTCTTCGAATGGACGCTGCCCGCCGAGAAAGCTGCCGTTAACTAAAATAAAGATACGGGTGCCCCACCCTGACTGTTTTTGAATGGGCGGCGATTACCGCGACCGGTAATTCTGCTTCCGCACTCGTCGAGACTGGCTGCGCCGTGCTCGCAATGAAGGAGAGGGAAGCGGAGGACGCACTTCGCGCGCCACCGGTTCGTCTTCCGGGGCCTCACCCTCGTCGCTATGCCGGCGCCAGTCGTCGTGCCCGTCAAGGCAAGTGCAATGGCGATGGTGCTGGTCGTCCATGATTTCGGCTAGAGTAGCGCCCCTGCACCCGGTGTCAAGTTATTAATGTGCTACACCCCTTGGTGGTTACCAGGAACCCTGCTTTCGTCCCCACCACCAGATGAGCCCAACCGTCGCCGTGTTCTGCTGGGTGCTCAAGACGCCCTGCACATCCGTCAGGAACGATGGGCGATTCGAAAAATCGCGCCGCCACTCGTAGCGCATCAGGAATCCGTCTGCGAACTTGTAATCGAACGTGACAGTGTTCTCCTTCAGCGCCTGTGTCAGGCCGCTGAATAGACCGCCCCGGTCCGACATGTACTCCGCGCGTGTCGCCAGCGCTACCTTCGGCGTTACTTGGTACCTGAGGTAGGCCGCGCCACCATCCACGTGCGCTGCCGCCGACGATCCATTCGGCCCCGTGTTCCTCCACAGACGCTGTATGAAGTAATCGCCCTCCAGCGCGACCGTCAGCTTCGGCGTCGCTTGCCAGTTCACGTAGCTGTCGAAAATATGTGTCCGCCCATCGGGCGCCGGACGGATCGCCGCGAAACTCAGTCCCGGCTGCACTGGTATCGGGCTCGTCGGCGGTACCACCTGAGCATCAGGATGCTCTTGCCCGAGGTAGTAATTAAATGTCCACGTAATCGTCTTGCGCGGCGTGGCGGTGAATCCGAACAACTGGTCCTTAAACCCGTTCAGGTCCTCCACCTGATTCGTCCCGTTGACCACCCAGTAGTTGATCGTGAACTTGTTCGTTACCGGGATGGCCGCCCGGATTCCCATGTGGTAGAAAGGTAGAAAGTCGAACCAATACGCCCGCGAATAATTCATCTGGTCTTTTGTGTAGTTCCCCTCGATACCTAACGAACTCGCCCACTTGCCGAAGTCGACATTCACCCCTTTGCCGATCGGAATTACATAAGTGCCATACGCTTGGAAGATGTTGCGGTAGATCTGTGGTCTCGGCTCGTTTGCCGGATTGCCCTGCAACGTGTCTGTCGCCAGCCCGAACTGCAAGTCCAGTCGTCCTCCCCAACGTCTGCCTGCCGCGACATCAGGTGCCCTTTCGAATATGACGTCTGCCTGGTTCAAGCTGAGATTGTTGCTCAGCACGTCGTACGCCCGCAGTAAGTTCACGCGTCCCACCGGTGCGTTGAAGTTGTAGGCGTAAAAACCATCGAGGTTCACGTTGATTGTCGTTCCGCGCAGGAAATCGAGAACACCCTTGTCCACTTCGGCATCCTTCTGGGCCTCCGCCACCAGCGCCGTCGTCGTCGGCGTGGCTTGCGCCGGAATCTCCGGCTGCGCTGCAGTTTGTGGCGCCGCCTGCCGCCCGGCTTGCATCTCGCGGATCATGGCCTTCAATTCCGCAACTTCCGTCTCCAGCGATTGCACCCTTTGCGACAGACCTGCCTGCGCGGGTGTTGATTGCTGTTGCGATTGCATCGGCAAAGCGCAGAGGAATGCCGATAACACAGCCATCACCGGAATGTAGCGAGGAAGCAGTTCTTCGACGGGCGGGTTGAATGCAACTTGCGTCGGACCATGACGACTCCTTGCTCTTTTGTGAATCGAGGCGATTTGGCAGTCAGGGCCGTACCAATACTTTGAATTTGTCGCCACCAAGCGGCTTTAGCCGCTGGTCTCCATCTTTACCGCGCCGCTGTTTTGGTCAGCGGCTTTTGCGCATCCAGCTCCAGATTCAACTCCAGCACATTCACCCGAGGCTCTCCCAATGCCCCAAGCTGCCTGCCCTCGATGTGCGCATTGACCATACGCCGCAGTTCATCCTCGCTGATGCCGCGCTCCCGCGCCACCCTGGGCACCTGGAACAGCGCCGCCGCCGGCGTGATGTTCGGGTCTAGCCCCGAGGCCGACGTCGTCACCATGTCTACTGGAACCGGCGCGCTTGGATTCTCCGTCTGAAGCTTTGCGGTGTCCTGCTTCACGCGATCGATCAGCGTGTGGTTGGTCGGTCCGAGGTTGGTCCCTCCCGAGTTCGCCGCGTCATACCCTGTCCCGGCAGCCGATGGACGCGAATGAAAATGTCCCGGCCCAGTAAACGCTTGCCCGATGATCCGCGACCCGATCACCTTCCCATCGCGCGAGATCAGTTGCCCGTTCGCTTTATCGTGGAACAGCAGCTGCGAGATCCCGGTCATCGCCAGCGGGTAAACAAGTCCCAGAAGGATCGTCGTAACGACAGTCATGTAGATTGCAATCTTGAAATTCTGCTTCATGCCAGCCTCATAGCCGTGATCAGCATGTCGATCAGCTTGATTCCGATAAACGGCACAATGATCCCGCCAAAGCCGTAGACGAACAGGTTCCGCCGCAGCAGCGCCGCCGCGCTCATCGCCCGGTACTTGATCCCCCGCAGCGCCAGCGGGATCAGCGCGATGATCACCAGCGCGTTGAAGATCACCGCCGCCAGCACCGCCGACTGCGGCGTCTTCAGGTGCATGATGTTCAGCGCGTTCAGCACCGGGAACGTTGCGGCGAACATCGCCGGGAGGCATGGGCCTGCCCATCGCGCGCGCCATCATCGAGGCCCACGGCGGCCACATCGACCTCCGCAGCCAACTCGGCCGCGGCTCGGTCTTCTCCTTCACCCTCCCCATCGGCTGACGTTCTCCTCTCGATTGTCATCCTGAGGAGCGGCGCTGTTTCGCCGCGACGAGGGATCTATGCTTTTGCCTTTCCGCGCCCCGCGCCCCGCGCCCCGCGCCCCGCGTCCCGCGCCCCGCGCCCCGCATTCATCCCTCACCCCTCCCTGTGACCTGCATCACTGACCCGAGTGCTCTCACCGTCACACCCTTATTGCGGCGGACGTGTGTGCCGCCCCGTCATGACCAGTGGCAACCGCGAGCAACGATGGTTCTGGGGCACGCTGGTCCTGTCCAGCATCAGCATCATCGCCGTTGTCTTCGCCTTCTGGGAACTCGTCGAAAACCACTATTTCCGCGACCTCAATTACGTCACTCTCCACTATCTCTACATCAGCCGCGGCGTCGCATCTTCATTGTTGCTCGCCGCTTGGGCCGCGTGGCTCGTGCTTCGCCAGCGCCGCCGAGCGGAGGCCGAACTCCGCCGCTCCCACGCCCGTTATCACGGACTCCTGGAAGCTTCGCCCGGCGCCGTGGTTTTGTTCGATCGCGGGCTTCGCGTCGCCGAATGGAACGCCGCCGCGGAGCGCCTCTACGGCTTCGATCGCGCTCAGGTTGTCACTAATAGGCTGCCGACCGTTCCCGAGGATCGCCAATCGGAACTTGAGTCCCTGATCCAGCGCATTGACACCGGCGAATCCATCTTCGACTGCGAAACGCAACGCTGTGATCGCTTCGGCCGCCGTATCGATGTCCAACTTAGCCTCCAGCCCTACCACGAACGCCATCAGCGCTACTACCTTGAGGTCACGTCCGACATTTCCGAGCGCGTCCGCATGCGCGAGATGCTGCTCGAAGTCGAAAAGCTCACCAGCATGGGCAAGATGGCCGCCGGCACCGCGCATCACCTCAACACCCCTATGGCCTCGCTGCTCCTCCGCGTGCAGATGATGCGCGAGCGCGCCGGCAACGACGGCTTCGCCTCCGACCTGCAACAACTCGAAACCACGATCGGCTTTTGCCAGCAATTCATCCGCCGGCTGCTCGACTTTTCGCGCCGTCCCGCTCTCCAGAAAGAACCGCAACCGATCGTTCCGCTCATCGAGGCTGTTCTCGGATTCATGGGCCCGTCGTTTGCCTCGCGCCAGGCGCAGGTCACGACCGATTTCTCCGGTGCCGACGCGCAGGTTCTCGCCGAGAGCAATCAGATCGAGACGCTATTGATCATCCTCCTCAGCAATTCGCTCGACGCCATTCAATCCGGCGGCAAGATCCACGTCCGCTGCGCATCAGACGAACGCGAATTCCGCATCGAGATCTCCGACAACGGCTGCGGGATCAGTGACGCCGACCGCGAGCGCATTTTCGAGCCGTTTTTCACCACCAAACCTCCTGGCAAGGGGACCGGATTAGGCCTGGCGATCGCCCGTAACATCGTCAGCGACCACACCGGCCAGCTTTATCTCCGCAGTACTCCCGGCGAGGGCACGACGGCCGAGATCCTGTTGCCCATCGCGGCGCCCGCCCGTGTCGAGGAGGTCGCGCCGTGAGCGCATTCGAAATCCTCATCGTCGACGACGATCTCGGCCTCGCTGCCACTCTGCGCGACCTGCTTTCGGAGGAAGGGTATTCCGCTGCCGTCGCCGCCAACGCCTCCGAAGCCGAGCACCTTCTCGCCGAGAATCACTCCGCCGCGCTCGCCCTTCTCGACCTGGTCATGCCCGGTTGCGACGGCCTCGCGCTCATGGAACGCCTGCACGTCCATCATCCCGAGTTGCCGGTCCTGATCATGACTGGCTTCGGCACCATCGAGACCGCGGTCGAGGCCATCAAGCGTGGCGCCGAGGATTACCTCACCAAGCCCTTCGACCGCGAGGCCGTCTGCAAGAAAGTCGGACGGCTTATGGAAGTCCATCGACTGCGCACTCGCGTCGCACAGCTCGAGGAGAACTTGCAGCAGGCGAGTGATCCGTTCGCCCCGATCGTTTATGTCTCGCCCCAGATGCAGCGCGTCGTCGAACGTGCCCGCGCCGCCGCCCAGAGCAATGCATCCGTCCTGATCGTCGGCGACACCGGCACCGGCAAGGAGATGCTCGCTCGCGCCATCCACGGCGCCAGCCGCCGTGCATCCGAACCGTTCATCCCGCTGAACTGCGGCGCGATCCCTCGCGACCTGGTGGAGAGCGAACTCTTCGGTTATCGCAAGGGAGCCTTCACCGGCGCCCACGCCGACGCTCCCGGCGTATTCCTCTCAGCCGGAAAAGGGACCGTGTTTCTCGATGAGATCGGTGAAATGCCGAAAGACGCACAGGTGAAACTTCTCCGTGTACTTCAGGAACGCGAACTGCGCGCCGTCGGAAGCGCGCGGCCGGTGAAGATCGATGTTCGCATCATCGCCGCGACGAATCGCCCGCTCGCGCAACTGCGCTCCGAGTTCCTGCGCGAGGACCTCTACTTCCGCCTCGCCACGGTGATCATCGAAGTTCCGCCGCTGCGCCAGCGCCCGGAGGACATCCTCGTCCTGAGCCAGCACTTCGCCGCAGCCTTGGCCGACCGCTATGGCCGGCACATCACCGTCTCCCGCGCCGCCACCGAACTGCTCGTGCGCTACCGATTCCCCGGCAACGTGCGCGAATTGCAGAACGTGCTGGAAAGCGTGGCCGCGCTCTCGCAGGCTGACCCGCAGATCGTCACCGATCGCGACGTCAAGCCGCTGCTCTCTCCCGCCGACGCTCCGCTCAGCCACGAACAGCCGCTCGCGCTCGATGACATGGAGCGCGTCGCCATTGAGCGCTCGCTGCGCCTCTGCCATGGCAATCGCACCCGCGCCGCCGCCTTGCTCGGCATCTCCCGTGACACGCTCTACCGCAAAATGCGCGAGCTGAAGTCGAACGGGGGCGACTCTTCGTTATGAGTCACCGCCGCCAATTCGTCCTCTGGATCGTGCTCGCTACCTTTGCCGTCGTCCTGTTCCTCGCCATCATGCGGGCGCAGTACCAGCCGACGCAGCGCCGCTTCGCCCTCGCCGTCACTCCTCATCCCGCCGAGGGCCGGTTGGTTTTCGAGGCGAAGGGCTGTGCCAAATGCCACGGCTCGGACGGCGCCGGAACCTCTGACGCGCCTGCGCTGCGCGAAAGCAACTCACTCGCATCGCTTCCATTGCTGGTCACAGCCATCTGGAACCACGTCCCGCGCATGTCTGACGCCATGCAGCAGAGCCGCATGCCGTACCCGACGATGTCCAGCGAAGACATGGCCCAGCTCTTCTCTTACCTGTACGTCACCGGAGTTACCGACCAGGCGGGTGACGCCGAACGCGGTCGCGCGCTGTTTTCGTCGCGACGTTGTGTCGGCTGCCATCACGCCTCCGGCAAAGCTCCCGCCGTTGACGTCCTCGGCCGTGCCGACACGCCGCTGCTCCTCACGCAAGCGCTCTGGAACCACGCCTCCGGCATGACCTCGCAGTTGCAGCAGCGCGGTATGATCTGGCCTGCGCTCAAGGCCGGCGAACTCCGCGATCTGCTCGCCTACATCCAACTTGCCGCCGGTCGCAACAACCCGCCGCCCGTCCGCGTCGGCGACCCCGATCGCGGTTGGGCCGTCTTTCAAGCCAAGGGATGTCTCGATTGCCACACGCTCGGCTCCCGCAACCTGTTCGCACAAACTCCATCTACCGTTGCCCCATCCTTTCGCCCGGTTTTCGCGAAAGGTGGGGATTTCATTCGCCTCCCCAGCACGCTCTCGCAGTTCGGCGAAGCCATGCTCAATCATTTTCCGAAGATGGATCGCGCCATGTCAGCGGCAGGCAAGACTCCGCCGTCGTTTTCGGGTGACGAACTCGGCGATCTCGCGGTTTTTCTCTACAGCCTCCGCTACGTCGAGCCCTCCGGTTCGCCCCACGTCGGCGCGACCGTCTTCCGCCTGCGCGGATGTTCCGCCTGCCACGGAGACGACGCTTCCGGCGCCACTGCTCCCGCCCTTCGTGGCCGCGGCCAGAATTACACTGCGGTCCGCCTCGCCATGGGCCTGTGGGCACACGGCGACCGCATGTACGCCCTCACCCGTTCTAATCACCAGCCTTGGCCGCAGCTCGAACCCTCCGACATCGGCGACCTGCTTTCGTTCCTAAACACGCCGCTCGGCAACTAGGTCTGCGATTTATCAGAAACGGATACCTCATACAATGGAACACATGAAGACGTTCGCCGTGACCATTCGTCTTGATCTCGAAATGCGCAACATGCTCGATGAGGTGTGCAAAGAGAGCGGGCGAACGCGCAGCGATGTTATGCGTGTAGCGTTGAAACGTGAACTGGCGATTCTCCGGTTGGAGGAACTTCGGCGTCGCGTGGTGCCATTCGCCGCAGCCGCTGGTTACCTGATCGACGAGGATGTGTTCGAGGCCATGTCGTAAGCGTGTTCCTCGGCACCACGTCGATTCCCGCCTCGTTGCTTTTCCTCCGTGTTCCTCCGTGGCCTGTGGTGAAGGTTCTTATTCGCGTTCATCCGCGTAATCCGCGGTGCTTTTCGCCTTGTGCCTTTTGCCCTGAGCCGTGCGCCATGAGCCCTGCGCCAAGTGTCCGATTTCCTGACACTGCCCGAATCTCGGACATCAATCTACCTGACACTCAACAATTCCCGCCCTCTAAGTCCGACATTCCCAGCGACTTACGTCATCTTCTCATTGGCTCTCCGCGTGCGAACGTTCGTTCCAGATAGTACGGCGACAGGGGAGGGAGATCGGCAACCCGCGTCGCGAGAGATCAGGCTTTCGGCGCTCCGGTTTCCCTCCTCTGGAGAAGGAGTTTTTATGCGCAAGTTCGACGCATTGGGGATGGCTGGCACCGTCGCGCTGCTGACGGGTGCGATCACCTTCATGGGACAAGGTTCATTTGTGCCGCTCTGGGTCGCTTGGACCGTAGGCCCTTTGCTTTGGTATCTCGGCTTCGCGATGGCGATCGTGTGGGGATTCTGCCGGTTTTTCGCTCAGCCCATTGAAGCGGAAGAGTCCGAGACAACGCCTGTGATCGTCGTTCAGCGGCACTCGATCCAGCCGCGTTTCAAGGGCGCCCCGGTCGGTGTCACTCATGAGATTCCCGCTATGGGCGGATTTATTTGGTAATCCCAATTCATTTCGGAGGAAACAGTGGAATCAAGCGTTCGTAAATTTCTCATCGCCGTCTTCGTGACATCGTTCGTTCTCGCCTGCATCAACCCGGCCGCATTCGCCGGTAGTGACGAGGGCGCAGCCACCTTCAAGGCCAAGTGCGCCATGTGCCACGGCCAGGACGCCACCGGCAACACGCCGATGGGCAAGAACCTCAAGATCCGTGACCTGACTTCAGCGGATGTTCAGAAGCAATCCGACGAAGACATCCTGACCACCATCACCAAAGGCAAGAACAAGATGCCCGAATACGGATCGAAGCTGTCGAAAGATCAGATCTCTGATGTCGAAAAATACGTTCGCAGCCTCAAGAAGTAGCAACTTGGAACTTACAACTTAGAACTTACAACTTGTTTTTCGAGGTTCATTCGCCATGAACTCATCGCCTACTATCGAACGCATTCCTGTGCCCCCCGCATTGGAGGCTCCGGCGCGCAGGGGCTTCATCAAGGTGCTGCTCGGAGGCGGGCTCCTCGCCTCCGCGGCAACTTTCTTTTATCCCGTCCTGCGCTATCTCGTCCCGCCCAATGCCGTCGACATGGGCGGTGACACCGTCGTTGCCGGCAAGGTCGGCGACCTCAAGCCCAACTCCGCCAAGATCTTCAAATTCGGCTCGCGTCCCGGACTGCTCGTCATGGGCACCGACGGCGAGTACAAGGCCATGTCCGCGACCTGCACCCACCTGAGTTGCACCGTTCAATACCGCAGCGATGTTAAGCAGGTCTGGTGCGCCTGCCACAACGGCGTCTACGACCTCGCCGGACGCAACGTCTCCGGTCCTCCTCCCCGTCCGCTCGAGCAGTACGACGTACACGTCCGCGGCGAAGAGATCGTCGTCGCCAGAAAGCGGGAGGGCTGACATGAGCGCATTCCCCATCATTCGCGATTGGCTCGACGAACGCTTCGGATGGAACGATCTCCTCGGTCCCCTGAAGCACAAAACGGTTCCGCTTCACCGCCTGACGTACTGGTACTTCCTCGGCGGCATCACGCTCTTCCTCTTCATGCTCCAGGTCTGCACCGGTATCCTGCTTCTTCTCTATTACCGGCCGAGCGCGAACGAAGCGTACGAGAGCGTGCAGTACATCTCGACCCAGGTGCAGTTCGGATGGCTCATCCGCAACATTCATTCCTGGTCGGCGAACCTGATGATCCTCACCGCCTTCGCCCACATGTTCAGCGTCTTGTTCCTGCGCGCCTTCCGCAAGCCGCGCGAACTGACGTGGGTAACCGGCGCGTTACTCCTCTTTCTCGCCATGGGCTTTGGCTTCAGCGGATACCTACTGCCGTGGACCGCGCTGGCGTTTTTCGCGACCAAGGTCGGCACCGAGGTCGCCGGCCAGGTCCCGTTCGTCGGACACTCCATCGTCGTGTTCCTGCGCGGTGGCGACGAAGTCACCGGCGCGACGCTCACCCGCTTCTTCGGCTTCCACGTGGCGGTGCTGCCCGGGATCGCGACGCTGCTCATCGGCATTCACATCCTGCTCGTGCAGCGCTTTGGCATCAGCGTTCCGCCGTCGGTCGAACGCGAGCAGATCACGAATCCCGGCTCCGCGCGCGAGATGAAGTTCTTCCCGAACTTCGCCCTGCGCGAAATGATGGCGTGGTACATCGCCCTCGGCGTGCTTGGGGCGCTGGCCGCGTTGTCACCTTGGGGGATCGGCGCGAAGGCGGATCCGTTCGCTCCCGCTCCTGCCGGCATCAAGCCCGAGTGGTACTTCCTCTTCATGTTCCAGACCCTGAAGCTCATTCCCTCGAAGATCTGGTTCATCGACGGCGAAATACTCGGCGTGCTTGGCTTCGGCGCCATCGGCGCGCTCTGGGTGTTCCTGCCGTTCCTCAACGAGCGCCGCTTCCAGTGGGCCCGCGTTTTCATCACCGGCCTGGGCGTCTTTGCCCTCGCCTACATCTGCTCCATGACGGTGTACGGCTATGTCGCGAAATAATCTCGTACTATCAATCCGCGCTCTGTGGTCAAACACGTATTCCGTATTCCGTATTCCGTCCGGAGCGCATGCCGGAATACGGAATACGGGATACGGAATACCTCTTCTGGTCGCGTTCGTGTTGCTCACATCAGCAATGCTTCGCGCCCAAACCAACACCTGTCTCGACTGCCACGGTTCGCTCGACGACCCGCTCAAGGTCACAAGCGACCAGATCGCGCAGGACATCCATTTCCAGAAGGGCCTGACCTGTGCCTCGTGCCACGGAGGCGATCCCACCAGCATGGAAGCGATGGATCCGAAGAAGGGCTTCAAGGGACACATCGCGCGCAACAAGATCCCCGAACTCTGCGCCTCGTGTCACGCCAAGGGCGACTACATGCGCACCTACAATCCGTCGCTGCGCACCGACCAGTTCGCCCAATACCAGACCAGCGTGCACGGCAAGAAGGTCGCGGCCGGTGACACCAAGCCCGCCGTCTGCATCGACTGCCACGGCGTGCACGGAATTCGTCCCGCCAGCGACACGCGCTCCAAGGTCCATCCGACGAACGTCGCCCAGACCTGCGCGCGCTGCCACAACGACGCGAACTACATGAAGCCCTACGGCATCAAGACCGACCAGTTCGCCGGATACAGCGTCAGCGTGCATCACGACGCGCTTGCCGTCCGCGGCGACCTCTCGGCTCCGACCTGCACCACCTGCCATGGCAATCATGGCGCTGCGCCTCCGGGCGTGGCCTCGGTGGAGAACGTCTGTTCCACCTGCCACGCCTTGCAAGCGCAGTTGTTCGACAGCAGCAAGCACAAGGGGGCGTTCGCCTCGGCGGGAATGCCCGGATGCGTCACCTGCCACAGCAATCACCGCATCACCAAGCCCAATGACACCATGATCGGCACCAGCCAGCAGGCGGTGTGCGTGCAATGCCACGCGCAGGGCGATACGGGATTCGCCGTCGCCGAAAGCGTCCACAAGAAGTTCGAGGACACTGCGGCGGCGATCGCCCGCTCCGACGCCATCCTCACTCGCGCCGAGCACGACGGGATGGAAGTCAGCCAGGCGCAACTGGAGTTGATCGAGGGCCGCGACCGCCTGACGAAAGCCAAGGTCACGCTCCACAGCTTCCAAGCTGCCAAGATCGACGAGGACATCAAGGCCGCGAACGCCGTCAGCGCCAAGACCTACGACGAAGGCGTCAAGGCGCTCAAGGAACGCGATTACCGCCGCATGGGACTGGGCGTGTCGCTGATCACCATCGCCTGCATGGTCCTCGGTCTGAAGCTGTTCATCACCGACCTGGAGAAGAAGAAATAGTTAGAACCTTGTAAAGGGCAGGCGCTCACTGGAGGGTTAAGCGCCTGCCCCTGAGGCGGAAGTCACTGGAGGCAAAATGGGGTTCTGCCATTTCTCCCGCTACCCTCAATGACGTAAGAACTCGGCCAAAAGTCTCGGCCGTTGGGACGAACGCACGGATTTCGGGTGCGGAATGCTTCGGGGCAACGCGCTGTCGTATTCCGTATTCCGTATCTGGTATCCCGTAGTTCGCGCCGGAATACGGAATACGACATACGGAATACGAATGGCCCGAGCACGTCTTTCGTCGGTACAGGATCTTCCGGCCGGGTTCGTATATCAGCCCGACTTCATCTCTCCCGACGAGGAGCGCGAACTCCTCTCCCGCTTCGAGTCGCTGAACTTCGAGCCGTTCCAGTACATGCAGTTCACCGCCCGCCGCCGCATCGTCGTGTACGGATGGGACTACGACTTTAGCTCGCGCAAGACCTCGACCACCGACCCGATCCCCGAATTTCTCGTTCCGCTGCGCGAGCGCACGGCCGCGCTTATGGGCGTCGCGCCCGACGCGCTCGCGGAGGCGCTCGTCGCCGAATACTCTCCCGGCACGCCCATCGGCTGGCATCGCGACACGCCGAACTTCGATCTCGTGGCCGGCATCTCGCTGGCCGGCGCCTGCCGCATGAGGTTCCGTCCGTACAAGGCGGAAGGGAAGGCGGTGTCGACCATCCTGGAGCCGCGCTCGGCGTACATCCTCCGCGGCGATGCCCGCTGGAAGCGGCAGCACTCCATCCCCGCCGTCGAGAAGCTGCGGTATTCGGTGACGTTCAGGACGCTGCGTGCACGAAAACCAGAGTAATGTCCGAATTATCGAGCACCCCACCCTAGCAAAAGCGGCTAGGGTGGGCCACCCAGGGATGATTCCTGAGCTCAAGGTCTTGTTTACCGGTTGGTAATCTCTGGGTCGGGGTACCCCCCTCCCCCCTTGAACCTGGGGAGAAGGTGGGTCAAGGGACTGCAAGCTGCTGACAGGGAAGCGGTTGGAGCGTCTCCAGGTAAGTCCAGGTAACCTGCAGGATACCTGGGTAACCCATGGGTATCCCAAGGCGAGACCCCCTCCCCCGGTTATCCCAGAGGTCCCACAGAAAAGCCGCGAAAAACGAAGAAATCCCAGAGGCCGTCCCAAGAGCCGGCGGATCGACGACAAATGTTGTCAAAGAGCTAAACATCTGGGTGCGAAGACACTACACCCTTGCACCGCCAGGGTACGTAGGGAGGATAGTGTGGGGCAGGAAAGTTGTATGTGACGTGGGTCACAGAGGCGTGTGGCAAGGGAAGTCTGGTGATCGGGTGATCTGGTGATCTACTTCCTGCGTGCCAAGAATTTGTGCGAAGAGGAAAACCCACCCTCCGCCAAAAGCGGGCGGAAGGGTGGGGCAACCGTCATTCAGGTTTTCGGAAAGCGTGGGCCAGCCCCCACGGTTTCCGTCACTGTTTCGAGTAACGAAGCGCGACACATCCTGACTTAAAAGTCTTTGACTCCACAAGTTTTAGTCGCAATCTGTCCTGCAGGTTTACACCTTCCAGCAACCGTGTCCCTTCTCCCACAATGATTGGCTGAACGACAAAACGATATTCATCAATCAGCCCCAGCTCCATAAGCTGTGAAGGAATGCTTACCCCGCCGACCAAAATGTCTTTGCCTTGTTCTTGTTTCAGTTTGAGCATCTCCTCGCGAAGGTCCGTGCGGACAATTCTCGTATTTTGATCTTCCGCGCTGTCCAATGATCGCGAGAAAACAACTTTGTTGCTGGAGTCAAATGCTCGAGCAAATTCTTTGTCGGCTTTTGTCGCAGACTGATCTTTTGCGACATCAGGCCAATAAGGAACCATCAATTGATAGGTTTTGCGCCCAAAGACGAGGAGGCCAACCTCTCGCGTGAGCTGAGTAAAATATTCAAGTATTTCATCATCAGCAATTACTTTGGTGTGGTCGCAGCAGCCATCCAGGGTGATGTTGATTGCGTAGATCACATTTCTCATTTGATCGTCCTCATCGCGCGGCTGACTTTCGGCGCCGCTGCTCACTTGCCTTCCTCAGTTCGCTCATGTCCCCCACTGGCCGAATCTCGAAAATGCTGCCGTACTTCACGGCCGGATGCTGCGACATGAGCTGAATGGCATGATTCATGTCCCGGGCCTCAAGGACGAGAATGCCGCCGAGTACTTCCTTGGTTTCCGCATAGGGACCGTCCGTGGTTGCGACTTTGCCGTTCTTCCAATGCAGGGTCAAGGCGGTTTCCGGAGGCTGAAGCCCTTCTCCACCACCCCAGTGCCCGTTGGCGCGCAGATGGTCGTCATAGTCAAAGCATGTGTCGAACATCGCGTTACGCTCGTCCTCGGTCATGGCCGCATGTTTTGCAGGCTCGTAATATCCCAAACAGATGTATTTCATTGCTCTCCTCCTCGTTGTTCTTCTTCTCTTGGTGGCAGCCAGCAGCAGGCTTGCGCACTGGATCAGCCAAACGGGCGCACCTCGACCGGCGCCCGACAGGCGAGGGCGGCCTTACGCCCCCACGCCAGCGCCTCGTTCAGGTCAGCGACTTCGAGCACCCAAAAACCGCCGATATGCTCCTTGGTCTCGAGGTACGGCCCGTCGGTGATGAGCACCTTTCCATCGGGCTGCGCCCGCAGCGACTTCGCGCTGCTTGCCGAGCGCAGGCCGCCAACGAAGATCCTGATTCCGGCAGCCAGCATCTCGCGATTGAGCGCGTGTATATCGTCGGAAATCGCTCCGGTTTCGACGGACGGGTCAAAGTCGTCGGGGTGATGAATCGCAACCAAATATTGCGGCATGTCTTCTCCTGTAAGCGTCTTCGAGCCAGCACCACAGGGTTGCGCGCTGGATCGTTCATCCTATAGTCGTCGCGGACGGATAAAATCGACAGCAGAGGCGAATTATTTTATTTCGGGAAAATGAGAACTGATGGGACAACGGAGAGGCTTTCCGTTTGTCCCCGATTTTGCCCGGTATCGCGGGTAGTGCCTCAGTTTGGATTTCCGCTGAAGCCCCAAAGTGGACCTGACGCGTCGGCTCAGCCCGTCAGCCCCGCCAGTCGGGCGAGTCGTGCGATTAAGCAGGAACGTACGTCAACCGAATCAGGTCCTCGGCAATTAGATCGCTGGCCAACAGGTGGAGCGGTGGTCGGGGGCCGGCGAAGAATGGCGTGCCGCTACCAAGCACGACGGGGCGAAGGTAGAGCCGATACTCATCGATAAGACCGGCCTCGGTCAGGCTTTGCGCCAGGACTGGTCCGCCAACGTCAATCTCGCCAGCCAGTTCAGCCTTCAGCCTGCGTATGACCGTCTCGAAGTCATCCGCGACCAGCGTGGCGTTGGGGCCAACTTTCTTGAGCGAACGCGACACGACCCACTTTCGCTGGCTCCGCCACGCTGCCGCGAAGTCGCGCTCCTCCGCGTCCCAGTCAGGGAGGTCTTCGTCCCAATAACGCATGACCTCATACAGCCCGCGACCATATATGCAGCCCGTCAGGCCACGCACATGCTCGACGAAGTGACGAAAGGCCGAGGGCACAGGCGGCCCCAACTTCATGTGGTCGACGTAGCCATCCAGAGACTGGTTCATTCCAAAGACAAGTTTCGCCATGCTGCAAATCTCCTTCCCAAGTTCTTCAAAATAGCTTGAGCGGACATCGCTTGAGTCGACGTAGCCCGGAGGTGACGTTGGACATTATCTGCGCGCCGCATTGTCGGTGTGACCAATCACCAGAGGTCCCGAGATTCAAACTGAGACGCTACCAATCTGCGGTACTGATCCTTGGCGCCGCCCTCATCGGGCGGCGGCCTTTCGCCGTCGCTGCTCGCTCGCCTGAATCATTTCATTCATATCGCCAACCGGACGTATCTCCCACGTCGTCCCATACTTCAAGGCCGGATGCTGCGACATGAGCTGAATGGCATGATTCATGTCCCGCGCCTCAAGCACGCCAATGCCGCCGAGCTGCTCCTTGGTTTCCACATAGGGGCCGTCGGTCGTCATGACTTTCCTGTTCTTCCAATACAAGGTCACGGCGGTTTCAGCAGGCTGAAGAGCTTCTCCCATGCCAGCGTGCCCGTTGGCGCGGAGATGGTCGCCGTACTCAAAGATTTCGTCGAACATTGCGTGTCGCTCATCCTCGGTCATGGCCGCGACTTTTTTCGGATCGTAGTACCCCAAACAAATGTATTTCATTGCGCCTCTCTCCCTATTTGTAGCCAGCAGCGCTCACCTCGCGCGCTGGATTGTTCACCCTATAGTCGCCGGGTGTGGAGGAAATCGACAGCGGCACCAGCTTTTATTTTCAATTTTTGTCATTTCAATTCCCGCAGCCGCCCGGCGAGGAAACGGCGGTCCGGTTCCTGACGTGCGAGGGCGAGCGCCTTCTCATACGAAGCACGGGCCTCCGGAATCCGCCCTAATCTGCGACACAGATCCGCACGGGCAGAGTGCGCGAGGTGATAGTTGGCGAGTTCCTCGCGCGCCAGCAAGTTATCGACAAGAAGAAGACCCTGCTCCGGACCTTCGCACATGGCAACGGCCACTGCGCGGTTCAGTTCGACAACCGGGGAAGGGTGAATCTGAAGCAGCCGGTCGTAGAGCAGAGTAATCTCGCGCCAGTCGGTGGATGCGACGGAGGAACTCCCGGCGTGAACGGCCGCAATGGCCGCCTGCAGGGTGTAGGCGCCGAATCGCCGCGATCGAAGAGCGCTTTCGGTGAGCGAGATGCCTTCGGCGATCTGGTCCCGGTTCCACAACGACCGGTCCTGTTGCTCCAGCAGGATCAAGTCTCCGTCGGGAGAGGTTCTGGCGGCGCGACGCGACTCGTGCAGCAGCATGAGCCCCAACAGGCCCATCACCTCGGGTTCATGAATCAAGTGAAGCTGGAGCAGGTCGAGCAGGAGTCTGCCCAGACGGATCGCTTCGCGGCTCAGTTCGGCCCCTGTTGCCTCCGCCGAATAACCCGCGTTGAAGACCAGGTACACAACCTGAAGTACGGCTCCCAGCCTGGCCGATAATTCCGGCGACACAGGCACCTGGTAAGGAATCGCCTTATCGCGGATGACGGCTTTCGCGCGAACGATGCGTTGCGCAAGCGTTGCGGGTGTAACCAGAAATGCCCGGGCAATTTCCTCTGTTGTCAGTCCGCAGACTTCGCGCAGCGTGAGCGCAACCTGTCCCTCCGGTGGCAGAGCGGGATGGCAGCAGGTGAAGATGAGACGAAGGCGATCGTCCTCGATCTCCTCTTCCGGAGGCGCTTCGTTGATGCGCGCTTCCGTGTGCAGTGCAAGGTCTCTCTGTGCTCCGTCGAGGCGCGCCCGCCGGCGGATGCCGTCAATGGCCTTGAAGCGTGCGGTCGAAATCAGCCAGGGGCGCGGTTTGTCCGGAATACCAGTCTGGGGCCAGGACTCCAGAGCGGCGGCGAATGCCTCATGCATGGCCTCTTCGGCAAGATCGAGATCTCCGAGGAGGCGGACGAGCGTCGCCAGAACCCGGCCCGATTCCGACCGGTAAAGAGTCTCAATGGTCCTGCTGAGTTGTTCGGGCACAGGCTGCGGCATCTACGCCAAACTAGCAAACCGAGTGGCCCGGCACAACTGCGCTCGGGCTTCCCCTAGTACCGCGTCAAGACACGTCGATGACCGGCGAGACGCCGGTGCTACCTGTGGTGTCGATGACCGGCGAGACGCCGGTGCTACTTGTAGTGTTCTCTCAAGTATTCCGCCATGCCGGCGTAGGCTTTGGCCAACGTTTGCTCGTCGGGGAGGAAGACGATGCGGAAGTGTTTCGTGCCGGGCTTCTGGCCGAAGCCGCTGCCATGGACTACGAGCACCTGCTTCTCGATGAGCACGCCCTTCACGAAGTCGAGGTCGTCGCCCGGAATGTCGAGCTTGGGGAAGGCGTAGAACGTGCCCTTGGGCGCGACGCAGCTGACGCGCGGCGTCGAGTTGGCCCACTGGACGGTGAGGTCGCGGCGGCGGCGCAGCTTCGCGTTCATCTCCGGGATATGCGTCTGCGGGCCTTCCAGCGCGGGCTTGATCGCGTACTGCATCGGAGCGTTGCAGCACAGGCGGGCGCGCAGCAGCTTGTGGACGCCTTCGACGTACGGGCCGATGACTTCCTTCGGGCCGCTGGCGATGCCCCATCCGACACGCCATCCGGGAGCGAGATACGGCTTCGACAATCCGCTGAAGGTGATGACCGGAACGTCGGGCGCGAGTGACGCCAGCGAGATGTGATGGCAGTCGTCGTCGAGGATGAGCTTGTCGTAGATCTCGTCGGCGAGGATCAGCAGGTTGTGGCGGCGCGCCAGGTCGGCGATCGCTTCCAGCGTCTTGCGCGAGCAGACGGCGCCGGTCGGGTTATTCGGATTGATGACGACGATGCCGCGCGTCTTCGGATTGATCTTCGATTCCATCTCCTCGACGTTCGGCTGCCAGTCGTTGTCCTCGTCGAGGTAGTAGGGGTTGATCGGGCTCTCGATCTTGGCCAGCACGGCCGAATAAAGAGGATATTCGGGCGCCGGAGTAAGAACGTTCTCGCCGGGATTGCACAGCGAGGTCAGGCAGAGTTCCACGGCTTCGCTCACGCCCGCGGTGACGAAGACGCTCTGGACGTTGCGGATGCCGTTACGCTCGGCCTCGCCGGCGATCGCGGTGATCGCCTCGGGCACGCCCAGCGACGCGGCGTAGCCGTTGTGGCCGTCGCGCATCGCTTTGTATGCTGCGTCCATCATGTGCGGCGGCGTGGCGAAGTCGAACTTCAGCGGGTCGCCGATGTTCAGCGGCAGGATCTTCTTGCCGGATTTGGCAACTTCATCCGCCAGGACGGCGAGATCGCGGATGGCATAACGCACTTCGTCGAGGCGCGAGGCAGGGGCGATGGCATGGTATTCGGTGATGGGCATGGGTCAGCTCTTAGCTCTTGGCGAAACAGATATTTTCGCATAGCCGGCCAAGTTTGCTGTGTGATGCAGAGCACAGCGAATCGTATTCCGTATTCAGTATTCCGTATGGCGCGGCAACTGGACGCACTCGCCGGAATACGAAATACGGAATACGGAATACGTCTTTTAGCAAACATTAATGTGTCCACCTGTCGAATTCGCGCATCTCGTTCGTCGTCACATTCAGGAGGAAGTCATGGCAATCGCGCAATCTCTGCTACCGGAGTTCGACCAGGAAATGGCCAACACACGCAAGACGCTGGAACGCGTCCCGGACGACAAGTGGGATTACAAGCCGCACGCGAAGTCGGGCACGATGGGCTGGTACGCAGGACACCTGGCGAACCTGCCTTCCTGGCCGATTTTCACGATCGGGCATGACGAGCTTGATTTGGCACAGCCTTTCGACATGCCGTCGACGAAAAACCGGCAGGAAGTGCTGGCGGTGTTCGACAACAACGTGGCGGAGGCGCGCAAGGCGATCGAAGGCGCAAGCGACCAGGAACTGATGAAGCCGTGGTCGCTGAAAAAAGGCGGCCAGACGCTGATGACGTTGCCGAAGGTCGCCGTGCTCCGCGGGTTCGTAATGAACCACATCATCCATCATCGCGGACAGCTCACCGTTTACCTGCGGCTGAACGATATTCCAGTACCAGCGCTGTACGGGCCGAGCGGGGACGAGGGCAGTTTCTGAAAATGGCGCATGGCACATGGCCCATGGCGCATGCGAAACCAAGAGCCATGCGCCATGAGCCGATTTATTCCCCGCGATCGATCTGGGCGCGCTGCAGCTTGTCGCTGTAGTCGATGTAGACCGACTTCCACTCGGTGTAGAAGTCGATAGAGCCGATGCCGCCTTCGCGATGGCCGTTGCCGGTGGCTTTGGTTCCGCCGAACGGCAGATGGACCTCGGCGCCGATCGTGGGCGCGTTGATGTAGGTGATGCCGGCATACAGGTCGCGCGTGGCGGTAAATGCGCGGTTCACGTCTCTGGTGTAGATCGCCGAGGAGAGGCCGTAAGGAGTGTCATTGGCAATGGCGATTGCATCTTCGAGGCCCTCGCACGGGATGACGGCAACTACCGGCCCGAAGATCTCTTCCTGGGCGATGCGCATCTTGGGATCGACATCGGCAAAGACGGTCGGCTCGACGAACCAGCCGTACTTGTAGTCGCCCTTATCGAGGCGATGTCCGCCGCAGACGAGGCGCGCGCCTTCGCTCTGGCCGATCTCGATGTAGCGCAAGTCTTGCAGCATCTGCGCTTCGTTGATCGCCGGACCCATGTCGGTGGTCTCGTCGAGACCGTTGCCGACGCGCAGTTTCCTGGCGCGCGCGGCGAGTTCTTCGACGAAGCGGTGATAAACGCCCTTCTGCACGATCATGCGGCTGGCCGCGGTGCAGCGCTGTCCGGTGGTGCCGAAGGCCGCCCAGAGCGCGCCATCGAGCGCGAGTTCGAGGTTGGCGTCGTCGAGGATGATCATCGGGTTCTTGCCGCCCAACTCGAGCGAGCAGCGCTTGAACGTTTGGGCGCATGACGCGCCGATGATGCGTCCGACCTCGCTCGACCCGGTGAACGAGACGCCGCGGACGTCCGGATGCTCGGTCAGCGGCGCGCCGGCTTCCGGTCCGAATCCGGTAACGACGTTCACGACACCGCGCGGCACTCCGGCTTCGGCGAGCGCCTGCACGAAGTTGTAGGTCGAGAGCGGCGTGTCTTCCGCCGGCTTGATAACCGCCGTGTTACCGCAGACCAGCGCGGGAAACAGTTTCCACGAAGGGATAGCCATCGGGAAATTCCAGGGCGTGATCATGCCGATGAGGCCGATGGGCTGGCGCACGGCCATGGCGAACTTGTTCGGCAACTCCGATGGGGTCGTTACGCCGAACATGCGGCGGCCCTCGGCGGACATGTAGTAGCCGGTGTCGACGGCTTCCTGCACGTCGCCGCGAGTTTCTTTCAGTACCTTGCCCATCTCGCGCGTCATGTCGCGGGCGAACTGTTCCTTGCGCTCGAAGAGAATGCGCGAGGCGTCGTACAGCATCTCGGCGCGGCGCGGGGCGGGGAAGAGCCGCCACTTTTCGAAGGCGCGGGTAGCGGCTTCGACAGCAGCGTCGACGTCCTGCTTGGTCGAGCGCTGGAAGATACCAACGACGTCGCGCGTGTCGGCGGGATTCAGGTCCTCGAAGGTGTCGCCCGACGAGGCTTCCACCCATTCGCCATCAATAAAATTGCCGTAGATCTTGCCCGGTCCGGGCGCGGAATAATCCTCGATCGGTTGCGTTGCCATCTCGCCTCCCCCACGGAGTTAAAACTCTATCCTAACAAAGGGGCGCGGGGCGCGGCACGCGGGGCGAGGGGGCTGGGGCGCGGGGCGCGGGGCGCGGCACATGGCTGAAGCACTTGTCACTAACGAGCTACGTCGAGATTGCGCCAATGGGATAGATACGCGGAAGCGATCAGCTTCGAGATATGCGAGGCGTCGACTTCTTCGGGCAGCGTGCTTGATGGCAGAAGTGACTCGCATTCGATCGCGAGTTCGCGTCCGGCGGCGAAGACTTCTTCCTGGGTGTACTTGCCGCTGCGGATGTCGATCAGGTACTGTCGCTCCGGTTGTGGGCGCGGAAGGGTCAGGTAATGGTCCTTCAGGAGTTCACGGCATTCGTAGAGCAAACGGATGTAGTGCATGGCGAACTTGGTGTCGAATCCGAACTTCTCGATCAGGTCGGGACGTTGGCCGTGCCGGCCCATACCGCGCTCGCCGGTGAGCCGCATCCTCTGTGAGTTCGCGAAGCCCAGATACTGCTGCGCCGCCTTTTTCGACAGCAGAGACTCCCGGTGCCGCAGGATGTGAGTGTTCCAAGTGTCGAAGCTCGGATGTTCGTTCCGCGCGTAGAGGAAATGGACGATGGCAGGGTTGCCCTTCATCATCAGCTCGCCCCAGCGGTGGAGCGAGTACATGGTCACGTCGACGTCGTTGGCCGTGTTCTTTTCGCGATCGGAACCGCTCGACCAGACGAAATGCTCGAGTGCCTTGATGCCGAGGATGCGCTCCGGCGGTTCGATGTAGCAGCCGTAGATGTCGAGATCGTCGTAGCCTTCGACCTTGGCGCCGCGAAGCTGCGAGCCGCCGATGAAGAGATGGATGATGCATTCGGGAGCGAGGGGAAAACCGGCGGAGAGGACGTTGTCGAGGAGCGGCGAGCGTCCGGCGACAGCTTCGGTCATCACGAGAGGAGTTTGTCGATTTCCGCGATGAGCTTAGACAGATCCTCGGCCACGATCTGCCAAACAGCGCGCGCGTCTATATCGGAGTAGCCTTGTACAAGGCGGTTTCGAAATCCAACAATCTGCGCGAAGTCGGTCAGGCTCTCGGCCGTGTACGAATCTATTTTCGCTAATTGCACCAAGGCCTCGCCGATGACCATGAACTTGCGTTCGATTGCGGCTTGGAGCACTGGATCGCGAACGTAATCATCAATATTCTTACCGGATGTGAAGCTCTCGATATCGCGCGCTGCCGTAAGCGCATCGAAAGGTACTTCTTAGCTTTAAGCTGCATACAAGAGCTTCCTGGTCGATTCGAGTTCTTCGCGAAAGTAGGGATTTCGAATGGTGGATTCGACGACGAGGTCAACCTTGCGACCGAAGAGATCCTCGAGGGCGAAAAGCAATTCCCAGAACTCCCTTCCGAACTGTTCAGGCGGCATTTCCTTGAATGTCACGACGAAGTCCAAGTCGCTTTCGTTGTTGAAGTTGCCGTTTGCCGCGGAGCCAAAGAGGTCAAGGCGGGCTACATGGTATCGCTCGCAAAGCGCGCGCAACTCCCGCTCCCGGTCTTTGATCAGGTTGACCATGTGCCCAGTTTAGCCCGAGTTACTTGTAAGCCAAAGGCCGCCAGAATCCGAGGCTGTTACGAAACTCGTGCCGTCCCTGACGGGACTCGACAAATTTCCACTTTACCCGTCCCGGGACATACGTCCCGGGCTATGAAACTTGCGCGCCTGCGGCGCTAGACAGGGCTTTTGCTCACACGACCCGTTCGATTGTGAGTTTCGTAACAGCCTCGAATCCTGGCCGCCATGAGCCTTGCGCCGGTTTTACTCCGGCCGGTCGATCTGCGCGCGCTGGAGCTTGTCGCTGTAATCGACGTAGACCGACTTCCACTCGGTGTAGAAGTCGATGGCGCCGATCCCGCCTTCGCGGTGTCCGTTGCCCGTCTGCTTGGTGCCGCCGAAGGGCAGGTGGACCTCGGCGCCGATGGTCGGAGCGTTGATGTAGGTGATGCCGGCATAGAGGTCGCGCATGGCGGTGAAGGCCAGGTTCACGTCCCTGGTATAGATCGCCGACGACAACCCGTAGCAGGTATCGTTCGCCATCTCGATGGCATGTTCGGCGTTCTCGCACGCGCTGACCGACACGACCGGTCCGAAGATCTCTTCCTGGAAGATGCGCATCTTCGGATCGACGTCGGCGAACACGGTGGGCTCGAGGAACCAGCCGTACTTGTAATCGCCCTGGTCGAACCGGTTACCGCCGCACATGAGCCGGGCGCCTTCGTTCTTGCCGATCTCGATGTAGTTCAGGTCGGTCTCCAACTGCGCCTTGTTGACCGCGGGACCCATCTCGACGGTCTCATCGAGGCCGTTGCCGACTTTCAGCTTCTTTGCCCGAGTGACGAGCATCTCGAGGAATTGGTGATAGACGCCCTTCTGCACGATGATGCGGCTGGTGGCGGTGCAGCGCTGTCCGGT
>CAZLJE010000011.1:0-142117 GCA_964559835.1 uncultured Terriglobales bacterium
GCTCGCCGACGCCCGCGAACACCGAGTAGCCGCCGTGCTGCTTGGCGACATTATTGATGAGCTCCATGATGACGACCGTCTTGCCGACACCCGCGCCGCCGAACAACCCAATCTTGCCACCCTTGAGGAATGGCTGGATCAGGTCGATGACCTTCACGCCGGTGACGAACATCTCCGCCGTCGTCGCCTGCTCGTCGAACGCTGGCGCGAGGCGATGGATCGGATGTTTTTCCTTGGCAGGGATCGGGCCAAGCTGGTCCACCGGCTCGCCGATCACGTTCATAACGCGTCCGAGCGTGCCCTTGCCCACGGGGACCGAGATCGGCCCGCCCAGATCGATGGCCTTCATGCCGCGTACCATGCCGTCGGTCGGCTCCATCGCGACGCAGCGCACGCGGCCTTCGCCAAGGTGCTGCTGCACTTCGAGGATGACGTTGATCGGCATGGGCACAGTAAAGCCGTCGCTCGTTACCCGCAACGCCTCGTAGATCGGCGGCAGATTGGCTTCTTCGAACTGCACGTCCACCGCCGGACCGGCGATCTGAATCACGCTTCCAATGTTTTGTGCCATAAGAACTCGATTCAATGCTTCAAGGTTTCAATGTTTCCAAGGTTCCGCGAGAAACGTTCAAAACCTTGAAACCTTCGAAACGCGTCACAAAGCGGCAGCGCCGCTTACGATCTCGATGATCTCTTTCGTGATCTTCGCCTGCCGCACGCGGTTCATGGCCAGCGTCAGCGCGTCGATCATGTCGCCCGCGTTCTTGGTCGCCGAATCCATCGCCGTCATGCGCGCCGCATGTTCCGACGCGACCGATTCCAGCATCGCCCGCCAGATCTGCCCGGTCACATACTTCGGCAGCAGGCTATTGAACAGCTCTTCCGGCGGCTGCGCGTAGATGTAGTCCACGTTCGCCGTCGCAAACTCCTTTGCTCGACGGTCCATCTCGCTGGTGTCCGCCTCGCGCGTGGCGACACCGGCTGCACGTGCCGCTTCCGCTGCCGCCTCGCGCTGCTCGGTGGTCAACTCCTCCGCCATCTCGATGCGGGGCGCGCCGATCTCCTCGATGGGCAGCAGGTGGTCCACCACTAGCCGCTGTGCGATCACCGACTTGAATTCGTTGTAGATCAGGTACACCGAATCGATCTCGCCCTTGGTGTAGCGCTCGATCACGCTCTCGGCAAACTGGCGGATATATTCGAACTCGAGCTTGCTCATGATGCCGACGTGCTCGCCGACGATCTGCACCCGGCCGGCGCGCTGCTCCTGGTCGGACTGGGCAATCGGGAAGCGCCGCTTGAGCACGTCGCGTCCCTTGCGACCGACGGCCTCGATATCGACGTTCTGCTCGGTCTTGGTGTCCAGGAAGCGCATCGCCGCCTTGGTGATGTTGGTGTTGAATGCGCCCGCCAGCCCACGATCGCCGGTCACGACAATGACGAGGATGTTCTTCTCTTCGCGGCGCGCCAGCAGCGGATGCTTCGGCTCCCCGCTCTCGGGATCGTAAATCTCCGCCCTCGACACCAGCGACTTCAGCACGTTCGTCAGCATCTGCCCGTACGGACGCGCGGACAACGCGCGGTCCTGCGCCTTGCGCAGCCGCGCCGCCGAGATCATCTTCATGGCCTGCGTGATCTGGCGCGTGTTCTTCACGCTCCGGATACGCCGCCGAATATCGAGAATGTTAGCCATGCGTCAGTTCGTCGTGTCGTATTCCGTATCACGTATTCCGTATTCCGGCCCGACATACGGAATACGAGATACGGAATACTACTTCCCTGCTGCCTTCTTCTTGCTCGTCCCGTTCTCGGCGCCGCGGCTCTGATTCAGGATCATCAACTGCCGCGCGACTTCCAATGTTGCCAGCGCCTGTGCCAGCGCGACCTTATCGTTCGCACGCGATAGTTTGCGCGTGTCCTCGATCAATTCCTCGATCTGCTCCAGCGTCATAACGCCTCCACAATCTACGCCTTCGCTACGGCCGCCTTCCGGTCCGCGACGAACCGCTCCTTGAATTCCTTCAGCGTCTTGTTCATCTCGGTCTTCACGCTGTCGTCGAGGACTTTCTTGTCTTCGATCGTCTTCAGCAAGCCCGGATTCATCGTGTCGACGTAGGTATAGAGCTGCTGCTCGAAGTCACGGCACGCTTCGACGGCGACGTCATCGAGATAACCATTGGTTCCGGCGTAGATGATCAAGATCTGCTTCGAGAACGGCAGCGGGTGAAACTGGTCCTGCTTGAGGATCTGCACGAGCCGCTGGCCGCGATTGAGCTGTGCCTGCGTCGCCTTGTCGAGATCGCTGCCGAACTGCGCGAACGCCGCCAGTTCACGATACTGCGCGAGTTCCAGCTTCAGCGTCGCGCCGACCTGCTTCATCGCCTTGATCGCCGCGGAAAATCCGACGCGGCTCACCGATAAGCCGACGTTCACCGCCGGACGGATGCCGGAGTTGAACAGGTCGGTCTCCAGGAATATCTGGCCATCGGTGATGGAAATGACGTTGGTCGGAATGTACGCCGAGACGTCGCCCGCCTGCGTCTCGATGATCGGCAGCGAGGTCAGCGAACCGCCGCCCTTCGCATCGCTCATCTTCGACGCGCGTTCCAGCAGCCGGGAATGCAGGTAGAACACGTCGCCCGGGTACGCCTCGCGTCCCGGCGGACGCCGCAGCAGCAGCGAGATCTCGCGGTAAGAGGCCGCGTGCTTCGAAAGATCGTCGTAGATGGTGAGGGCGTGCCGTTTGCTGTCGCGGAAGTACTCGCCCATGGCGCACGCGGCGTACGGTGCGATGTATTGCATGGGCGCGGGTTCCGAGGCCGACGCGGCGACGACGATCGTGTATTCCATCGCGCCGTTGTCTTCCAGCATTTTCACGACCTGCGCGATGGACGAGCGCTTCTGTCCGATGGCGCAGTAGATGCAGATCAGGTCACGGCCCTTGCTGTTGATGATCGTGTCCAGCGCGATGGCGGTCTTGCCTGTCTGGCGGTCGCCGATGATGAGCTCGCGCTGTCCGCGGCCGATCGGGATCATGGCGTCGATCGCCTTCAACCCCGTGGCCATCGGCTCACGCACCGGCTGGCGGTCGATGACGCCGGGAGCGATGCGCTCTACCGGCAGGAACTGGTTGGTGTTGATCGGACCTTTGTCGTCGATGGGCTGGCCGAGCGCGTTGACCACGCGTCCGATCAACGCCTCGCCCACCGGCACGCTCGCGATGCGTCCCGTGCGCTTGACCTCGTCGCCTTCTTTGATCTCGGTGTATTCGCCGAGCAGCACCACGCCGACCTGGTCTTCTTCCAGGTTCATGGCGATACCCGCGACGCCGTGCGGCATCGACAGCAGTTCGCCGGCCATGACCTTGTCGAGGCCGTGGACGCGGGCGATACCGTCGCCCAGGCTGATGACCGTCCCGACTTCGTCCACCGCGATCCGCGTCTCGTAATTCTCGATCTGCTCGCGGATTAACTTGGTTATCTCGTCAGCTTTGATTTGCGCCATAAAAAACCAGTTGCCAGTTGCTAGTTGCTAGTTGTCAGTTGCTAGTGAGAGGCCTCAGCCGCTGGCAACTAGCAACCAGCAACTAGCAACTGCCTTTATTATTCCGCCGAGAGCCTTTCCTTCATCTTCTCCAACTGCCCCTTCACGCTGCCGTCATAGATCGTGCTTCCCAGCCGGACGACGGCGCCTCCGAGCAGCGTGCGGTCGGTCGCGTAACTCGCCCGGACCTTCTTGCCCGTCAGGTGCTCCATCTGCGTTTCCAGTTCGCGCTGCTCTTCCGGCGACAACTCGCGCGCGCTGGTGACTTCCGCTTCCGCAAGCCCCAGCCGGCGGTCCATCTCGAGCTGCACTTGTTTCGCAATCTCCGGCAGCGCTGCGATGCGGCGGTGGTCCATCAGAACGGCGATAAAATTCCTGACCGGCCTGGAGATTTGTTCGCGCACAACGATCGCATCCAGCAGCTTCCGCTTCTGCGCCGCAGGGATAGCGGGGTTATCCCAGACGTGGCGCAACTCGGGGCTGACCTTGAGCAGGTCCAGGATCAACCTCAGTTCCAGCGCGACGGCAACGCCGTCCAACTTCATGTCGCTTACGACGTCCACGAGGGCGCGCGCGTACCGGCTGTTCACTTCCGCCATTTATCGCGCCTTCCTTCCGTCAGCGGTGGTCAACTCGCGCGAGAACTTCTGTACCAGCGCGCGGTCCGTGCTCGCATCCACCTCGATCTTCTGCTCCGCCAGGGTGACGGCCAGTTCCGCTGCGTACGCCTTCAATTCGCGCTGCGCCAGGCGCGCCGCGCTCTCGATCTCCGCCTGCGCACCCTCGACGATCCGTCGCGACTCTTCCTCCGCCGCCGCCCGGATCCGTGACTCTTCGCCGGCTGCTTCCGTTTCCGCCGACGCACGCATTTGCGCGATCTCCTGGTCCAGCTTCGCGAGGCGATTTTCAATGTCGCTCAGCCGGCGGTTCGCCTCGGCGCTCGCGGCCTGCGCTTCCTCCATGGTCTTCCGGATCGTCGCCGTGCGCGCGCGGAATGCGGCGGGTACGTTCTTCTTCCACAACCAGCCGATTGCCACCGCGATGATGAGGAAATCGATCGAGTACAGAACCCAGTACTCGGCCTCGACGCTGATACCGAGTTTCGATGCGATCCAGCGGACCGTCGGCGAGTGCTTGAACTCCGCGTTCTCGCCACCTTCCGCCGCCTCGTTCGATTCGTGCGCCAATTGCTGACCTGGAGATTGGTCGCGGTCCGATTGCGCTTGGCTAACCGGCGCCCGACCTTGGCCGGGGTTGGAAGGATGGGCAGAATCCTGCGCCGCCACTCCGACGGACAGCGCCACGGCAATCGCGATAAGCGCCAGTAACTTCTTCACATACCACCGCCCGCCGGAATACCCACGGGCTTCAGGACGGTCCGAATCACCTCGATGGCCAGCCGCTCGCTCTCGGGCCGCAGTTGCGCCTTCGCCGCTTCCGTCTGCCTGGCGATGTTGTTGCGCGCTTCGGCGACCTGGGCGGTGGCTTTCTCACGCGCAGCGCGTACAATCTCCGCGCGCGCATTCAGCGCTGCCTGGCGTCGCGCTTCCTGCGCCTTGAAGATCGCCACCCGCGCCTCACGCAGACGCTGCTCATATTCGGATGTCTTCGCCTCGGCGGCCGAGATGTCCGCCTTAGCTTTTTGCACCGCGCCCTCGGTGCGCTCGTAACGGTCCGCGAGCACCTTGCTCAACGGCTTGTGCACGACGAGACGATAGGCGGCGAACACGATCAGGAACACGATGATCGTGGGAATGCTTCCGAGCGCAATTTCGCCTAGCTGCCGAAGAGTCTCTTCCATTATTAGAAAGGCTAAACCGGGCGCACAAACCCGGCCAACAGGTGATGTGGAACAGTCCAAACTACCATCCTGTGGAATTCCGCGTCAACCGTGTATTGCGTTGATTTTGAACTGATTCCAGCTCTGACGCGTGGATGTCCGGGGCAATTCGGGCACTTCAAAGTTCCCTTTCCGGGCTGCCGGCGTGCTTGCGATTTTCCCCATTCGGCTCTTGACATCGGCGCGGAGGGGGCTACGATGTAGGTATCACCTCCGATCCGATTCAGGATCGAATGGGCGATTGGCTAAGGAAACGTCACCGCTCCTTAATCAATCGCCCATTTTGATTTGGGAAAAGAAGTGATCAGTAATCAGTGGTCAGTAATTAGCAGGTGACTGGCCCTTTCTTCTTCCGAGTGTTTCCTCATCGGACAACTTGTGGTTCCCGCCATCGTGTGCCAGTCTCCCGGCATAGATGCGGGACGAGATTGTTGCTCTTCTATTACTAAATGTTTTGCTGCTCGCCGTCCTGCCGGCGCGCGCGCAAGCTCCTTTTGTCACCGATGACGTAGGCGTGGCCGAGTACCACCGCTTCCACTTTGAATTCAACAACGAATACGACATTCTGCAGGACTCCGCCGTGCCCAACCTGCGACAAAATACGGCCAACTTCAAGTTCAGCTACGGCCTGCTGCACAATCTCGAAGTCGGCTTCGACAACCAGCTCCTCGGGATCCTCAACGCCCCGTCCACGTTCCTGCCCCGCTCTGCTGTTGGGTATGGAGATCTGGACCTGTCGGTGAAATGGAACTTCCTGAAGGAAGGAACAAGCTGGCACCATCCTGCCCTGGCTGCCAGCTTGAATATCGAAGTCCCCACCGGCGATGAGCGTCGTCAACTCGGCTCCGGCATCGTGGACTATTACCTCAACTTCATCGCCCAGACATCGGTCACCGACAAGAACACTCTCCGCTTGAACTCCGGGATCTACTTCGCGGGAAACACTCTGACCGGGGCGGAAGGGATTCGCAGCACCAGCGGCCTTGTGTTTACCGGAGGTATGTCATTCGTCCGCCAATTCACGCCCAAGCTGGACGTGGGCGTGGAGGCGTTCGCAGCCTTTACGCAGAATCTCAATCTTGGCCGCGGACAACTGCAGACCCAGGTCGGCGGCAATTACGCTATCCGCAAGAACATGACGATCGATTTCGGGCTCATCGAGGGCTATTACCAGGCGAGCCCGAAGGTCGGACCAATCGTGGGGATGTCGATCAATTTCTGAGGGGCGCGACCACTCATTGGTGATCAGTGTTCAGTGTTCAGTGTTCAGCCTGTTCTACTCAAGGTACAAGAGTTCAGCCTGTTCTACTCAAGGTACAAGAAGGGTTGGGCAGCCTTGACCCTGTCGTCGACTGATAGAACCATGTCGGCGAACTCACCGTCCCGATCGAACCGTTTCCCGGTCCTCACCTGCGCACCTAACGAGCGCGTCAGGTCACACCTCCTGATCACCGACCACTGATCACTGACCACCTACTCGATGACGAACTTCGAGACTTTCCTCACGATCGACTCCGGCGCCTCCGCTTCCAGTTCCACCAGCCCATCCTTATATTTGCGCGAATAGACGCGAGCGCTACCCTCGATGGTCGCCAGCGCCTTTCCCTCGCTCTGCGGGATGCGCAGGTGCACCGTTCGCACCGGATCTTCCTCCAGCATGCGATCGATCCGCTCCAGCAAACCGTCCAGCCCGATCGCGCGCATCGCCGACACGTGAACCGTATTCTCCGAATCGCGCAGCCCTTCGCGTTCGACCGACCCCATCCGGTCGATCTTGTTCATTACAAACAAGCGCGGTTTCTTGTCGGCCTCAAGTTCCTTCAGGACTTCGAGCACCTGCGCGTCCTGCTCGGCGCGGATCGGGCTGGTCGCATCCGTGACGTGAATGATGAGCGACGCCTTCTGCACCTCTTCCAATGTCGCGCGGAAGGCCTTCACGAGCGTGTGCGGCAGGTTGCGGATGAACCCCACGGTGTCGCTCATCAGCACCTTGCGCTTGGACGGCAGCGTGACCGCCCGGATCGTCGGGTCGAGCGTGGCGAACATCTTGTTCGACGCCAGCACACCCGCCTGCGTCAGCGCATTGAAGAGCGTGCTCTTGCCGGCATTCGTGTATCCGACCAGCGCGACGGTCGCCACCGGCACCGATTCCCTTCTCTGCCGCTGTTGCGCGCGGATCCGCCGCACATTGTCCAACTGCTCCTCGACGTGCCGGACGCGGCGATAGATCTTGCGCCGGTCGGTCTCCAACTGCGTTTCGCCGGGGCCGCGCGTCCCGATGCCGCCGCCCAACTGCGACATTTCCACGCCGCGTCCGCCGAGCCGCGGCAGCAGGTACTGCAATTGCGCGAGCTCGACCTGCAACTGGCCCTCTCGCGTGCGCGCGTGCCGGGCAAAGATGTCGAGGATGAGCTGGGTGCGGTCGATCACGCGCGGATCGACCTCGGCTTCGATATTGCGTTGCTGCGACGGCGAAAGTTCGTGGTCGAAGATGATGACGTCGGCGTGCGACATCGCGGCCGCGCCCGAAAGCTCCTGCAATTTGCCGCGCCCGATCAGCGTCGCCGGGTCCGGCTTATCGCGATGCTGCAGGAATTCGCCAACCACTTCTCCGCCCGCGCTCTTCGCCAGTTCGTGCAATTCCGCGAGCGATTCCTCGGCCGAGAACTTCGGTTGCTGCGGCCTGCGTGACTCCGCCGAAGCAGCCGCCGCTTGCCGCGCCGCGCGCGCCCCCGGCGTGACCGAGCCGTCGTCTTCTTTCTTGCTGCTGCGGACGCGGTAATCCAGTCCGACGAGGAAGACCTTCTCCGGTCCGCCGGACACACTTCTCCCCGATTGTGTGGAGACACTGCGTTTGGAATTCTGGCCAGCCAACGAGACTGCTACCCCTGGGTTCCCGAGGGCGCGGGCGCCGTCTCATTGCTTGCTGGCGCCGCCGCTGCGGGCGGCTTCGCCTCGCCCGTCACCGGCCTGGCTTCGCCCGGACGCTCGTGCGCCATGTGCGTGCCTTTTGCCATCACGACGGTCGAGATCGCGTGCTTGAAGATCAACTGTTCCTGGTTGTTGGTCTCGAGCACGACAGAATATTTATCAAACGAACGGATCCGCCCCGTCAGCTTCACTCCACTGAGCAGGTAAATAGTGATGTTGGACTTGTCCTTGCGAGCCGTATTCAAAAACGAGTCCTGGATGTTCTGCGCCGGCTTGTCCATCTGCCGATCTCTCCTTGATTGAAACACCCATCGACTATGCCGAAAGGGCCACCGACTGCGCACGCGCCCGTCCGGCAGGGCACCTAAAGATAGTGCTACGGCCGCTTCTTTTCAACCTCCGCGCGCACGATTCCCGCTCTGCTACAATCGCGCCGCTCCCAAAACAGTACTGAGTACCGAGTACTGAGTACCCAGCAAAGGCTTGTGAGAACGGGAGCCCGCCCCGGGCACTCAGTAGTCGGTACTCAGTAGTCGAGGAGATCTCATGTCCGCGTTCGCCGCTCTCCCGCAAGACACGTCGACTAACGTCCTGATCCTCCTCCGCTGGATCCACTTCATCGCCGGCATTCTGTGGGTCGGTTTGCTCTACTTCTTCAACCTGGTCAGCGCGAAGTTCCTGCCCACGCTCGACGCCCCGACGCGTTCGCGCATCTATCCGGGGCTGATGTCGCGCGCGCTGTTCTGGTTCCGCTGGGCTGCGGTCGTGACCGTGTTCGTCGGCCTCGCCTACTGGATGCACGTCGCCACGCAGGACGCGCACAACGCCCACGCCTCTCCCGGCCGCGTCTTCTGGACGTTCTTTGTGATCTGGACGGTGGCGTTCTTCATCGAGATGGCCGTGTTGATGGCGCCCGCGCCCGGACTGCACCGCATCGAGATCGTCCTGCCGGTCGTGCTTGCAGTTGCGGCGATCGCTTCATGGCTCTACGTCTCGACCAACAACCAGGGATGGGAGAGCAATCGCGTCCTCTGCATCGGTATCGGCGGCGGGCTCGGCTGGTTCATGATGTTCAACGTCTGGGGCCTGATCTGGCGCGTGCAGAAGAAAATCATCCGCCATCACACCGATAATTCCGGAATCGCCATGCCGGATAAGCTTGCGGAAATGGCGAAGGTCGCGGCCATCGCCTCGCGCGTGAACTTCGTGCTGAGCTTTCCTCTTCTGTTCTTTATGGGGGCAGCGTCGCATTACCCATTTCTTGGGTAACGAGGTGACTTCAACAACACCACAGAGGCACAGAGGCGACGATTCAAAACCTCTGTGCCTCTGTGTCTCTGTGGTTATTCCACAAAAACGGGGACGGCGTCTAAGCCGTCCCCAGGCAAAGCGAGCTTGCGCCCGCGTGATTAGAACGTCAGTTTCAAGCTGAACTGGATCTGCCGAGCTGTCGTATTCGATGACGTGATCTTGCCAAAGCCGGTGCTGTTGACGTCACGATCGCCGAAGTAGAACGTGTTGTGGTTCGGGGCGTTGAAGAAGTCGGCGCGGAACGTGGTGTTGAAACGTTCGTTAATGGACGTGTTCTTCGCGATCCCGAGGTCCAGGTTCTGGTATGACGGTCCGCTGAACGCCAGGTAACCGAGGTTTCCGATCTGGCCGGCCGCCGGATTGAAGAACACCTGATTGGCAAACGTCGCCGCGTTGTTCAGGTTGTCGACTCCCGCGCCGCGCAGCGTGTTCGGATCAAGCAGGGTCGGGTTGATGTAGAAGACACCGCTGCTGTTCTTCACCACCCCGAGGTAGTTGTTGATCTGCGATTGCGTCAGACTCGAGATCGGCGTTGCAGTCGTATTACGCGCCGAACGGTTGAAGGTGCCGCGACTGTCCAGAATCGAGAACGGGTTGCCGCTCTGCCACACATAAATGCCGGAGAGTTGCCATCCGCCGATGACCTTGTTCAGGACTTCCGGAACATCGGTGCCGAACATCTTACCCTTGCCGAACGGCAGGTCATAGATGACATTGGTCTTGAACGCGTACCGCAGGTCCATCTGTGCACGCGCCTTGGCCAACTGTGGACGGGCGTTGTCGAGGAGAGGATCGAAGCGAGTCTGAGATGTGTCGCCCGCGGGCGATGTGCTCAGGTCCTTCGACCAGGTGTAGTTCGCTTGCCACTGCAAACCGTTGGCCATGCGCCGCTTCACTTCTGCCTGCAAACCGTGGTAGCTGCTCTCGGCGCCGTTGGTGCCGTAGTCGATGGCATAGATGCCGGGATTAGGCAGGAACGTGGTCGGAGCCAGCGGGAAATATGCGCGGTTCGCCACGTAGAAATTGGCGAGCTCCGTGACCGCGTTCTGCTGGATGTAGGTACGAACGGTCGAGTTTCCCGTGTAGCCATTCAAGCCGCTGGCCTGTCCCATCAGCGGGATAAGGGACAATACCTGGCTGCCGGGAATGATCGAGTTGTAGTCGGGGTTGAAGACGCCGCAGGTGGTCCTGGTGCAACCCGGAGTGCTGGCCGGGGTATTCAGCGCCAGGAACCCGTTGCTGCGCGCGCGTGCGAAATCGGCCAGGAACGGCCCGTTCACGCCCGCGTTGTTCTGGTTCAGGTCGAGGCCGCGCAGAAGATCGCGCGCCAGCGTGCCGACGTAACGCACCGACACCGACATGTTCTTCGGCAGCTCGCGTTCGATGCCGAAGCTGATCTGGTGCGCCATCGGGGTCTTGATGTTGGGATCCAGCGCCCACACCACGTTCGTCGGGCTCAGGCTGAGCTGGTCGGCGTACGTGCGCGGCATCTGGAACGTGGGAGCGGCGATGGTCGGCAGATTCCCGCCCACCGTGTGATTGATGCCGTCGGCGTTAGCGCCGTAGTAATTCAAAATGCTTGAGCTAAGACCGGCGTTGCCGCTGCTGGTCGCGTTGCCGGCGAAGCCATAGATCTCGTCATTGACGAAGGTGAGCGTATACCCGCCGCGAATCGAGGTCTTGCCATTTCCGAACGGGTCCCACGCCACGCCTAATGACGGGCCAAAGTTGTTCCAGTCGCTCTTGTACGAGTGCTTCAGGAAGTCGACCTTGGCGTTGTTGTTCATCAAGCTCGCGACTGCATCGGCGCCGAACACCGGGCCAAGTTGCAGACCACTGGTTTCCTTGTACGGGCTGACGTATTCCCACTTCACACCCAACGTGAGCGTGACATTGTGCCGCACGCGCCATTGGTCCTGCGTATAGAACGACAGGTCATTGAGAGTGAGATTACGGTCCTGCTGCGCATTCGGAACGTACCCCGACGTCTTCGAGGTCACGTTGAAGGACTGCGATCCCGAAGCCAGGTAGCCGGCAAGGAAGGCGCGCAGGGCGTTCGCGTTCGCCAGGTCGGTCGAGCTGATCGGCGTAGCGAAATTTGCCGCCGTTAATGCATAGTTCGACGGCGCGTAATCGAAGCCAGTCTTGAAGATTGGCACGATACCGGCAGCGTTATACGTGTAGATGTTCTGGTTCTGCCAGGAACCGCCGAACATGATGCTGTGGTTGCCCTTCACCCAAGTCGCGTCGTCCATGTACTGGTGGACAGCCGGCTTGCGGCCCTGCGGCAGGAGCGAAACAAATGTCGGTGAGACGCCAATACCGGTCAGTGCCGCCCCATTGGAGGTGTTGAGTGAAGGAGTAGTCCCGCCGCCCGTATCCATGAGGAACGAGGGTGCACCGGTGGTCGTGATGAACGGGGCCGGAGCCAGGTTCGCGCCGACGCGCACTGCGTTAATAATGAAGTTGTTGCTGATCGTCGAGCGCCATCCGCCCGAGAACAGCTTCGGCGACGAGTCGTTATACACACGCGGCGAAACCTGCATCGGATCGTAATCCGGACGCTGCGTCACTTCATGCATGTGCGAGTACGTGAAATCAAAGTGATGCTTCTGCGTCGCTTCGAAATCAACCTTGAAACCGTAGTTGTCGCGGTCATTATTGTTGGACTGCGTGATCGTCCGGCCCGCGGTGTTGAGCAGGCGGCTCGACGTCGAGTTGCCTACCTGGTAGTTGTTGACCAGCGATGCCGAGGGCGTGCCCTTCAAGATGCCCTGGATCGCCGGATCGAGCGTCAGCACCGCGGTGGAGCCCGCCGTGCCGCCCGCCAGGTTCATCACGTTGATCGATTGCACCGTACCCGCCAGCGGGCCCGAGCTAGGAACGTAACGGAACTGACCACCCAGGTAGTCGTCATACGCCGGGACCACCTGGTTGAGGCTGCTCTGGGTCCGAGTACGAAGCCCGGCGTAGTAGCCGTAAAAGAACAGCTTGTTCTTAATCGCGGGTCCGCCGAAGGTGGCGCCGAATTCGTTGCGGTTGTACGGAGGCTTCTTCACGCCGGAGTAGTCGTTAAACCAGCTATTCGCGGCCACGGCGGCGTTGCGATTGTATTCGTACACCGAACCATGGAAAGCGTTCGTGCCCGATGGCGTGATCATGCGCACGCCGCTCGCGCCGAGGGTCGCGTTCGCGCCCTGCGTACTGCTGTTGACGGTGAACTCCGCGACTGTGTCGGTCGTCGGACGGTTCGGGATGTAGTCCAGCGCGTTGGTGCGGATGTAGAGGTCCTGGATGTTGATGCCGTCCAGGGTCACTTGCGACCACGACGGGCGGTTGCCGTTGATCGTGGTATTGGTGCGGCCGCTGCTGCCGATTCCCGGTTGCGTGCTGAGCAGGTTGACGATATCGCGGCCGTTCAAGGGCAGATTCTGGATCTGAGCCGTATTAACTGTATTGGTGACTTCCGACGTGGTCGTGTTCACCAGTTCCTGGCCGGCGGTTACTTCCACCGTCTCATTGCCCGACTTCATCGCCAGCTTTACGGTCAAGGAATATTCTTTGCCGGCGTCCACTTTGACGTTTTTGTACGACGCCGTCTGGAAACCGGTCACCGAGATCTGCACGGTGTACGAGCCGGCGGGAAGGCTGGGTACGACGAATCCGCCTTCGGCGCTCGCCGTAGTCGAGTATTGGATGTTGGTTGCTTCGTTCGTGACGAGAATGGAGGCGTTCGATACCACAGCGCCTGTGGGGTCCGTAACTACTCCTACGATTCGGCCCAAGGGATTCTGTGCTATGGCAACCGCTGAAAGCATGAACAGCAGAAAAAGTGTAATCACTCTGCTGACACGCGGGTGCTGACTTAACATTGCGTGGTCTCCGACTTATGATTTGAAAAAAGCACGTGGTATATGCACGTGCTCTGCCGAAGTCCACCGTTTGTGATTAAGCACTTACAAGCATTTCATCTGGGAATTCCCGAATTACACATCATTACGTATGGACGAACATAGTCCACACGCAGGTCATCAATTAACGCGTGTGATATGCGTCACATCGCAGTTCACGACGCACGTCATATCGTGTAACAAGCACGTTTAGTTCTTTCAGGTGGAGTTGCGCTCAGATACGCGCGGCTACGCGGCTAGATCCAGTGTCTGGTGATCCGCGGACATGCTTTTAATCACGCGGGTCTGGCGGTGCCTGCTCTCGATAAATCTGCGATAGCTTTCCGCTGCGGCGCTCAGTCGGTTTTCTTCAGCGCTCCCGGCGAGTGCAGCAGCGCCCATCCGGCAGAAGCCGATGCGGAACACCGCGTACGCCGCCACGTACGCTTCAATGCGGTCGCGAGCATCGTCTTCGCTGCGTGCGGCGAATCGGTCGAGTAGCGCTTCTTGCGCATCCCTGTCCATCTCCCACTCGACGATCGCGCCGGCCAGGTCCCACGCGATGTCGGTCGGTCCGGGGAAGAAGTGATCGTCGCCGTGCGTGTCGCCATCGGTCTTGCGAACGATTCCATCTGCGCCGACGATCCATTCGTGCGGTTGCATCCGCCCATCACAGATCACGGTGTGACGCGTCTCCAGTCGCAGCCATTCGGGCGCGACGCCGAATTCCTGCTCGTAGTTGTGGCGCGCCATCGCTTCCACTTGGGAATGATCCGCGCCGCTCACGCGAAATTCCAGCGCCCGCATGGCGCAGTAGTCGGCCATGCGGTCGATCATCGCACGCGAAACATCCTGCCGCAGCGCTGGACGTCCACGCAGCATCTCATATTCGGCGTACCCATCGTTCAGGCCCAAGCACCTCGGGCCGAAGCCGCTTGCCGCGAGAGCCTCCGCCCGCTGTGCGACCTCCTCGCCGAATCTCCCCAGCCCCACGAACTTGAACAGCCGTGTCCTGTCGCCCGACAGGAATTTCGCCCGCTCCATCTGTACCCACGACCCAACGTTCCCGAGTCCGGCACCTGATGTTTCTGAAACTGAATCCGGAAATGGAAACTCGGTTCTCCACTGTCCCGCTTCGATGCCGATCAGGCCATCCTCCGCAGGAGTATGGGTCTTCGCCCAGTGCGACTGGAATCCCCTCCATCGTTCCGCTCCGCGCGGCGCCGTCAACGTATGAGGATCAACCTCGTAGCTGCACAGGAACCGGATGCGCCTCCGCTCCACGCCGGCGCTCAATAGCGCTTCGCCGACCGACAGGAATGACGACCCGCTCATCCCCGGCCCTTCGTCGACGACCAGGAATTCCGCCCCGTGGTGCCGTGCCTTCGCGATCCAGCGTAGTTGGGCGGCGGTGAAGTACGTCTTGCGATCGAACACGTGCCCCGCCGGACGAACCGTGATCCGCTCGGCGCGGATGTTGTTCCTGGCCAGCGCTGCCGTAACCACCGCGCTCAGAGTCGAACCAATGCTCCGGATCCCGATCACCGCCGCGCCCAAACGCTGCCCCACCCGGGCTGCTTTTGCCACGGTGGGAATTGAATCCACCATTTCCGCGTACGCGGCCGGATGGAGCGCGTAATAGGCAAATCCCTCCGGGACGGAAAGCTGGACCGTCTCGGGAACTCGGATATCGCACGGGTGCCCCGCGTAAGCGCGGTGTTGGCTTACGCTAGGGTGTTCGATGAGCGCTCCGGCGAGGCTCTGCGTTATCTCCGCCGCGAGGCGCGCATCGTTACTGCCGGCATCGGCCAGCGCGGTTTCCAATTCGCCTGCGCGGATGAGCGCGTCGGTTATCCGGTCTCGCGTCGGGTGGCGCAACTTGGCTAAAGACGCCGAAAGGCCGGCAAGCACGGTCTCTCCCCGTGCGCTGCTCCGGCCTTCCCGAAAGACCCAGCGGTTCCGCGAACTGTCCAATAACATACCTTGAGTGGGTGAGTAGTTGAGGGTCTCCGGGCAAGGCCGCTGTTGGCTTGCCGCGGGTTCTACGCTGCGCTCTTGCTCTTCTTTGTCCCGCGCTCCGAACGGGCTACATCGCCATCCTTATCAATGAAGTACAGGTACCGGTTGTCGCGTTCGATGGCGTTCTCCACCAGCACCTCGGCAGTACCTTCTCCGGACTTAGGCTTCCGCGCCACATTGCCGTTACCGTCGATGAAATACAGGTACTTCTTGTAATCGCGTTCGAGCCCCAGCCGCTTCACTTTGTCTGCCATATGCGCTCCGTGCCGATTTGGATTCTCTCTAAGGCCTGGGGTGATGCCCGGGAAAATCAGGGCCTTGGGCCTTGGGTGTTGGGCCTTGGGTGTTGGGCCTTGGGTGTTGGGCCTTGGGCGTTGGGCATTGGGCTTTCGGTTTTCGGCGTTGGCTTTCGGAGCCTAATGCCTGATGCCTAACGCCTTCTTTTCTCGGCTCTCGCCGCCTTCTCCGCGGCTTCTTCCTCGGGCGTCATCACGCGTCGCACGATGGGCCCGATGAGGCGGTACTTTTTCTCCCGTTCCTGCCCATTATCGTCCTTTACGCGGAGTGTGAAAACCGGCTCGACGCCCTCCTTGCCGAAGTCCTGCGTCCCCGTCGTGACCGGGAATACTCCAAACAGGTTGCGCTCGCGATAGGCGGTTTCATAACGGTGCCGCTTCAGGTTCCAAGTAAAGATCCGCACCTGGTTGTAGTCCCACGGCATTCCGTCCTTGGGCTCGGTCAGCAGCACCAAGTACTGCGGCACGTCGCGCGGAGCAGCGGCCGCCTTTTCGTCGGCGCCCGGCGCCTGCTCGTCATGGATTTTGTTCAGGACAAAGTACCCGACGATCCTCTGCCCCTCGGCGTACTGCGCGACGTCGAGCGGGACGTCGACGTCCACCATGCGCGCCAGCACCCATCCCGTGTGTCCCTGCGCATCCCGCACCAGCGACCAGTCTTCCATCGGGATCGCCGGCTCTTCCGGTTCGCGTTTACGTTTTCTTTCGCTTGCCCCACCCTTCCGCCCGGCTGTAGCGGAGGCTGGGGCGTTCGCTGACGACACCCGAGACGCCAGCGGTTGCTGTTTTTCCACGGTCGTGCGCTTCAACACCTGCACCTTCTCGCCTTCCTTCAACTGGATCAGCGACTCGGTGTCTCTCCCAGGCTTCACGTGGATCTTCAATGTTGCGCGCGCCACACCCGTTGCCTGCACCGGGGTGTTGCGGTTCTCGGACGCCAGTTGCTCAAGGCCGCGATACACATCCTCCCCGACCAGGTAGCGCTGTTCGACCCATCCCGTCTCGCCATTCGCGTTCTTCACGCGGACGAAGCGCTTGCTCCGTTCCAGCACGTCAACGCGCTCGCCGTTCTTGAGCGTGCCGGTCTTGTTGTAGAGCGCGGATACCCGGTCGCGCAGGTTCACCTGGGGCGCGGCGACGTACGCCACCTCCAGCACCTTGTTCTGCCCTCGTTTGCACCCCGCCGCGAACAGGGTAAGCAGAAGCGCAACGATGAACGCTGCGCTCCGGATGCGACTTATGATGAAGTTGGACACGGCTACATATTCACTATAGCGCGACGGGACCATCGCGTGCCGTGATCCGCGCTTTCCTGAACAACGGGGTCAGCGTTTCGTTCACGGCGTAGCACAACAGCAATACCATCAGCGGCTCCAGCGCATGACGGTACCGCAGCTGGCTGTACGTCAGGTAGTACGGCAGCGGGTACGCAATCACCACGGCGAAGAACAGCGGCCATCCGAAAAGCTGCTTACGATGCGCGACCAGCATCGACGGCAGCAACAACACGCTGAATACGAGGAAACTCCACGGCTGCCAGTACGCCGCAACCTTCCGCCGATACCCGATCGCGCTGCCGTCCCAGAAATAGAGGACACGGTCTGCCGTATTGCGCGCGAAAAGCGCTTTGTTCTGTTCCACCCACGCGATCGCTTCCTGCGTCTTCGCCCGAACGTACGGGACCTCTCCCATCCTCTTGTACGCTTCGAGTTCGACGACGTTCCTCGACGGGTGCGGACCGCCCCAGCCACGCGGCGACGTTTTCGGTCCATTGCCCAGCCAGAATTCGTATCCGAAATTGCTGCGCAGGAAAACCCATTGCCCGAAGACTATCCGGTTGCGCGCCACCCATGGCGAGATCACCAGAAGCGACATCGCAATCGCCAATAATGCAGGCTTGAGCCAACTCAGGTTTCGTCGCCGTAATTCGACCGCGCACCATAACAGCGATAACGGGAACAGCGTCACCAGCGCCGGATTGACCAGCAGCGCCGATCCCCACAAGGCGCCAAAGCCTGCCCACGCCTTCAGGCGCGCTGGCTGTGCCAGCCGTAGCGCATACCACAGCACGCACGCCAGCAGCAGCGCGCTCAGGCTGATCTCCCACACCCAGCTCAGTGCCCATTTGCTGAACCAGGGAAACACGGCCCAAAACACCGCCGCGGTTATCCCTGCCCTCCGTCCTGTCGTGCGTTCCGCGATGCCGAGGATCGGGATGCAGGTCAACGCCGATATGGCGCTCTGGAAGGTAAGCAGCGCGATGCCCGCCGGCACCGTCAGCACGCCAAACAGCCGGAAGAACCATGCGCAAAGGTATGGGTAGATGGGCCCGATCCATGCGGTCGGCCCGGTGTACGCGTCCGAGAACGGCGAACTGAACCCGTGTCCCTCGGCGATCGACTTGGCGATGCTGGTCGTTTCGTTCTGGTAGGCGTAATCGTCGAAGCGGTAATCGTCAAAAAGATAAGTCTTGATGCCGACCATCAGGCCGATGCGCACGGCGAACGCAAGCAATACCAGCCAGAATGCGGTTCGCCGCCAACTTGGCGCCGTGCGGCCAGCAGCCTGCTGCGGCAGGTGGTACGTCTCGATCAGATGTTCGGTGGCCATGTCCGGTGCCGCGATTGTCGCCGGTCCGTTTCGCATGCGCAACCCCGTTAATCCAGGACATCATTGTTCTTCGGAGTACATGCATCGCGAACGGAGCTCGTATGGAGCGGGTGGTGGCATTCAGATAGGAGTCAACGTCCGAGTTCCAAGTTCCGAGTTCTGAGATGAACACTCGGAACTTGGAACTCAGAACTCGGAACTTCTAAGCAGCATCTTCTTCGCTGGCGTGATTAGGCAGGCTCTCTTCGGCGATTGCGGCAGTGGTTGATGCTGGAGGGTGCGCATTCTCCAACGGGTTCTTTTTTTCTTCTCCAGACGGGGGCGCGTTCCCGCGGTCCGGCCTGCGGAACTGGTCTAACAACGGCATAGGGGTCCCTCTTGAAAGTACGCAGTCCATTGAGATGCCCATATTGTGTAAAGGGAAACTGCTGCTTAACCCTGAATGCAGAGCTGCTGCTGCTTGTTTCTTGTTCCTGACCCGCGCCTTGGCTCTCCCCCTTTCTGCTACATTGTGTGGCTCTAAGCGCTGAGTTCTCAGCACTCAGCCCTTGAGCACTCAGCACTCCCATGCTCCCCTTCAAGCTCGTCTATCACGACGGTTATTACCTCCCCATCGGGCAGCATGTGTTTCCGGCCGAGAAGTACCGCCTAGTCGCGCGCTGCGTCCGCGAACAAGGCATCGCCACGGACGAAGACTTTCTCCTCCCCGCGCCCGCCGAGGACCGCGAGGTTCTGCTCGCCCACGGCGATTACTGGGTCCACCGCCTCCGCACCGGCACCATCAGCGCCAAGGAGGAACTCCAGCTCGAGGTGCCCTTCTCCGACGAGCTCGTCGACGCCTACTGGCTGAACGCCGGCGGCAGCATCCTCGCCGCTCGCCGTGCCATGTTCGACGGCGTCGGCATCAATATCGGCGGCGGGTTTCATCACGCGTTTCCCGACCACGGCGAGGGCTTCTGCATGATCAACGACGTCGCCATCGCCATCCGCGTCCTGCAGAAAGAGAAGCGGGTCCAGCGCGCCATGGTCGTTGATTGCGACGTTCACCAGGGCAACGGCACGGCGGTCATCTTCGGCAAACGTCCGCAGCCTGAGGACGCCCAACCGACGGTCACGCGCAACGAATTCGCCTGGATGCGCGAGTCGCCAGTCGACGACTCAACCGACACGTTTACTATCTCGCTCCACCAGGAGAACAACTATCCAGTGTGGAAGCCACCGTCGTCGATCGACGTCAACTTCGCCGACGGTGTCGGAGACCAGGCTTACCTCGACTGGCTCCAGCGCGCGCTCGATACAGCTTTCACCAAGTTCCAGCCCGAGTTCATCGCTTATGTCGCCGGCGCCGATCCTTACCGGGAAGACCAGCTCGGCGGGCTGGCGCTCACCATCGACGGCCTCCGCCGCCGCGACGAACTCGTCCTGCGCTGCGCCCGCGACCGCCACATCCCCATCTTCGTCACCCTCGCCGGCGGCTACGCCCAGAAGCTCGAAGACACCGTCACTATCCACTGCAACATGGTGCGAGTGGCTAGTGAAATCTTTGTTTGAAAAATACCTGACTCGTCAACGCTTTCTCTCATCCTGAGGCCGAGCCCAGCGACGCCGAAGGACCTGTGCATTTCCGGCCGCAATCCATAGATCCTTCGCCGGACTTACGTCCTCCTCAGGATGACACTGGTCGAAGTTCAGGAACTTGGCAGTTCGCGCTCAGTACGGAAACTCGACGCCGAATTTTGCGGCCATCTGTTGGGCGGCAGCGCGGAACTGGGAAGGTTCGCCGATGAAGGTCGCTTCGCCGCCGGTCGATGAGGCCAGTGTCTGAAGGCGGCGTCCGCCGTCCGCGGAGAGTGCGCCGACGCCGATGCAGTAGACGCGAACGCTACCGGCAGCGAGTTGCGGTGCGGCGTCGAGCGGCGACATGCGGCTGTCGAGATTGCGCCCGTCGGAGACGACCAGCAGCACCCGGTTGTTGCCCGCGTGCGAGACGCGGTTCAACTGGAACGCCGCGAGCGTAACGGCATCGATAAGCGCCGCGCCCTGCTCGGGACGGATGCGGTCCATCGCTTTCTCCAGCGCGCGGTAATCGCCGGTGAGATCTTCGTTGAAGACCACGTCCTTGCCGAAGGAGAGCACGAAAGCCTCGCTCTGCGGATTGGCAGTGAGGTGGCGGACGAGGTCGCCGAGCGCGTTCTCTATCGTCTTGCGGTTGGCCTTGTCGGCGAGCGAGGCCTCGATCAGGATGCCGAGCGACAACGGCGCGCCCGGACGGAACGGCTGGCGGTGCGCCGCATCGGGACCTGGTAATCCAGCCTCCATGGGCAGGTCCTTCACCTTGGCCGCGGGCAGGTCGGACGGACGCGGCAGGCGCGTCGGAGTGGCGCTGGCTTCGGGCGTGACCGGTTGCGGCTTTGGCGCAGCGGACGCGATCGCCGGCGCCGACGAGGCACTCGGATGGCTCATGTTTGTCGCTGCGGTGGTTCTGTTCGGCGGGACGGCCGCGACGAGATAGCGGTCCCAATCGCCGGGACGTCCGCCGTCATCCTGGTAGCGGCGACGGGCGTAGGCGTCGATCTGCTGCGCGGCAGCCGTTCCGCGCGCGAGGTCCACGGCGCGAGCGAGTTCGAGATACCCCTCGGCGGCGTCCTGGTTCTTACCGGAAAGATCGGCGAGGCCGAGCGAGTATGCGTAACGGGCGTCATTGGGCGACAGCGAGGCGGCACGGCGAAGATAGGCGCGCGCGGAATCGTATTCGTGCCGCTCCAGTTCGATGTTGCCGACGGCCGCGCACAGGAGCGCCGTCACCTGTGTTTGGACGAGGTAAAACTCGCCCACGCCCATGCCTGCGGGAGTGCGCATCGAGGGCAGCGCGGCGATAGCCTTCTGCGCCTGCGCATACAAAGTCTCGCTCGATTTCGGCGGCGCGATATCGAGCAGCAGCGCGGTTGCGATCACGTTCGCCGGATCGGCGCGCAGGACATCCTGCGCGTAGCCGGCCGAGGCCGTGCGGTCGGAGCTGTGCGTGTCCCACGCCAGCCAGAGGAGGGCGTCCTGGCGGAGGCTGCTGCGCGGCCAGGAAGAAAGGAAATCGCGGAGCGCTGAGGTGCGCGCGACAGGATCGATACGCGTGACGGCGTGCAGATACGCCTCAAGCTCGCGCGTGTCGGCGGTTTGGGCCGGAGCGACGCCAGCCAGAATGGCGGCCAGCAGGGCGATGCACGCACTTCGCTGGAAAACGAGCAAACACAACCTCGCGGATGGTATGGCAGCTTGGAGGTTGGATGCCGTGGGCCTGAGAAGCGGGTTGTTTCAGAGTTTCAGAGTTCCGAGTTCCGAATCAGCGGGTGTAGGCCGCGCGGCCAGTCTGTGACGGAGTAGCTGCCTGCATGGCGGTGCCGTCGCAGCCGAACTGTGAGCAGTGCCAGGTCCACATCTGGTGCTCGGCGTCGACCGACTCGACGAACATGGCCAGCGAATCGTGCGGGCAGGCGACGCGGCGCAGAGTGTCGGGATCGACGCGCTGCTTGAAGGCGCTGAAGTAACCGTAGTTCGGGTTGTAGTGACGCGGGCATCTGGGCTCGGCGCAGATGTACGCTGGCTGCCACGGCTTGTCGGCGCCCGACTCCAGTTGCATGAAGACCAGCGACATCTGGCGGGAGGGATGGCGATCGCAATAGGGCTTGATGTCGCTGCGCAAACGGATGCTGATCATGCACGCCTCCCAGGTGGCCGCCATTCTACACGCGTTGTTGGTTGTTGGTTGTTGGCACAGGTCATGTCCGCGAATGTCTCTGTCGCCGGCGCAGTCGAACGAGCAACGAATAACCGATAACCGTTTTTCCGTGTGTTACACTTTTTATTTCGACACCACTTTCCGCGCCGCACTATGCAGCTTTCCAAGGAATACGTGGCCTACCTGGCCCGCGAAATCGTAGCGAAACTGAAGAAGGGCGAGTTCATCGAGACCGCCAGCGACGGTCCCGTGATCGAGCGCGTGAATGCCGCGCTGTTTGACGAGATCACGCTCGAGGACCGCATCAATGACGAGGTGCGGGCCATCCTCGAAGCCTATTCCGACGAGATGCGTAAGACCGGCGCCAACTACCAGGAGATGTTCAAGAAAGTGAAGAACCAACTGGTGGCGAAATACAAGGCGGTGCTGTGATGCGGCTCGGCCCGAACATCAAGACCGAAGAGCCGTACCGGATCTCGCGCGACAAGCTGAATGTGCTGGCACGCGCCGTGGCCGAGGCGCTGGCAAACATGGACGGCGTGGATTTCGTCGAGGACAAGAACACCGTCCGCCAGGAAGTGCGCAAGATCCTCGAAGAGCTGATGGCGCAGGAAAAGAAGATCGACCTGGAAGCCCGCCGGAAGATCGAGTCGCAGAAACGCACCATCCTGGAAGGCAGCCAGGAGTGGGACATCCTCTACCGCAAGTACTACAACGAGGAAGTCAAGAAGCTGGGGATCAAGTAAAGAGTCGCCAGTCGCCGGCTCTTAGCCGAAACCTTTCCGATACTCGAACGTATATCTAAACGGATACCCGCGCCTGGCTGAAGTCCAGAGTCGCAAGCGGGCGGCTGAACATCTAATGAGTTGAGTCTTGGAAGCTCAAATTTTATGACGAATGCACTGAAAACTGCCTTACTGCTGGGCCTGCTGACCGGGCTGATCCTGGTAATCGGCAATGTGCTGGGCGGACAGAACGGGATGATGATCGCGCTGGCGATCGCCGCCGTGATGAACTTCGTGTCTTATTTCTACTCCGACAAGATTGCGCTGGCGATGTACCGTGCGCAGCCGGTCACGCGTGAGCAGTTGCCGCGCGTCTATAACGTGGTTGAGCGGCTGACGCAGCGCGTCGGCCTGCCGATGCCCAAAATCTATGTCATTCCGACGGATTCGCCGAACGCGTTTGCCACCGGGCGAAATCCAAGCCACGCGTCGGTCGCGGTGACCGAGGGCATTCTGAACCTGCTGAACGACGAAGAACTGGAAGGCGTGCTGGCGCACGAATTGGGACACGTCAAGAACCGCGACATCCTCATCAGCTCGATTGCGGCAACGATCGCGGGCGCCATCACCATGGTGGCGCGCATGGCTGGATGGGCGGCAATGTTCGGCGGTTATGGGGGACGAGATAATCGTGACCGCGGCGGCGGTGGCGTGATCGGAATGCTGCTGATGGTGATCCTGGCGCCGATCGCGGCGCTCCTGATCCAGATGGCGATCTCGCGCTCGCGTGAATACGGCGCCGACGAAACGGGCGCGCATTTCACGGGCAATCCGTACGCGCTGGCGAGTGCATTGAAGAAGCTAGATGCGTACTCGCGACGCATTCCGCTGCCGGCGACGCCGTCGACCGCGCATTTGTTCATCGTGCAGCCGTTCCTCGGAATGGGCGGCATGAATTGGGCGAACCTGTTCTCGACTCATCCGCCGATCGCAAAGCGTATCGAGCGGCTGACGGGACGGCCCGCGGAGTTCGAGGCGTAATCAGGGCTCAGGGCTGAGGGTTCAGGGCTCAGGAAAAAATAACTGAAAGCTCCGCACATGCGGGGCTTTTCTTTTTTGAGGTCACCAGCGGCTAAAGCGGTGCCCTGATACAGAATTCCGTCTGTTACACTCGCGCTAATCCTGCGGGAGCCAACAAAATCGTTATGCGCTTGGTACGCCTTGCTGCTGTCATCGTGTTCGCGTCTTCCCTTCTTGCACAAACTTCCGGTCCGATCGATCCGGCCATGTATGCCGGGCTGAAGTGGCGGCTATTGGGACCGTTTCGCGCGGGACGGATCACGTCGGTGGCCGGCGTCCCGTCCGATCCGACGACCTATTACGTCGGGACGCCCGATGGCGGCGTGTGGAAGACGAGCGATGGCGGACGAGTGTGGAAGGCGACGATGGATGAGCTAACGGTGTCGTCGATCGGCGCCGTCGCAGTGGCGCCCTCGAATCCCAACATTGTTTATGCGGGAACAGGCGAGGAGTCGCCCGGACAGGGGATGTTCAAGTCCACCGACGCCGGCAAGACGTGGGCGAATGTTGGACTCAAGGAATCCAGGCAGATCGACGGCCTGATTGTCGACCCACGGAACGCCGATGTAGTGACGGTGGCGGTTACCGGGGGATTGGGCCACAGCGAGAACCGTGGAGTGTTCCGCTCGACCGACGGTGGACTCTCGTGGAAGCGCGTGCTGTTCGTCGACGACGAAACGGGCGCCGTCGATATCAGCGCCTCCCCCGATGGGCGCGTGATGCTGGTGTCGCTGATGCATCGTCCATCGCCGGGAGCACAGCACGCATCCCTGCCGCCGTCCCCATCGGCGCCGGGACAAACGCCAGTGGTTCCGACTGCACCCGATTCGCTCATTTACAAGTCGACCGACGGTGGTGCGACATGGAAACCGGCGGGCACGACGGGGCTGCCGCAGGCGCGCCTGGGACGACTGGGCGTGGCCGTCGCTGCGAACGGAAAACGGATGTTCACGATCGTGAACCAGGGGCTGTTCCGTTCCGATGATGGCGGCAACAGCTGGAAGCAGATCACGACGGACCCGCGCGTGATTGGGTCATCTTATTTCTCGAAGGTATTCGTCAATCCGAAGAACGCGAATGAAGTTTACGTGGCGCAGACGGCGATGTACCGCTCGCGCGACGGTGGCGTGACTTTCACCGGCTGGAATGGCGCTCCGAGTGGCGACGATGTGCACACGCTGTGGATCAATCCCAGCGATACGCGGCACATGATCCTGGGCATCGACCAGGGCGCCACCATCAGCATGGACGCAGGCGAAACGTGGACGGAGTGGTTCAACCAGGCGACGGGGCAGTTCTACCACGTCACGACGGACAACCAGTTCCCCTATCACGTGTTTGCGGCGCAGCAGGACAGCGGATCGATCGCAACGCTCTCGCGCAGCGACTACGGCGAGATCACGTACCGGGACTGGTTCTCGCCGGGTGCATTCGAGAATGCTCACATCCTGGCGGATCCGCTCGATCCCAACCTGATCTATGCCTCCGGCTGGTATGACACTCTGATCCGCTTCAACCGGACAACAGGGCAGTTCGCGCACGTCTTTGTCCCGGGCGTGGAACACCGGGCCAGCACTGCGCCGCCGATCGCGTTTGTCCCGCAGAAGCCGAACACGCTTCTTCTCGGCGCGGAGAGGGTGTTTCAAACAACGGATCGAGGCGACAACTGGCAGCCAATCAGTCCGGACCTTACCAACAATACTGCGCCGACCCAGGTCCAAAGGGGACGGCGTCGCAGCGTGATCACCGCGATCTCCGCTTCTTCCGCGCAGGAGGGGACGATCTGGGCCGGAAGCGGAGACGGACTGGTACATGTCACGCGCGATGGCGGAAGCAGTTGGCAGAACGTAACGCCGACGAAGGAGAATTCTGACCTTGAAAGCGGCGCGCCCCAACCGGAAGAGGGAGCAGCGGCGAGCGTGTTCACTCCGGGCGGTGTCGCCAGCCTGGAAGCGGGACACTTCGACGGTGGCACGGCGTACGCGGTTTTCCAGGCGGGGCGCAGTCCGGTGCCGATGGTGGCGCGTACGCACGACTTCGGCCAGCACTGGAAGTCGATCGGGAGCGGGCTGCCGCAGGAAATGGCATGGGCGGTGCGCGAGGACCCGGTGCGCAGGGGATTGTTGTACGCGGCGGCCGGGCACGGTGTTTTCGTCTCATTCGACGATGGAGACCACTGGCAGTCGCTGCAACTGAACCTGCCCGCATCCCAGATGCGCGACCTGGCCGTGCACGAGAACGACCTGCTGGTCGCAACATACGGGCGCGCGCTTTGGGTGCTGGATGATGTGTCGGCGCTACGGCAGATCACACCGGAAGTCACGCGCGCGCCGGCGCACGTGTTCAAGCCGGTAACCGCAATCCGCGTGCGTTGGGACATGAACAACGACACACCACTGCCGCCGGAAACGCCAGCGGCGCCGAATCCGCCGGACGGCGCCGTCATCGACTACGAATTGAAGGCGCCGGCGGGGGAGATCGCGCTGGAGATCCGCGATGCGAAAGGGCAGTTGGTGCGGCGGTTCACGACGACCCCGGAGCCTGTCCCTACGCAGCCACCGAACGCACCCGATTACTGGTTCCGTCCGGAGCCGACGGTCGCGAACAAAGCGGGGTTGAACCGGTTCGTGTGGGACCTGCGGTATCCGCATCCGCCGTTGCTGACGTATGGTTACTTTGGCGGACACCTGGACTACTTCGAATACACGCTGCCCGACCACGCCGTGCCGGGCGATACGCCGCACTGGCAGCCGCAAGGACCGCTGGTAGCGCCGGGCAAGTACGAAGTCGTGCTGACGGTGGATGGACGGACGTACCGGCAACCGCTGGAGGTCAAGCCGGACCCGCGGGTGAAAGTATCGCAACCAGACTTCGAGGCGCAGTTGGCGCTGGAGCAGCGGCTGGACCGTGGCATGGCGGCGACGTACGAAGCGTGGAACCAGGCGCACGCGGCACACAAGGCGCTCACCGAGCAAAAGGAAAAGCTGGGCGCGAGTGCGGCGACGAAAGCCGGCGACGCGATCTCCGCGATGGACAAGCAACTCGGGGTGTTCGAGGACGGCGCGCGTGGTGAGAGTGGCTTCGGGCCGCTGAACCGCGACATCGGGCGCTACGTCACCATGGCGGGAACCGCGGATGGCAGGCCGTCGCAGATGCTGAGCGCGGCGGCGACCGCGCAATGCGCCGACATCGATAAAACGCTGGCTCGGTGGAAGGATTTCAACACCAAGGACATCGCGCAATTCAATGCGTCGGCACAACAGAACGGGTTGACGACGCTGCCGGTGGTGACCAACTTTCCGGCGGGATGCCAGTAAAACGGGCGCAGGGCTCATGGCGCAAGAAGATAAATTGGTATTCTTCCATTGACGATTCGTAACTTGCACCTTAACCCTTGTGCCTGAGAGAATCGGCGCGGATGTCGTCACCCACATTACAAACTTCGTCGCAACGCGCGGCCGCGCTGGAAGTGGCGCTGCGCACGATCATCCGCGGGCAGGACCAGGTAGTCCGGCTGGCGCTGGTGACGCTGTTCTCGCACGGGCACCTGCTGATCGAGGGCGTTCCGGGGGTTGGCAAGACCACGCTGGCGCAGGCGCTGGCGCGGGCGCTCGACGTGAGCTTCCAGCGCGTGCAGTTCACCAGCGACATGCTGCCCAGCGACGTGCTCGGCATCTCGATGTACTCGCAGGCGGAGCAGCGCTTTGAGTTCAAGCGCGGCCCGGTGTTCACCAATATCCTGCTGGCGGACGAGATCAACCGCACCACGCCGAAGACGCAGAGCGCGCTGCTGGAGGCGATGAACGAGTACCAGGTGACAGTGGACCGCGAGTCGTTCGCGCTGCCTCAGCCGTTCCTGGTGATCGCGACGCAAAATCCGGTCGAGCATCACGGGACCTATCCGCTGCCGGAATCGCAACTGGACCGCTTCCTCATCCGCGCGCATATGAGCTATCCCGAGGGCACGAGCGAGCGACAGATATTGCGATCGGAAGCGGGCGCGGCGCGACTGGACGATGTGCGCCCGGTGCTGTCGGGAGCGGACATCCTGTTCATCCAGGATGAAGTGACGCGAGTGCAGGTGGACGAGGCCCTGGTGGAGTACGCGCTGAAGATCGTGGCGCTGACGCGCGAGTCGACTTATCTTTCGCTGGGCGTTTCGCCGCGGGGGAGCATGGCGCTGTATCGCGCCGCGCAAGCGTTGGCGCTGCTGGAGGGCCGCACGTTCACCACACCCGAAGATTTCAAGTCGCTGGCGGTACATGTGTTCGCGCACCGGGTGGTGATCAGCGGGAGATATTCGTCAACGCTGAAGAAAGCCGACCAGGCGGAGCAGGTCCTGCACGACATCATCGAGAGCGTGCCGGTGCCGGTGTAAAGGCTACAATCAGAGTATGGCCGAAAGCGAGATCATCTTTAGCGTCGAAGAAGACCCAGAAGCCGGATACGTGGCTCGGGCTTTGGGCCACTCGATCTTCACCCAGGCGTGTTCGATGGAGGAACTGCGGGAGTCAGTGCGTGACGCGATCCGCTGCCACTTCGATGAGGGAAAGAGACCCGCAGTGATCCGTCTGCACATTGTTCGCGATGAAGTCATCCCCGCATGAAGCTGCCGCGCGACATCAGCGGCGACACCCTTGTTGGGCTGCTCCAAACGCTTTGGGTACAATCGTCAGGCAGACCGGCAGCCACGTTCGTCTGACGTGCACACAATCCGGCAAAGAACACCATCTCACGATTCCCGCACATTCCCACGTTGCCGTCGGTCTTCTCAATCACGTGCTATCCGATGTTGCCGCGTTTCTCGGCAAGAGCAAACAAGACATCACAAAGGAGCTGTTCGGGTAAAAGGAACCCGGAGCTGGGCGCGCCGCCGGCACTTAAGCCGCGCGCGGATGTTCCTGATGCTTCGCCGTGCGACGACTGGTGCGCAATTTGCGTGTGTACCCACCAGTTTTGACCCGCGACAGCCTGTGGTCGTCCAGATGGTGCGGTGGCACACATTCGGTTTGCGTCTGCCCGGGACGGTCTTCGGGGCAGCTCAGCCTCGCCTGCTGCTTGATGTCGGCGAGACGGTCTACCGGGAACCCCTTGACGGTCTCGAGTTCCTTCCATGCCGTGAACCATCCGTGACGCCGACGATGGTTGACGATCGCGCGCGCGATGGTGATGTTCACGCCCGGTAATTGTGTCAGAATCTTGTCGTTGGCGGTATTCAGGTCGATGCGGTCACTCATATACGGTTCGATGCGGTATCGAGCAGCACGCAAGGATTCACCAAGGGGACACAGAGGGGCACAGGGGAGATAATGCAGAGATGACGTTCGTTCGCTTCCTTATGCTGCTGTCGCTCGTTGTATGGGTGGGCGGGATCATCTTCTTTGCATTCGTGGTTGCTCCGGCACTGTTCAGCATCCTTCCGACGCGGCAACTCGCCGGGTCGGTGGTGACGCGCTGCCTGGGCGCGCTGCACTGGATCGGGATCGGTTGCGGGGTGACGTTCCTGGTGTGCTCCGTCATCCAAGCGCCGGATCGGATCGTCAGCCTGCGGAACGGCGCGATGGCAGCAATGATCGCTTTGACGCTGATCTCGCAAGTGGTTGTCGGCGGCAAGATGCAACGCCTGCGGGAAGACATGGGCGAGATCGATAAGGTCGCCGTCAGCGACGCCCGCCGAGTGGAATTCAACTCGCTGCACCAGTGGTCGACCAGGTTGGAGGTCATGGTCCTCGTGCTGGGGCTGGTGACGATCTTCAGCGTCGCGCGACGCACGGATACCGCTCGCGCTCTGTCGCCGACAGCGAATTCTGTCGCCCGCTGAAGCGGACTTCGCAGGGTGACGCTCACGTCCCCGGGTTACGCCGGGGGCTACGTTCTGTCGCGCACGTCGTGCGCTGCACTGTTATCATCAAGTGTTTGGCGCGTGGCTCGGAACGACTCTGTGCGCCGCCGCCAACTACTAAGTCCTGACTACTAACTACTAATTATGAAAGCTGGAATCATAGGCCTGCCGCAGGTAGGCAAGACATCGCTGTTCAAGATCCTCACCAAGGCGCCTGTCGCCGAGCACGCCAACCCACGCGAGGCGCACATCGGGATCGCCAAGGTTCCCGACGACCGCCTCGACCGCCTGGCGGCGCAGTGCAATCCACGTAAACTGGTGCACGCGTCGGTGGAATTCGTCGATGTCGCCGCGATCGGGCAGGAGGCGCTGAAAGAGACAGCGTTCCTCGCCAACCTGCGCAACGTCGATGCGCTGCTGCATGTCGTGCGGGCGTTCGAGAATGACGCCGTCGCGCACGTGGACGAGATCGATCCGCTGCGCGATATCAGGAACGTCGATTTCGACCTCATGGTGAGCGACCTCGGCCAGATTGAAAAACGTCTGGAGCGCCTGCAAAAGGACCTCAAGAAGGCGAAGACCTCGGAGATCGAACGCGAGCACGACCTCATCCTTCGCTGCAAGGCGTGGCTGGAATCGGAAAAGCCGCTGCGCGAGATGGAAATGACGCCTGACGACAAGAAGCGCATCCGCGGCTTCATGTTCCTGAGCGAAAAGCCGATCCTATACGTGCTGAACATCAGCGAGTCGTCGGAGCTGGGCAAGGACCTGGAGCAGGCGGTCGCGAAATACAAGCTTGCCGAACTGACGTCGAAGCCGAACACCGGCGCGACGGCCATCTGCGGGAAAGTGGAAGCGGAGTTGGCGGAGATGCCGGACGCCGACGCCGCAGATTTTCTTTCGAGTTACGGCCTGACCGAGAGCGGGCTCACGCGCCTCATCCGCAAGACGTACGAATTACTCGGGCTGATCTCCTTCTTCACGGTCGGCGAAGATGAGTGCCGCGCGTGGACGATCGAGCGCGGCATGAAGGCGCAACAGGCCGCCGGCGCGATCCACACCGATTTGGAAAAGCATTTCATCCGCGCGGAAACGATCCACTGGGACCAGCTGCTGGAAGCGGGTTCCGAAGCCAATGCCCGCGCGAAAGGCACGCTGCGGCTGGAAGGAAAAGAGTACGTCGTCAAAGACGGCGACGTGATGCACATCAGACATTCCGGCTGATCATTTTCACCAGCAGCCGGGGATTAGGCGTTAGGTAGATTATATCTACGAAAGTGAGTTCCCCAACGCCCCAATACCTAACGCCCAAAGTCACTCTGTTATTCTTCCGCCTTTATGTCTCCGATCACTCTCAGCATCCTGCTCGGTCTGACGGCTGCTGCGGCGAATATTTTCGGCGGCACGGTGATCGTGCGGCGAGCCTGGGAGAAGCAGGCGCTGAAGTACTTCGTCGCGCTGGGCGCGGGATTCATGCTGGCGACGTCGATCGTCGAGATGGTGCCCGAATCGCTCGCGCTCCGCGGAAAGAGCGGCGCGTTTCTCGTGCTGATCGGCTATCTCATCGTTCATTTTTTCGAGCACACGGTCAGCCCGCATTTCCATTTCGGCGAAGAGACGCACCACGACGAGTTCGTGCAGAGGCACAAAGGATGGTCGGTGCTGGGCGGGCTGATGATCCACGTCTTCTTCGACGGCATCGCCATCGCGAGTGGCTTCATACTGTCGAACCGGCTGGGCTGGATCATCTTCATCGCGATTTTCCTGCACAAGATCCCGGAAGGATTCACGGTGGCATCGGTGATGCTTGCGAGCGGGCAGACGAAGAAAACGGCCTGGGGATCCTCTGCGCTGCTCGGGCTGGCAACCATCGCGGGCGTCCTGACGATGTCGGTGACGCAGCACGCAGTGGGAGTCGGATTACCGCTATCGGCGGGCGTGACGATCTATGTCGCCGCCTCCGACCTCATCCCCGAGGTCAATCACGAGCCGGGCATCAAGATGGCCATGCTGGTGTTCCTCGGTGTCGCCATGATGTTCGCGCTCGATCAAATCTTCCGCATCCACTAAAACAAACTGTATCGTGCCGGGTTGATACTCGCGAGTGCTACGGGCGTTCGGGGATTTGTGCACGCAATCTAAGTAATCGGCGTTCACATAGAGGATTTAGAATCGACTTATGGGTGACGCGGATACGGCGACCAGTTCGCATTCTGCCGAACAAGGTACGGAGAGGACTGCCGCCGAATGGGAATCGCTAACGAATGTCCGTATATTCCTGATGTCGCTGGTCGTCGCGTTTGCTGTTTTCGTCATCGGCACCGGGCTGGACCTGTTGCTGATCCATGAGCACGACACTCGGCTCGTTATAGTCGAGGCGTCCGATGGGCTCGGCGGGCTGGTCGCCGGTGCGCTTAGTTTTCGACTGCTCCAGTACGAACGCGAACGCCGGGCGCGACTACGGCAGCGGATCGAGGTCATCGCGGACATGAACCACCACGTCCGCAACGCGCTCCAGGTGATCTCGTTGACCGCCTATTCGACGGCGGACAAGGAACAGCTCGAAGCGGTGCAAGTGAGCATGGAGCGCATCCAGTGGGCGCTCAAGGAGATTCTTCCTAAGCTGTAGTGTCATCGTGGATTGGTGATTTAGAGATTTGTGATTGGTGACTAGGACTGCATTGGTTTTGGAAATCACCAATCATCAATCACTAAATCACCAATCTTCCGCAGATTGTCCGCTAGAATGGAGCTTTCCCACATGCGCCAGCTCCTTCGACTGCTGCGATACATCCGGCCCTACAGCCTGCAACTGCTGGCGTCGGTGGTGCTGCTCGCGGCCGTGGGCTTGCTCGACGCATTTCGTGTTCTGCTGGTCGGACCGATCCTGGACCGGGTACTGCATCCGCAAGCGCAGACGAACGAGATCCTGCTGTTCAAGATTCCCTGGTCCGGTGTTCCCGTATACCTGCGGGAGTTCGTCCCGGAACACTTTCACAACGTGTGGACGATCGTTGCGTTTGCGCTGGTCTCGTCCACGCTGCTGAAGGGACTCTGCGATTACGCCGGAACGTACCTGGTGAACTTCGCCGGCTTCGGGCTGATCACCGACCTGCGCGACGACCTTTACAACGCCATCCTGCATCGCTCTGTCGCTTTCTTTCACCGCCACACCACGGGCACGCTGTTGTCGACGCTCATCAACGACATCGAAAAAGTGCAGGTCGCCATGTCGGCAGTGCTGGCGGAACTGCTGCAGCAATTCTTTACCTTCGTTTTTCTCGCCGCCGTGGTGATCGTGCTCGGACACAATCTCGCCTGGATCCTGCTGCTGTTCATCCCGGTCATCATTATTTCCATGCAGCGCATCGGCAGCCGGGTGCGGCATACGACGCGGCGCGGCCAGGACAAGCTGGCGGAGATCCAGAACATCCTGCACGAGAGCATTACCGGCAACCGCATCGTGAAGGCGTTCGGGATGGAGCTGTGGGAATCGGTACGCTTCCGCGGCGCGGCACGGCGCCTGTTCCGCGCGAATCTGCGGTCAGTGCGAGCGAGCGCGTTGAGTTCGCCGCTGATGGATACGATCGGCGCCATCGCGGGCGCCCTGCTCCTGCTGATCGGGCGCGATTACATCAAGAACGGCATCTTCACGGCCGGAACGTTTGTCGCATTCATCTTCGCCGTGTTCCGCCTGTACGATCCCGTCCGCAAGTTCGCGCTCTTCTACAACAATTTCCAGCAGGCACTGGGCGCGTCGTCGACCATCTTCAGCTTCATGGACGTGGAAGATGAAGTCCGCGAGAAGCCGAAGGCCAAGCAACTGAAGGCATTCAAGGACGCGATCCGCTTCGAGAACGTCAGCTTCTCGTATGAGAGCGGCGACGGCAGCAAGCCGGTGTTGCAGGACATCAACCTCGACGTCCGGTGCGGCGAGGTGGTGGCGATCGTCGGCGGCAGCGGCGCCGGCAAGACCACGCTGGTGCACCTGATCCCGCGTTTCTTCGACGTCACATCGGGCAAGCTGTCGATCGACAAGGTGGACGTGCGTGACCTGACGCTGGCGTCTCTGCGCAACCATGTCGGCATCGTCACGCAGGACACGATCCTGTTCAACGACACGGTTCGTAACAACATCGCGTACGGCCAGCCGCACGTTCCGCTTTCGGCGGTGCAGAAGGCGGCCGAAGCGGCGCTGGCCGACGGCTTCATCCGCGAGCTGCCGTTCGGATACGAGACCGTCATCGGTGAACGCGGCCTGGGGCTGAGCGGCGGACAGCGCCAGCGTATCGCGATCGCGCGCGCGCTGCTGAAGAACGCGCCCATCCTTATCCTCGACGAAGCGACATCGGCGCTCGATACCGAGAGCGAGATGCTGGTGGGATCGGCACTACAGAACCTTATGGCGGCGAGAACGGTGGTCGTGATCGCGCACCGGTTGTCGACCATCCGGCGCGCCGACCGCATCGTGGTGCTGGAGAACGGCACGATCACTGATATCGGCAGCCATGACGACCTGATGGCCCGCCTGGGAACGTACCGCAAGTTGTATGATTTGCAGTTCATCGACTTGGAGCAGCCTAAGGAAAGCTGAAGAATCGATTCCACAATTACCAAATCATCTATGTCGATCCGATCCATGACGGGATACGCGCAGGTGCGAGGGCAGGTGCATGACGGCCTAAGCTTCACGCTGGCGCTCAAATCCGTGAACCATCGATTTCTGGACCTCCATCTGCGCATGCCGTCGGATAATGACGGCCTGGAAATGCAGCTTCGCCGGGCATTGAAATCAAAGCTCGCGCGCGGACACGTTGAATTGACGCTCTCGATCGAGCGCTCCGGCGGAACGTCGCTGGGTTTCAATCGCGAACTGGTCGGCGGATACATCGAGACGCTGCGCAGCATCGCCAGGGAATTCGACATCGACGCGCAGCCCGATCTGAACGCGATCCTGAAGATGCCGGGGGCGATGGACGGAGGTGCGGCCCAGTCCGACGAAGAACTGGCGTCCTCGGTGCTGAAGGCGCTCGACGATGCGATCGCAAAGCTCGATGCAATGCGCGCCGAGGAAGGACGTGGCATCGACCGCGAGTTGCGTGAACGCATGCACCGCCTGGCCACCGTCACCGAGGAGATCGGGAAACACCGCGCGGCCGTTTCGCGCGCGTATATGGAGAAAGTCCAGCAGCGGATGCAGGAACTGGTGGGCGCACACGCGGACCAGGACCGCATCCTGCAGGAGGCCGCGATCCTGGCGGAGCGCAGCGACATCCGCGAAGAACTGGTTCGGATGGAGACCCACGTTCAACACTTCCTCGGCTTGCTGGACGCGAAAGGCGAAGTCGGCAAGAAGCTCGACTTCCTGCTCCAGGAGATGGGGCGCGAGTCCAACACGCTGCTGTCGAAGACGTCGGGCGTGGCCGGAGAGGCGCTGCGAATCACCGAACTCGGGTTGCAGATGAAATCCGAGATCGAGAAAGCGCGCGAACAGGTGCAGAACGTCGAATGAGCGGCATTCTCTTCATTATCTCTGCGCCGTCGGGCTCGGGGAAGACGACCCTCACGAACGAATTGCTCAAGCTCGTCCCCGGGCTGGAGTTCTCCATCTCCTACACGACGCGCCCGCCACGCGGCAGCGAGCAGACCGGCCGCGAGTACTTCTTCGTCAGCAAGGAAAAATTCGAGCAGATGATCGCGGCCGACGAATTCCTCGAGCACGCCTGCGTCTTTGGCCATTATTACGGCACCGCCAAGCGCTTTTTGGCTGAGGCGTTCGCGCAGGGAAAAGACCTGGTGCTCGACATCGACGTACAGGGCGCGGCGCAGGTGAAGGCGCGCATGCCGGAAGCAGTCAGTATTTTCATCCTCCCGCCGGATCGGGACACCTTAGAGTTTCGCCTTAGAAATCGCAGCCATAACGACCATGTTGACGACGAAACTGTGCGTAGAAGGCTCGATGGAGCGCGAAAAGAGATTGAGAATTACCCGAATTATGACTATATTCTCGTGAACGACCGCCTGGAACAATCCATCGACCAGTTGAAGGCGGTGGTGTCAGCGGAGCGCGCCAAGCGTTCCAACACGCCGTCCGCGGTCGCCGCCGAAGATTCCGACAGGGCCCGGAGCTGTTTGCGCGAGAACGTCCGCTCGCGCGCCGAACAGATCCTGCGGTCGTTCGAAGAAACCGGCGCGGAAAGCTCTGCCGGCGGGCGTCAGAAGAGGTGAACACCGTGAAGCTAGTCCAAGGGTTCGACAGCAATTACCGGTTCATCCTGGTGGCGGCGCGCCGCGCGCGCCAGATCCAGGGAGGCGCGCGTCCGATGGTGGAAACACCGTCGCGCAAACCATGCCGCATCGCGCGCGAGGAGATCGTCGCGGGTAAAGTGCAGTGGATCATCCCCGAAATCCCTAAGACCGCCGTGGCCCAGGCTACCGAGTTCTTCGACAAGGCCATGGGCAGCGACTAGAATCATTTGTGATTGAGTGATTTGTGATTTAGTGATTTCGTGCGGATCCGCTGCTGCACCTAACGCAATCACAAATCAGCAAATCGCTAAATCACCAATGTTATGAAGATCGCCCTCGGCGTTACCGGCGGCATCGCGGCGTACAAGGCCACGGAGGTCCTCCGCCTTCTCCAGGACCGCGGGTTCCAGGTGCAGGTCATCATGACCCGCGCCGCGCAGGAATTCGTACGCCCGCTCACCTTCGCCGCACTTTCCGGACAGAAGGTCATCACCAACATGTTCGAGGGACACGAGCCGAACGTGGACTCGGCGGTCGAGCACATCTCGGTTGCCGAATCCATCGACGCGCTGCTGGTCGCACCCGCCACCGCCGATACGCTGGCGAAATTCGCGCACGGGCTCGCTGACGACTTTCTCTCGACGCTTTATCTCGCGACCAAAGCGCCGGTCATCGTTGCACCGGCGATGAACGTCAACATGTGGAACCATCCGGCGACTCAGGAGAACCTGGCGACGCTGCGCGCGCGCGGTGTGCGAGTGGTGGAGCCCGGTTCGGGTTATCTCGCGTGCGGGATGGTGGGAGCTGGGCGGCTGGCGGAAAACGAACTGATCGTGGATGCGGTCGTCGAAACTCTCAGCGCGACCAAAGACCTTGCCGGCGAGACGTTCCTCATTACCGCCGGACCGACCCGCGAAGCGCTCGATCCGGTGCGGTTCATCAGCAATCGCTCGAGCGGAAAGATGGGATACGCGATCGCCGAGGCGGCCGCTCGGCGCGGTGCGAAGGTGATCCTGGTCAGCGGACCGACGGCTCTGACACGACCGGCGGGAGTGGAAACCATTTCCGTCGAATCGGCGGGCGAGATGCAGAACGCCGTTCTGTCCAGATTGGACGATGCGACCGCCGTCATCAAGGCCGCGGCCGTCTCCGATTACCGGCCAAAGAACACGGCCGCGCACAAGATGAAAGGCAAGACGGCATTTGCGCTGGAGTTGGAGCCGAACCCCGATATAGCCGCCGAGGTCAGCGCCCGCCGCAAGCACCAGATCGTCATCGGATTTGCCGCTGAGACCGACAACGTCCTGGAAAACGCGCGCAAGAAGCTGGCGGCCAAGAAACTCGACGCGATCGTCGCGAACGACATTTCGCAGCCCGGCATCGGAATGGATTCCGATCGCAACGCCGTCACCATCCTCACACACTCCGAAGTGTTCGAAGTGCCGGAGGCGACAAAGCGGGAGGTGGCGGAGCGGATACTCGACGTCGCGCTGAAGCTGCGCAAGGCACGTGCCGCAATCAAAAATGAAGAAGTCAGAATGAAGAATACGAACGCGTGAGGGTAAGCCTTCGTGACCTTCGTGTGACCATCGTGTCCTTCGTGTGAAAGCTTTTCATTCTTCATTCTGACTTCTTCATTCTTCATTTATTCTGTTTTTGTGCCCCGCAAAATCTCTCCCGCTCAGAAGAAGGCTGCCGCCGACCGGATCGCTTATTACCGCGAGATGGGGATCCACGACTTTTATAAACGCGACGTTTCCGCCGGGTCACTGGCAGCCGAAGACGTCGAGAGTGGTGTCGTCGTCACAGCAGCGCCTTCGCTGCCGCCTGTGATCACCGATCCGATCGCTGCGTTGGAAGCCATCCGCGACGAGATCGGGCCAAACTGCACGCGTTGCAAGCTGGCCAAGCTCGGGCGCAAGCAGATCGTCTTCGGCGTGGGGAATCCGCGCGCGGAACTGATGTTCGTCGGCGAAGGTCCGGGCGCAGATGAAGATGAGCAGGGCGAGCCGTTCGTCGGGCGCGCCGGGCAGTTGCTGAACAAGATGATCGAGGCGATGGGATTGAAGCGGTCGGACGTTTATATCGCGAACGTCGTGAAGTGCCGACCTCCGTCGAACCGCACGCCGGAGGCGGACGAATGCGAAACGTGCTCGCCATTCCTGCTGCGCCAGATCGACGCCATCCAGCCGAAGGCGATCGTCGCGCTGGGCGCGACCGCCTCGAAAGCGCTGCTGCAGATCAACGAATCCATGGCCACGATGCGCAGCCGGACCTACGAATTCCGCGGCGCGAAGCTGTTCGTCACCTATCACCCGGCGTACCTGCTGCGCGATCCGCGCCAGAAGGCCGAGACCTGGAAGGACCTGCAGCAGGTCATGCGTTTTCTCGGCCTGAAGCTCCCCGAAAAACAAAGCTCCTGACTTGCGAAAACGGACCAGCTAAGAGCTAATAGCTAAAAGCTGATGGCTGACTTCTGCGACGTAGCCGTTCCCGTGCCCCTGGACGCGGTGTTCACGTACCGGTCGAACGGTGCGCGACCCGTCGTCGGCGGGCGCGTGCTCGTGCCGTTTCGCGAACAGCGGCTGGCGGGAGTCGTGGTCGAACTGCACGACCGCGCGCCCTCAATGACGGCCAGGAACGTCTACCAGGTACTGGACAGCGAGCCTGCGCTGGACGATTCCCTGCTCAAGCTGGGCCGCTGGATCGCCGATTACTACGTCGCGCCGATCGGCGAGGTGCTGCGGACCATGCTGCCGTTGGCCGCGGAATTCCGGCGGGCGCGCGGGTATCGCATCAGCGAGAAGGGCATCGAAGCGCTCCACGCGACGGCGGCTCGCGGCAGTTCGCTGCGGCTGGCCGGAACGCCCGAGCAGCAGGCAGCGGAGATCGCCGTTCTGAATCACTTGCTTGACCGCGACGTCATACGCGAGGAAACGCTGCGGTCTGCGACCGATGCGACCCGCGACATTCTCACCGCGCTGCTGCGCCGCAAGTGGATTGAGCGGGTAGATCTTTCCGCTGCACGCGACGCGAAAAGGACCGTGCGCGTGGCGATCCTGAATGAAGCCATGGAGCCGCGATGCGCCGAGGCGAAGAGGGGTCGCGCGCTCAACACGAACCAGGAGACGCTCCTGCACGCACTGAAGGATGCAGGCGGCAAGGCGGCGGTCGAACAGTTGCGCGAGGTCGATGTCCCACGCACGACGCTCGATACGCTCGTAAAGCGCGGGCTGGTGCGCATCGAAGAAGAGCCCGCGGAGTTTACGGTCTCGCGCTTGAAGGGTAAGAAGCTCGACTTCCTGTTCACGCCCGCGCAAAAGCATGCGCTGCGCCACATCTGCATCTCTGCCGAATCGCACCAGTTCTCGGTCACGCTGCTCCATGGGATCACTGGTTCGGGCAAGACTGCGGTGTACCTGTCGGCGATGCAGAAGGTGCTGAATGACGGTCGTGGCGCGATCATGCTGGTTCCCGAGATCGGGTTGACGCCGGCCGCGGCTGCGCATCTGCACCAGGTCTTCGGCGACGAGGTCGCGATCCTGCACTCAGCATTGAGCGATGCCGAACGCGCGGAACAGTGGCATCGCATCCGTCGTGGAGACGCGCGCATCGTGGTCGGGACGCGGTCGGCGGTGTTTGCGCCAGTGCATGACCTGGCGCTGATCATCGTGGACGAGGAGCACGACAACTCTTATAAGCAGGAGGAGACGCCGCGTTATCACGCGCGCGACGTGGCGATCATCCGCGCCAAGGAGGCGAAAATCGCGGTCGTGCTCGGCTCCGCCACGCCGTCGCTCGAGTCGTACCACAACGCGCAGAGCGGGAAATATGTGCTGATCGAACTGCCGGAGCGCATCGAGAAGCGTCCGCTGCCGGAAGTCGAGATCGTCGACATGCGCCTGGAATTCCAGATCACCGGCAAGGAACCGGTCATCTCGCGCGCGCTGCACGAGGCGGTCACCGAACGGCTGCAAAAGGGCGAGCAGACGATGCTGCTGCTGAACCGGCGCGGTTATTCGCCGATCGTGCTCTGCCGCACGTGCGGCGAGACTATCCAGTGCAAGCATTGCGCGATCTCGCTCACGCAGCACAAACGCGAGCGGCGGCTCGAATGCCATTACTGTGGATACACGCAGCGCGTGCCCGAACGCTGCCCGAAGTGCGGCAGCGAGTACGTGCAATTCCTCGGGACGGGATCGGAGAGATTAGAGGAACTCCTGCACCAGACGTTTCCGCAAGCTCGCATCGCGCGCCTCGACCGCGATACCGTCCGCGGTCGCGACGACTTCGAGCGTGCGCTCGCCGCTTTGCATGCTGGAGAAACCGACATCCTGGTCGGGACGCAGATGATCGCCAAGGGTCATGACATCCACGGCGTGACGCTGGTCGGTGTGGTTGGCGCGGACTCGGGATTGTCGATGCCGGATTTTCGCGCCGCGGAACGCACGTTCCAGTTGCTGACGCAGGTCGCGGGTCGGGCGGGACGCGGCGATGCTCCGGGACAGGTCATCGTGCAGACGTGGTTTCCGGAGCATTATTCGGTGCTGTTCGCGGCGCAGCATGACTACAAGGGTTTTTACGACAAGGAAGCGCGTTACCGCAGTTGGATGAAGTATCCGCCGTTCAGCGCGCTGGCTAACGTTCTGGTTAGGAGCGATTCGCTGGACAACGCGATGAAATGGTCAGGTCAGCTCGGACGATGGCTCGAACAGCAGCCGAAGGAAGGCATTCGCGCTCTGGGGCCTGCGCCCGCGCCGCTGTCGAAACTGAAGAATGATTATCGGTATCACTTTGTGCTGAAATCGCAGAGTCGCGCGAAGCTCAACGCGCTGGTGCGGGCGATGCTGTCGTTCGCGGCGCAGCAGAAGATTCCGCGAGGCAATGTGGTTGCGGATGTGGACGCAGTTTCGCTGATGTGATGTTTACTGTTCAATAACCACGCAAATCTATTACCCATCTGGTTATCTCCCCCTCCCCCCTACCTTGGTAACTCCTGTAAACACGGGGATTTGCGAAAATTCACACGTAAAATCCGTCAAACACAGCCACTTTAAGTCGAATAAAAAACGGATTTTACGGCAGGGCTCCGGGAGCGTGCTGTAGGACTGGGCGCGAGTGAGGGATGCGAGCGCAGCGTGGAAGTTTATTGCATAGTAAACACCCGACAGGCAGCGAACGAGAGCATACTATTCCGGTCATGAGACTCCTCGCAGCCACGTTCTTAGTTGTCTCGACGCTCGTGGGGAACGCACAAGTGACAACGCCCCAGGAAACCTCCAAGCAACTGCTCCAGAATCCCCGCGTCAACGTGTCGCTGGTAGACATCCCCGCGCGCGGCCCGATCTCTCCCAAGCGCGACCACGATACGCTGACGGTGGTCGTACGCGGCCCGGCAAAGTCGACGGGGGTGGTTGAATTTAGGGCGGCAGATCAGACCGACTCCGCCACGATCGCCGAGCAGCCGCTGCAGGCGGTCACGGTAGAATTCGCCAATTCGCAGGGGCCGGTCGAGCGTAAGCCGCCAGCGGCGAGCCGGTACTGCAATCCCGGCAGCCGGACGGCGTGCGTGGCGGAGAATTACCTGCTTTGCACGGCGAAGATGTGCGTCGAAGAAGTCACCATGGGAGTGGACGCCGTGACGACGAAACACTCCCACGACACCGACCACATGATCATCGCACTATCCGACTACTCTCTGGCCGATGACATCGCCGGAGACGGGGTCGTGATGCGGAACGTCAAGAGCGGCGGCGTGGAATACATTCCGGCCGGGATCACGCACACGTTAACGAATAAGAGCGGCGGCGACATTCGCTTCGTAGTGGTGCTGTTCCGGTAAAGCCAACAGGTTGTGTTGTGTCGTCCCTACAGGGCTCGGGAACACCGCTGACGGCACTGTTACGAAAGTCGTGCCGTCCCTGACGGGACTCGGCAAATTTCCCAATTACACGTCCCGGGACTTACGTCCCGGGCTATGAACTTGCGCGCATGCGGCAGCTACAGATGGCTTTTGCTCCACTCGACTCGATCGATTGTGAGTTTCGTAACAGCCTCTCACGTGCCGGGCTATGAACTAGTGCGGTGATAATGCGCGGACAAGAGAGTTGAAGTCCGCGGGCGGATCGCAGTCCACCGAGATGTTTTTCCCCAAACGTGGATGAAGAAATCCCAGATGGCCGGCGTGCAGGGCGACGCGAGCGATCCGCCGCTCCGCAGCTTCCGCGGGATGGTACTTGCGGTCGCCGACGACCGGGTGTCCGACGGCCGAGAACTGTACCCGGATCTGGTTCTGCAAGCCCGTCACCAGCGTTACCCGCACGAGCGAAGCGCCGCGCAGACGGCGTTCGACGACATATCGGAGTTCAGCGCGCGCGGCGTCGGAATCTCGCGATGACGTCAACGATTGAAACATTCCGTCCCGGCGGAAATAGTGGACGAGAGTGCCTTCCGGCTGTGCGAGATGTCCGCGAACGATCGCCAGGTACTGGCGCACCGGAGTGTGAGCGAGAAATTGCCGGACGAGCGCGTCGCGATCGCGCTCCGTCTTGGCAAAGAGCAAGACGCCGGAGGTAAAGCGGTCGATGCGATGGACGACAAAGGCGCGCTGTCGTCGCGAACTGAATTCCGCAGCGAGTATTGAGAATGCTGACGCGGCATCGGAGCCCTTCACGGGAACCGCGAGCAGGCCGGCCGGTTTATCGACGGCGACGACGGCGTCGTCTTCATAGAGGGCGGCGAGTTGCTCGGAGCGACGACCTTTGGGCGAGCGCCGTTTCATCGTGGACAGCATAGCAGCGTGATCGGCGAGACGACGATGCTACACGTTACCGTCGAGACGCCGGTGCTACGGTCGAGATTCAAGTGGCAGGCGAGACGCCCGCGTTACCGCTTCACTACCGTCAGCGTTACCGACGACGGGTACTGCTTTGAGTGGTGGATCGCCGTGTGGGCGACCACGCCTTTGTCCTCGTCGTAATTGTTGCCGCCGGTATTGAGGTTGCGGTCGAAGCGCGGGAAGTTGCTGCCGGAGACTTCGATCCGGATCTGGTGCCCGGCGGCGAAGTAGTTGCTCGTCGTCATTGGCTGAAGCGTGACCTTGTACACCTTTCCGTTCTCCATCCACAACGGCGGACGGTCGTAGCCGTCGCGATAGCGCAGGCGCTGGATGGTCTCGTCGAGGTTGTAGGCGGGGCCGTCGGGCGCGACGTCGATCAACTTGACAGTTACGTCGGTGTCTTTCACGTCGGACGAGACATACAGCGTGACCTCGATCGGCCCGCTGACTTCCGTGGCTTCCTTCAGGGGCTCGCTCGTGTAAACAAGGATGTCCTGGCGCTCTTCCATCTTGCGCTGGTCCATGGCGCCGCCGGTGACCGCGTTGCCGGTGCAGCAGACGTTGCCGCCATAGGAGGGCACCGGATTCATTGGATCGTAGGTGAAACCGTCCGGAGAATCAGAACCGCCCGACGAAGAAACGAGCTTGCCATCCCCGTGCAGCGTGTTCGCCTTGCCGCCGCTGGTGAGAAAAAGCGTCATCGGCTGCGCGCCGCGCGGAGGCCAAGTGTCGGAGCTCTGCCATTTGTTCAGGCCCATCGTGTAGTAGAGCACCTTCGGTTGCTTATCGAGTGCCGGACTCGCATCGCCCTTGAGAAAGCGGTCGAAGAAGGCGAAGGTCAGCTCGTCGTAGCCGGAGTTGGGATGGCCGGGACCCGAGGGATCGACGCCGTTCAGGCGGGCGTCGCCTATCTCGCGCTCGCCGACTTTCAATTCCGCGGTGTTGCGGCGGTAAGCGCAGTGCAGGTTTGGCGCGATGACGGCCCATTGCTGGTTCGCGATCTCAGGGCTGGCGGTGCGGCGGACGTAGTTATAGGTCGCGAGGTTCGGTCCGACCGACACGTCGTACCACGACATGAACCACAGGCCAGGCACGTTGATCTTCATGTCGTCGTCGAACAGCCCGCCCTTGTACCAGGCCGGATCGTTGGGCGTGCGCTGGATCATGCGGCCGCCGGTCGAGACCGGCTCCGGGTCGGCGAAGATGCCGTGGGGGCCGTCGACAGCCTTGATGATGTCCTGCTCGGGGAGATGGCGGAGCGCCTGCGCCCAGTCGACGGGAGGAAGATGCTCGGCGAGGTCGAACGACCTTGCTTCGAGGACAAGGTCCTGTTGCGAGGTATTGGGCGGGAACATCGGGCGGACTTCGTTCTGCTCGCCGTAGAGCCAGGCGATGAACAGCATCTGCACGGCGCCGCCGCGATACCAGTTCCCCTGCTCGAAGTATGGCTTCACGCGTCCGACGCCAGCGCCGAAGCCCTGGGGATTGATGGCCGCGAGTCCAGGCGGCGCGGTGGCGGCAACGCCCATCTGCCACTCGGCGGTAGAGGAGCAGCCCTCGAGGCCGACCTTGCCGTTCGACCACGGCTGCGAGGAGAGCCACTTGATGGCGTCGTAGCCGTCGGTGCGCGGCGGGCCGAGGATGTCGTACTCGCCCTCGGAGAAGAAGTGGCCGCGCTCGTTCATCTCGACGAAAGCGTACCCGCGCTGGATGGCAGTAAGTTCGGCCGTCATGTCGCGGGGCACGCCGTTCTGGATGTCCCAGTAATTGAAGTTGTAGGGCGTGCGGACGAAGATGATCGGGTACTTCTTCGAGGCGTCCTTGGGGCGATAGACGTCGGCCTGCATGCGCTTTCCGTCGCGCATCTGGACCATGACCTTGCGGTCGATGATGGCGATGTCTTCGAGTTGCTTCTCGATATCGCGGCGGCGCTGCGCCTGCTCGGGCGGAAGTCCGCGCTGCGGGCCTTGTGCGGAGAGGAGCGGAGCGAAGGTGAGGACGAAAACAAAGAAAGCGGCGCGACGGATCGACATTAGCAAGCACCCCACGAAAGTGAAAGTTGTACACGGGAAGCAGGAGAGAAGCAAGTCAAGAGGTAGGTCGTAGGTGGTGGGTCGTAGGTCAGGGAGCTGCGCACGATTACTTGGCTCCGACCTACAACCTACGACAGACGACCTACTGAGACACTCACGGCATCACCGGCAGCTCGATATGCGAGGGCATCTGCGGCGAGCAGTAGATGCGCTGCATTGCCGGAACAAAGTCCGCCGCGGTGGCCTTGTAGATGCTGGGCACGAACTTCTGCGGGTTGCGGTCGATGACCGGGAACCACGTCGACTGCACCTGCACCATGATGCGGTGTCCCTTGAGGAAGACGTGGTCGTGGTCGCGCAGCGGGATATTCCATTCGACTGGCTTGTTCGCTACCAGCGGTTGAGGATGTTCGTAGCTGGTCAGGTAACGGCCGCGGCGGACTTCCATCGCGATGGGTAGCTCGTAGCCGTTCATCGATTCGGCATACTCGTGCGGCTTGGGGCCGGCGTCGGGATTCCACGCGTTCTTCTGCGCGTCCTGGGGATAGACGTCGATCAGCTTCACGACGAAGTCGCTGTCGGTGCCCGACGTCGAGGCGAACAGTTTTGCGGCGAGCGGTCCGGTGACGACCACGTCGTGATCCAGCGGCTCGCTGACGAACGAGAGGACGTCGGGACGGTGGTCGACGAAGCGCTGGTCGGCGACCTCCCACAGACGCCAATCGCCGCCGGGATACGTCGGCGAGATCGGGCGCTGGCGGTAGGGCACGGGATTCGCCGGATCGGAGACGTACTCGCGGTACGGCTTCGCGCCCGCCACTGGTGCGTGGAACGAGAGGGTACCGTCCACATTCAGGTATAGGCTGGTCGGCTTCGCCTCTTTGGGCGGCCACGCCGAATACGTATGCCACGTGTTTGAGCCGGTCTGGAAGGTGCTCGCCTGCCATGCGGGCTTTTGTCCTTCGCCGTGCAAGTAGTAACGGAAGAACGGCGCCTCGATGTTCTCGCGGAACTCGCGCGCGGTCTGATGTCCGCCGAACTGGACCTGCCCGATGCTGTCGCCGGTCGCACTTTGCCATTCGCCGTGGTACCACGGGCCGGCAACGATGAAATCGGTGTGATCGGGATCGCTCTCGGCGGCGTGGCGGAAGATCTGCCACGGGCCCCAGGGATCTTCCTGGTCCCAAAAGCCGGCCACATTCAGGTTCGGCACAGAGGAGGAGTGCAACCGATTGGCCCATGCGTCGATCTTCCACGCGCTGTCGTAGTCCGGGTGGTCGACCATGAAGTTCCAGTACGGAATAGACCCGTGCAGGTACGTGTCGTTGACCGTAGAAAGCGAGCCGAGGTTGAGGTACCACTCGTAGGTGTCGTAGGTGTCGAATGCGAAGTGGGTGTTTTCGGTCTTGTTGGCCTCTTCCAACACCGAGTACTCGACGGCGTAGCTCTCGCGCAGAGCGCCGTAGCGGTGCATGTCGTCGTTCATCCATTGGTCGACGGGCGACGCCTGCTCACTGATCGCCTTCAACGCCGGATGTGGGCCGAGCAGCGTCAGCCCGGTGGTGAGGCCGTCGTAAGAGACACCGTACATGCCGACCCGGCCGTTATTGTCAGGCACGTTCTTGACGAGCCAGTCGATGGAGTCGTAGGCGTCGGTAGTTTCATTGGGAGGCGCCGCCTTGCTGTCGCCGGCGAGCGAAAATTTGCCTTCGGACTTGAAGCGTCCACGCAGGTTCTGAATGACGAAGATATAGCCGTCCTGCGCGAGTTCCTTGAAGGATGCAGGCACGGACGCAGGAGCTTTCTCGGGGACTCCGTACGGTGTGCGGCGGAACAGGATGGGCAAAGGCCCGTGCTGGTCGACGGGCGTGAGGATCACTGTCTGCAGGTGGACGCCGTCGCGCACGGGGACCATAACCTCCTGCAAGTTGAAGACGGGCTTGGGCTGCGGTGCAGGCGCGGCTTGTTGGGCGGCGGCAGAAAGGACCAGCAGAAATGGAATAACGCAAATGAGGGTTCGACGCAAGACAGCCTCCGGGAGTTGAGGGATTGTACACGGAATTCGCAATCGATCAGAACGCCGGCTACTGGTTCGCAGCTGTGTGCGCTGCCTTGTGCGCGTCCGCGGCTTGCAGCATGTACTTCAGCCGCGCTACCACGCCCGCGGTGCCTAGCGATTTTTTCGCGTCGCGCAACCGCGTGATCTGCCACTGCACGTCGGAGTTATCGACCTTCTCATCGAGCGCGTTGGCCAGGGCATCTTCGCCGCCGCTGCTGTAGGCGTCCATCAATGCGTGCAGGCGCTGCAAGAGCAAGCTCCGCGTTTTCAGGATCGACTGCGCGGCGGAGTCGTCGCCGGCGGTCGTGCCGTCCGCGTACTCGACGAACAGCAGTTGTGCGTCGGCCTTAGGCTCTTCCGGCTGCTGGATCGGGTTGTGCGGTCCTGACTCCGTGCTTGCCGTACCCGGATTGGTATTTGCAAGAGTGACGTTGCCGTCGGGAGGAATGGCGTCCTTCGAGAAGAAGTTGTCGATCTGGAATACGTGATGATCATTGCAGCCGCCGAGCGGAGCGCGGACGTCGAGGGAGACGATCAGCAGCAGGACCTGCTTGCCGGACGTGTTCTTCGCCTGCGCCTTCACGCCGCAGGACGAGCGCAACTGGTTGCCGACCATCTGCTCAACCGAGGTCACGGTGCCGGAGAACTGGAGCACGCCGTTGACGTCAGACTTGTCGACGACGGGGAACTCGGTCGTCGTTTGCGCGGACGCGAGGGCACAGAACGCGAGGCAGAATGCTGAGAGAAGCAATCGATGGCGGATCATGTCGGACCGGCGATATCGTAGACCAGAGTGCCGGGAAACAAAAGGTCCCTCGACTCCGTCGGGCAAAACCGGCCCTCCTCCGCTCGGGATGACAAATTGGCAAAACCGGCCCTCCTCCGCTCGGGATGACAATGGGATAGTTTTATTTCGCTCCCGCTGGCAGGTGCTCTGTCAAATAGCGCGCGAGCAGGTGATAGAGGTGCACGGTGGTGCCCGGGCCTTCGGAAATGCTGTGTGTGCGGTCGGGGTAGGTCATGAAATCGAATGGCTTGCCCAGCTCGATGAGCCGGTTTACCAGCAGCTCCGAACCCTGGTAGTGGACGTTGTCGTCGCCCGATCCGTGCACGATGAGCAGGTTGCCCCTCAATCTATCGGCGAAGTTGATGGCCGATCCTTCCTCGTAGCCCTTCACATTCACCTGCGGCAGCCCCATGTAACGCTCCTGGTAGATGGTGTCGTAGAGGCGCTGGTCGGGAACGGGCGCGACGGACATGCCGACCTTGTACAGGTCCGGGGAGCGGAACACCAGGTTCAGGGTATTGGTGCCGCCGCCGCTCCAGCCCCAGACGGCGCAGCGGTCGAGATCGACGAATGAGCGCATTTTTCCGAGCGAGCGCAGTGCCTGCGCCTGCTGTTTCGACGAGAGCACGCCGACGGCGCCGTAGATGATCTTGCGCCACTGGCGTCCGCGTGGCGCGGGAGTGCCTGCGTTGTCGAAGCTGACGACGAGGTATCCGAGGCCCGTGAGATAGCGATGGAAGAGGGTCCCGTTGCCGCCCCAGCGATCGACGACGGTCTGCGCCGCCGGTTCGCCATAAATGTTCACCAGCACCGGATATTTTTTTGACGGATCGAAGTTCGGCGGCTTGATCATCCAGCCGTCTACCATCACGCCATCGCCGGCATCCACCTTGAAGAACTCGGCCGGCGGATTCGGGAGCGCCGCATCGATCTTCTTCTTCAGCTCCGAGCTGTTGCTGCTCGGGCGAACGACCTTGTGATCCGGGAGAGAAACCAGTTCGCGCATGCCGGGGTCGTCGAAGGTCGAGAAGGAGTGGAAGGCGTACTTCGCGTCCGGCGAGATGTTGTACGTGTTCATCCCGGTGAAGTTGGCCGGGGTAACGCGCACGGGGTCGGATTTGCCGTCGAGCGGCGCGCGATAGAGATAGCGCTGGGTGGCATTTTCGGGCGAGGCAATGAAGTAGAGCCAGCCGCCTTTTTCGTCGACGCCATCGATTCCGGCTGTGTCCATGTTGCCGCGGGTGACGAGGGTCTCGTGGCCGTCGCGGGTGATGCGATAGACGTGGTTCCACCCATCTTTTTCGCTGACTACCAGGAACTCGCGGCCGTCATAGATCGGCTGCGCCTCCGGCAGACCGCCGAATCCGATGGTGATGAAGGCCTGGTCCTTATCCATCCACATCTGGCGGATGGTGTTGTTGTCGGCGTCGGCGAGGAAGTAGTTGTCCGTATTCTGAAGACGGTTGAGTTGCTGGAGGAGAACAGTGTTGGCGTCCGCCCATTGCACGCGTGCGATGTAGTTGTCGCGCGGCTCGCCGGGAACGGGCAGCCATTTCTGACCGCCGCTGTTCACGTCCACTACGCCGCAGCGGACGGCGGAATTGGTCGTCCCTGCAAGGGGATAAGGAACGTTCATCGGGACGGGATAAGGACCGGTCTGCGGATAGGGAATCTGCGTGACAATCTCGCGCTCCTTGCCGAGGTAGTACGTGAGCGCGAAGTCGCCGACGCGGTGCATGTCGAATTGCAGGAAGGCGATGCGGCGGCCGTCGGGAGCCCACCAGAAGGCATCGTGGATGTCGAGTTCCTCTTCGTTCACCCAGTCAGAGGCGCCGTTGACGATGAGGTCGCTGCCGTCTTGCGTAAGGCGTTTGATGGCGCCGGTGGCGAGGTCTTCGACATAAATGTCGTTCTGCTTCACGTAGGCGACCCTGGTCGCGTCGGGCGCGAACTTGGCGTACATCAGGCTGGCTTCGGGAACGTCGCCACCGAGTTTCTTGAGCTTGCCGGTCGAGCGGTCGAGGAACCAGTAGTCGCCGCGGGAGTTCGTGCGCCACACACGGCGGGTATTGGTGAAGATGAGGACGCGCTGATTGTCCTTCGACCAGGTGAGGCCCGCGATGGGCAACGGCTGCTGCGCGCCTGGGGGTGTCAGTTGGGCGGCGGTGATCAGGACTTCGACCTTGTTGCCGGTGGCGGTGTCGTACTTGACGAGGTCGCGGCCGCGACCGCCGGCAGCGGGCTCGGTCGAGATATAGGACTTACCGTTCTCGAACCAGCGTGGCGCGGGCGTCGGCCGCTCGCTGAATTCACCCGAAAAGATCCGGGTGATCATGTCCTTTTCGGCGGCAGGCGCGGGCTGCTGGGCGAAGGAGGCCAGTGAAACAAGGATTATGAGGGCAGCAGACACTCGGAGGGCGTACCGGTTCATGCAGTTCTCTCCAGGGGAACTAGCGATGGTAGAGAAGCGGCAGCAAAAAACAAAATTATTTCCGATTGCCGACTGCCGATTGACGATTGAAAAACAAGAGCTTCGTGGCAGGCGGGACGCCCGCGTTACAGGTTGATCCGGAAGGGTTCGGGTACAAAGGTCACAACGAACATGGCGAGCGCCACCAGAGCCAGCCACTTGCGACGGCTGCCGACGCCGGGATAGGCGGGGACGATCGGATGGCGCAGGCCGGAGAGGGCGATAAACACGACCCAGACAAGCCATCCGGCCCATCCGGACCAGGAATTACCAAGCCAGCCCTTCTCGCGGAAGATGGCGACGAACCCGAGCGGCAGCAATATGCCGATCACCAGGTTGCCGATATGACGGTGGGCGCGAGGCCAGACGGCATACACGATGTGGCCGCCATCGAGTTGGCCGCCGGGAAGCAGGTTCAACGCCGTGGCGAACATACCGACCCAGGCGGCGATGGCCGTGGGATGCAAGGCCAGATGGGAGAGCGGCGCGTGCCAGGGGCCGCGAAGCAGACCAACGAACCAATACATAAATTGGAAGATCAGCGGCATGCCGAATTGCACGTCGGACGGAGGCGTGGCGGGCGACATGGGCTTGGACAGGAACATCGAGAGCAGCAGGACGATTGTGGCGACGACAAACCCGGCGATCGGACCGGCAATACCGATGTCGAACAGAGCTTCGCGGGAGCGGATCGGCGACTTGATGCGAATGAAGGCGCCAAGCGTTCCGATCAGCGTCGGGGCAGGAATGAAGAACGGGAGCGTGGCATCTACGCCGTAGCGCATGCAGAAGACGTAATGGCCCATCTCATGAGCCAGCAGGATCGCCATCAAGGTGCCGGCGAATGGGACGCCGAGCAGCAGGTTCTTGGGATCGTGAAGGATCCAGCCCAGCGGAAACATGGGTAAGGCGTCGTCTTGCAGGTTGAATGCGGGCAGATTGTGGAGGAAGTTGTATTCCAGGCGCGCGCCGACGATCAGGGTAGTGAGTAGTGTCAGCAGCAGCAAAAGCCCGTGCAGCCAGTACTTGGGTCGAGGCGGCGGAGAGGATACGAAGACCTCAACCGGGCTGGGTTCGTCCTCGAGATAGGGGAGCGGCGGCGTGGGATCCGACATTCAGGTTTGCCTGCGTATCCATGATAACGGAACCAACATGCAGGGGTGAGGTTTCGGGCGCACCACAAAAAACGACACGCACCGGAAACCCGGTGCGTGCAGTCGGTTCTGAGTTGGTGGTGCGTTTAGACCGCTAGACCGCGCTTGCCGCGCCCCGCACAAAGTGCAGGATCAGCGCGATGATGGCGACGATCAGCAGCAGGTGGATCAACCCGCTGGCTACGTGGAACACACCCCAACCGAATATCCATGCTGCTAACAGCAGGATAAACAGAATCATGAAAATGCTCATAGGCCCTCCCGTGTCTGCCTAACTTGCGACTCTCACAGATTCGACGGCAGCAGGGGCGCAGGTGTTGCTAACGCGGTGGTGGGAATAATTCACCTGAGGGAAGCAACTCAAAGCCGCAGCACTGCACAGCCATTGAGGCAGCTGCCGCGAGCAGAGACTTGGGTTAGTCGATGCTCTGCAATTCTTTACCGGGTTTGAAGCGAACGGCCTTGCCGGGAGGAATGTTGACCTCGGCGCCAGTACGCGGGTTGCGGCCGATGCCGGTCTTGCGGGGACGCACGTTGAACACGCCAAACCCGCGAAGCTCGATGCGGTCGCCGTGCGAGAGCGCCTTCTTCATGCTGTCGAAAACGGTTTCGACGGCGAGTTCGGCTTTGGTCTTGGTGATGCCGGTCTTGTTGACCACTTCGTTGATGATGTCGAGCTTGATCACAGAATGGCCCCCTGTACCGCTAAGATGCTGATAGTAAAGGCGGCTATCTGCATTGTCAAATGGAGTCGGATGCGCGTCACAGACACCTCTTGTCCGGCGGTGTTAGCCTGTCGCGCTTATGCCAGAGGACAAGAAGCCGCCGCGACGAGCCGAAGGAGCTTGGGAGGGCGGTTCGCGAATCCGTTGATTTCAAAGGCCGCCACGTCGATAAACAAGCAGCAGCCCGGAAACTGGAAGCAGCCCGAAAATGGCTGCGGTTGCCGTTACAGGACTTTCTGAGGGAAATAGGAATCAGCGAAACGGACGAGGCGTACGAAGAAATTGTCGCTATTTGGCGCGATTTCCACGACTAGGACCGCGCAGAAACTTCTTCTCGACTTCCTTTCGTTCCTTCGGATGGAGCGCGGAAAGATGGCGGTCCATTGCTTTCACAAGGCGTTGCGCTGCTTCAGTTTCCGTCAACTTTTTGCGTGCGGGTGCCGGGCTCGCCATGAAAGTCTGTCCTCTTGTTCGTGAACTCATTGTAACGCCTAAACCCGCAGCTTTAGCACTTAGTTGGACGCCAATCGCAGCTCCGTCGCCGCCCACTTTCCACAACAAACTGATCTTTCCACAGGCGGATGCACATGGGCGCCCAGTTTTCGGTTGATAGCGTCGCCGCAAACCTGAGAGATTAGCGCTGGGGAACCCAGTTTATGAGCGTGAGCGCAGTCACTACACCTGCACCACAGGCGACAAAAGGTATGTCCGTCAAAAGCGACCGTTGGATCCGCCGCATGGCCATTGAGCACGACATGATCAACCCCTTCTCCGAGAAGCAGGTAGGGGCGGGCGTGATCTCGTACGGGTTGTCGAGCTACGGCTACGACCTGCGCGTGGCCGACGAGTTCAAGATCTTCACCAATATCAACTCGACCGTGGTCGATCCCAAGCAGTTCGACGAGCGCTCCTTCATCACGGTGCGGCAGGAAGTTGCCATCATCCCGCCGAACTCGTTCGCGCTGGCGCGCTCGGTCGAATACTTCAAGATCCCGCGCGACTGCATCACCCTGTGCGTCGGTAAGAGCACCTACGCGCGCTGCGGCATCATTGTGAACGTCACGCCGTTTGAGCCGGAGTGGGAGGGATTCGTTACCCTGGAGATCTCGAACACCACGCCGCTGCCGGCGAAGATCTACGCCAATGAAGGTCTATGCCAGATCCTGTTCTTCCAGTCGGACGAGGAGTGCGAGACCAGCTACGCCGACCGCAAAGGCAAGTACCAGTCGCAGAAGGGGATCGTGCTGCCGAAAGTGCTGTAGCAGGCGCAAGGCTCAAGGCTCAAGGAAAAACGGTTCGGATATACTGCGCGGCGATGAAAAGCCGCGCAGTTTGGTTTCTGCTCCTACTCTGTTCAACCGCATTCGCCCAGAGCTCCGACCCGGTGCACGCGTACGTTGCGGGGCATCAGCGCGAGATCATCAAGCAATTCGCTGACCTGCTGGCGATCCCAAACGTCGCATCGGATAGGCCGAACATTCGCAAGAATGCCGAGTACATTGCCGCCCAGTTACGCCGGCGAGGAGTGCAGTCGCGGCTGCTGGAAGAGAATGGCGGGCCGCCGGTCGTATTCGGCGAACTCGACGCTCCGGGCGCGCGGCACACGGTGATGATCTACGCGCACTATGACGGCCAGAAGGTCGACCCGTCGCAATGGGCGACACCGCCATGGCAGCCGACGGTGCGCGATGCGCCGCTCGAGAAGGGCGGAAAGATCGCAGCTCTGGACGCGCTACCCCCCACAATTCCCGGCGAGTGGTGGATCTATGGGCGCTCGGCCGGCGACGACAAGGTCCCCGTCCAGGCGGCGCTCTCGGCGCTGGACGCACTCAAGGCGAACGGCACGCTGCCTACGGTCAACCTGAAGTTTTTCTTTGAGGGCGAGGAAGAAGCGGGGTCGCCGCACCTGGCCGCCGCTTTCGAAAAATACTCCGACCTGCTCAAGGGCGACGTGTGGCTGCTGTGCGATGGCCCGGTGCACCAGTCACGCCTGCCGCAACTGTATTTCGGCGCGCGCGGGATCACCGAGGTCGAGATGACCGCTTACGGCCCGACCCGGTCGCTGCACAGCGGACATTACGGTAATTGGGCGCCGAACCCGGGCGTGCTTATCGCGGAGCTGATCGCCTCCATGCGCGACAGCAACGGGAACATCAAGATCGCCGGCTTTTATGATGACGTGCGACCGCTCACCGCAGCCGAGAAGCAGGCGATCGCGGCAATACCCGATGCGGATGCGCAGATGAAGCGCGAGTTGAACCTGGCGTGGACCGAGGGCGCTCCCGAGTCTCTGCCGCTTCGCATCACGCACCCGGCACTGAACGTGCGCGGTATCCAGGTGGGACACGTCGGCGATCAGGCGCAGAACGCGGTACCTACTGAGGCGCGGGCCTCGATCGATTTCCGCCTGGTGCCCGACCAGAAGCCCGAGCGCGTGCAGCAACTGGTCGAGGAACACATCGGGAAGCAGGGCTTCTACATTGTGCACAAGACGCCTACGCCGGAAGAACGCGCGGAGCATGCGAAGACGATCCTGCTGGAATGGGGACCGGGATATCCGCCGGCGAAGACGTCGATGGAGTTGCCGGTATCGCGATCGTTATTTATGACGGTCGAGTCGGCCACGCACAAACGGGTCGTGCAGGCACCGTTGCTGGGCGGAAGCATTCCGATGTACCTGTTTCTGAGGGCCGCTCCGGTGATCGGATTGCCGGTCGCGAACCACGACGACAATCAGCACGCGGCGAACGAAAATCTGCGCATTCAGAATCTCTACGATGCAATCGATATTTTCGCGGCGGTGATGACGAAACTGGATGGAGAATGGAAGTAGGGCTTGCGGCTCTTAAACCTTAAGGCATAGATGCTTCGCTTCGCTCAGCGTGACACTGCAATAGGGTCATTACCGCAAACGAAAACGCCCGGCATGTGCCGGGCGATTCAATCTTCAGGCCATGAGCCTTGTGCCATGCGCATTGCGCCGGTTCTCTACTTCCCTTCCGACTGCTTGTACATATACCGGATGGCTTGCTTGTAGATGATCATGTTCGGCCCGCCGTTGCGGACGACTTTCAGGCAGGTCCGGTCGTACCACTCGATGATCCCGTTCACGCTCTCGCCGTCCTGGAGCACGATCACCATCGGCGTCTTCGACTGCATCTGCTTCTGGTAATAGAAGTTCTCGGCGTGCGTCTGCTCCGGCGGAGCCGCTTTCTTGGAGTTGGAAACACGCTCGCTGGGAATACGGTCGCGATTATTGTCGCGCTCGCGATGTTCCGGGCGCGGCAGACTGGGCCGGATCAACTTACGATTTCCAAATTCCGGTTCCGGAGCTCGTCCGACGGCAGTGGAATCCATTCCGTCTTTCATGATGTCGGGCCTCCTGCGGCCTGCGGCGGACGTTACTCCCGCTGCCCGGCTCAGAATTTTGTCCGGAGCGCTCGCAATGCATGCGTGGCGCGCGCGGACATATCACACACCGATTGAACGTTCCTTGGTAAGTGGAAGGTGTGACTTGTGACTACCGTATCACAGGAATTCTGCGGAAACAATCACGCGGCGCTAGTTGTCGTATGAGTCGCCGCCGTTAACAATCACAGAGTGTTCGGCTCCAGGGCAGCAACCATGGCGTCGAGGGAAATATTTCTTAGTAAATTGCGCCGCATGCCGCTCTCCACGTCGCCGACCCGTTGCGACGCCAGCGCGATCCAGTCGAAGTTGATCTCGCGCGAGAGCTTCTCGAGTTCACCCTTGATGTCCGTGTTGCGCAGCAGCTCCGGCGTGCCGCTCTTGATCACCATCAGGTCTTCGAGCAAAGCGTAAAGAGCGCGGAGAAGCCGATCGGTCTTCTCGCGGCCATCGGCGCCGGCGCGATAGGTTTCCGTGACACGGAACAGAGCACTGTGGTCGTTCGCGTCGATGGCGGTGCGCAGCAGCAGCAGCGCGTCCTGCCGCGCTTCCGAGTACGCCGCCAGATCGAAGCCGCGGGCCTTCCCTACCGCGCCGCCCGAGAGCCGTGCGACAAGCGCTCGCTGCGCCGGCTTCCAGTCAGGATGCGCCCGCGCCAGGTCGCGATCGATCTCCTCCTGCGGCAGCGGTCGAAGCGCGAAGCTCACGCAACGCGAGCGGATGGTCGGCAGAAGCGCACCCGGATTTTCCGCAAGAAGGAAGATGGTCGCGAACTCGGGAGGCTCTTCCAGGACTTTCAACAGCGAGTTCGCCGCCTCTTTCATGAAGGTCGCGGCGGTAAAGATGTAAACGCGGTGCCCGCCTTCCGACGGCCGGTAGTAGATGCTGCCGATAACATGGCGCACCTGGTCGACCTTGATCATCATCTGCGGCGGATCGGGCGGGATGATGAGCACGTCGGGATGGGTCTGGATGAAGATGCGCGTTTCCTTTTTGTCGGTCTCCCGGAGGTTCTCGCGCGCCTCGACCGCTTCCTCGCAGCGAAGGTCTAAGGCGTCGGCTTCCGCGATGCGCACGCAGTTCTTGCAGTGGCCGCAGAAATCGGGTTGTGGCGCGGGCGTCTCGCCTTTCAGGTCAAGATCAAGAGTGCCGATGACCGGCGAGCCGCCGATGTTCCGGTACTCCAGGCAGTTCATGGCCTTGGCCACCATCTGCGCCAAGGTATATTTCCCGCAGCCCTCCGGTCCGCTGAGGATCACGGCGTGCGGAAAGCGGTCGCGCGCCAGCATGCCGCGAAGCTGCGCGACGACTTCAGCGTTGCCGTGAAAATCCGCAAAGCCCATGACAAAAACCTACCACAGAGGCACAGAGATACAGAGGAATTCATTGGTTTTCCTCTGTGACTCAGTGCCTCTGTGGCGAATCGCCGTTGTATCATCTCGGAGACCTATGCCCAAGAAACGCGGCATCTTCATCACCTTCGAAGGTCTCGACGGTTGCGGCAAGAGCACGCAACTGGAGCGACTGGCGGCGGTGCTGCGCAGCGAGGGTATCGACGTCCTCACGACGCGCGAGCCCGGCGGGACGGCAATCGGCGAGCGCATCCGCTCCATCTTGCTGGATTCCGCGACGTCCAGCCTGTCGCCCATGGCGGAATTGGCTTTGATGTTCGCTTCGCGCGCGCAACAATTGGACGAGTTGATCATGCCGACGCTGGAGCGCGGGACGTGGGTGTTGTGCGACCGTTTTACCGATTCGTCGGAGGCATACCAGGGCGGTGGACGCGGTCTCGGATCGCAGACGGTGCTCGACGTTCATCGGGCGATCTGCCGGAACATATGGCCCGACCTGACGGTGCTGATGGATTCGGAAGTCGAAGCCAGCGTGGCGCGCGCGCGGCGCCGCAACCTGAACAAGACCAGCAGCGGCGCCGACGAGAACCGCTTCGAGACCGAGAACCGCGCCTTCTTCGAGCGCGTACACAAGGCGTACCTCGCCATCGCCAGGCGCGAGAAGCACCGCGTGCTGATGCTGGACGCGCGCCGTCCCGCCGACGTTGTTCATCCTGAGATCGTGGCAGCCGTGCGCGAACGGTTCCTCAACAACTCACGACCGACCAAGCGCGCGGCAAGAGCGAAAAGCAGCTAGTCCACAGTTGCGGTTTCACACGAAGGTCACGAAGGAAATCACGAAGGCGAGCGTCGGTCCTTCGTGGGTACATTGTCCATCCTGTGAACCCGCTGTGCTATTCTCGGATTTTGTGGGCTCCGCGCCGCTCGGCGCATATCGTTCTACGACATTGTTCATCGCTCGAGGAGTTCCGATGGTTCGTTTGCCTCGCCTGTTGGTAATTTCCGTTCTGCTCATCGCCATCAATGCTTTCGCCCAGACCGCGCCCGCGCCGAAGCCGTATCCCGGGACGATCCGCCTGTCCGTCGACGCGACGATGGCGGCACAGAGCATCTTCCGCGCGACGGAGATCATTCCCGTAGCGCCGGGCGCGCTGACACTCCTGTTTCCCAAGTGGATCCCGGGCGAACACATGCCGGACGGGCCGATCATCGATTCCACGGGGATCAAGTTCACGGCGAACGGACAGACCATCCCCTGGCGCCGCGACGAAGTCGAGATGTACGCGTATCACCTCAACGTGCCTGCCGGTGTGAAGGAGATCGAGGTGTCGCTCGAATTTGACGCACCGGTCGAGGGCGAAAGCGGGTTTTCCGCAGGTGCATCTTCCACCGCGAAGCTGGCCGTGTTGAGCTGGAATTGGCTGGTGCTGTATCCGGCCGGATATGCGAACGACCAGGTGGAAGTGCAGGCGTCGCTCCGCATTCCCGCGGGCTGGAAGTATGGGACGCCGTTGCCCATGGGGAGTTCGGGTTTTGGCAGCGAGATCAATTTCGCCGCCGCGACGCTGACCACGCTCGTCGATTCGCCGGTGATCATGGGCGAGTACTACCGCAAGATCGACCTTTCGCCTGCAGGAGAGCAGCGCCCGGCGGAACTGGACCTTGCGGCCGATTCCTCTGCCGCCCTCGAGATGCCGTCCGACACCGAGCAGCAATACAAGAACCTGGTCACCGAGGCCGGTACGCTGTTTGGGGCGCGGCATTATCGCGATTATCACTTCCTGCTGACCTTGAGCGATCACGTCGCGCACTTCGGACTGGAGCATCACGAGTCGAACGATAGCCGGGTCGACGAGCGGTCTCTCATCGACGACACCGGCCGCAAGCTGATGGCAGGCCTGCTGCCGCACGAATACGTGCACTCGTGGAACGGAAAGTACCGTCGTCCCGCGGGGCTGGCGACGCCCGACTACGAGCAGCCGATGAAAGGCGAGTTGCTGTGGGTGTACGAGGGACTGACCTCGTACTGGGGGCCGGTGCTTACCGCGCGCAGCGGACTGCTGAACGCAGAGCTGGCGCGGGATGATCTGGCCTTGATCGCGGCGGGGATGTCCCACCGTCCCGGAAGACAATGGCGCCCGTTGGTTGATACGACCGTGGCGGCTCAGGTCCTGTACAACGCGCCGGGCCAATGGTCGAGTTGGCGCCGCAGCGTGGACTTCTACGATGAAGGGTGCCTGCTCTGGCTGGATGCGGACACCACCATCCGCAAGCTGACCAACAACCAGAAGTCGCTCGACGATTGGGCGAAGATATTCTACGGCGGAGAGAACCAGCCGCTGAACACGACGCCGCACGTGAAGCCGTACACCTTGGACGAACTGGTCAGCACCATGAACCAGGTCGTGAAGTACGACTGGGCGAAATTCTGGAATGATCGCGTGAATTACATCGGGCCGAACTCGCCCCTCGGGGGCATCGAGAACAGCGGCTGGAAGCTGGTGTACGACGAACAGCCGTCGGAGATGTCGCGCGCGCAGGCGTCGCAGGGCGGCGCGAACGTTGCATACTCGATCGGCTTGCTCCTGAACCGCAACGGACGCGTGCAGGATTCCATCTTCTTCATGCCCGCATACAAGGCGGGGATCATGCCGGGAATGACCATTGTCGCCGTGAACGGCCGCAAGTATTCGACCGATGTCCTGCATGACGCGATCAAGGCGTCGAAGAACTCGAAAGAGCCGCTCCAGTTCATCGTCGAGAACAACGAGTACTACAAGACCGTGTCGATCGATTACCACGACGGCGAGAAGTATCCCCGCCTTGTCCGCGACGAATCCAAACCCGATCTGCTGAGCGACATCTTCAAGGCGCACGCGGGTACACCTTCGAAATAGCTCTACTGGGGGATTCCGTCGAAGAAGTCCTTCTCCTCGTGTGCCACGCTCGGCCGTGAGCACGCCGCGAGATGGAAATGTTCTTCAGCCCCGCGCCTGCGTACGTTCGTCTCCAGCAACGAGAATAGCGGCGCCTGCGTCGTGTGGACCTTGAAGGCCGCGATCTTGGTTTCCAGGTGCTTGCCGATGTCCACGGTGAGTGTCACCGGTGCAGGCGAGATCGGCTGGCGTTCGGGTAACGTGAACAGCGCGGTAGCGTAATAGAGCTTCTGGGTCTGGTGCGGCTGCAAACCTTCGTGGAGCTGGTCGGTGTACTGGGTGTTGTGAGCGGCCCAGTGGAAGGCCGCGGTGGCGACGAGCGACGCCATGGTGTGGTCCGGATGCGCGGTGATCAGCCCTTCGGTACCGAGGGCGAACACGACTTGTGGCCGGATCATCCGGATACGCCGCACGACATCTCCGACCATGCGGTGAAAATCGTCGAGCACGAGCGCGCTGTCGTGATAATCGAGTACTTCACACTTGGTCACGCGCAGCACCTTGCAGGACGCTGCGAATTCTTCGCGGCGAATGCGGGCGAGTTCGTCGTCGTCGGCCGCTTCGCCGCGGTGACGCGCCGCCTGCCCCGGCGTCATGCAGATGACATAGGTCTCGATGCCGCGGTCCGCGCACAGGGCCAGCGTGCCGCCAAAAGCGCCGGCTTCGTCGTCGGGATGGGCAGTGACACAGAGCAGCTTACGCATGAAATTGTTCGATGCGGGAGGGCTACGGTATGCCACAACTGGGCATCCAAGTCCAGTGTGGCCGCTCAACGCCGCGGCGGATAAACGAGCCGTGCTGTTCCTCCGAAATGCAATCCGTACCACGTTGCTGGTAATGCTCGGCACCGCGCTCGCGGGCCAGAATCCTCCTGAACTGCGCTTCCACTCGCTGATCCCCCTCGGCGCGGATGCATACCAGCTGGACGGCGCCAAGTGGAAGGGAGTGATCACCCTGATGGGATCGGCGGAGGCGCCGCAGTTCGAAGGCATGGTGCGGCGCGACACAAAAGATCATGTCACCCTGGTCGCGGCCGACGGCCGCCGCATGAAGACGTACCCGGAGCGGGTGACGTTCCGCATCACTGCGAGTTATCGTACGCGCACCGTGGAAGCATCGCCGTTCCCGATCAGCACCTCCGACGACGCGAACGCCTACCTGTTGCACCTGCAATTCCGGGTAGTCCTCTTCAACGGGCTGCGCCAGACGATTTTGCGGCCGGAGTCGGTGGAAATGATCGGCGTGCCGGGTGAGATGCCGTACGACGAGCGCATCTACCGCGTTTCCATCGCCCTGCCGAACGTGCCCCTAACCGACCGCCTGGTCCTGGAAGTGCGGGACCCACACGGCGAACGCATCTGCAAGTTCCACCTCGACTTGATCTAGCCTTAATTCCCTCAAATCAGCCTGGCCCCTGCAATATTCGGCTCTGAGGGGCGTCTTCTGGACTGGGGCCCCGTCCATGGCCATTGGAACTAACCGGGCGGGTGGCACGTACCTAAAGCCAAGGATCGGCGCGATTGGAGGCAAATATGTCCAGGTTTGTGCGGTGGTGCTTTCTTCTGGCGATTACGGGCGGACTGCTCGGGACACAGTTCGCGATGGCGCAAGACGGGGTGAACGGTAACCTGGTCACGGTCAAGTGGCTGGAGAAAAATCTGAAGAACCCGGACATCCTGCTCCTGGATGCATCAGGCCCGCAGACGTATGCGAAGAACCATATTCCGGGCGCGGTCAGCGTGTCGATGATGGTGGTGAATTACCCGTTCGCCCTCGTCAATGTTCCGGACGCCCAGCTCGAAAAAATGTACCAGGCGACCGGGATCAGCGTTGGCAAGAAAATCGTCATGTACGACCAGGGCGGCGACAACGACGCGCCGCGCCTCTTCTTCTCTCTCTACTATCACGGGCTGCCGGCGAAGGACATGTTCATCGTTGACGGCGGATTGTCGAAATGGCAGGCGGAAGGATTGCCGGTGACAAAGGACCCGACACCTGCGACGCCGAACCCGTCGTTCAAAATGCCGAAGCCCCTGGAGGACGCGCGCGCCAGTCTGCCGGAGGTCATTACCGCCACAGGCGACCCGACCCACAACGCGGTAGTCAATGCGCTGGATGCCTCCTGGCATTACGGTGTCATAACTCCCATGGCGAAAGCGGGGCACATCCCGAATAGCGCGCTGCTACCGCGTGACGACTTCTACAACGCGGATAAGACATTCAAATCGCCCGACGAGATCCGCGCCATGCTCGCCTTCGAAGGCGTCCGTCCGGACCAGCAGGTGATCACGTATTGCGGGGGTGGGATCGCGGCGGCCGTGCCCTACTTCGCGGCCAGGTTCATCGCCAACTACCCGAACGTGAAACTGTTCCCCGGGTCGGTGGTGGAATGGCTCGCCGACGAGCGAGAGCTGCCGTTCTGGACCTACGACACTCCGTCGCTGATGCGCGACTCGAACTGGCTGAAATTCTGGGACAGCCAGATGCTGCGCATGTTCGTGGGCACCAATGTCAGCGTGGTCGATGTCCGGCCGCCGGACGCCTACGGCCAGGGTCACGTGCCGTTCGCTCTGAATGTTCCCGCCGACGTCTTCCGTAACAATGTCAAAGATCCCACGAAGCTGGCTTCGACGCTAGGCTCGGCGGGCGTCCATGCGTCCGACGAAGCGGTCATCCTCTCCGGCGCCGGCCTGACCAAGGATGCAGCGCTCGCCTTCGTCATGCTGGAGAAGGTCGGGCAGAAAAAGGTATCGGTGCTGATGGATCCAGCAGACAAGTGGTCGCAACCCGGTTTCGCCGTCACCAAGGACCCAACCGCCGTCGGACCCAAGAAGGGTCCAATGGACGTGTCCATCGTTCCGGCCGCGTATCCGGCGAACGTCCGCAAGGACGTTGTCATTGCCGACCCAAACAGCACGCGCTCCACGTATCCGAAGGTCTATATCGCATCCGGTAAAGAGGCGCCAGCGAAGGCTCCAGAGGGCAAGGTGGTCCACGTCGCGTACACTGACCTGCTGAACGCCGACGGCACGCCGAAAGCGGCGAAAGATATCTGGACCGTCCTCAGCAAAGCCGGAGTGCCCCGCTACGCCGAACTGGTCTGCTTCTCCGACGATCCCGGCGAAGCCGCGACGAACTACTACATCCTCAAACTGATGGGGTACCGGGACATCAAGGTGCTGGTCATGTAAATGAGGTTGCCCCACCTTCCGCGTTTGACGGAGGTGGGGATTTCTTCCTGAGCCGATCAGTGTCTTCCCGGTCTACGCCCGATGGGGGAGTTGAGCGTCTATCTTACGGCCCATTGATAGCGGCTATGCGTGGCCGTAGCATCGCCTTGAAGTCTTTTCTTCGTGAAAAGCGCCCAAGGAACTTATGTCCACGCATGTCGAAACACCGATAGAGCACGGAGCATTGCAGAGTACGAGGATCCCCTACTCTGGATTCGAGCGGCAATACCTCAGTGGAAATTGGAAACTCGGACGTGCCCAGCGCACGTTGAAAGACCACGACCCCTACACAGGTAAGACGCTGGTCGAGATTCCGACGGCGGACGAGCGCGACCTTGAAGAAGCGTATCGTTCGGCGGAGAGGGAGCAGCCGAACTGGGCCTCTACACTTCCTGCCGAGCGCTCGGGACTGATGTTGCGAGCGATCGCCATCATGGAATCGCGCCGCAAAGAGATTATCGAGTGGCTGATCCGGGAATCTGGCAGCGCGCGGGTGAAAGCCTCTCTCGAATTCGATTTCACGTTGGGGATCATGCGCGAGGCGGCGTCGTTTCCGCACCGAGCGGCGGGCCGCATCCTTCCCATTGACGAACCCGGAAAGGAAAGCCGCGCCTACCGACAACCGGTGGGAGTGATCGGGGTGATCAGCCCGTGGAACTGGCCGCTGTACCTGTCGATGCGGTCGGTGGCGCCGGCGCTCGTCCTGGGGAATGGCGTTGTACTGAAGCCGGCTTCCGATACTCCGATCACCGGCGGAACGCTGCTCGCAAAGATCTACGAAGAGGCTGGGCTGCCGCCGGGAGTCTTCAGCGTAGTGGTGGGAGGGGGCAGCACGATCGGAGATGCTTTCGCAAAGCATCCAGTCCCAGCGTTGATATCGTTCACCGGTTCGACGCAGGTGGGCCAGCATGTGGCGGACCTGGCCATGACCGGCCCACGGTTGAAGCGCGTGGCACTCGAGCTGGGAGGAAACTCGCCTTTCGTCGTCCTCGACGATGCGGACCTGGACCAGGCAGTACCATCGGCGGTGTTCAGCCGCTTTCTGCACCAGGGACAAATCTGCATGAGTTCCAACCGTCTGATCGTCGATGCAAAAGTGCACGACGAGTTCGTTGACCGTTTCACCGCCCACGTCAAAACGCTGAAGTATGGAGACCCGCACGACCCGGACACGGTGATCGGGCCCATCATCAATCAGACGCAGTTGTCGCACATGATCGACCTGATGGACAAGAGCGTCGTCGCCGGCGCACGAAGACTCTCAGGAACACCACCCCAGGGTCTGGTGCTGCCACCGCAGGTGTTTGTAGAAGTCAGGAACGACATGCCGATCGCCAAGTACGAGACGTTCGGTCCGATTGCTCCCATCATCAGGGTGAATGGAGACGAAGAGGCACTGAGGGTCGCGAATGACACTTCATTCGGACTTTCCAGCGCAGTGTTCACCAGAGATGAAGGGCGGGGACTGCGGTTCGCGAATCGGGTCCAGGCCGGAATGACGCACATTAACGGCACCAGTGTCGACGACACTCCCACGGGACCGTTTGGCGGTGAAAAGAACAGCGGTATTGGCCGCTTCGGCGGTGATTGGATCCTCGAGGAGTTCACTACCGTGCACTGGGAGACGGTGCAACACACCCCGATGAAATATCCATTCTGAAAGGTGTTCCATCATGGGGACGGCATCAGCAAACGCGACCTGGCCCAACTCGATCGGGCATTCCCACCGCCGCAGAATAAACAGCCGCTAGAAGTTTTGTAAGCTCAAGGACTACTCGGAAGCCGCCGCTGCGTTTGCGTTTCCCGGAGTCTCCGCCAGCATGAACTCCAGCACTTCCTGTGGATGGGCGGCGAGCCACACCGGCGCAAAGGACTGCCGGTGCAGCGGCGTCGGTCCAATGCTGCGGAGCGCGGCGATGTGCTTTGGGCTGCGGTAGCCCTTGTTCGATGCCAGGTCGTAGTCGGGAAACACCGGCGCCCACCGGGTGATGAGCGCGTCGCGATGCACCTTGGCGACGATCGACGCGGCCGCGATCGAAGCCGACAGCGCGTCGCCATGGATGATCTTCGTCTGCGGGCAATCAATCCGGACGCGTACGGCGTCGAGCAGCAGGTGGTCGGGCTTGGGTTCGAGTTGCTCGATCGCCCGCACCATGGCCAGCAGCGACGCATGATAAATGTTGAGCTGGTCGATGCGCGCGGCATCCACCGCCGCCACCGACCACGCGATACAGTGCTGCTTGATGCGCTCCGCCAGGACTTCGCGGCGTTCAGCGGGTAACAGCTTGGAGTCGCGCAGGCCCTTGATGCGGTACTTCGGATCGAGGATCACCGCGCCCGCGACCACGGGTCCGAAGAACGCGCCGCGTCCGACCTCGTCGACGCCGCACACCAGTTGCGCGCCCGAGGTCCACGCCGCCTTCTCGTACTTCAGCGTGCACTTCAGCCGCTTCAGCAGGCGCAGCTTGGCCGCGGACCTGGAGATCTCCGAGACGGGTTTGAGGACGCGGGGCACGACGGTACTACTTTACTCGCCGCCCCCGATGTTGTCCGCGGGCGAGAGCTTGAAGACGCATTCCTTGTCGCACGAGAGCGTGCCCTTCCGCAGCAGGCGCGTCGGCGTGCTGTCGGGAAACGCGACGGTGTAGTTGGCGGAGCGCAATGCCTCCGTGAATTCCTTCAGCTTATCGCTGCCGCTGACGAAGCGCACGTCGTCCACCTTCGGCCCAGGCGAGAGCACGATCCAGAAATCCGCCTTCAGCGGTCCCTTGCCGTCCTTCACCAGCGCTCCCATCGGCACTTGAGACATGGCCAAAAGTTGCTTCCGCGCCGGTTCGAGCAGCGCGTCGGCAGCCTTGTCGTTGCCGGCGAGCTTCACCAGGCGCCCCCGCGTCTCCGGATCGGGCTTATAACCGACGAGCGCGAGCGCGTACTGCTTCATCGCCTTCTGCTTGTCCCCTCGCTTTTCGTAGATCTGCGCCAGGTGATCCCCGACCTCGCCGTGCTGTCCGAGCACCCAGGCCGAGTTGATGAACTGCTCGGCCTTTTCGAGATCGCCGCGCTGGAAGAAGACCCATCCGAGCGTGTCCCAATAGGCGGCGATGCTGACCACCAGTGCCTGCTGTTCGTACTCCATCCGGTCGGCGGTGAGATTGCGGAGCGTGGCGGCGGTCGCGGCGACAGCCGACTCCGCGTAGCGCTGCGCGCGGTCCAGGTGCACGTTCTTCAAGCTGAGCTGGTAAGCGATGTTGTTCCAGACCACCGGCGCGGGTGTGATATTCACGGCGCGGTCAAAGCTCTCCAATGCCTTGTCATCCTGTCCGAGCTCGAGTTGCGCCGTGCCGAGATTCACGTAGGCGATCGCATCGTCGGCGGAGAGCTGCACCGTCTTCTCCAACTCCGGCATCGCTTCCGAGAATTTTTTCTGCTCCAGCAGCATGGAGCTGAGGTTGCGGTGCGCAAACTTGTCGAGCGGGTTGATGTCGATCTGCTTGTGGAACGCGTCGGCGGCCTTGGCGTAGTCGCGCTTTTCCCAGTAGGCGCGGCCGAGATTGTTGTACGCGTACTCGTGGTAGGGATTACTCTCGATGGCCTTGTTGAGCGCGGCGATGGCGTTGTCCGTCTGGCGAGTGGCGAGATACGCGCTGCCGAGATCGTTCCACGCCGACTTGTGTTTCGGCTCCAGTTCGGTCACGCGCTTGAACAGTTCCACCGCCGCCTCGTAGTTCTGGGCCTGGTACGCGCTGATGCCTGCTTCGTAGAGTTCGTCGGCCTTCACGCCCTCGGGAGGCTTGGGCGCGCCGTTGCTCGCGACCGCCGCTTCGATCGCAAGCGACTGCGCCTCGTCAGCCACGACTGCGCGTCGGAACGCGGAGTAGTCGCGGAGGCGCGCGGCGGGCACTTCGCGCCAGCGCAGGTCGGTCGAACGCTCGGCGGTGAAGGTGTTCCCTTCCAGCTTGTACGTCGCCTTGTACTCGGCGTAATCGCGCGACATGGAGAACGGCAGCGGCGCGCGCGCGGAGAATCCCGGCGGCAATTGAAGCTTGAAGCGGTAGGTGATCTTGCCGGGCGCGCCGATCTCGAAGGGGTCGGGCGCAGTCTCGTCGGCTTCGGTGGACTCTGGCAGGCGGAGGGGCGTCATCGGTACCGCGAGCTGCGAGTTGCGCTTCGACCACTCGAGGAAGTTCGGGACCTCGACGTTGTACTCGACGTGATACGGCCCCATGGATTTCGTCGGATCATCCGCGGTGACGTCCTTGGCCTCTCCGCGCAGGCCCTGCAGGTACGCGATGGCCTTGCCGAGTTCTTTCCACTGCATCTGCGGCGTCTGCCGGAAAGCGGCGCGCAGCGGAAGCTCGGCGTCGCCGTTAAACGTCATTTTGACGTGTGCCGTAAGTTTGCCCAATTCGCTGACCTTGCCGTCCACTTCGGTGAGCTGGTCGTTAGGGACGGGGGAGTCGGCGGGCGTCTCCATCAGCCCGGGATTGCCGGACACCGGGACCACAAGCGCCTGCTTCTTGCGCAACTGGAACATCAGCAACTGGAAGGGCGCGATCTCGGTAGTCGTATCCATCCAGATCTGTTTCCCGGCCAGCGGCACCATGGTGATGACGTGGTCGAACTGCGACGGCGAAGGCACGTCGGGATCGATCTTCCGGCTGGAATTGATGAGCACCGTCGAGGCATTAAAGCCCTCGGCCTTCAACAGTCCCGCGAGCAGCGTGTGCTTGTCCTTGCAATCGCCGTACTGGTTGGCGAACACTTCGGCGGCGGCGTGGGGCTGGTAACGTCCGAGTCCGAACGACAGGCTCACGTAACGCCAGTTGCGTGCGACGTAGTCGTACAGCAGGTGGATCTTCTCGATGTCGGTACCGGCGGACTTGGTGAGTTCGTCGGCACGGGCCTTCAACTCGGGGGTTACCACGATCCGGTCCTGCACCAGCGGCGCGTACCAGCGGCCCATCTCTTCCCACGAGGAGAAGGTCGTCATTTGCACGGCGGGGACGTTCACGCGCGGGTTACGCGGCTTCTTGTCCTTTTTGTCGTCGTCATCGTCATCGCGCTTCGTGTAGGACGACTTCCACGAGTAGATCTTGCGGTCGCCCTCGACCGTCGTCTTCGGATCGTAGTCCGCCCCGGTCTTGAGCTTCACGATGCGCGACTTCGGGATGTTGAGTTCCAGTTCCTCGTCGAGTACGATACCGCGCTTCATGAAGTCGTACTCCATCCAGAACTGGCCGGGCGCGAGCGGCTGGTCCATCTTGATGAAGAAGTCGTATTCCAGCACTTCGCCCGGACGCAGTCCAGGCACGGTGATGTGCTTCTGCCGGTAGTCGGTGTACACCGGGGCTTCGCGCGCGACGGGCGCCGTCAGGTCCTGCACCGCCGAGTCGGACGCGGTAATGACCGTTCCGTCCGCCTTGCGCACGCGGACGTACTTGATCTGGACGTTCTCGATGCCGTAGCTGTAGCCGACTACAAGCTGCCCGAGCGCCTGCACCGCGGCGTCGCTCTGGACGCGGATCCGCGACACGATCTCGCGCGAGCCGGTGCCGTCGTTCTCAAAGCGGTACGAAGTCTTCTGGTACTCGATGACCCATGGGTCCTTCGAGTAGTCGTCGGCAGACTTGTCCACCTCGGACTTGGTGGCGCTGGGAGCTTTGGGAACAGGAGCGGGCTGCTGGGCGAAGGCCACCCCCGCAACAAAGAGGGCGAAAAGACGAAGGATACGCATGGCGTGAGCTGCTATTTTCTCATGAAAGTAATGAGTAATAAGTAATGAGTAGTGAGAAAGGCCCTTAGAAGTTGGACACCGGGGAAGGCCCTAGGTTCCGGGAGACGTTTGCACCATAGGCATAGTTCACTCGGGCGGCGGGGTCGAGGGCGCGGGCCGCGCTCAAGTGAGCCCGCTCAATACTTATTACTTATTACTCATTACTCCCTACGGCAGCAGCGCCTTCGCGTTCACCACGTCGTCTTCCATGTCGACCGCGAGCTTGAACCCGAGCCGGTTGCAGATGGCGCGCATCTCGCGGTTGATGCCCAGCATGGTCGAGCTGACCGCTTCAAGCTTTTCGTCCTTGGCAACTTTCATCAGGCGCGACACGAGTTCCGTCCCCAGTCCCTTGTGCTGAAATTCGTCGCGCACGAGTACTGCCACTTCTGCCTCGGAGAACCCGTGCAGCTTGCTCAACCGTCCGACGGCTATAATCTCGCGCGAGCCGTCGTCTTTCGTCATCTCGGCGACGAGCGCCATCTCCCGGTCGTAATCGATAAAGCAGATGCGCGTCAGCCGCTCGTGCGCGGTGCGTTGCGTCAGCTTCAGCGGCTGGAAATAACGCAGGTAGACGCTGCGGTCGCTGAGCTTGTGGTGGAAGTCGATCATCAGCGGCTCGTCTTCCGGACGGATGGGGCGGATGACGATCTTCGTACCGTCTTTCATCGTCCACGAGCCGACGTACTGCTGCGGATACGGGCGGATCACCGGACGCGGCAGGTCAGCATCGGCGACGCTCGCCGGATGCAGCACGACGCGGGCGTCGAGCGCCAGGAAGCGGTCGCCCGAGGCCAGCAGGGGATTGATGTCGACTTCCTTGATGCGCGGGTTGTCCACGATGAGATTGCTAAAGCGGACTAGCAGCGTCTCCAGCGTCTCCATGTTGACGCCTTTCATCCCACGCACGCCGCGCAGCGCCCTTACGATCCGGGTCTGCTCGATCATCCGGCGCGCGAGAGTCGTGTTCAGCGGCGGCAGGCCGAGGGCGCGATCGTTCTCGATCTCGACCATCTGCCCGCCGCGTCCGAAGAGCAGTACCGGCCCGAACTGCGGGTCCACGATGCTGCCGAAGATCAGTTCGTGCCCTTCGCGCAAGATCATCGGCTGGACGGTCACGCCGAGGAAATTCCCTTCTCCGGCCTTTTCCCGTACGCCGCGCTCGATCTTGGCGTAAGCGTCGCCGACTGCCTGCGCGTCGCGCAGGTTCAAGTGCACGCCGCCGACGTCCGTCTTATGCGTGACGGTGTGCGAATGCAGCTTCAGCACCACCGGATAGCCGATCTCCTCCGCGCACCGGACCGCCTCGTCCGCGGTGGTCGCTATCTTGGTCTCGACGGTGGGAATGAAGTACGACGCGAGCAGGCGCTTGGATTCCGCCTCGGTCAGCAGCGTACGTCCGCCGGCGAGCGTGTCGGCGATGATGCGTTCGGCGGCCGCACGGTCGGAAGAAAGGTCGCTGGCATCATGTACGGTCGGCGTTTCATACAGCCCGCGCAGGTTGTAGCTGTAGCGCCACATGAAAGTAAAGGCGCGCGTGGCAGTGTCGGGAAACTGGAAGGTCGGGATACCCGCCGCATTCATTATCGTGTTCGCGGCGACGACCTCCGCTCCTCCGAGAAAGCACGACAGGATCGGCTTGCCGGTCGAATGCGCGTACGGCTTGAGCAGTTCCGCGATTTGGGTCGGCTCGGCCAGTCCTTGCGGCGCGGTCAGGACGAGAATGCCGTCGGAGTTGGGATCGTCGAGCGTGATCTGAAGAGCTTGTCCATAGCGTTCCGCGGAGGCGTCGCCGAGAATATCGACAGGATTCCCGTGACTCCAGTGCGGCGGCAGGATGGCATCGAGTTTCTTCAGCGTCTCGGGAGAAAGTTCGGCCAGTTCGCCGCCCTGGAACGCGAGCGCGTCGGCCGCGAGCACGCCCGGCCCTCCGGCGTTGGTCAGGATGGCCAAACGTGGCCCTTTCGGCCTGGGCTGCTTGGCCAGGACTTCCGACATATAGAAGATGTCGGCGAGCGCATTCACGCGAAGTACGCCGCTACGTCGAAAGGCGGCGTCGAGCACTTCGTCGCTGCCCGTCATGGCGCCGGTATGAGACGAGGCGGCTTTCGCGGCTGCTTCCGTCCGTCCGGCTTTGATGACGATGATCGGCTTGTTGAGCGAGACTTCGCGCGCAGCGGAGAGGAACTTGCGTGCGTCGCCGATCGACTCCATGTAGATCACGATGGACTGCGTGCGCACATCGTTGCCGAGGTAATCGATCAGGTCGCCCCATCCGACGTCGAGCATCGACCCGACGGACACAAATGCGCTGAAGCCGACCATCTCTCGCAGGCTCCAATCGAGGATCGCAGTGCAGAGCGCGCCGCTCTGGCTGATGAAGGCGACATTCCCCGGGCGCGCGATCTGCTGCGAGAAAGTCGCGTTCAGTCCGGTCAGCGGGTTCATCACGCCCAGGCAGTTCGGCCCGACGATCCGCATCCGACTGCCGGCAACCCTCCGCTTGATGTCTTCCTCCAGCGCCGCGCCCTCGGCGCCGTGCTCGCGGAATCCCGCCGAGATCACCACCGCCGCCTTCACGCCCGCCTGCACGCACTCGCTGATGACGGCCGGCACCGCTTTCGCCGGGGTTGCGATGACCGCCATGTCGACCATCTCCGGAACAGCAGCGATGTTCGGATAGGCCTTGATGCCGAGCACGCTCGGGCGGTCCTTGCTGACCGGGAAGACCGTGCCGCCGAAGGGACTTGTGACCAGCGCCCACATCACGCGGCGTCCGATACTCTGCGCCCGCTCGGTGGCCCCGATGACCGCTACTGTCTTGGGCCGGAACAGGGCGTCCAGCGGATGGCCTTCGGTGCGAAGGACGTCGTGCGCTTTATCGGTGCTGCGGACCGGCTTCATCGCGGATTGGGACGTCGACTCCATGGCACACTCCTGCCTTGCCGTCGAACTCATCTTAGCGGTTCGCGTCACCGGGGAGCAGGACTGCAGTCACAAACTGGTGTGATAACGTCACCGGCCGATTGATGCACCATTTATGGTGCACATATTTTGTCCTTGGGCACTCCGGCTGCCGCAATCTACAATGCGGCGCACCTTGATTTCAGGACCCGGATGCACTCGTAAGTTGTGCGCACACGGTCCTTATTCAATTCACTTGCAAGTACAAGGAGAGATTCCAAGATGAAGAAGCTTTTCGCGATGATGCTGGCCGGCGTTCTGTGCCTGTCGATGGCCTCGATGGCGCAGGATACGGACAAGAAGGCGGACACCAAGGACGCCAAGAAAGAAATGAAGAAGGACGCCAAGGGCACCAAGAAGGCTGCCAAGTCCGAAGCCAAGGAAGAGATGAAGGAAACGAAGGCCGAGGAGAAGACCGAGAAGAAGGACGCCAAGGCGACCAAGAAAGCCGCCAAGAAGGACGCGAAGGACGACAGGAAAGACGAGACGAAGAAGCAGTAGTCGCTCCGTCTCAGGCCCCGTAGTTCAGACCCTGGCGCAAGCCAGGGTTTTTCGTTTCCGGCGAATACGTTAATTCACCGCCGTCTTGTGTACCACCTGGTCCCAAGCGGGCGTCTGCCCGGTCAACCAGCAAAGCGTTTCGTATCGCTTCGACACGGCAGCGAGCAGTTCGGTGCTGTCCAACTCGGAAAGCTCCCGAAAAGCCTTGCTGGCGACCGGGAAATCGTTGTCGATGGGACGAATGAATTTCAATTCCGTCGCGTACTCGGTAAGCTGAGCGGCGGCGGCAGACCACGAACCCAGGTCGTCCGGAATCGGCAATCCGCGATACTGGGCAACGGCCATGTTGCCGCGCGCACACCACAACATCAGAACATCGCGCGTGGTTTCAAGCTCCTCGCGGGGACGAAGCGTCGCGAATTCGAAGAACTCGCCGGAGTTCGCGATCAACGCCGAATACATTGGCGACAGCAGGTGCACGGGCGAGATCTCATCCGGACGAGTCAATTCACCGGTCATCCCTAATGCCCAACATAGGGTCGCGGCAGTTTCGTGCTGAATGGCGTAGTGGTTACGTTGCTGGTCCGTCCATTTGCCGGCTGGGCAATTCAACGCTTCCATCTGATCCGCGTCGAATAATCGAAACAGCCCCTGTTCCGACAACATGTTGTTCAGATTCTCGCGCGACGTAGCGGCTTGTTGCGGGGACGATCCTGGAGCGCCGACGACGAGTCCAATCTCGACCATGGCTCGTAACGCCAATGACATGGCTCGGATCGCGCGCTCGACAGCATCGTGCGTTGATAAAGGTGCATTCGCCGCGACGCGTTGAGTTGTCAAATTGTGACGTTCATGTTGCTGCTGAAGTCTCCTGCTCTTGGTCATATTCCCTTCTTTGCTGAACAAATTACACGACGTTCAACCACTTCGGCATTCCCGCTTAGCATGATCCGTATCGCCTCCGTGTACGCCACATGCTCCTGATCGAGGATGCGCTCGGCGAGCGTGTGCGCGTCGTCGGTGTCGAGCACCGGAACAGTCCGCTGGACGATGATCGGTCCGTGGTCGAGGTGCTCGTCGACCAGGTGCACGGTGCAGCCGCTGACTTTCGCGCCGTAGTCGAACGCCTGCTTCTGCGCGTCCAGTCCCGGGAACGCGGGCAGTAAAGAAGGATGGATATTCAGGATGCGGTTCGGAAACGCGCGCACGAACTGCGGCGACAGCAGGCGCATGTAGCCCGCCAGGCAGACGAGTTCCACCTGCTTCTCCTGCAGCGCGGCGATCACTTCGGCGTCGTGCTCTTCGCGGACGCGTCCTTTGGACGGGATGCATCGCGTTTCCAATCCCATCTCCTGAGCCCGCGTCAGGCCGGGCGCGTCCTCGCGGTTTGAGATGACGATGGCGATCTCGGCGTCCAGTTTTCCGCTGCGGCACGATTCAGCGATGGCGAGAAAGTTCGATCCGCGTCCGGAGAGCAGGATCCCGAGCTTGTGGGGCATGGAGCCATTAAACACAAATGCATTTCCGATTGTCGATTGCCGATTTCCGATTGTGTTCGTGGTCGGTTTTGCAATCGGCAATCATCAATCGGCAATCGACAATGATTTTGCTTCTCCGTGCCTCCGTGGTGAGCTTCGTTTATGATGTCCGCCCAACAACGAGGCATCCATGAAACGCTTGCTGATAGCCGCGCTCCTTCTCTGGTCAACCTTCGCCTTCGCGCAGCAGTTCGACGTCCTGATCCGCAACGGGCACATCATCGACGGCACCGGCTCGCCCTGGTACGCGGCCGACATCGGTATCCGCGACGGACACATCGCCGCCATCGGCAAGCTCACGAACGCCTCCGCCCGGCAGACCATCGACGCCCGCGGACGCGTCGTCGCACCCGGATTCATCGACATGCTCGGCCAATCGGAGCTGCACATCCTGGTGAACCCGCACCTGCCGTCGAAGATCTACCAGGGCATCACGACCGAGATCACCGGCGAGGGCAGTTCGGCGGCGCCGCTGAACGACTACATCATTTCTGCCGAGCGCCTCGAATATGAGCACCTGCAGATCACGCCTGACTGGCGCAATCTCGACCAGTACTTCGCGCGCTTGGAGAAGCAGGGCATGGGCATCAACCTGGCCAGCTATGTCGGCGCGACGCAGGTCCGCCGCATGGTGCTCAAGGACGACAACCGCGCTCCGACCCCCGCCGAACTCGACCAAATGCGCGCGCTCGTCCGCGAAGCTATGCAGCAGGGCGCGGTCGGAGTTTCGACGTCGCTGCAATACGCGCCCGCGCCCTACGCGTCGACCGAAGAGTTGATCGCGCTCGCCAAAGCCGCATCGGATTTCGGCGGCATCTACGCGACGCACATGCGCAACGAGGGCAACGGCGTGCTCAAGGCGCTGGACGAAGCGATCCGCATCGGGCGCGAAGCCAACATTCCGGTCGAGATCTGGCACCTGAAGGCCGCCGGAAAACCGAACTGGGGACGCATGTCGCAGATCGTCGATAAGATCAACGCCGCGCGTGCCGAGGGCGTCGACATCACCGCCGACACCTACGCGTATCCCGCATGGTTCAACTCGTTCTCCGCCATCATTCCGCCATGGGCGCATGAAGGCGGGAAGCTGGTCGAGCGCCTGAAAGATCCGGCCATGCGCGCCAAGATCCGCGCCGAGATGCTCGACCCCAACGGCGACTGGGACAACGAGTGGCAGGAAGTCCCCGGTCCCGACGCCTTCCTGATCGCCGTCGTCCAGAACCCGAAGCTGCTGCCGCTGCAGGGCAAGCGCCTGACCGACATCGCGCAGATGTGGAACAAGGACCCGATCGACGCAGCCTTCGATCTGCTCATTGAAGACCAGGGCTATACCTACGCGGCGGTGTTCGCGATGTCGGAACCCGATGTCGCGATGGCTCTGATGCAGCCGTGGACCTCGGCGGACAACGATTCACCCGGCACCGCGCCCGACGCAATCCTGGGCAAGGAGCATCCGCACCCGCGCGCCTACGGAACTTTCCCGCGGATCTTGCGCAAGTACGTCCGCGAAGAAAAGAAGCTGCGGCTGGAGGAGGCGGTCCGCAAGTTCTCGGCGCTGCCGGCGCAAAAAATGAAGCTCGCCGACCGCGGCGTCCTCAAGCAGGGCATGTGGGCCGACGTGGTCGTCTTCGACCCGCAAACGGTCACCGACAAAGCTACGTTCGAAGACCCGAACCAGTTGTCGGTCGGGATGGACTTCGTGCTCGTCAACGGCGTTGCGGTGATCACCGACGGCAAGATGACGAACGCGCTGCCGGGAAAAGTGCTGAGAGGACCGGGGTGGAAGAAGCAGTAGGGAGCTGAGCCGCGCCAAAGCAAAAGGTCCTTCGACTCCGCGACTGCGCTCGCAAGCTCACGCGCGGCTCCGCTCAGCATGACAGTTCCGGCACAGTCATCTGCGGAAGGCTGGTACTGCAGCTATAATTCCCGCCCAGTCAGCGTGGGGACTTCCAATATGCAGCTTCGTCGAATCTTCCGGCTCATCGTGTGTTTCGCCGCTTCAGTGATTCCGTTCACTGCCGTCGCACAGAACTACGACATCGTCATCGAAGGCGGGCGGGTGCTCGATCCCGAGACTGGACTGGACGCGGTCCGCAATATCGGCGTCAGCGGCGGAAAGATCCAGAAGATTTCCGACGACGCGATCACGGGCAAGCGCGTGATCTCGGCCAAAGGCCTAGTCGTCGCGCCGGGCTTCATCGATCTTCACCAGCATGGCCAGGACATTTCGAGCCAGCGCCTGAAAGCCATGGATGGCGTCACCACGGCGCTTGAACTGGAGATCGGCAAGCCCGATGTCGCGGAGTTCCTGCGCTCCAAGCAAGGACATTCGCTGATCAACTATGGAACCGCCGCGAGCCACGCCGCCGCACGCGCCCTTGTGTTCGGTGCGCCGTTGCCAGCCGATGAGATCCTGCCCAAATCCGGCGCGGCGACCAACCAGCCCGCAACACCGGCACAGTTGGAGGCGATCGAGGCGCGACTGCGCCACGAGTTCGACGCCGGTGCGCTGGCCGTCGGCATGGGTCTTCAGTACACACCCGGCGCCACGCGATGGGAAGTGATCCAGATGTTCCGTCTGGCGGCCGAGCGCGGCGTTCCCGTGTACACGCACGTACGCAGCGCCGGGCCGCGAGAACCCGGATCGAGCATCGAGTCGGTCGAGGAGGTGATCGGCGCGTCCGCCGTCTCTGGCGCTCCCCTCCATATTGTGCACATCAACAGCAGTTGCGGAGGACTGGCGCTCGATTGCCTCAGTGTCATCGCCGGCGCGCGGGCGCGAGGTCTGGATGTGACGACCGAAGCTTATCCATACGAAGCCGGCATGACCTCCATCAACTCGGCGTTGTTCAACCCGGGATGGATGGAGAAATTTTCCGGTGTGAGCTATCACGACCTAATGCTGCCCGAAACCGGCGAGCGCCTGACGAAAGAACGCTTCGACGAACTGCACAATTCTCCCAAACAGCAACTAGTCATCCTGTTCAGCAACACCATGGCGAACGTGGACGCCACCATCCGTAATCCGCTGGTGATGATCGCCAGCGACGGAGAGAAGGGCCATCCGCGCAATGCCGGGACCTACTCGCGCATTCTCGCGCGCTACGTCCGCGAGCAGGGCTCGCTCACGTTGATGGATGCGGTGCGGAAGATGTCGCTGATGCCAGCGCAAGTCCTGGAGAGCTCTACGCCAGCGGCGCGCGCGAAGGGGCGCTTGCAACAAGGCGCGGATGCCGACGTCGTCATCTTCGATCCGCAGACGGTGAGCGACCGCTCGACGTATCAGAAACCGATGACGCCGAGCGTCGGAGTCCAGTACCTGCTCGTGGGCGGAGTACCCGTCGTGGACGGCAGCAAGATCGTCGACGGCGTCTTTCCGGGCAACGCGCTTGTCGGGCCGGGGTACAAGCGTCGCTAAGAATTAAGGAGCAGCGATTCGCTTCGCTGCTCCACCGGAATTTCGTGCTTCGCTGCCGATTACTGAAGAGGATTGTCGCTCGCAGTTGCGGTGGCGCCGACCACGTTACGAATGACGCCGGATTGGTCGCTATAGAAGTGGCGCGTGCCGGTCTGCGAATTCTGTGGATCGCCAGTTACCGTGTAAGTACTGCACTGCGGCTGGCCGGTGACGCCGCAACCGGAAGGTGTGAAGCCCGCGGCGGCGGTTTTGAAGTTGTATCCGCCCTTAGTGCCGGTGGCGAGCACGGAGTCAATCAGGCCAGCGGCGGTTTCCGTCACCGTCCCGTCCGACGATGGCCCCAGATTTGCCAGGGGGGCAAAACCAATATTGGGATACGTCGAAGAGTACGTGACCTCGGAGGTGTTGATCGTACGGATGGAACCGACTGCCGACGCTTCGTTCGCGGCGATGCGCGAGCGCAACAGGTTGGGAATGGCGATGGCGGCGATGATGAGAATGATGGCGACGACGATCAGCAGTTCGATAAGCGAAAAGCCTTTTTGCTTGCGCATGGATAAGAATCCTTGATTCGCGATTAAGTTTCGGCCTGGAGTCCCGGCCCGCGCATTAACATGCACGTTCATGCCCATCGAGGCCCGCGAAATTTTCACAGCCGGCGAAATCACGATAATCGCTGGCAAACTCTAGCGTTAACCTTAGCGCGATAGTTAATTGATGAGTTATAGATAGAGAAGTAAAGGTGTACTAGAGTGACACTACGTGTCAGATAGAGACAAAATTTGTCAGGAATGAGTCTTGCTGCGCGTTATCCCCGATTCCCATTACTGCACGTGGCGGGGATCTTCAGCGTGACGCGCAGTCCGCCATCGTTGGCGTTCTGCGCCTTGACGCTGCCGCCGTGGAGCCGGACGGCGCGCTCGGCGATGGCGAGACCGAGACCGGTTCCGCCACTTTCGCGATCGCGCGCGGTAGCGACGCGATAGAACGGGCGGAACACTTTCTCGAGGTCGGCGTCGGGAATGCCGGGGCCGTGATCGCGTACTTCGACGGTGGCCCAACCGTCATCGCTGGTGAGCGACATGTCGATGCTGCTGCCGGGCGAGCTATAGCGGACGGCGTTGCGTACGACGTTTTCCACGGCGCTGCGGAGCAGGTCGGGATTACCGTCGGTAGAGCAGGTCTTTGAAGTTTCCAGCGTGACCTTGCAGTTACGCTGCTGGGCTTCGAATTCGGCGTCGTCGGCGACCTGGCGGACGATCTCGTCGAGTTGCACGCGCGTTGGTGTCGGCGGACTGGAGGCGGTCTCCATGCGCGCGAGGTTGATGAGCTGGCCGATCATCTGGTTCATGCGCTCGGCCTCGCGCTCGATGCGGTCGAGCATGGGCTGCTCGGCTTGTGTCGCGCGCTGGCGAGCGAGCCCGAGGGCGACGTTCAAACGCGCCAGCGGCGACCGCAGTTCGTGCGAGATGTCGCGCAGCAGCGTTTGCTGGCTGGTGACGAGCGCTTCCAGGCGTTCGGCCATGTCGTTGAAGTCGTGGACGAGTCCGCCGATCTCGTCGCGCCGGCGCTCCATGTCGCGGGCGGCGCGGGCGCTGAGATTGCCGGAAGACAGTTCATGGGTGGCGGCGCGCAGGCGCAGGATCGGGCGCGTCAGGTAGAGCGTCAGCAGGTAACAGATGATCCCCGAGATGCCGATCATGATGGCCCAGCGGAAGTATTCGCTCTGGGGCTGGCGGCTGCGCGGGATCGGTCGCGGCATGGCGGCGACGAAGATGTAGCTCTTGCCGGATGGGCCGGTGGTACGCACGGCGCCGTAAGCAAAGTTGTCTTTGACGGAAGTTTCCGGCTCGCCGCTGTTCTTGGTCTCGGCGATGAGTTCGCGGGTGTCGGGCGGAATCGTGCCGGCCAGGACTTTGCCGTCTTCGTCCATCAGGGCGCCCTGCACGTGGGCGCGGCCCTGCAGGCGGGAAAAGAAATTATCGATGCCGGCCTGGCCGTAACGGTCGGCTTCCTCGGCCGCGGCCTGGCCGTACAGCGTCACTGCGCTCGACGTCGCGGCATGCCAACGGGTCTGGACGGTCTCCGGCTGCATGCTCCAGTAGGCGTACATCGCCAGGAAGATGAGGGCCTGGATGGCCCAGAACCACAGGAAGATCTTGAGGAAGAGACTACGCAATCATTCCGCCTCGGGACGGGTAAAAACGTACCCGACCCCACGAATAGTTTTGATGCGCTCAGCGTCGGCGGTCTGGTCCCCCAATTTGCGGCGCAGCTTGCTGACGTGCACGTCGATGCTGCGGTCGTAAGGCATGAAGCGGCGGCCGAGGACGTTCTGCGCCAGCGTCTCGCGCGTGACCACCTGCCCGGCAGCGCGCATGAGCGCTTCCAGCAGGGCAAATTCGACCGACGTCAATTCCACCGGGTCTCCGGCGCGGCGCACCACGCGCGAAGCAGGATCGAGTTCGACGTCTCCGACCGTGACTTTCTCGCCCGCGGCAGCCTGCGAGTCGGCCTGTGAGCGGCGCAGGATGGCACGCACCCGCGCCATCAGTTCACGGGGGTTGAACGGCTTAGGGAGATAATCGTCGGCGCCGATCTCGAGACCGACGATGCGGTCTACGTCGTCGCCGCGCGCCGTCAGGATCAGCACCGGGATCCGCGACTGCTTGCGCAAGTTGCGCAACACGTCGAGCCCGTTCATGCCGGGCAACATGATGTCGAGGACGATAAGAACGTGCTCGCCCGAGAGTGCCCGCTTCAGGCCCTCGTTGCCGTCGTGAACCGTTTCGACCTCGAAGCCTTCGCCCCCGAGATATTCGGAGACGAGCTCGCAGAGTTCTACGTCATCGTCGACAATGAGCACTCGATCCATGTGTATTTGATACACCTTAAATCGCGGAAGACTATGGGTTTAACGAAACTTTACCGCATCTTAAAACGCCGTTAACCAACTTATTTCGCCGGACAGTGTCTAACTCAGTAATTCATTGCCTCCAGTGAGTAGGCCCGCGGTAGCCCGAGTGGTCGGGGCCGCGGGTTTTTCTTTGCAGTTCCGAGTTCAGAGTTGGATCAGGAAGCACGCACTCGGAACTCCGAACCCGGAACTTTCTTCACAAAACTTCGCCCTTTATTTCCAGCTCTTTACGCCCCGACAGACGTTTGTAGGGTCAAATGCTATAGCACCCGAAAAGCAGAAGCACAAAGCAAGAAGAGGCAATATGAAAATCCTCAAGAGCAAATGGGCGATCCTGATCGCACTGGTGGTCGCAGTGAGCGTGCTGGCCGCGTTCAGCTTCGAGCGCAAGAGCACGCCGCAGTACTTCACCGGGAAGGTGGACACGGGCGATATCCACAACGTCGTCGAAGCCACGGGCACGATCAACGCCGTCACCACGGTGCAAGTCGGATCGCAGGTATCGGGAACGATAGAGAAGCTCTACACCGATTTTAACTCGCACGTGAAGGCCGGGCAGGTGCTGGCGGTGATCGACCCCTCGCTGTTCCAGGGCGCCCTGCTCCAGGCGAAAGCTGACCTGGAGAACGCGAAGGCGAGCGCTGCCACCGCGCGCGCGAACCTCGAGAAGTCGAAAGCAACCGCCGCGCAGGCAACGACCGACTACAAGCGCAATGCCGCGATGGCCGCGCTGGGGATCATCAGCGCGCAGCAGTTGGACCAGTCGAAGGCGACCGCCGATGCGTCGGTGGCGGACGTGAACGCCATGCAGGCGCAGGTCAACCAGGCCAATGCACAGGTACAGCAGAGAGCCGCGGCCGTTGCCGTGGCGCAGACGAATCTCAATCACTGCACGATCACGTCGCCGATCGACGGCGTCGTGGTCAACCGCACCGTGGATGTCGGGCAGACGGTCGCGGCCTCGCTGCAGGCGCCGAACCTGTTCCAGATCGCGCAGGACTTGACCAAGATGCAGGTGTACACGAACACCGACGAGAGCGACGTCGGCATGATCAAAGTCGGGCAGCCGGTCCGCTTCAAGGTCGACGCGTTCCCGAAGGAAACGTTCAAGGGCGTGGTCACGCAGATGCGCCTGAACCCGACGACCGTGCAGAACGTGGTGACCTATAACACCATCGTTACGTTCGACAATCCGGACATGAAGTTGTTCCCAGGTATGACGGCCTACGTGACCGTCCCCGTGGCGGACGCGACGAACGTCCTCAAGGTGCCAAACGGCGCGCTACGGTTCACGCCGAGCATGGCTCCGGAACAGATCCAGGCGGTGTTGCAGCAGAACGGTATTCAGCAGCAGGCGGCCGCCAAACGCCAGCGCAGCCAGCAGCAGGCGGCGAACGGACAACAGAAGCCGGCGGCAGCCGGTTCGACGGCGATCGTCTGGAAGCAGACCGCCGACAAGAAGCTCGTGCCGGTGCAGGTGCAGACGGGAATCACCGACCACACCTACACGCAGGTTGCGCAGGTACTGCACGGATCGCTCAACTCCGGCGAAGAACTCGTTGTCGGCGCGACCGGCGGGACGTCGGCGGGCGCTTCACGTCCGGGAGCGGCGCCGGGCGGGATGGGACGGATTGGACGGTAAGCGCGAGAGTGTAATTGGACTTAACCAACAACGAATAACCAAGAACCGCTTTTTATGGCAACACTACTCAAACCCGAATTGGATGAGCAGGCCCAGAAGGCTCTCGGCTCTGTCATCCGCGTCGAGGACGCGCACAAGTACTACGACCTCGGCGAGACGAAGGTCCACGCGCTGCGCGGAGTTTCGCTGGATGTGCAGCGCGGCGAGTTTGTCGCCATCATGGGCTCCAGCGGCTCGGGCAAATCGACGTTCATGAACATGCTCGGCTGCCTCGACAAGGCGACCACCGGCCACTACTTCCTCAACGGCACCGATGTCTCGGAACTCGAGAAGCGAGAGCTGGCGGCGATCCGCAATCGCGAACTCGGGTTCGTCTTTCAGGGCTTCAACCTGCTGTCGCGCACGACGGCGCTGGAAAATGTCGAACTGCCGACCCTGTACGCGAGGCTCCCGAAGGAAGAGCGGCTCGGGCGTGCGCAGAAGGCGCTGGAACTCGTCGGCCTCGCCGACCGCATGGACCACTTCCCTTCGCAGCTCTCCGGCGGCCAGCAGCAGCGGGTGGCGATCGCGCGGGCACTGGTGAACAAGCCGTCGATCCTGCTCGCCGACGAGCCCACCGGCAACCTCGACAGCCGCACTTCGGTCGAGATCATGCAGATTTTCCAGGACCTGAACGAGCAAGGGCTTACTATCATCCTGGTGACGCACGAGCCCGATGTCGCGCAGTTCGCGAAGCGGATCGTGGTCTTCCGGGACGGCAAGATCCGGCGCGACGAAGCCGTGCAGAACCGGCCACGCGCGGCAGAAGTGCTGGTGAAGATGCCGACGTTGGAAGATTGAGAAGGTTCTTATGGATTTCAGAGCCACACTGAAAATCGCTCTTCGCGCTCTCGCGCGCAACAAGATGCGCTCGATGCTCACGATGCTCGGCATCATCATCGGCGTGGGCGCGGTGATCGCCATGGTGGGCGTGGGACAGGGCGCTCAGCAGGCCGTCCAGCAGCAGATCGCCGCCATGGGCAGCAACCTGCTCATGATCCAGAGCGGCAGCGTTAACAAAGGTGGCCTGATGATGGGCTGGGGCCAGACCAAGACGCTCGTGGAAGACGACGCGAAGGCGATCGCGAAGGAGGTCCCGTCGGTGGCGGCCGTCGCCGGACAGAGCGGCTCGAGCGCGCAGGTCGTCTTCGAGAACCAGAACTGGGCGACGCGCATCACGGGCACCGAACCTTCCTTCTTCGATATCCGGGCATGGCAGTTTTCCGCCGGTGCGCCCTTCACCGAACAAGATGTGAACCTGGCGACGAACGTGGCCGTGATCGGCGAGACCGTTCGGCAGAACCTGTTCGGCGCTACCGATCCCATCGGCCAGACGATGCGCATCGGCAACCTGCCGTTCCAGGTCGTAGGCGTGCTCGCGGCGAAGGGCCAGTCCGGCATGGGCCGGGACCAGGACGACACCATCGTGGTGCCGCTGTCCACGATGCAGAAGAAGATCAATGGTCAGACGTGGCTTGGAAGCATCGTGGTCTCGGCGGTTTCGCAGCAGGCCAGCTACGCCGCACAACAGCAGATCACGTCGCTGCTGCGCGACCGGCACCGCATCCGTCCGGGACAGGACGACGACTTCATGGTCCGCAACCTCGCCGACATGGCGCAGTTGGCCGACAGCTCGGCGCAGGTCATGACCATGCTGCTGGCGTCCATCGCGGGCGTGTCGCTGATCGTCGGCGGCATCGGCATCATGAACATCATGCTGGTGTCGGTGACCGAGCGTACGCGCGAGATCGGCATTCGCATCGCCATCGGCGCGACCGAGGAAGACGTGCAGCGCCAGTTCCTGAGCGAATCGGTGGTGCTGAGCGTGATGGGCGGCATCGTCGGCATTGTGTTCGGCGTCGGCGCGTCGGTGATCATCACCAAGACGCTGGGCTGGAACGTGCTCATCTCGCCGGTAGCGATTGTCGCGGCGGTGTTCTTCTCGATGGGCGTTGGCGTGTTCTTCGGCTTCTATCCCGCGCGGAAGGCATCGCGCCTGGACCCGATCGAAGCGTTGCGGTTCGAATGAAAATCGCGATTTCGGTGTGATTCCACCGCCCAGCTAGCAGAACCAGCGCGAAATCGGCTAGCAGCCGGTGTGCTCAGGCGTATCATCCGTGGCAGGAGCTTCAACGCAAATGCCAGGCTTCATGGAAATCACCGCCGAAGATGTCGCCGTCATGCGCGACGGTGGCGGTGGACGCTTCACGTTATTCGTTGACTCACTGATCCGCGCAAGCGCGGCGTGCCTCAGCATCCCTCCGGCAGCTATTAACACGACAGTACGTGTAAACATCGGTGATGGCGGTGTTGACACCGAGGTGGCCGCTGATGGCCATGACCCTGCTAACCGGTTGTGTCCGTCTACTGCTTGGCAATACAAAGCGATCGAATACACCCGGCTCTCCAACGAGGTTATCCGAGAAGAAGTCGCGAAACCATACGCTCGGGAACTAATCAGTCGCGGCTACGGGTACCGCCTTTGTCTTTGCGACGATCCACCGGCAACAACGAAAGCGGCGAAATTGGAGATCCTACGCGCAGTGGTGCGTGGAATTCGTCAGGACGCGCCGGACCCACAGATCCTCAGCATTTCTGACCTCGTGGCTTGGGCAAACCAATACCCGGCGGTCGTTGCAAAGTCTCGTAGGATTGCGATTACCGACTTCGTATTTTTTGATACGTGGTCACGTCAGGCCACTGCCGTGACGCCAACATTTGTACCAACGGGCGGAGCATCCAGTGTCGCGACTGCAGTTGTTGAGCACGTCGAGTGGTCGAAGCGTCCAAGCCAAATTGCGCTGACAATTTTCGGAGAGGCGGGCGTAGGGAAGACCCGTTCCGTTTTTGAAGCAATGAGGTCGTTGGATAACCATCGCGAGTTGGTCATCTACACGCGTGATGAGTCAGTAGCGAGGAATATCGCCGTGGGAATTGCGAACGATCAGGCGGCTCACGCAATCTTGGTTGCAGACGAGTGCCTGCCGCCTGCAGTGCATGCGATACAGGAGACACTTCGGGGCGCCGAGAACCGCGTACGGGTAATCACGATCGATAACGCACAGGAACGGCGCTCACTCAACCCACAGCTCGAATTATCCGAACTCACCGATGCTGAAGTGGAGGGTGTTCTTGCCGCAAACTATCCGAACGTGCCGGCGGAAAATCGGAGAAGGTATGCCCACCTTTCGTCTGGATTCCTGCGCATAGCAGCCGATATGTGCAGCCGTGACCAGGAGATTCGGGCTCGCGGCGATATTGCACCAGTGCTCGATACAGTCGGCCAATATTACGAAACACGCATTGACCGCGAAGATCGCACCGCCGTCGAGGTCTTGGCGTTAATAGACCGAGCAGGTTACCTGTCCGATGTGGCCGGCGAACTCGATCAACTTTGCGGACTCGTTCACCTCCATAGAAACGATGTACAACGCCGTCTGGAACGGATTCGGATAGCGCCGGGATTCGTAGTGAACGCCGGCCGGTACTGCTACGTTACGCCAAAAATTATTGCGATTATCGCCTTCCAGATTGCATGGGAGCGGTGGATAGCGCCTGACCCAGACGGGTTTCTACGCCGAATACCAGAAGAACTCGTCTTGCCATTTCAGAGAAGAGTGTCTCGCAGCGGATCGGCGGAGGTGAGCGGAATCGTCGCGCAGTTTTTTCGTCGACGGACCGAATCCCTTGCAGTTGGAGCTCTGGGGACCGAATCTGAGGCTCGCCGACTTTTCGCTTTGACGGAAGCCGAACCGTCAACATACATTCCGCTGCTTCGGCGCCTGATCAGCGGGATTTTTGCACGTCCCGATGGCGGCCTCGCACCGCACATTCGCCGACAAGTAGTTTGGATCGCCGAGCGAACGGCAATCTTCCCCGAGTTCTTCGCGGAGGCAGAAGAAATTCTCTTCACGCTCGCCGCTCACGAAACCGAGCCCTCGATCGGGAACAACGCGAGTAAAACGTGGCAATCTCTGTTTTCAATTTATTTGTCAGGCACGTCACTATCCGTCAGCGAGCGTGTTGGGGTGCTCAGGCGGAGGTTCGATCAGGGCAGCACCGCTGAAAAGATTCTGGCAATCGGCGCGATACGCATGGCTCTTGAAAACAGGAATGTCAAAGTGATGGCCCCGCCGATGTTTGGCAGAAGAGTTCCACCGCAGGAGTGGCGACCGCAGAACCAGCAAGAGCTTCGCGGTAGCCTCAGCGCATATCTTGACTTGTTGAGTCACACCATCGTCGACAACGAGCCAACGGTACGCGACGCCGCCGAAAATGCCCTGATCGCAGAGGCAGCATACATCTCTCGAGCTGGCGGCCTGGATCTAGTAGCAAAAGCACTGTCGCGAACCGAGCTGAGCGAGGATCTTCGTGCACGTCTACTGTCAAGCATCGACGATGCTCTAGAAAGCAAAAGGCGCGTAGGACGGGATGTCCCCAAACTCGACGAAACGACGTCAAGCTGGATGGAATCGCTTCAACCCACGACACTCCATGGTCGAATCGTAGCCGAAATTACGGCTGAGCCTTGGTCACATCGTCATGACGAACCCGAATGGCGTTCAAGAGTAGAACAACTGGCGACGGAACTGCTTGAATCTGAGGCTGCTTTCGAGAAGGAGCTGCAGTGGCTCTGTTCCCCGCAAGCCCGTGCTACTGCAGAGCTTGGGATGGCAGTCGGCAGACTCGACGTTTCGCTTTCAAAACTCAGCGCAATTGTAGCGGGCGCACTGAAACACCGGTCTGATGGATTCGCTCGCGGTTACGTGTACGGCGTCGCCCAGCACGACTCGGTAGACAACCAGAAGCTTAACGCTGCACTCGACGACTTACAGGCTGCCGATCCGGAGCTTGCAGTGTTTGTCGCAATCCCGGGCGGAGACAAAACCAATGCCTTCAGTCGGGCATTGAGGTCGGTTGGAGATGGGAAGCTTCGACCCGGCATGTTGCGGAACCTGACGGTCTGGGTAGGATCACGCAAGACTTCTCGCGACGAGTGTCGTGCCGCAGTAGAAGTGCTTACTCGCATCGCCGAGCAAAACAAATCCTCTGAGGCTGTCGACACGGCTGTCGAATTCATCTCATACCGGATCCACGGGTTGAAGAACGAGGCGGAGGCTCTCGGCGAGTTACAAACCACATTCTCCGATGAAACATTAGACGCAATCTGGCGAATCGTTAGACTCTCGTTGCAATTTCCTGGCCGCGAATCATTCTGGCTGGTGGAGATCCTAAAGGTCATCGCCGCTACGAATCCAGCCGCCGCTTGTGAAGTTGTCGCGAATATGCTCGTCAGCGATGAGTACCTATATATAGACTCCGCTGAAAAGCTTGTGTCACAACTCGTGATTTCATATCCCCAACAGTTCATGGCTGCTGTGGGCGATCTGATGGTTCACGATCCGCGCTTTTTCATCGGTAAATTCAATTTTCTTGGCCTAATGCCCGTTGCCGTCGTTACTGACTGGCTCAAGAAAGTCGGTGTACAAGGTGCGAGGCCCCTCGCGCGCCACCTGGTTCCGCCTTCTCTGAACGAAAACGGCCAGCCCGTGCTCAACCCTCTAACTGAGTTCGTCCTGCGCGAATTCGAAGATGATGAAAGAACCTTTCGCGAATTTGTTGCGGGCACGCATTCGTTACAAATATATGCGGGAAGTTATGCGGAAGCCCGGGCGAAAGAAGCGGCCGTCGCTAAGGCATTCCTAAACCATCCGCTCCGGAGAGTTCGCGAGTGGGCAAACATCGAAATCGAGCAAGCTGAACACGAGGTTCGAATATCAAGAATTGAAGAAGAGGAGATGAACCTTGAATGAACGCCACGGTGCGGACACTGTTCGGGGGGCTGGCCCATCCTTTCCTCAGAAGGGCAATGACGGTTGCCCCACCCTTCCGCCCGCTTTTCGCGGAGGGTGGGGATTTCTCGTGGTCCCCACACAAATTATGCGCGGTGAGTAGATCACCAGATCGCTCGATCACCAGATCACCAGATTCTTCTTGTCACACTCCGACGTAACCCACGTCACATACAACTTCACCCCGCCCCTCTATTCTGATTTCGTGCCCTAGCGGCGCAGGGTGTTGTGTCTACGCACCCCGATGTTTGCTCTTTGATAATCTCTGCCGTCGATTCGCCTCCGTGTGACACGCTTCTGGGACGGCCTGTGGGATTTCTGCGAGTTTGGCCGAAATTCTGTGGGACGGCTGGGATAAGGGGGGAGGGTGGTTCTCCCATGGGTTACCCTGGGTAACCCAAGTATCCTGCAGGTTACTTGGGCGTACTTGGAACCGATGCAACCGCCTGTGTCTCAGCAGATTGCAGCCACCTGAACCACGTTTCGCCCAGGTTCAAGGGGGAGGGGGGTACCCAACCCATAGGGTTACCTACAGGTAAACAAGGCTTCGGGGTCGAGAACCTCAATTCCTCAGTGCCCTGAGCGGATCGATGCGCGAGGCGCGCCACGCCGGCAGCAGGCAGGCGGCGATGCCCGTGATGGTCATGACCGCCAGCGCCGACAGGAACGACAGCGGATCGCGCGGGCTCACCTTGTACAGCAGGTAGCCGAGCAGGCGCGTTGTACTCAAGGCTGCCACGCCGCCGAGCGCGAGACCGATGCCGGTAAGTGCCATGCCCTGCGACATCACCAACCGCAACAACTGGCGTCGCGTTGCGCCCAAAGCCATCCGCAGGCCGAGTTCGCGGCTGCTCTGCGTCACCGCATACGACATCACGCCATACAAGCCGATTGCCGCCAGCGCCAGCGCCATGCTGCCGAACACGGTCAGCAGCGAGAGTGCGATGTGCTGCGGCGCCGTCTGAATATCGACTTGTTCGCGCATCGTGGTCACCGCATAGACGGCGAGACCCGGGTCGATGGCATGGACATCGCGCGCCAGCACCGGCAGGATCGACTCCGGACCTTGCGGCGTGCGCAGCAGTACCGCGACTTGCACCGTCGGGTTCTGCCGCAGCGGGACATAGAAGAACGGCTGATCCACTTCCATCGGGTTGCCGTACTTGGCCTGCCTGGCGACTCCGACGACACGCATCCACTTGTCCTTGACCTTGAGGCGCCTGCCGACCGGATCTTCTCCGCGCCAGAACTTCGTGACCATGGCTTCATTGACGATCGCGACCGGTGGGGCGTTCTCATCGTCGGCGCGCGTGAAGTCGCGCCCGGAGATCAGCGGTATGCGCAGCGTCGCAAAAAATCCGGGACTGACTTCGTCATACCAGACGTTCGGCTGCTGGTCAGGCGCGGGCTGAAACCCGTCCACTGCGATGGGCGCGTCGCTGTAGCTCTTGAACGAAAAAGGAGGAATCCGCGCATAGGCCGCCGATTGCACTCCGCTCAGCGATTGCAAGCGGTCCATCCATTGATCCTGGAAGTTCCTGGCGCGGGGCAAGTCGTAACCGGCGACAAACAGGTTGGCGCTTGTGACCAAAACGTCTTTCGTCTCTAATCCCGGCGGCGAATTCCGGATCCGCTGCACACTCAGGATGAGCAGGCCGGCACCTACGAGCAGCAGGAACGTCAACGAGACCTGCACGACGACCAGCCCAGAGCGGACCCAGCGGCGGGCGCCTCCGCCGACGACCGTCCCGGATGCGCCCTTGAGCGCACCCGCCAGATCGATGTGGCTGGATTGCATCGCCGGCATGAGGCCGAACAGCAGGGTCGACAGACCGCAGATTGCAACACTGAGCGCGATCACTCTCCAGTCGAGCGTGCCCTCGAAGCGCAATGGCACGCCGCGCGCGGGGACTATACGGACCAGCAATCCGCGGCACCAGTTCGCGACCAGCAAACCGCCTATGGCCGCAATGACTGTAAGCAGCAGGCCTTCGGTGAGCAACTGCTTGACGAGGCGGCTACGGCCCGCGCCGATCGCCATGCGCACGGTCATCTCGTGCGCCCGCGAGAACGATTTCACGAGCAGCAGGTTGCCGACGTTCGCACACGCAATCAGCAAGACGAACACCGCAACCGCCAGCGCCATGCCAAGCGTCGGCAAAAGCAGCTGGGAAGCATTGAACGGGGACTGCCATAGCGGGATGAGTTGCACGCTTCGGCCGCGGTTCGTGTCCGGATGCTCGGCTTGCAGCCGGCTCGCGATCGCCGTCATCTCCTGCTGCGCCTGCGCGGCCGTAACTCCGGGTTTGAGGCGGACGAAGGGTTCCAGCCAGCGCGCGCCGCGGTCTTCCAGCTTGTAACCGCTGGCATCGAACCGCTCCTGCATCGAGACCGGCACCCAAAACTTGAACGGATAGCCGACGAAGGTGCCAAAGAATCCCGGCGCGGTCACACCGACGATCGTGTGCGGCAGGGCGTTAAAGACTTGTGTCTTGCCCAAGATGTTGGGATCGCTGTGGAACTTGTCCTTCCAGAGCTGATAGCTGATCACCACGACCGGATGGGCGTTTCGTCCCGTATCTTCGCCGGCCTGGAAGCCGCGTCCCATGTGCAGGCGGATGCCCATGGCGTCGAAGTAGTTCGCCGACACCATGCTGCCGACCGCGATCTCGGCGCGGTCGCCCACCGCCAATGTCGTGCTGGTGAGCTTTTCGCCAATCACGTCCACAAGCTTGACGTTGCGCTGGTAATCGAGAAAGTCGGGCCAAGAGAGGCCGTCGAATCCTTGTGTCCCGCGCGCGGTCCCAGCCAGCACCATGAGTCGATCCTGGTAGGCGACGCCCGGATAAGGACGGAACAGGATGCCCTCGATCCAACTGAACACCGCCGCGTTCGCGCCGATCCCGAGCGTGAGACAGAGGACCGCGATGACAGTGAATCCGGGGCTGCGCGCGAGCATGCGCACGCCAAAGCGGAGGTCGCGCAGGAAATTGTCGAGCCAACCGACGCTGCGCGCGTCGCGGCACTCTTCTTTCAGTTGCTCCACTCCACCCATGGACCGCAGTGCGGTCAGACGGGCTTCTTCCGGGTCCGTGCCGTCAGCCACGAGTTGTTCGATCTGGAATTGCAGGTGCGACTGGAACTCTTCGCGAAGGTCTTCTTCCGCCTGCTGCCTCTGGAACAGCGACCGCAGTCGCAACGGAAACTGATAGAGCCAGCGCATCGGCTCCTCCTGCTAAGGCGTTTCGAGGACGAGGTCGATCGCTCCGGAAAGCCGGTTCCACTGTGCCTGCTGCTGACGCAGGTAACGGGCGCCGTCGACGGTCAGCGAGTAGTAGCGCGCACGACGTTTGTTCTCCGACTCGCCCCACTTGGCCTTGATCCATCCCTGGTGCTCCAGCCGGTGTAGAGCTGGATAAAGGGCGCCTTGATTGACCTGCAGAACGTCTTTTGATACCTGGCGGATGCGTTGGGCAATGCCCCAACCGTGCATCGACTGCAGCGCAAGGGTTTTCAGGATCAACAGGTCGAGCGTGCCTTGCACGAGTTCGGTCGGCTTCCCCACTGAGCCCCTCCCCTCAATCAATGACAGGAAGATAGTCCAGCTCTTGTCAATCGTCAAGGGGAGGGCATGGGTGATGAACGATCGAAAATCGGCCGGTCGGCGCGACGTTCCATGCTCGGCTATTCCTCAGGGCGATTACTCTTCTTTACGAACCTGCCGCCGAGAACGTGCAACTTACCACCGCTCTGCCCATCGAATGCGGTTGATGGTGCGCGGTTTTCGCCAGGGCTACGGCCCATTCGGCATGTAGGATAAAAAAATAAGCACGCAAGCGCCGGATGGCAGCGCGGGTTTCTATACTGGTACACCGGTAAAGATGGGGGAGCCACGTAGTGGTCGATCGAAGCCTGCGCGGCAAAACGCTGCAGTCGATGTTGGGACGGTGGGAGACTGTCGTGGTCGTTCCCCTCGCGGCGGCCGTGTGCGCGGTGGCGGTCGCGCTGTGCAGTCCGGTCTCGCTATTTCCACAGACACTCAAGTACCACCGGAAGCCTGACAAGAAGAACGGCGAGCGCCTCTACCGGCAAGGATGTATCGCGTGCCACGGCGCGACCGGCCAGGGCGCTCCCGAGACGAGCACGGAATTCAAGCGCCCGGACACGTTCCCCGACTTCACGCGCTGCGACCAGACCACGCCGGAGTCGAACGTGGTGTGGAAATCGGTCATCGTGAACGGCGGACCGACGCGTGGGTTTTCGCAGATCATGCCGTCGTTCGGGAAGTTGCTGACGTCGGATGAGATCGACGACATCATCGCCTACCTGCGCGGCTTCTGTACGGGCAAAGGCTGGGCGCCGGGAGAACTCAACCTGCCGCGCCCGCTCGTGACCGAGAAGGCGTATCCGGAAGATGAAACGGTCATCAGCAGCGCCATCAACGCCAGCGGCGCGCCCGGATTCACGACGGACATCATCCACGAACAGCGCTTCGGCGTGAAGTACCAGATCGAGATCGATCTCCCGATCGAATCACAGGACCAGAACCACTCCTGGAACAGCGGCCTCGGCGACATGACCTTCGCGGTCAAGCGTGTCATGTTCGCCAGCCAGCGCACCGGTTCGATGCTCAGCCTGCAAGGCGGCGTGCTCGCGCCGACGGGCAATACCCGCTTTGGCTTCGGGTCCGGGACCACCGTATTCGAACCCTTCGCTTCCTTCGCCCAACTGTTTCCGACCAACACCTTTCTGCAATTCCAACTGGGCGCCGAACTTCCGCACCGTACCGACATCGCTCCGGACGCGCTGTTCTTCCGGACCGCCGTGGGGCAGTCGTTCGCCGGGAAAGGCCGGTTGGGCCGCCTGTGGTCGCCGATGGTCGAATTCGTTTCCAATCACGACTACATGGCGGGAGCGAGAACCACGTGGGACATCGTGCCGCAGATGCAGGTAACGCTCTCGCGGCGGCAGCACGTGCGGTTCGACCTGGGGGTGCGAACACCGATGGCGAATACCGCGGGCAGGCAAACCCAAATCATGTTTTATCTGCTCTGGGACCGGGCCGACGGCCGGCTGCTGGAGGGCTGGTAGATGCGGATTCGTGCGTTGGCCCTTGCAGTTCTCGCTGCCGCCGTCGTTGTTTGTCCGCTGGTTGTGAGCAGCGGCGCGTCGGATAAGAACAAGAACCTTGAATCGGAATTCCGCACCTCGGACCGGTGCGTCGCCTGTCACAACGAGTTGAAGACCAGCTCGGGCGAGGACATCTCCATCGGCTTCCAGTGGCGGGCCAGCATCATGGCGAACTCGGCGCGCGATCCGTACTGGCAAGGCAGCGTGCGGCGCGAGTCCATCGACCATCCTGAATCGCAGGCGGCGATCGAGGACGAATGCTCGACATGCCACATGCCAATCACTCACCTGGCAGCGAAGTCGGCGGACCGTCGGGCGGAAATCTTCGCCCATCTACCGCTCGATGCCGACAAGAAGGGCACACCCGAGGCGGCGGATGGCGTGTCCTGCTCGGTGTGTCACCAGGTGCAGAAGACCGGCCTTGGTACAGACGCGACCTTCAACGGGAACGTCGTCGTCGACGCACCAAATAATAAGGACCAGCGTCCGGAGTTCGGTCCATTCGACGTCGATGCAGCACACCAGACAGTCATGCACTCGTCGACGGGCGGCTTCGTCCCGACGCAGGGCGACCACATCCGCGACTCGGCACTGTGCGGCAGTTGCCACACCCTGAAGACGAAGGCCCTCGGACCGGGCGGGAAAGAGATCGGCAGTCTGCCCGAGCAGATGCCGTTCCAGGAGTGGCAGCATAGCTCATACAAAGACCAGATCAGTTGCCAGCAGTGTCATATGCCCGAGGTCGCGGAGCCGGTCGCGATCACTTCGTTGTATGGACCACTACGGCAGGGCATGCACCGGCACGAGTTTATCGGCGGCAACTTCTTTCTATTAGGACTGCTGAACCAGTATCGCGGCGAACTGGCGGTCAAGGCGTTGCCGCAGGAGCTCACCGCGTCCGCTGCCAAGACTGAGGAGTTCCTGAAGACGAAGGCGGCGCGAGTGACGATCCGTGACGTGCAACCGAGCGCGCGCGGACTCGCGATAGAAGTCCTGGTCGAGAACCTGACGGGACACAAACTGCCGACGGCATATCCGTCGCGACGGGCGTGGCTGCACGTAAAGGTGAGCGACACTAACGGGAACGTGGTGTTCGAATCGGGCAAGCTGAATCCGGACGGTTCGATCGTCGGCAACGACAACGACGCCGATCCGCTGAAATTCGAGCCATATTACTCGGAGATCACCAGTCCGGACCAGGTTGAGATCTTCGAGCCGATATTGAAAGACATGAACGGCAAGGTGACCACGGGATTGCTCTCGGCGATCGGGTACATAAAGGACAGCCGTATCCTTCCGACGGGGTTTAACAAGCAGACCGCCGAGCGCGATATCGCGGTCGCAGGCGAGGCGGCAAACGATCCGAACTTCACCGACAAAGGCGCACTAGTACGCTACATCGTCAAGACCGGGAGCGCTTCGGGGCCGTACCATGTTGAAGCGGAGCTTTGGTATCAACCGATCGGGTTCAGGTGGGCGCACAATCTTGGCGGATACAAAGCGATGGAGCCGCAGCGGTTCGTCGGCTATTACGAATCCGGGTCGCGGAATACGGCGACCGTACTGGCGAAAGCGGAGAGGGAATCGAAGTAATCATTGATGTCTCTCCTGCCGGCGAGAACTCAGGCAGGAGAGAGATTTCGAGAGGCTCGATCGGGCCCCAGCGAGGGCGCCGCGGTCTACACAGAGGCAGGTCAGGAGAGGACGATGGGAAAGTTCATTCTTGGAGTAGTGGTGACGATTGCCGTCGCGGCGATCGCAGTGTATTGCTACTTCACGCTCGGTTTGGCGCCGGTAGCGACGGCGGCGCAGGCGATGCCGTTCGAAAAGACGTTGGCTAACAAGGGCCTGAACGCGCGGATCCAGAAAGAGATGCCGAAGAACCCGCCCAATATGCAGATGGGCGAGGCGGAGTACCAGGCGGCGGCGAACATCTATAAGGACCAGTGCGCGTTCTGCCACGGCCTGCCGAACCAGAAGAAACCACCCGCCGCGACCGGAATGTACCCGGCTCCGCCGCAGTTGTTCCGCGGCCACGGGGTCACTGACGACGAGCCTGGCGAAACCTACTGGAAGGTCGCGAACGGGATCCGCCTGACGGGCATGCCGTCATACAAGCCGAGCCTCAGTGACCAGCAACTGTGGGAAGTAACGATGCTATTGAAGGATGCGGACAAGCTGCCGCAGACAGCCCAGACCGTGCTCGGCGGTCAACTCATACAAGGGCAGGGGCGGTAACGGGGGGCGACCACTAGAAACCAGGGTTGGCAGAACTTCATTGGTTGAGAAGTTGGCGGCCATGCATGACAGCGATAATGAGGATTCTCTCGTCGTCAACTTGGTAAATGACCCGGTAGTTCTGAGCAATCACCTCGCGTAGAGAGCGCCCGTGGAACTCGACTGACCGTCCGCTTTCTGGGAGTTGGGGAGCCGACGCGTTGTCTCGACGATTCGACGGATTACGTTGCGAGCATACGCAGGAGAGTCGGACGAAATGAATTCGGCGATGTCCCTGATTTGACGCTGCGCCGGTTTTGTCCAAATCAGTCTACGAGCCATTTCTTTAGGCTGGCAACGACCTCTTCGTGCGAGACCGTTTCGCCTCGGTCTGCGGCTTCGAGTCCACGGTGCACCTTGTCTAGGACATAAAGGTGGTACTGGATATCTTCAATAGTGACGTCATCCGGCAGCGTATTCAGCATCGCGGCGACGTCCTGTTTTGCGGTGCTCATAACGACATTAGAATAGCACCGGTCCGGAACCCCGTTTTATATTCTTCTCTCGAAGACTCGCACTTCTGGCCGCATGATAAAACCCGTGAAAAAGAGGGGATTCTGGACGAAAAAGCGCAAGGATGTGCCCCGGATTTATTTGCTCCTGGCCGTGGCTATCCTTGTGGCACTCGCGACACGTGGCTGGTATTCCGCTGCACTTCTTGCCGCAATCGCGCTGGGCGCAGCCATTGCATTCTTCCTCCATCGATCGCGGCACGGCGAACTCTAGTTTTCGAAAATGAGATACTCCCCAGATTTCCATTGACAATTCAGCAACTCTGGTCTGAAATGTTGCGCGCCGAATAAAAAAACAATCGTTCGTTTTTTATGCCGAAGCTGCGCGACCCACAGATCGAGAAGAACCAGGAGAAGATCGAGAAGGCCGCCCTGCGCCTGTTCATCCAGCGCGGATTCTACGGCACCTCGGTGCGCGATATCGCCAAGGGCGCGGGCGTCTCGCTGGGCAATCTTTACAACTACTACAAGACCAAGGAGCAGCTCTTCAACAGTCTCGTGCACCGCTACGAGGCGAAGATGGCGGCGCTGCTGCGGGCCGAACTGGCGGGTGTGACCGGCACGATCGACGATGCGGACAACCTGCGCAAGCTGGCGGCGGGTGTGCGCAAGATCGTGTACCAGGAGCCGGACTACTGGCGCCTGATGTACATGGACATCACCGAATTCGGCAACCGGCACTTCGCGTTCGTCTTCCGCGACCTTTCGAACCGGTTGCGCAAGCTGCTCGCACAGCCCATTCAGTACCAAAGCGGGACGCATTCGACGGTGAAGCCGAATGTGGCTTTCACCGCGATCTACCTGCAGTTCTTTACATATTTCCTTGTCGAAAAGCTGTTCGGTGGCAAGAACCACCTTGGGGTCCCAGAAGAGGAAGCGATCGAGCAATTGATCGCGATCTTTACCCACGGAGTGCAGGCCGGCAGCGAGCAACATGGCAGCCGGAAAATCTCAAACGGCGATGGCACGGCGGTCCGGCAGCGCGCCAAGGCGGCGCCGGCACGGGGCTGAGACGTGCGTCAGGAGATGTGGCTATGAAACGTGCATTGGTTGCGCTTTTCGCGATTTCTTTTTGCGTGTTGCTATCGGTAACGATGGCAGCGGCGCAGACTTCAACCACCGGAATGATCTCCGGAACGGTCAAAGATCCCAGCGGAGCAGTTGTTCCCAGCGCGAAGTTGACGCTGACCAATCCTGCGGGCACGCAACACGAGGAGACCGCGGACGCGGAAGGACGCTTCCGCTTCCCGTTACTGGTCCCGGGCGATTACGCGCTGCAGGTGGAGGCGCCCGGCTTTCGCGCTACGACCTATGAGCGTATCAAGGTCAACGTCACCGACACGACCGAGGTCACAGTACCGCTGGGACTGCAAACCGCGGCGGAGACGGTGAACATCAGCGCCGAGCCTCCGCTGGTTGATACGGAGAACCCGACCACCGGCCGCGTCATCGGCGAATCGCAGGTGAAGCAGTTGCCGCTGCCGACACGCAATTTCCAGCAATTGCTGGCGCTGTCGCCGGGCGCGGTGGCAAGCCTCGCCAACAACACGGAAATGGGCCGCGGGGACGCGACGATCTATGTCAACGGCCAGCGCGGCACCAGCAATAACGTCGTGATCGACGGCGTGGGCGTGAACAGTCCGGGGACAAACTCGACGCCGAACCTGAGCGTGCCGTCGCCCGATGCGGTGCAGGAGTTCATCGTCCAGACGTCGTTGTACGACGCGACGCAGGGGCGCAACTCCGGCGGCAACGTAGCGCTGGTGACGAAGTCGGGCACCGCGCACTTCCACGGCAGCGCATTCGAGTTCCTGCGCAACCGCTTGCTCAATGCCAACGATTTCTTCCTGAACCAGAAGGGGATCAAGAAGCCCGTGCTGAACCGGAACCAATTCGGCGGCACGCTGGGCGGCCCGCTCATCAAGGACAAGACGTTCTTCTTCGTCTCCTACCAGGGGACGCGCGAGCGCAATGGGGCGTCGCTGACGAACAGCTTGTCGTTCCCGTTCCTGCCGGCCGGCCTGACCAACGACCGCAGCGATGCTGCAATCACCGCCCTGGGCACCGCTTACGGTGCGGCGACCATCAGCCCGATCACGAAAAAAATGTTGCAGGCAAAGCTGCCGGACGGGACGTACATGATCCCGAGCGCGGCCGGCGGAAGCATCACGTCGCCGGGGCTGATCAGCAGCCCGCAGAGCGTCGTATCGCGCTTCCGCGAAGACCAGTTCAACGCCAACATCGACCAGAAGATCGGGGAGAAGAACACGCTGGCGGGGAAACTGTTCTGGTCGAACACGCCGCAGTTCCAGGGCATCTGGAGTTTTATCGGAAGTAATGCGTTCCAGTTGCCGGGCACGGGGGGCGGGGACATCGAGTTTTTCAATCGCGTAGTCTCTATCACCGACTCGCACATCTTCTCGCCGAACCTGGTGAACCAGTTGCGCTTCGGCTACAGCCGCATCGACGGCCCCGGCCATGCGCAGGAGCCGTTCAAGAACTCCGACTTCGGGATCACCAACCCGCTGTGCACCGGAACCGATCACTGCGGGCTGGCGTTAGTGCAGATCCCGGGCATGTTCAGCATCGGGCCCTACCCGCTGTCGGACCAGCGATCCACGACCCAAACCTATGAATGGGGCGACATGGTTTCGTACACCCACGGGCGGCACTTCCTGCGCGCCGGCGCGGAGATGCGGCGGTACCTGGTCGACTTCTACTTCAACTTCTGGGAGAACGGCCAGATCAACTTTGTCGATTTCAAGAGCTTCCTGTCGGGCGCCGCACAACTCTCGCTGCTCGGCAACGGTGTCCGCAACCGCGATTATCGCGTGACCGATTTCCAGGGCTACGTGCAGGACGACTTCCGGCTCAATGACCAGGTCACGCTCAACTTCGGAGCACGCATCTCGCGGAACGGGGGCATCAGCGACACGCAGAACCGTCTCGTCAACTTCGATCCCGCGGCCTTCGCGACGAATACCCTGCCCTGCGCCGCGGCGAAGCCCTGCACCGCGGGCTTCAACCAGGTGAACGGTACGCTGAACCCGAACACCTGGAACGTGGCGCCGCGGTTTGGATTCGCTATTAAACCGACTACCACGTCGAAGATGGTCATCCGTGGCGGCGCGGGCGTGTATTTCGACCGGCCGTCCACACGCCTGGGCAATCTCCAGATATTCAATTTCCCCATGGACATTATCGGCGTCGCGCTCGCGCCGGCTTTGGCCAATCCGTTCCCGAACCTGGCAACGCTGACGTACCCGGTGACCGCACAGGCGCCCTCGCCGGTGCCCTACTACTTCGCGGGAGTGCCGTTCCCGGCGCTGGGATCGATCCCGATCAGCGGCGTGTATTCCGACAAGAACCTGCGCACGCCGTACGTGTACCAATACAACCTCGGTGTGCAATACGAACTGGCGAAGGACTTGCTGCTGGAGACCGGCTACGTCGGGTCGCGCGGCGTCAAGCTGCTGAACATCTACAGCTTGAGCCAGGGCAACGGCGGAACAGCGCCGTACACCACCGCGAATGGATTCTCGAACCAGAAGATCCTGAACGGATTCCAGCAGGCGCGTACGGACGCCAATTCCAATTACAACGCGCTGCAGACGAGCCTGACCAAGCGCTTCAGCAAAGGGCTGCAATTCCTGGTGTCGCACACCTGGTCGCATTCGATCGACGACATCTCGGGCGCGCCGACGAACGAGTTCGTCGCGCTACCGGGCGACCAGCAAAACCGCGCTGCCAACCGTGGCACCAGCGATTTCGACCGGCGTCACCGGCTGGTCATCAGCGGGATCTACGAGCTGCCGAAGTTCTACGCCGGCGACTCGAAGTTCGCGCAGGCAGTGATCAGCCGCTGGCAGACGGCCGGCATCCTCACCTGGCAGTCGGGCGCACCGTTCACCGTGGCTTGCCAGTCGGGAAACACTACGTACAACCGCGCGGACTTCATCCCGGGCGGCCCGGCAGCGAAGAAGACCGGCGATATCGAGGAGCGGGCGCTGACGTCGTGGTTCAACCCGTCGGCATTCGCGGCAACCTGCACGAACACGGCGCCCTACGGTACTTCCGGTCGTAACTTCCTGTTCGGACCGCGTCAGCGCAACATCGACCTGAGCTTCACGAAATTCATCGCGGTGACGGAGCGTACGAACCTGGAGTTCCGCACCGAATTTTTCAACGCGTTTAACTTCGTCAACTTCGCCAACCCGATCAGCACCTTCTCCTCGGGTGTGCCGGCCTCATTCGCAACGCTGGGGAAGATCACATCCACCAGCAGCGGTCCGAGGGTGATCCAGTTCGGGTTGAAAATCAGTTTTTAGTTGCTAGTTGCCAGTTGCAAGCCTCGGGTGGTCGAACAACCACTCGAGGTTTGAGTGGCGGCGGCGCTGGAGCACGTCATGAAAGCGTCAGGGCTCAAGGACAAGGTGATTATCGTAACCGGAGCGGCGGCGGGGATCGGGCGGGCCACGGCGCTGCGTTTTGCCGAAGAGGGCTCGCGGGTCGCATGTTGGGACGTAAACGCCGCCGCAGCGGGCAATCTGATCGATGAGATCAAGACGGCGGGCGGAGAAGGCTTGTTCCGCGAGGTCAACGTCGCCTCGGCCGAATCAGTGCAGAAAGGCGTCCAGGAAGTGCTCGATCGCTGGGGGCGCATCGACGTGCTGGTCAATAACGCCGGCATCGTACGCGACGCGCAACTGGTGAAGATGAAGGATGGCGCGGTGGCGAGCACGATGCCGGACGACCAATTTGATGCCGTCATCAATGTCAACCTCAAGGGCGTTTTCCTGTGTACGCGGGCGGTGACGCCGCACATGATCGCAGGCGGCGGAGGGGTGATCCTGAACGCGTCGTCGGTGGTCGGGCTCTACGGAAACTTCGGACAGACCAACTACGTCGCAGCAAAAGCAGGATTGATCGGAATGACGCGGACCTGGGCGCGCGAACTGGGGAGGTACAAGATCCGCGTGAACGCCGTGGCGCCGGGATTCATTGCCACCGAGATGGTCAAGGCGATTCCGGCGAAGGTGCTGGAGCAGATGGCGTCGCACACGCCACTAGGACATATGGGCGATCCCAGCGATATCGCGGACGCGTACGCCTGGCTAGCATCGGACCAGGCAAAGTTCGTGCATGGGGCGGTGCTGAGCGTGGACGGGGGATTGGTTTTAGGAACCTAACAAGGCTTCAGGTTTCAGGTGTCAGGCGTCAGGAAACCGCCTGAAACCTGAAGCCTGAGACCTGAGACCTGAGACCTGTTTTTATGGGATACGCAAATATCATCGCGACAGGAATGTACGTACCGGAGAAGTGCGCCAGCAACGACGACCTGCGCGTGCAGTTGGCGCACGTGCCGGATTTCGTGGACAAGATGGAAGCTGGTACGGGGATCAAGCGGCGCTTCCACGCACCGGACGATTGGGCGACCTCGGACCTGGCGGTGCGCGCGGCGCAACAGGCGCTGGAGCGTGCCGGGCGCAAGCCGGAAGACGTGGACCTGATCATCCTGGGCACCGATTCACCGGACTACATCACACCGGCGACGTCGGTGGTGGTGCAGCATAAGCTGGGCGCGAAGAATGCCGGCACGTTCGACGTCGGGTGTGCCTGTGCGTCGTTTCCCACCGGGCTGTCGATTGCGTCGGGGCTGATCGCTGCGAATCCGGCGATGAAGACGATCGTCGTGATCGGCGTTTACCTGATGCATAAGCTCGCCGACCCGAAAGACCCAATGGTCTTCTTTTATGGCGACGGGGCTGGAGCGGCGGTGGTGGAGCCGGGAGATAAGCAGGGATTCATCACGTCGGCATTCCAGGCCGACGGGTCGTATCACAGCTTCTGGGGAATCTATGCGGGTGGGACGTTCGAGCCTGCGTCGTGCGAGGCGGTGACCGGCGGTCGTACGAGAGTGAAGATGAACAATCGCTATCCGCCGGAGATCAACGACGAGGGCTGGCCACGGCTGGCGCTGCGCCTGGGCGAGAATGGCGGCTTCAAGATGAGCGATGTCGATATGTTCATCTTCACGCAGGTGCGGAAACCGACGATCGAGCTGGTGATGCAAAAGTTGGGAGCGCCGGTCGAGCGCGCGCACACGATCATGGAAGAGTACGGCTACACCGGATCGGCGTGCGTCGGAATGGCGCTGCATGACGCGCTGATGAAGAAGAAGATCAAGAGCGGCGACCTGGTGGTGCTGATCGGGTCGGGCGTGGGCTATAACCAGGCGGGCGTGGCGTTTCGAATGCAGTTCTGAGTTCCGGGTTCTGAGAACATGAAAAACCTGGCCACGGATCTACACGGATGTTCACGGTTGTTTCCTTTTCTGCTTTGTCCGTGAGCATGCGTGTAAATCCGTGGCGGCTTTTGTCTTTCTAATTCAGTGAAGAAGCTCCTGATCATCGTGATCGTTCTGGTCGTGGCGCTTGTTGTTTCGGGTGCGCTGGTTTTCTATCTGCGTCCGATTGCGGTGATCTCGGCTTGGCGGCGGCATGACCTGGTGAAGCGCGGATTCGTGAAGGGCACGATCGATTCGCCGGTCGGTGCACAAACGGTGTTCACGGCAGGCTCGGGGCCGGCACTCTTGTTCCTGCACGGCGCCGGCGACGATGCGGGCACGTGGAAAGAAGTCGCGCCGAAGTTCACGGCCAGGTACCACGTCGTGCTAGTGGATCTTGCGGGACACGGGGACAGTGCGCCGGCGTCCGGTCCGCTGAAGATGAAGGCAATGCTCGATGGTCTGGATGCGGTGGTCGCGAAGCAGGACGGACCGGTAATCGTGGTCGGCAATTCTCTGGGCGCGTGGCTGGCGATGCTCTACGCCACGCAGCATCCGGAGCGAATCACGTGGGTGGTTGCGGTGGATGGCGGTCCGCTGAAGGGCGATCGCGCGGACCTGGCCAAGCTACCGGAGAATCGCGAAGAGGCGCGAAAGATCTGGGATGCGATCCTTGATCCGGGAAGCCCGCGTCTCCCGGACTTCCTGCTCGATGACGTGGTGCGCCAGTCGCATAAGGGCGCGATCGGACGCATGGACCGCGCCGACATGGAACAGCACCTGGCGACGGAAGAGTCGCTGCACAACTTCCCTGTCCCGGTTGACGTCATTTGGGGAAAAGAAGACCGGCTGGTGACGGTTGAGTACGCGAACCGCATGGTTGAGGCGCTGCGCTTGCCCCACGCTCGCATGGCTTTCCTCGCACGTTGCGGGCACATTCCCCAGCAGGAGTGTCCTATGCGCTTCAGCCAGGAGCTGCAAGGCTCTCTGACGCTTCAAGTATTGCCGGTCGTGAAAGACGCGGCCATGAAGGAAAAATGAGCAGCGTCGATCTTCTTGGCGACCAGGCGCGGCGTACGCCCGATAAGACCGCGCTCATCTACGTTCCCACCGGAAAGCGCTACAGCTATGCGGAAATGGATGCCGCCTCCTGCGCAATCGCCGCGCGATGGCAGGACCTTGGCCTGAAGAAGGGTGACCGCGTCTGCATCCTGGCGGAGCCGAGGCCAGAGTACGTCCAGGCGTTCTTCGCGTCAGGAAAGACGGGCGTGGTCGTTGTGCCGTTGAATTCGCGGAACACGGCGCGCGAGCTGGCGGAGATCGTGAAGGATTGCACGCCGGCGGCCATCTTATTCAGCGAAGCGCACGCGGGTACAGTTGCAGAGCTTCGGAAACTCGCATCGATTCCGAACGCAATCCCTATCGAACAACTCCGCCCCGCGCCCCGCGCCCCGCGCCCCGCAGAAGCCCTTAGTCCTACGCCCTGCGCCCTGACCCCGGAAGATCTCTGCTGCCTGCTCTATACGTCGGGAACGACTGGCAAACCCAAGGGCGTGATGATTCCGCACCGGCAGGTGGCGGCGAACGCGCGCAACACCGTTCTGAACTGGGGGCTGCGCGCGGACGATGTCGCGCCCGTCTTCACCCCGCTCTATCACGCGGGCGGAATGTTCGTGTTCCTGGCGCCGCTGTTCAGCATCGGCGGGACGGTCGTGCTGCACGAGAGATTCGACGCGGCGGAGGTCTGGCGGGCGATCGAGCGCCATCGCGCGACCATCGTGTTCGGCGTCCCGACGATCTTCAAAATGATGATGGACGCGCCGGAATTTGCGCGCGTGAAGCTGGACTCGGTGCGCTGGATGATCTCCGGAGGCGCGCCGCTGCCGCAGTACATTATCGCCGCCTACCAGGAACGCCGTATCACCTTCAAGCAGGGATACGGGCTCACGGAGGTGGGCGTGAACTGCTTCACGATGACCGAGGACGAGTCGCGGCGGAAAATCGGGTCGATCGGGAAGCCGATGGTCGGGACGGAAGCGCGCCTGGTGGTCGACAGTCGGGGCGCTGACGTGGACGACGTCGGCGAGCTGTGGCTGCGCGGCGAACATGTCTGTCGCGGCTACTGGAATAATCCGGAGGCCACTGCGGCCGCAATCGACGCGGACGGCTGGTTCCATACCGGCGATCTTGCGCGTCGCGATGCGGACGGCTTTTTCTACATTGCCGGGCGGCTGAAAGACATGATCATCAGCGGCGGCGTGAACATTTATCCCGCCGAGATCGAGGCCATCGTGGTACAGCACCCGGCGGTTGCGGACGCGGCGGTTGTGGGCGTGCCGGACGAGAAGTGGGGAGAGGTCGGGGTGGCGTTCGTAGTCGTGCGTGGCCAAATCCAGTCCGGGGACTTGAATGAGTTCCTGTCGCAGCGGCTGGCGAGGTACAAGCTGCCAAAAGAGATCGTCTTCGTCCCCGAGTTCCCGCGCACGCCGTACGGGAAAGTGGTCAAGGGGAAGTTGCGCGAGCAGTGGACGGGCAGGAAATCGGTGTACTAGCCAGGCTTGCCTGGCGATACGGTGCCGCCACGCAAGCCTGGCTAGTACACCAAATCGGCGGGGATCAGTGTCGGTCGCGATGGCGCCGGACAGCATATAATCGACGTTTCCCTTATGGCGGTGACACTCGAGCAGATCGTGGCGTCGGCGCGAGAGCGCGCAACGCGCAGGAAGTCGCAACAGCAATTGGCGGAGCTGGGGCGCAGCGCCTCGCATCACATGCCGCGCGGCTTCCGCAATGTACTGGCGCGCGCGTCGGAGAGTGGGCCGGCGGTGATCGCGGAACTGAAGAAGGCGTCGCCGTCGCGCGGGGTGATCCGCGGCAGCTTTCACCCGTCGGTGCTGGCGTACGAACTGGCCGAGGCAGGTGCTGCGGCGTTGTCCGTGCTGACGGAAGAAGACTATTTTCAGGGTTCGGTCGCGAACCTGGCGGAGGCGTCGGTGGCGGTGCCGTTGCCGTGCCTGCGCAAGGACTTCATCGTCAGCGAGTACCAGGTGCTCGAGGCGCGGGCGTTCAGCGCGGACGCGATTTTGCTGATCGTGGCGGCGCTCAGCGATGCCGAACTGCGGCAGTTGCGGGACGCCGCGCAACGTTATCACCTCGACGTTCTGTGCGAAGTACACAACTCGGACGAGCTGAAGAGAGCGCTGGACATCGGATTCGACATGATCGGAGTCAACAACCGCGACCTGCGAACGTTCGAGGTGAAGCTGGAGACGGCCGAGACACTCGCCCCGCTGCTTCCCACCGGCGTGGTGAAGGTGGCGGAGAGCGGGATCCGCAACGGCGCCGATCTGCGACGGCTGCGAGACGCCGGATACGACGCGTTCCTCATTGGCGAGTCGCTGATGCAGGCGGAGCATCCGGGGGAAGCGCTGCGAAGTTTATTGAGTCAAGCACGAGAACAAAAAGGCGTTGCCTGAAACCTGCTTTATGACCTGGGTCAAGATTTGCGGGACTACGAACCTGGCGGACGCGAACGCTGCTGTTGCGGCGGGCGCTGATGCGCTCGGATTCATCTTCGCCGAAAGCCCGCGAAGGATCACGCCCGCAGAGGTACGCAAAATCATTGAGAAACTCCCCGCTGGGGTAGAAAAGGTCGGAGTGTTCGTGAACGAGATGCCGGAGCGCATGCACGAGATAATCTCCGAGAGCGGACTGACGGCGGTGCAACTCCAGGGCGAGGAGACGACGGACGTCGCCGACGAATTGCGGCACTTGTGTTCGCGGCGGGGCGGGCCGCTGCACATATTCAAAGCGCTTGGCGTGGCGAAGGGGATGGAGGGAATCATCCGCGAGTTCACTGCGTCGGCGTCGATCGACGGCGTGCTGCTGGATTCGTTCGCGGCGCGCGCTGCGGGCCATGCACACGGTGCCGACGAGACGGCTCGCGGCGGTACCGGCAAGACGTTCGACTGGAAGCGCGCAGCCGCCTTCGTGCCCGGGCTGGCGAAGCGCAGGCGAGTGATCATCGCGGGTGGGCTTTCGCCGGAGAACGTTGGCGAAGCGATCCACACGCTCAGCCCGTGGGGCGTCGACGTGTGCAGCGGCGTCGAGGAATCGCCAGGAAAAAAAGACGCGGCGAAGATGCGGGAATTCATGCAAGCGGTGCGCGCTGCAAAGATTTCCAGGGGCTAAAGCCCCGTTTGGCTTTGCGAATCGTGCGGCACGACTAAAGTCGTGCGCTGATACAAGGGGCCTGATAAAAAATAAGAATGGCTTCGACTTCGACAAAACGTGCCATCTCGCCGGGACGCTTCGGCCCGTACGGCGGCCGCTACGTGCCGGAAACACTGGTCGCGGCGCTCGAGGAACTGGAGAGTGCGTACGCGAAGGCGCGTCGGGACCGCGGATTCCTGCGGGAACTCGAACTGCTGTTCCGGACCTACGCCGGGCGTCCAACACCGCTCTATTTTGCGGCGCGACTGACGGAGAAGCTCGGCGGCGCGCGCATTTACCTGAAGCGCGAAGACCTGCTCCACACCGGCGCGCACAAGATCAATAACTGCATCGGCCAGGCACTGCTGGCGCGGCGCATGGGCAAGCACCGAATCATCGCCGAGACCGGCGCCGGGCAACACGGCGTCGCGACGGCTACCGTGTGCGCGTTGTTCGGCTTGGAATGCGTCGTGTACATGGGCGTCGAGGACATGCGGCGGCAATCGCTGAATGTCTTCCGCATGCGTTTGCTGGGCGCGGAAGTACACGGCGTCAGCTCCGGTTCGCAGACGTTGAAAGATGCGATCAACGAAGCGATGCGCGACTGGGTCACAAATGTTCGCACGACTCACTACCTGCTGGGCAGCGTGCTGGGCGCGCATCCGTACCCGATGATGGTGCGCGATTTTCACTCGGTCATTGGGCGTGAGGCGCGCGCGCAGATGAAGAAAGTCACCGGCAAGCTGCCGAACGCGGTCGTCGCATGCGTTGGCGGCGGGTCGAACGCGATGGGCGTGTTCTACGAGTTCCTGAAAGACAAGCGCGTGAAGCTGATCGGTGTCGAGGCGGGCGGGCGCGGCGCAGCATTGGGCGAGCACGCGGCGCGCTTCAGCGGCGGCGCTCCCGGTGTGCTGCAAGGGACGTTTTCTTACATCCTTCAGGACGAAGATGGGCAGGTTGCAACCACGCATTCGGTTTCGGCGGGCCTCGATTATCCGGGCGTGGGTCCGGAGCACGCGTGGCTTCGCGAATCGGGACGCGCGGAATACGTCTCGGCGACCGACGAGGAAGCGCTGGACGCGTGCGTGACGCTGTCGCGGACCGAAGGGATTATTCCGGCGCTGGAGTCGGCGCATGCCGTTGCGGAGGCGATCAAGCGCGCACCGAAGATGAAAAAGAGCGAAATACTACTCGTGAATGTTTCAGGACGCGGGGATAAGGACATGGGCATTCTTCAGGAGAAGTTGAACCTCTGATGCCGATTGATTTCACAACTCGTCCTGGACTCGTTGCGTATCTCACGTGCGGCGATCCGGACATGCGCACGACCCAGGAGATTGCGCTAGCGGCGATCGATGCAGGTGCGAATGTCATCGAGTTGGGTGTGCCGTTCAGCGATCCGGTGGCGGACGGGCCCGTGATCCAGCGGGCGAGCGAACGAGCGTTGCGACATCACACGAGTTTGCAGGATGTGCTCGATCTCGGGGCGGACATCCACAAACAGCGGCCGAAAGCGGGGCTGATCATTTTTTCGTATCTGAACCCGCTGCTGCGCTACGGGCTCGAGCGGTTCTGCGCGACTGCTAAGAAGGCGGGCATCGACGGAGCGCTGGTAACGGACCTGCCGGTCGAAGAAGCGGGAGAATATGTCCGCCTGATGCGGCAGTACGATCTCGCGACCGTATTCCTGGCGGCGCCGACCAGCACCAATGAGCGGCTGAAGCGGATCGGCGGGCTGTCCACCGGTTTTGTTTATGCGGTCTCGCGCACAGGTGTCACCGGCCAGCGCAAGAACCTGACCGGCGACGCGCGCGAGTTGGCGACCCGGCTACGCCGGTTCACGAAGCTGCCGATCGCCGTGGGCTTCGGTATCTCGACGTCCGAGCAGGTGACCGAACTGGCGGAGTTTGCCGACGCGGCGGTAGTCGGCAGCGCGATCGTGCAGCTGGTGGAACATTCGTCCGAGGCGAACGCAGCGACGGCGGTCGGGGAGTTTGTGCGGACGCTGTTGCGGGGAACGCGCCGCAGATCGGCGAATCCAGCGTAACTTCTGCGATAATTAGTTCTCTGAGAGAAACATGTCGAATTCGATGGACGACATTGCCGATTGGCGAAAGAAGATCGACGACCTCGACCGGCAGCTGGTCGAGCTGGTCAACGAGCGCGCGAAGTGCGCGCAGGAGATCGGCCGGCTGAAGCGCAACACGCAGATGCCGATCTACGAGCCCGACCGCGAGCGCATGATATTCGAGAACGTCCACCGGCTGAACAAGGGGCCGCTACCGGACCGGGAACTGACCAGGATCTTTGAGCGGCTGATCGATGTCATGCGGAAACTGCAGGAAGACGAGATTCGCGGCAAGGAAAAGAAAAGGGCGGCCGGCGACACGGAACTCGAAGCCGAAGTGAATGACTAAATCATGATCGTAGCCATGCAAGAGGGCGCAAGCGAAGCCCAGATACAAAGCGTGATCGAGCACCTGGTGCGCCTCGGGTTCGAGGTGCATCGTTCCACGGGCGAGCGTTACACCGTGCTGGGCGCGGTCGGCATGCGCGCCGATTTCGATACGCGCGATATCGAGGTGCTGGAGGGCGTCCATGAAGTCCACCGCATCAGCGCGCCATACAAGCTGGTGGGCAGGAATTTCCGTCCGGAGGGCACGGTCGTCAAGCTTCCGCGCGGAGTGACGGTGGGCGGCCCGGACGTGGTCGTCATGGCGGGCCCGTGCTCGGTCGAATCGCGCGAGCAGCTTTTCACGACCGCGGAGCAGATCTCGAAAGCGGGAGCGAAGGTGCTGCGCGGCGGAGCGTTCAAGCCGCGCTCGTCGCCGTATTCGTTCCAGGGCATGGGTGAGGACGGTCTGAAATTGCTGCGAGAGGCGGGCGAGAAGTTCGGGTTGCTGATCATCAGCGAGGTGATGGAAATCTCGCAGATCCCGCTGATGCTGCCGTACGTGGACATTCTCCAGGTCGGCGCGCGCAATATGCAGAACTTCAACCTGCTGCGCGAACTGGGAAGGGTCCGCAAGCCGGTAATGCTGAAGCGCGGCATTGCGGCGACGATCGAAGAGATGCTGCTGTCGGCCGAGTACATCATGGCGGGCGGCAACTACGACATCATCCTGTGCGAGCGCGGTATTCGGACCTTCGAAACTTACACGCGCAACACGATGGACATCTCCGCGATTCCGATCGTGCACAAGCTCTCGCACCTGCCCATGTGCGGCGACCCGTCGCACGGTACCGGACGCCGCGACAAGGTAGCGCCGATGGCACGCGCCGCGGTTGCAGCCGGCGCCGACGCGATCATCGTGGAAGTGCACCACGATCCCGACAAAGCGCTGTCGGACGGCGCGCAGTCGCTGTATCCGAAGCAGTTCGTGGAACTGATGGAGCAGTTGCGGATGATCGCGCCGGCAGTCGGACGACAGATCGCTTAACGAGCCATTCCCGAGAGCATCGCGATTCCCAGCGCAAGAATGATCACGGCAACAACCTTGCGGAAGATCCTGTCCGGGATCCGCTTCAGGAACAACCAACCGATGGCGGTGCCGGCCAGCACGCCCACGGTCATGGCAACAACCGCCGGCCAGACTTGCGCGATGTCGTGCGCTTCGGTCACTACATACACGGGCATGCGAGCGCCGTCCACGAGCAGCGCGATGGCGGTGGCGGTCGCGACGAACGCCTCCTTGCGGATGTCGAAGGCGAGCATGGCGGCGGAACGAATGCCGCCCTGGTTGCCGACAAGGCCGCCGAACAGGCCCGATGCGGCACCAGCGATCCAGGAGAGAACGCCGGAGAAACGCATCCGTTTATTCGCACCGGTGAGTTCCATCACGCTCGCGAAGACGAGCAGCACGCCGAGGACATAGCTGAGGATCGGGCTTTGCAGGCGCGCGTGCAGCAGGGCCCCGGCGAGACCTCCCGCAGCGCTCGCGATGCCGAAACTCGCGAGTACGCGCCGGTCGATGTGCTGCCGAATGGGCCACAGGCGTAGCACGGTGCCGCACAGATGCGGAATGGACACGGCGGCGACGGCCAGCTTGGTCCCGACCTGAGTGGCGAAGGTCGGAGTCAGGATGCTACCGATACCGAATCCGGCGACTGACGCAATCCCACCTCCGACTAATCCAGCCAGAAGAAGGACGAAGTAGAAGATCACGAGTCGTGCCCGCGCATGGCGTCCAGAGACCAGTCTCCCGGTCCAGCGACAAGCAGAAACAGCAAGGACATGAGCATGGCGAAGTCGGCGCGCGCATCACTCACCATGAACCAGAAGCCCTGGTTTGCATGCGACAACTCAGGGATCTTTGTCGTCGCGATGGCGGTGGAGATCACGATCAGCAGTGGAACCGCGGCGAGGCGCGTGAAGAGTCCGACAAGAACGAGCAGCCCGCAAACAATTTCGAAGGTGCCGGTGAAATGCGCGGTGAAAGCGGGATGCGGAAATCCGATGCGCGTGAAGCGGTTAACGCCCATGTTCGGATCGATGTATTTCAGAATGCCCTGCGTGAAGAAAATGAGTCCGACGGCGAGCCGGACGAAGATCACGGCCCGGCGTGCCCATCCAGAAGTCACGGACGGCGAAGTCACGGCGCGTTTGATGCGTCTATCGGCAGACGAGATTCGTTAAGAATCGGTTCGGCAAACCATGAACGCGCCACGTCACAAACACCGGTTAGCGGCGTCACAAGCGAATCCGCGGCCGCATGGCTATGATTCCGGCGCAAGCTGGAATGGTGGGCACGGCACTGTCCGTCTCAGGACAGACCATCATCGCCGGCGCTCGTCGGTGGATTCCTGGCGCATTTTCTCAACAAGCGGGCGGAGCAGAAAGGCGGCGAGGTGGGCAACGCGAATGGGGCGGTATCGGAGACCGTATCGGCAGTTCTGTTCATCGCGCTTTGCTTCTACACTTGGTACGGGTCGTTGCGCCGAAAGAAGGTGCAGTAATGGACAAAGCAGGACGTTTCGCAGCGGACGCCATCCTAGGCATCGACACACTTTGGGGAGGCGACGTGATGTGCGCCTCGGGCACGGGACGGTTCATCGCCGACTCCTGGTTCTCCGACGAGGCTCTGCCGCCGGCATACACCGTGGCATCGGCCGGCGCGGTGCGCAAGTCGGGCGGGCTGTCGGCGAAGACCATCGACCGCCAGGCCATTGAAAGGTACCTGCGGGAGATTGATGTATCGGCCGCGATCACCGGCGTGTTGTTCGAGGGAGAGCAGATCGGCGGCCAGCGCGGACGCTACCTCATCGGTCTGGCACGCTCGCTGGAAATTATGTGGGACCTAGCGATGGAAGTGCTGGCCTTGGGACCGGCGGTCGACTATACCGACTGCGTCGAAGCCTCGACCGGCCGGCCTCCGGAGCAGTCCGATCCGCGCAGCAAGCGCGAACGACTGGCCGAGTTGCTGGCGCGGGCCGGATTCCATTCCAGCGACGGCCCTTCCCTTCTCACCGCTGTGGATGGCTGGCGGCGTGAACGCACGGTGCCGATGGCGTCGGTGAAGGCGATGGGCGCGGCGGTCATCGCAAAGTTCGACGCGCTGGCGGCCAAAAACGTAGTGCCCTATCTGCCGTCCGACCTCGCCAGAGTGCCGCGCGCGAACATCGAGTTCCTGCCCATCAAAGAGGCGTGGTTCTCCGGTTCCATGAATTACGTAGGGCGCGCCCGCAACACTGACGGGAGCCCGAAATACGAAGCCACATATGAGATCAACGCGTCGCTTCAGATTTCGGTTCCCGAGTTCGAGCAACTGGTAAGCCATGAGGTCGTGCCCGGGCACGTCACGACATTCGCGTACCTGCAGGACCTCTACGTGCGCGGAAAGGTCGGCTTCGAGGCGACCGTACTGACGATGAACACGCGCGCGGCGGCGCTGTTCGAGGGCATCGCGAACAACGCGATCCTGATGGCGCATGGGGTGAACGAAGTCGAGCAATTGCCCGACGACGACCTGAAGATCGGAGTGCTGTTGGCTCTACTTCAGGACGACGCGAAGAACCAGACTTCATTCCTTACCTGGGGTGAGAAGCGCGAGAAGGAAGAAGTGGCGAAGACGCTGCGGCGCGATTTCCTGGTCAGCGAAGAGCGCGCAGACAAACTCTCAGGCGCCTGGGGACGGCACCCGCTGCTCGGGCGCATGTACCTCCCGGCATATCGCTCCGGGACGGAGAGGGTGGCAGCGCTGCGGCGGAAGTACGCGCCAAGGCAAGTTCTGCCCGCACTCTACGGGTGCAACGGGCTCGTGGACATCGAGACCATCGAGGACGCGCTGCTGGAGAGGGCCGTCGCTCGGTCCTAGGCTCATGGCGGAGGGCTCAGGGCGCATGCGAGAATAGCGCGATCGTATGCGCCATTTCCTAGCTCTTGGTGTCTGCGTACTGCTGTGCTTCGGAGGCGCTAACGCGGCCGCACAATCTGCATCGTCGACCGGAACGATTTCGGGTACCATCGTCGACTCGACCGGCGGGGCCATACCCGGCGCAACCATTTTCATCGCACGACGGCAATGACCTGAACGACCGCGCCATCATTAACGGCCGCGTGGCGGGACGGAATTCGTTTCGTCAACCCGGATTTTTCAACCTGGATTTTCGCTTCGTGAAGGACATCACTCTGCGCGGCGAGGGACACCACCTCGACCTGTTCCTCGACGTCTTCAACGTGACCGGCGCCGCAAACCGCAACTTCGGGCCGGAGGCGGTGAGTATGTTCGGAACGCCGAGGGCGCCGGTGTTCAGCGCGGGGCAGCCGCTGTTCGCGCCCGCGACAACGCGCTACGGCAGCGCGCGACAGGTGCAGTTCACGGCCAGGATTGTGGCGTTTTGAGGAATTCGTATTCAGTATCTCGTATTCCGTATTCCGGCGTGAACGCCCGTGTTTCACATACGGAATACGTAATACGGAATACGTCCTTTACGTCTTTACCGTTCCACTCGGCACCAGCGGCAGGGCCCTCAGCCTTGTTCCCGTCGCGGCGAAGATTGCATTGGCAACCGCGGGAGCAAGCGCGCAGATCGGCGCCTCGCCCGAACCAACGGACGGCAGGTCCTTGCGATCGAGGATCACGACTTCGATCTGCGGCAGGTCGCGGAAGCGCGGGACGCGATAGTCGTTCATGTGCGGGTTGAGGATCTTGCCGGCATTGAACTGGATGGCCTCGAACAGGGCACCGCCGATACCCATGACGATCGCGCCCTCCACCTGGTTGCGTATGCCATTGGGATTGACGACGGCGCCGGCCTCGAACGCCTCGACGACGCGGCGGATACGCACCATCGGCTCAATGTCCACCTCGACACAGGCAGCGTAGAACCCGCCCTTCTCGGTGCCGCACGCCATACCGATGCCGCGCGTTGCGGTGCTCCTCTCGCGCGTCCATTGGAATTTTTCCGCGGCCGCTTGCAGCACGGCGCGCACGCGTTCGTTGGTCAGGTTCTTTAACCGGAACGCCAGCGGGTCCACGCCGATCGCATTCGCCAGTTCGTCCATGTGCGACTCGCGCGCGAAGTTGTTGGCGGTCGCGGCCAGTGCGCGATACGAGCCCTGGCGCAGCGGCGACTTCACAGGATGGAACTGCGCGTTCTTGTTGGCGATGTTGTACTGCGGCTCGATGCCCGCGGGGCCGGAGTTGTAGTTGTGGAAGTCCCAGGCGACGATCGCGCCGTCGCGGGTGACGCCGCTGCGGACCTCGATCACGCCCGCGGGACGGAAGTACGCCCAACTGAATTCTTCCTGGCGCGTCCATACCAGCTTCACCGGTTTTCCAGCGGCGCGCGCCAGGTGCGCGGCTTCGACGGCGGCGTCGCCGGTATGCTTGCCGCCATATGCGGAGCCGGTGTCAGGCACGATGACGCGCACCTTGTCGGTCGAGATGCGGAACGCGTCGGCGAGTTCGTCGCGTACGGCAAACGGACGCTGCGTGCCCGTCCAGACCGTGAGCTTGTCGCCGTCCCATTCGGCGACGGCGGCGCGCGGCTCCAGTGGTGTGTGCGCGATGTACTGGACGGTGTAGGTGCGCTGGAGTTTTACCGGCGCCGAGGCCAGCGCTTTCTCGACGTCCCCGGCCTGGTCGCCAGCGCGTGGGGCGGGACGGGTTTCACCGCCACCGGCCGGATCGGCATGTTGTTTGAGGTAGTCGAAGAGGTTCGCGTTCGACGGCCCCTCCGGCATCTTCCAGGTGGCCTGAATCGCCTTCACGGCGCGTTCGGCGGTCGGCGGATCGGGCGCGGCGACGCCGACGAAGTTGCCGTCACTGACCACCTTCACTCCTGGAATGGCTTCCGCTGCTTTCGTATCGACGGAGTTAATCTCGGCGCCGTAGGCCGGTGGCCGCAGGATCTTGCCGAACATCATGCCCGGACGGACGAGGTCCGATGTGTACTGATGCTTGCCGGTGACGAACGCGCGTCCATCCACCTTCGGGACCACCGTGCCCGCAATGGTCCATTCCGTCGGCGGCGTCTCCACCGGGGTCCCCAGCGTGCCCGGTTTTGGCACGCTGGGGTGGTCGGGCGGATCGCCTTCGATGATCTGCGTCAGCTTTTCTCCGCGCGTCAGTTCGCCATACGTCATGGAACGATTCGAGGATGGATCGGTGACGCGCCCATCTTTCGCCACCAGCTTTGACCGATCGGCGTTCCATTGCTTCGCCGCCGTGTCGAGCAGCAGTTCGCGCGCGGTCGCGGCGACGTCGCGCAGGATGGGCGCCATGCGCGGCGTGGTCTGGCTCCCGAAGGTGCCGGCGTCCCAGGGGACGAGGTCGGTGTCACCCATGAGCATCGTGATCTGGTCCACGGGCGCGCGCAGCTCTTCCGCCACCGCCTGCGTTAACGACGTGCGGATGTTCTGGCCCATTTCAACTTTGCCTGTCAGGACCGTGATGCGTCCGTCGGGCGCGATGTGCAGCCAGGAATTCAAATCTTTCGGAAGCTGTTGCTGGCCACCGCGCCGTCCGGATTCCTGCGCCAATACCGCGGGAGCCGCGGCGCAAACCAGCAGTCCACCGCCGAAGACTTTCAGGAAATCGCGGCGGTCGAGCGAGAACCAGTGCAGGATCCCGCTGACCTGATGTTGCTCGAGCTCTAAGAGAAGGTCATCGCGCTCGCTCATGACTGGCTCCTTCTGGGTAGCGCATGACGGACTGCGGCAAGGATGCGCGGGTACGTCCCGCAGCGGCAGACGTTCCCGTTCATCTGGCGGATGATCTCGTCATCGGTGGGGCTCGGGACGGCGCTCAGCAGCCCGACCGCCGACATGATCATGCCCGACGTGCAATAAGCGCACTGGAACGCTTCGTGGTCCAGAAACGCCTGCTGCACCGGGTGCAGATTTCCGTTCTGCTCCAGACCTTCGATGGTGGTGATCTTCTTGCCGACGGCCTGCGACACCGGCGTCCGGCAGGAGCGCGCCGGACGGCCGTCGAGCAGCACGGTGCAGGCGCCGCACTGGCCTTCGCCGCAGCCGTACTTGGTGCCGGTCATTTGGAGGTAGTTGCGGAGCACGGAAAGAAGCGGTTCGTCGGGCGGCGCGTCCACCTGCCGCTCGCTGCCGTTAACGTTCAAGACCAACACGCTGCACCCCCTTTGCGAGGCGAACTAATGATTTTATCGCGTCACGCTGAACGGTAACGCATGCGTCTCGTCTGCCACTCCGCGACGCCCGTGGCAGGCGAGACGCCCGCGTTGCGTTCCGAGCTGAGGCAACCGAGTGAGCGATTCCGACCTCAGCACCGTTTGTGAAGATGCGGTTCCAAGCATCGTGGCTGTTGCTCATCGTGGTGGCGATCACCGTCGCGCCTGCACAGCAGCTGACACCGAAACGCGCCCTGCCTCTCAAGCACTTTCCCGACTCGCGCCTTAACGCGGCGGACGGCTTCTATCGTATGCCGACCGGCATCGGCGACGATTACTGGGATGGCAACGACAGCGTCGCGCGCGTTCGTCGTCATATGGAAACAGCACGGCAACTCGGCGTTAAATATCTGCGCTGCGCCTTCAGTTGGAACGGCATTGAGCACGAACAAGGCGTTTACAAATGGAGATTCTGGGACCAACTGGTCGCGGAATCGGAACGGGCGGGAATCCGCTTGATCCCATATGTCGCGTACACGCCCGAATGGGCGGCGCGCAGCCGCGATCAGTACTGGAAACAGCCGCCCCGCGATGCGGCCCTCTATGCAGCGTTCATGGAAAAGGTCGCCGCCCGTTATCGCGGACAGATCCTGTCCTGGGAGCTGTGGAACGAGCCGGACATCCAGGATTACTGGCTGGGCAGCCGCGAGGAGTACGCCGAGTTGGTACGGCAGGCGGCGGTCAGTGTGCGGCGCGCGGATCCGGCGGCGGTCATTGTTTTGGGTGGGATGAGCCGCGGGCCTTCCGAATTCCTGCAACGGTTGCTGCGCGAGGACCGCGTTGCGGAATACGTCGATGTCATCGCGATGCATGCCTACCCTGAGTCATGGGACCCGGAACGAGCCGAAGCGATCTACATCAACTGGGTACGCCAGATGAGCGAGCTGATCACCAGCAGCGGTATTGGCGCCGATTTCTGGCTGAACGAGATTGGTTATCCCGATTACCGGTACCGCGCGAATCAGGCATCCAAGTACGGCGGTGACGTGTACTACGCTTACGAACACACGCCGGCCTATCAAGGAGTGTTCCTGTTCAAGTCGTTCGTGATGGCGGAGCGCGGGCCCGCATCGCTCGCAGCCTGGTACCGGATCGACGACTTCCCCAGGACCGAGCGCAGGCTCGGCGACGATTACGTCCACTACCACCTCGGGGTTGTCGACGTGGCCCACCAGCCGAAGCCCGCCTTCCGTGCGTTCCAGTTTTTCAATCGGTTATTCGCTGAGGCGGTGCGAACGGTGGAGCCGGCTGCGGCTCCGTCGAAGAATTCTCAAGCGGTGGTGAACGTGTTTCGGCGCCAGACTGGTGGCTTCATAGTGGCGGCGTGGCTGCGCTCATCCGAAAAAGGGGAGACCAGCGACCGCAGCGGCATGGCGGCGGACCGTCGCGCAGAAACCCTAACTGTCCCACTTCCATGCCCAACCGCCTCTCAGCTTCGCGTATACGACGTGTTCGGACACACGCATGAATCGGCCGCGAAACTGGACAGGGGCGAACTGACACACGTGCCACTGCGCGGCAGCAACGTGTTTGTCGCAACCGTGCAGTGCCGATAAGCACTCAGTAGGAGCCGGCTTACTTCAATCAGTAGCGCTCGAGCAGCTCTCGCAATCGAGGATCGGAGCGAAGCGGGTGGGTTTGCGCGCCAGGTAGATCAAATATTCGCAGCTCCACAGCCTGTTTTGTTTTCAGCGCGGACGCCAGTATGTGATTGCTGTCACGTTGTTCTGCGAAACCGTAGGTCGTAGGTCATACGTTGGAAAAGAAAAACCACGGATTTGCACCGATGAACGCGGATTCAAAATGGTTCTTTCATATCCGTGCTGATCCGTGAAAATCCGTGGTGAATTGTTGTTGATCCCTTCCGCCCTACGTCCTACGACCTACGCCCGACGGCTCAGGCAGCGTCGATGCCGCGGCGCTGCTTCATTTCCGCATGGATGGCCTTCAAGTCGTCGGGAGTAAGCCGCGCCCGGATCAGCGGGAACACGATTTCTTCTTCGAGAGCAAGATGCTCATGCCAGAGTTCCTGTAGGAGGGCGGCGTCGGAACGCAGTTCCGCGGCTTCCGACGGCAGCTTCTCCGGATGTTCCTTCACCTCGGCCCAACGAGGAACCAGCCGGGCAACTACCTCGTCAATGGGCCCGTGCTGGTCCACCATCGCCTGGAGCGACTCGCGCTCTCGCACGTCGGTCAAGTTGCGTCGCAGACGCGGATAGACGGATTCGTTTTCGTCGGCTTCATGCAACGGCAACGCGACGCAGTAGTACCGATGCACCGCTTCCGCTGCATTCGCGATTTCGGCTGCTGCACTTCGATCCGCTTCCGCAAGTCGGACGGCGATTGCGGTGAAATGCCGGATGCGATTGTGACACGCCAGCAACATGTCGACGGCGTCCTGCTCGAGAGCCGGCGCCGATGTAACTTTGATATCGGTGATCATTAATGGCATTCTAGCGCTTTTCATAACGCCAACGTAAGTTGTTGATTACAAGGGACTATGCAGAAGTAAAGAACGAGAGTAGTTCCGTTTTAGGGCGATTTCCGGTATGATTTAGCTGCGTTGTTTTGAAACGGTTCGAGAGCAGTTCCCGCCAAAGTGCGTTCCCTGTCTCTAAAGCCCCGATTCAAATACACGTAACACCGAAGAAAGAAGAAGGAAACAGCTACATCATGGAACAAGGTACAGTGAAGTGGTTCAATGACGCGAAAGGTTATGGCTTCATCAGCCGCCAGAACGGCGAGGACGTGTTCGTCCACTACTCGGCGATCCAGTCCGGTGGCTTCCGCAGCTTGCAGGAAGGTCAGGCCGTTCAGTTCAATGTCGTCAAGGGACCCAAGGGCTGGCAGGCAGAGAACGTTCAACCTCTCTAAGGCGAGAGGGTAACAACGCAATCTGAATTTGTGAGAAAGGGGTGGCTTCGGTCATCCCTTTTTGTTTTTCGCGATGGTTGACATTTTGGTTGACTGCATTGCCCGAATGCAGCAAAGTTCACAGTCGATGTGCAGGATCTTGCGACTCGACAGCCTCAGACCTGTGCATTGTCGTGTGTAAGTAACTCATTCTTCAGCATAGAATGTCCACCGCCTATTGGACTCTGGTGTGCTGATTGAAGATGGGTTTGTCCGCAAGTCCGGGGGGAAGACAGATGAGAATGCGCTCGGCAGTATTAATGATCGCAATAATGGCGTGTGCAGTGTCCGCGTTCGCGGGACCAACCATTATCATCGGCGACCCCGCGTGTTCTTCCTGGGACAACAGCGCGGGTCCGATCCAGTCGGTTAGCAACCTGAACAACTTTAGCTTTACCACCAACTCTATTGGTGGGGGCTACTTCGGGTTCTGTAACAACACGGGATCGCAATGGACGACCGTGGATTTCAAGTTCCTGTCGTCGACGCTACCGACGATCTTCTGCAACAGCGATATCTATTTGACCTGCGACGTGACCCCGATCACGGGCGGATACGATATCAAGTTCTCCGATCCCAAGAATCCGAGCAGCAACTCCGACCCCGGCGGCATACCGGACGGCCACTATCTGGCTATCAATATGAATAGTCCCAGTGCAACCTGCACACCCACCGCAACTAACCCGTGTAATGGGAATGGCGGGGATTGGCCTCCCTTACTTACGGTTTACGGTGGCACGAACCAGGACGCGACCATTCCGACTCCGGAGCCGGCAGCGATCATCTTGGTTGGCACGGGTCTGGTCGCACTGCGCCAGTACCGCCGTCGTCGTAAGTAGTGGAAGACGCGCAAAGGGTCAAAAGGCCGCCTCTGGGCGGCCTTTCTTATTGACTGCAGCGCAGCTCTATTTTTTCGAGTTGTACTGCTCAATCAATTTCTGGAATTCGGGGTTGGATCGTAAGCCGGTCAGATCGGGATCGTTGGCAACTTCTCGAACCGGATATCCCCTGTCGAAGGCGGTTTTGAAGCCGGAGAGCGCCGCGCTGGTGTTGCCTGACATGCTCTCGACGAGTGCTTCCATATAAATAAAATTCACTTCGTTCGGCGCGATCGCGCGGGCCCGATGCATGTAATTCCGGGCCGTCTTCGAATCGCCCTTCTTCGCATAATAAGAAGCGAGGCTGCTCATGACTTGAGCATTGCGCGGGTCCGTCTGCAGCGTTTTCACCGCCAGCGCGATGGCGCGATCATAGGTCTTGTCGGCCTTTTCCTTTTGGCCTGACCATCGGTAGGAATCGGCCAGATTGCCCACGGCCTCCTGCTGATTGGGTGCGATTTCCACGGCCTTTTCGTAAGCCTGCACGGCTTCCGGATAATTCTTCAGGTAAAAGTAGATGGTGCCGACATTGTTGTAGGCTTGGAATGTCGGAGAGACTGCGATCGATTTGTTGTAGCTCTGGATCGCGTCGTCCCACTTACTTTGCTTGTAATAGACGTTGCCGATGTTCAGGAATCCGAGGCCGTTATTGGGCGCCAGTTCGGTCACTTTCCGGTAGGCGGCAAGCGCGTCGTCATTGCGGCCAAAGCGAAGGTACGCGCCGCCAAGAGCGTTGTAGTTGTACCAGTAATACGGATTGATTTCTGTCGCCTTGCGGTACGCCTTGACCGCATCGTCCTGTTTCCCGGCCGCGCGATAGGCATCGCCGAGGCGTCGATAGCCTTCATCCGAGTTGGGCGCGAGCTGAAGCGCACGGTTCAGCTCTGAGATCGCTTCCGCACTCTTGCCGGTCGCCGTGTACACCGAACCCAAAGCGAAATGGACCTCGGGAAGATTGTCGGCCAGGTTTTGTGCCTGTTGGGCGGCGCCGAGCGCCTTCTGCGCCCAGACCGCATCCTTCGTGTTGGTATACATGCGCATGCTCGCATCCGAAATACCCGTGTACGCGAGCGCAAACGCCGGATCTCGCTGGATCGCCTGTTCGTAGAACTTGACAGCGGCCGTCACCGCCTCGGCGTCCACTTCGCCGTGCATCGCATTACGCCCTTTTAGATAAAGGTCGTACGCATCGACGTTTTCAGTGGGGTGCGCCGCCGTGCGCGCAAGTTCTTCGGTCGTCGTTTTTACCGACAAAGCCGTAACCACTTTGCTGTAGGCGTTATCTTCAAGCGTCAGCAGGTCCTGCTTCATGCCCGAGAATTCCTGCGACGACAGGCGCTTGCCGGATGCGGCATCATCCAGGTTCAGGACCATCCGGATCTTGTCGCCCTCTCCCTGGATGTTTCCGGAGATGATCAAGGTCGCGCCCAGTGCTTTCGCGGCTTCAGCGATCGGTGTGTCCGGCTTGATCTTCGCCACCGCGCTCGGCGGCGCAACCTGCACATCTTTCAACTGGAAGAGTTTGGCCGTCAGCGCGTCGGTGATGCCGTCGCCGATATAGCCGATAGCAGCGGCGTCCCCGATGATCCGTAACGGCAGCACGGCGATGTGCTTAGTCGCGACGACCTCGGCAGCGCCCGGACCTTTGCTGCCGAAGATACGGTGGCGAACGCTGGGAACCGCCAGCGAAACTGCCCCTACTATCAAGACGATCGCGACGGCGATCAGCAGCCCGAGGTTGGCTGCGGGCATCTCGGATTCGACGCGGCGGATGTCGATCGCAATCGCGCCTGATTTTGTCTTCGCCGGTGCGAGTTGGTGCTGAAGGTCGGCTAACAGGTCGGTGGCATTCTGGTAGCGATTGTCTGGATACCGCTCCAAACACTTCATCACCACGCGGTTGATCCAATCCGGCAACTCGGGATTGAGCGTCTTCGGACTTTTCGGCGTCTCGTTCACCCGCTTGTACATCAGCTGGATGGTCGAATCGGCGTGGAAGGGCACGTCGCCCGTCAGCATCTCGTAAAGGATCAGCCCCAGCGCATAAATGTCGACGCGGTGATCGATGCCGCGACCCTCGACCTGCTCGGGCGCCATGTAGCGTGGAGTGCCGAGGAATTCGCCGCTGCGGGAAAGACCGGCATCCGCCTCGAGCGATTTCGCCAATCCGAAGTCGGTGACGTACACCTGCTCGTTCTTGTCGAGGAGAATGTTCTGCGGCTTGAAGTCGCGGTGGACAACGCCCTCGGCGTGCGCCGCCTCCAGCGCGGAACACATTTGCTTCGCCAGCTTCACCGCGCGGTCGACCGGCAGCTTGCCGTTGTCGGCGAGGAGCTGGTGCAGGTCCTGCCCCTCGACGTATGCCATCGAGATGAATTTCACGCCGTTGGCGTCACCCAGGTCGTGAATGCGCAGGATGTTCTTGTGCGAGACCTTGCTCGCCAGCAGCAGTTCCTGCTTGAAACGCGCCGAGACGTTCGCATCCATCGCCAGGCCGGGGCGGATCAACTTGAGCGCGACGTCGCGGTCCAGTTCCATGTCATGCGCTTTGTAAACGGCGCCCATGCCGCCCTCGCCGAGCATGCGCTGGATCTTGTAGCGCGGGCCGAAGTTGACTTCGTCGCCGGCAGGTCCCGGTCCCATCACCGCCCAAGGCCCGGCGGTCGCCATGTCGGCCATGGACGGGGTCGGCGGTATGAGGGCTGGCGCGGGAGCGGCGGCTGCTCCTCCGCTGGGAATAGGAGCGGGCACAATTCCGGCGAAGGTCTCACTGTCGCCGCCAAGTGCGAGGCTGATGCCGCAGCGCGCGCACTTGCCGGCGGCATCGGAATTCTGTGTACCGCACCTTGGGCAGATCATGTAGGGAGGGCCCTCAACCAAAACACGACGGCGCCGCTGGTCCGTCGCAGGGGGATGCTGCTGGATTATGCTGCACCTGGGCGCTGCTTTTCAACGGGTGGCGGTTATTTTTTGATTAATAAGTGGTTCGCCTGAGAGATGCCTTTCGAAATCGTCGAAATCGTGCTCCAGTTGCGACTGTAAGCGTGCCCGCGGGCTGGACTCCAGGAATTGTGTACAGGACTGTGAAGTTGCCGTTCGGCACTGGGACACCGGGCGGAACTTGCGTGCGTCAGTCCAGTAGCTTTGGCCTGTGACAAAGGCGTGTTCCAGGCTGTTGCGCGCCATCATCTTCAGAGTGGCATAGCTGAGATGGTACGTCTCGATGGCTTTCAAATATTCCTGTTCACGTTCTGAGCGGGTGATGCCCATGTCGTCGGTCGCAAGTGAAACGGGAACGCTGTACTTGAGATAAGCCGGCAGCGGATGGTTGGCGCCGCTTGCGTGCAGGATGAGGTCATTGCTGGTCAGGCAGATCTCGACCAGCACCTGTTTGTCCGCCATCTCCTTCAGCAGCCCAACAGGGTCGCGCTCGTACATCATCGATGTGCCGTGGCCGATCCGTTCTGCGTGGCCGATCTCCACCGATTCGCGGATGTGATACCGCAGCGCTTCCGGCGACACCAGTTGCTGCGTTAATTCCCCTGCGTGCACGCTGAGGTGGACCTTCGGATAAATGCCTTTGAGGAACGCGAACATCTGCATGTGCAGCGAGAAGTCGCGCATCGCGACCGGACCGTCTTCAGGCCCGACCGGATCGACGCCGACTACGCGGGAATCAGCGGTGGCCATTTCGAAACCCGCGACCATCTCGGCGAAGACCTGCTCGCGCGCCAACCCGCGCGGCACCTGATACAGACAGCGGATTGTGACGTTGCATCCCGGGTCGGCGTTGAGGGATCCGCACCGCAGGACGTCGCGCATGCGTGTCTCGGCTTGATCGAGGGCAATGCGCGCGTCGGCGACTACGCGCTCGATCTGCTTATCGAGCAGTTTCTGGCGTTGCGACGCCATGTCTCCGTTCCAACCCATACCGGCGGCGAGCCGGGACGCCGCCCCGCCGTCACCTTCAAAGATGACCTCCAAATAGCTGACGCGGTCGTGCGCGGCTCGCGAAGCTACCTCGGCCAGCATGTCGCCTTCATGGCCGTTCTTGGCGAGCGAGAACTTGGCGAACGAGTCGAAAAAGTGATCGTGAGCGGATTCGCCCGGCGCGGGAACGAAATCGCGCATCGACCACGCGTCGACGATCCGGCGGGCGAGATAGGGGTCGTAGAGCGCGCGGTTGGCAGGGACGTGGTTCCTGCTCTCGTCGCAGACCGGGTGAACCGGCGCGGGTTTGCCGTCCGGTCCGGGAGGAGGCGCGGGCTCCGGCTGAGAATCCCGAGGGACAGCCGCAAAGCTGCGATTGTCGATGCAGATGTTGTCGCGAGCGGCGTAACCGATCAAGCTCTCGGCATAAACACTGCCGGTCAGGTGGATGTGCAGGTCTCCGCCCTTCGGCATGCGGCGGACGAACTCGAGCAGCAGGAGAGGATTGTCACGGATCGAATCGAGATAGCGCTCGATGCTCCGAGTTGCGGCAGTCGCGCGCTTGGCCGGCGGCTGCTGCGCCGTTGCGGCAATAACAAGGGTCAGAAGGACGATGGCAGTGCGCCCGGTACGTCCAAGCACAGTTCCCATGGTTGCAGAGTAGCACGGTGAAGGCTCATGGCCGACCGCGCATACCTCATACGAAACTTACCTTTTTTCGACAATGACTCCGTGCTTCTTCAGCACTTCGAGTGTCTTGTCCAGCGGGAGCGCCTCGATGGTGTGACCGCGCGAGGTGACGCTCGTCGCCCGAAACAGCGAGTTGTAGATCGCCTCTTCGGTGGCCTCGATCGCCGCGAGGAAGAGCGGCGACATGGCTTCGTTGTCGAGGACGGGCCGGTTGCGATCGCGCATGGTCGAGAAGGCGATGACGAAGTCGCCGCTGCCGTTCGAACCCGAAGACCCGGTCCGCGCCAGGCCCATCATGGCGCGCGCGCCCAGCCGCTTGAGATTGCGAGCGTCGACAGGCGCGTCGGTCGCGACCACGATCATGCAGGAACCCTTGGCATCGTCTTCCTTCGTGCTCCGTAGCCTGCCCTGAGCGGAGCCGAAGGGTGTCCTTTGTGGTGAATTTTGCAGTTGCTCGCGGAAGGCGTACTTGCCAAGTTCAACTCCGACCGGCGCGCCGGCGATCGACAGCACGCCGCCGAAATTGGTCTGCACCAGTACGCCTACGGTGTAGCCTCCAAGCGAAGCGGGCAGCTTGCGCGATGACGTCCCGATCCCACCCTTCCATCCGAACGCGATCGTACCGGTGCCCGCGCCGACGGTACCCTCCTCGACCGCGCCTGGTTTCGCGGACTTGATGGCGTTAAAGACGTCGTCGCGCGTGATCGGCCGCGAGCGGATGTCGTTCAGGTAGCCGTCGTTCGTCTCGCCGACCAGCGGATTGATGGACTGCACGTCTTCGTTCCCGGGTAGCGCCAGCATGTAGTCGATCAGGAAGTCGGCCACGCGTGGAACTGCCAAGGTGGACGTGAGCAGGATGGGCGTTTCGATCTCGCCGAGTTCATTGACCTGCGTGGACCCGGCGAGTTTGCCGAACGCGTTGCCGATGAATACTGCTCCCGGGACCTTGTCGCGGAAGAGGTTGCCGCTATGCGGCAGGATGGCTGTCACACCGGTGCGCACGTTGTCTCCGCGGATGATGGTGGTCTGGCCGACGAGAACGCCGGGAACGTCGGTGATGGCGTTGAGTTGGCCGGTCGGCAGCACTCCGACCGATACGCCGAGATCGCGCAGCCGCGGGCGCGGCACAGGATTCTGTCCGAGGAGCACCGTTGCGCAGAGCACAACCATCGTGAGGCGGCGAACCATTCATTGTCCTTTCGCGGGCGTGTCGGGCGTCCGCGTCAACACCAGGTTGCGGACGCGTCCTGCTCCGAGAATTGCGGAGTCGATCCGATCTCCGTGAGCTTCAAAGGTTACGCGAATGCCGAAGTCGGTCATGAACGTATCGCCGCCGGCGTGAAGCAGGTGCAGGCCGCGCCCGAACTTCGGTACGACCGCTAGTTCCCCGCCTTCGATCGCGACGCGGAACGTGGTATCGAGTTCATCGCTGTAGTAGGAGCCGGTATAGGCCGACAGATCGCGTTTGGGTGTCAGCACAAAGCGGCGAAATACTTGCGGCTTGCCCGTCGGTGGAACCACCTGCATCTCGTCGGCGCCGCTGAACACAATCTCCGTCTTTGAATTCGGGAACTGAAACCGGTCCGGACCGACTGCGTTCAAGGCGCGCAAGCCACCGATCAGCAGTTTCCCATCGCGCGCGGTGAAGCGCCGCAATTCCCCGGTGCCGGCGTTGGCGTACACACCCGCAAAACGTGCCAAATCGGATTCCAGGACTTGGACCGGTTTCACCGGTTGCGGCGGCGGCTGCGGCGCCAGCAGTTTCGCGAGGATGATATCGGCGACGGCGTCAGCGCGGCGGTCAGGCGCGGCATCGGTGCGGTTGCACAGGCACGCGATGCCGACCTTCTGCTCCGGAAAGCGCAGCAGCTCAGCGCGGTATCCCGCCCACGCACCGCCGTGACGGACCGTCTTCAGCCCGCGATAGCTGCCGACGAACAACCCCGAGGCGTAATCGAGCGGGTCGCCGCTGGTGAGTTTGCCGGTCTCATGTTCGTGCGCGACGAGCGCAGCATCGCCGACCTTGGGCGCATAGAAGTTGTTGTTCCACAGCAGCAGGTCCTCGACGGAGCTGTTCACCGCGCCGTCGCCGGTCTGCTCGTAATCCGACATCTCGACGACGAAGCCGCTGTGGTTGGGCGCGTAACCAGTGGCCTTACGCGGAACGATGAGTGTGTGGTCGTCGACATACTGCGTGTGCGTCATTCCAAGCGGGGTGAAGATGCGCTCCTGCGCGAACTCGCGAAGTGTCTTGCCGCTGACGCGCTTCACGATCTCCGACAAAAGGAAATAGCCACTGTTGCTGTAGAGGAACTCGTTCCCGGCGGGAAAGTTCGAGCCTTTCTGGCGCACGATCAGCTTGAGCGCGTCTTCATCGGTAGTCAGGTTCTCGGTGGGTACGCCGGCGAGGTTCCAGAGCGTGAGGTAGTCGCGCACGCCGCTGGTGTGGTGCATGAGGTCCGCGATGGTGATGGTGCGCTCGTATTGCGGCAGTTCGGGGATGTACTTGCGGACGTCGTCGCTGAGGGAGAGTTTCCCGTCGCGCTCCAGAAGCAGGATGCTGAAGGCGGTGAACTGCTTGCTCGTCGAACCGAGGTCGAACACTGTCCGCGGCGTGATCGGGACCTGGTTCTCGATGCTGGCGAGACCGTAGCCGTGCTCGTAAACGATCTTGCCGTTCTGGTAGACCGCAAGCGCGCAGCCGGGAGAACCAGGCTTGGCGACATCGGAGAAGACACCGTCGAGCTTCGCTCGCAGGTTCTGCGTGAGTTGAGCGGAGCACGAGACTGCGAAGAGCGCGATGAGCAGAACGCGAAGAGATCGCATGGGATGAAGTATCCAGCCGCGACATTGTATGCAGACCCGAGCGGCACTACAATCCGGCGGCAATGATTCGGACGATACTCGTCCTTGCCGCATTCGTGACGGCCTGTTCGGCACAATCGCAGCCATCAATCGCTCGGGATGACAGCTCACGTTGTTATTAGCCAATCCCATTGGAGCAACTCCGTCGTTCGTGGTGTCCAAAGGAACACCGGGGGTGAGCTGTGGCCCAACTGTCCGCATCGCTCGAAACCTTCCTGCAGGACGCCCGCTACTCGTGGCGAAATCTGCTGCGGCGTCCGCTGTTTGCCATCACCGTCGTCGCGACGCTGGCGACCGGCATCGGCGCGACGACCGCCGTGTTCAGCGCCGTCGACCGCATCCTCTTCCGCGACCTTGCCTACGCGCAGCCGCAACAGCTGGTTTCTTTCGGCTATATCGCGCCCGTCGAGCCCAGCGAGTTCTACCTCGGCGCCGATTACATGGACCTGCGGCGGCTGGACAACAGCCCGTTCGCGGCCATCACGTCGTGGAGCGGTGTCGAGAACTGTGACCTGACGGACACGAACCCCGCCCGCCTAAGTTGCGGGCGCGTGGAGTCGACCTTCCTGCCGACATTCGGAGTCGGTCCGCTGATCGGCCGCGATTTCACCCGTGCTGAAGACCAGCCCAATGCGCCCAAGACGGCGCTGCTCAGTTATGGATTCTGGCGCAGCCGCTTCGGCGGCGATGCGGCCGTCCTGGGCAGGACGGTGCCCATCGACGGCGAGCAAGTACGGATCATCGGCGTGCTGCCGAAGACGTTCGAACTTCCCACACTGGCGCAGGTGGACGTGTTGCTGCCTCGTCAAATGGACGAGTCCCGCCAGCGGCATCCGAACACGGGCGCGGTGCTCCGGGTCTTCGCCCGTTTGAAGCCGGGCGTGACGGCAGCGCAGGCGCGCGAGCGGTTGGAGCCGTTCTTCCAGTCGTCGTTGCAATATGTCCCTCCCGCCTTCCGGCATGAGGTCAAGCTCAGTGTGCGGCCGTTGCGCGAACGCCTGATGGGCGATTCGAAAGCCGCCGCGTGGACGTTGCTGGGCGCCGTGATGGCCGTGCTGCTCATCGCGTGTGCCAACGTCACCAACCTCCTGTTGGCGCGCATGAGCGGGCGACAGGAAGAGCTTGCAATCCGCGCCGCTTTGGGCGCCAGCCGCGCGCGCCTCGTGCGCCTGGCGTTCACCGAAAGCACGCTGCTGGGTGTAATCGGAGCGGCGGGCGGTTGCGCCATCGCCTACCTCCTGCTCAAAACGTTCGTCCGACTTGCGCCGCAGGGGATCCCGCGCATCCACGAGGCAACGCTCGATGCGCGAGTGCTCGGATTCACGCTGCTGACGGCCCTCGCGTGCTCTTTGCTGTTCGGAATCGCTCCGGCGCTGCACCGTCCGCCGGCGGAAGCGCTGACGATCTCGCGAGCCACGCCATCGGCGCGCATGACGTTCCGCAACCTCCTGGTCGCGTTCCAAATCGCCGCGTCGATCGTGTTGGTCTCGACGGCAGCTCTGTTGCTGCGCAGCTTGTGGAAGCTGGAAGCCGTGCCGCTCGGCATCCGCACTGACCACACGATCACGGCAGAGGTAAATCTGGGCAACCGCTACCAGCAACCGGCACAGCAGGCAGAGTTTTTCCGCCGGTTCGAGGAGCGGGTTCGCCAGGTTCCCGGTGTGGACCAGTTGGCACTGAGCGATTCCCTCCCGCCCGCCGGACGGACGGGTTCGCGGCCGTACTCTACGCTCGAAGTATTCGGGAAGCCGAAATACACCGAGGGTACTGGCGGGATGGTGGTGTGGCGGTCGGTGACGCCGGATTACTTTCGCACGCTTTCCATCCCGATCGTCGCAGGACGGACCTTCAACGAATCAGACCGACAACCGGCCGAGCATCCGCTCATCGTGAGCCAGACGCTGGCAAAGCGACTGTTCGGGAATGAAGATCCCATCGGGCAGCGCGTGCACATGCAGTACCACGACGAGACGCCGTGGTTCACGGTCGTTGGTGTCGCGGCGGATGTGAAGAACGGCGGGGCAGCGACGGCCGCCGACCCTGAGTATTACTGGGTGCGGCGGATCAATGATCCGTTCAACCACTCCACGGCCATCATCCGTACCTCGCTCGACCCACGAACGGTGACGACATGGTTGCGCGCGGCAGTTGCGGAACTGGATCCGACGCTGCCGGTAGAGATCAGCACTCTCGACGAGCGCGTCAGCAAGTTGCAACAGCGTCCGCGCTTCGACGCCGTGCTGCTGACACTGTTCGGTTTGATCGCGCTCGTCCTCGCGGCAGTGGGGATTTACAGCGTGGTGGCGTTCCTGGTGTTACAGCGCACGCGCGAGATCGGCGTGCGCATAGCGCTCGGCGCGCAGAGATGGCATATCCTGCGGCTGATCGCAGGACGAGGGTTGGCGGCGGTCCTGGTCAGCGCTGCTGCCGGGTTGGTAGCGGCGGCGTTCGCTGCGCGGCTGTTGCGGTCCATACTCTTTGAGGTCACGCCACTGGATCCGGTGAGCATGGCGACCGCCGCGGTCGTAGTAATTGTCATCGGCGGAATCGCGATGCTGTTGCCGGCCCGGCGAGCGACGAAGGTAGATCCGATGGTGGCGCTGCGATACGAATAAGGCGTTCGACGCAGATGTGGACAGCGGCAGGCGGGGAGGCCCTGCGGAACTGCCGGCGGGACGCCAGCGCTACCACTTGGGGAGCAGAAAGCCGGTGGTGCGCCGGTAGGCGAAGTAGGCGTCGCCGAACTCGGCGACCATGAACTGCTCTTCGCGGCTAGCTTTTAGACCCAGCGCGACCGCGATCAGCGCGATCGCCGCAATGCAGCGCCACTCGCCAACCACGAGCGCCGTGCCCATGACCGACAGCAGTACGCCGGTATAAATCGGATGCCGGACATAGGCGTAGGGCCCGGAGCGCACCAGTTCGTGTCCGAATTTCAGTCTTACTTCCGCGCTCCAATTGCTGCCCAGAATGACGCGCGCCCAGATCGCCACCGCCGCGCCCGCATACGTGAGCGCGACGCCGAGAATCTTCGGGCCTTCGATGTCCGGCAGGAACCGCTGGCGCAGCAGCGCGAAGGGCACCCTGTCAGAGAACAACAGTGCAAACGCGATGCCGGCGTAAGCGATCGTGGTGAGGCGGGCCAGGAAAGGCTCTGAGGCTTTGTCCTGCTTTACACGGACGGCCGCGATCACCCATACGATGAGGAACGCGTACCACGGGACCATTTCAATCTGCCAGAGTGTGAGGGTTCGCATGACTGACTCCTTTATTCCTTCGTCGGTAGTTCGAGTTTGCGCACGCGCGCAATCCAATTCAGCTCCGATTTGGCCTCGGCACGAGAAAATGCGATGACCGCTTCGGAATACGGGTCGAGCGAAAAAGTCTTTTGCATAGCTTTGAGTTTCTCGATGAGCGCCTGAAGATGAGCTTCGCGAGCGCTAAGGATCCGCTCACGCGTGTCCTGCGCCAGCAACTGAAAGGTCGTCACTCGGAAACGAAATGCTTCCGACGAGCGCGCATCCTGCTCGGTAAAGCTGCTGAGCCGGGACACGAGTTCCTGCCGTCCGAGGGCGGTCAACGCGTACTGCTGGCGCGTTTGGCCGCGTTCACCCGGGACCGCCTTTCGCACCACCCATTTGTTGTTCATGAAGCGGCGCAGCAAGGGGTAAACCAGGTTGTTATGCAGGGCTTCCTGACCCAGGATGATCCCCGCCTCGTGTTTCAACTGATATCCGTGCTTCGGCCCCGGAAGCAGAGTCGCGAGGATTATTAGGTCAGTCATGACAGTGTCAATTATGACCTATAACGTCTGTATGTCAACTTTCGAATTGTGATTGCGAAACATCCTGAGGTAAGGGAACATCGGAACAACACGGCGCCACGAGTGGGGCGACCCACGTGAAATCCGTCCAAAAAACCGCTGAGAATGCGGGTGTTCCCTTGGGCTTGGGGTTACTTTGTGATACTGTTACGCTCATTCCAGCGTGTCTCCCGCATAAACTCAGGTGACGCCTGGTTATCCGTACGCAATCCAGTCCCCCCGGCGTCACGGAACACATCGCGGAGTCCAAGATGGCACTCGGGTTTGGCTTCAATAAAGCGAAGGTGCTCGCCTCGGCGGAGAAATACGTCCAGCAAGGCAAGCTGCAGAACGCGATCAACGAGTACGAAAAAGTCAGCAAGGAAGATTCCAAGGACCTGACCGTCCTGAACACGATCGGGGACCTTTACGCCCGCCTGGGGCAGACCGACAAAGCGACTTCGTACTTCCGCAAGGTCGGCGACCATTACGCGTCCGATGGCTTCACCGTCAAAGCTATCGCGATGTACAAGAAGCTGACGAAGGTGAACCCGAACGCCGTCGACGCCGTCCAGCGGCTCGCCGAGTTCTACACCCAGCAGGGACTCTATAACGACGCACGCCAGCAGTACGTCGCGGTTGCCGATCACTGGCTCAAGAACAACGACCAGGCCGCCGCCGCTAATGTCTTCAACAAGATGCTGGAACTGGATCCGGACAATGCCGCCGTCCAGACGAAACTCGCCGACCTTTACATCAAGCTGGGCAAGAAGGAAGACGCGAAGAACATCTTCTTCCGCGCCGCCGAGTCGCTGCACATGCGCGGCGCGCTCGACGCGGCCGACGAGGCGCTCAGCAAGATCCTGAACCTCGACCCCACCAACGCCATGGCGCTCATGAAGCGGGCGCAGATCTCGATGGACCAGGGCGACGGCGCGAGCGCCGGAGTATTCCTCGGCAAGATCGCCGGCCTCGAGAAGAATCCTGACGGGCTGGCACTGCTGCTGCGCACGCAGATCATGACCGGCGCTGCCGATGGGGCGGAGAAAACATCGCGCACGCTTGCCGTCGCGCACAAGGATTTCAGCGGGATCAGCGTCTTCTCGGAGTGGCTGTTCAACAACGGCGCATCGGATAAGGCGCTGTCGCTCCTGAAGGAATACGCGGCCCAAGTCGGCGATGATTCGCTCATCCGTATTCTTGAGCCGATCCTGACGCGCGAACGCGAGAACCCGGGGGCGCTCGAAAACCTGCTCGTCATCTACAAGGAAGCCGGAAGCAAAGCCCACATCGTCGAGTGCACGGAGTTCCTCGCCAACGCCTACGTGAAGACGGGGGACCTGCGCAAAGGCAAGGACCTGTTCCAGGAATTGACGCAGTTGGAACCGGAGAACTCGCAGCACGAGCAGCAGTACCGCCAGGTGCTGATCAAGCTCGGTGAGGACGCTGCTGTGCGTCCGCTCGCGCCCGAAGAAGCCGTGCAGGCTTTTGTCGTGGACGAGTTGGAGATGGATGCTCCGGCTGTGAAGACCAACTACCCGGAAGAAGTCGAGGAAGCCGTCAAAGCGGCGCTGACCGACTCCGAGTTGCTCGATTCGTATAACCTTCCGGAAAAGGCGCTCGCTCCTCTGGAGAAGGTGCTGCCCAAGGCGCCGCGCGATGCTCGACTCAATGCGCGCATGGCGACCTTGTACGCGGCCGCCAGGAAATTCGCCGAAGCCGCCCGTTGCTGCGACGTCCTGAACCAGGTGCACTCCGCCCAGGGCAACACCGAGCAAGCGGCGAAATACGCCGAGCTGGCGACAAAGTACAAGGCGAGTGGGCCTGCCGTGCCGGCGCCGGTAGCCGCCGCGATGGACATCTCGTCGGAATGGGAAACCGCGTTCGAAGCGCCCGCGCCTGTTCGCACCGCTCCCGGTGCCAGGGAAGTCCAGGAAGTCATAGACGAGATCAAGTTCTACATGTCTCAGACGATGTGGCCGGAAGCGGCAGCCGCGGTCGCGCGTTGCGAGTCGATCGACCCGAAACAACCGGAATTGCCGGGCTTGAAGGCACAGATCGCAGCGGGCATCTCTGGTCCTGCCGCAGCTCCGGAGTTCGGAATCGCGGTCGAGCCCGCCGGCGCCGAGTTTTCTGTCGAAGTTCAGGCGCCAGAAGCGGCCTCAGCACCCGTGGTCCAGGAGTTTGTCTTCGATGCCGCGGCGCGCGAGCCGGCGCCGGTTGCCGAAGCGCCGTTGCCTGCCCCTGATTTCTCGGTCGAACTGGTGCCGCCAGTTGCAGCACCCGAGCCGGTGGCCCAAGCCGCCGCTGCCGCGGCTGCCGCACCTGCGGACCAGTTCGGCGGATTCCTGTCTGACCTGGAAGCGGCGCTCGGTCAGGACTTCAAGGTCGCCGCGCCGCCTCCGCCCGCACCGAAAGCTGCCGCTGCTGCAGCGCCGAAATCTTCCGCTCCTCCTTCGCCGCCTGCGCCGGTCGCCGCCGCACCGGCTCCGGCCGCAGCGCCCGAACCGCCGAAGAGCGAAGAAGAATCGCTGCTCGACGACATGTTCCAGGAGTTCAAAGAAGACGCCGAGAAGGGTTCGACTGAGGTCGAAGACCCGGAGACGCACTACAACTTGGGCGTCGCCTTCCGTGAAATGGGGCTGATGGACGAGGCCATCGGGGAACTCCAGAAGGTCTGCACCGCCATCGACAAGGGCGTGCCGTTCCGCGACAGCATCCAGGCCTTCACCTGGCTGGCGCAGTGCTTCGTCGACAAGGGTGTACCTGAGGCGAGCTTCAAGTGGTACCAGAAAGCGATCAAGATGGCCGACGGCGAGGAGCAGCGGATGGCGCTGCACTACGACCTGGCCAGTGCCTACGAACTCGCCGGCAACAAGCCCTCCGCCCTCCAGCATTTCATGGAGGTTTACGGCAGCAACATTGACTACCGCGACGTAGCGGAGCGCATCAAAGCCCTAAGGTCGTAACACCGGGCACCGGGCACAGGGCTCATGGCGCAGGGCTCAGGCGAACAGTTTCTGAAGCTTGCACTCGTGCGAAGAGCCCAGTGGCTGATGCAAGTGCTATAGAATCCAGGAATGGGTTCGACGCACAACCCAGGGGAACACGGTTTGCCTGAAGCCAATCTGCCCATTGCCTCGGACCGGGTGGTGAACATTGCCAGCGGCCGCCCGGCAACTCCGGAACAACAAGCAGCGGTCCCAAGAGGCTCGGTCTGGATGCACCGGATCTCGCTCGTGATCTTTGTCATCTTCTGCATTGAACTGGGCATGCTGCTCGCGGTGCTGCCGTGGACGCCGGTATGGGTCAACAACGGCCTCGTCGAGGGGCTTCCACTGCTGAAATCGATCCTGCAACAGAATTTCGTACGCGGCCTCGCCACCGGATTCGGACTGATCGACATCTGGATCGGCATCTGGGAGGCCGTGCACTACAAAGACCCGGTCGCCCCTCGCCAATAACGGGTGGCGACGCTCTTCTCACATTCAGGTCCGGCCTGTATCCTCATTCACTGACATGGACATCGAAGATTTCCCCGAGATCAGCCGTGCTCCCCTCGCCTACGAAAACAAGAAGTACTTGAACGGGCCGGAAGGTCGCATCCTCCGGATCCTCGCCGAATACGCAGAACCGCTGTCCCGCTTCCGGCGCGAGCGTATCCAGGACACCGTCGTCTTCTTCGGCTCGGCGCGCTTCCATAGCCGCTCGGACGCGGAGCGAGAACTGGAACTGCTGGAGAAGCCGGGTTCGGCAAGACCCGCGCCGCCGGAAGAGCAGGAGAAGGTAAAGCGCGCCCGCGCCGCGGCGGAGATGGCGCGCTACTACGAAGACGCACGCAAAATGGCGTTCCTGCTGACCGAGTGGTCTCTCGGATTGAGCACCAAGCGGCAACGCTTTGTTGTCACGACGGGCGGTGGACCGGGCATCATGGAGGCCGCCAACCGCGGCGCCCGCGAGGCTGGCGGGAAGACCATCGGCTTGAACATCAACCTGCCGTTCGAGCAGATGCCCAACCGATACATCTCGCCGGAGCTGAACTTCGAGTTCCACTACTTCTTCATGCGCAAACTTTGGTTCGCGTATCTGGCGAAGGCGCTGATCGTATTTCCCGGCGGGTTCGGTACGTGCGACGAGATGTTCGAGATCCTCACGCTGGCGCAGACGGAAAAGCTGGCGAAGAAGATCATCGTACTCCTGTATGGCAGCGAGTACTGGAACCGCGTCCTCAACCTGCAGGCGATGGCGGACACCGGCACGATCTCGCCGAACGACATCCACCTGTTCAAGATTGTCGACACGCCGGAGGAAGGCTTCGAAGCCCTTCGCGACGGGCTGACGAAGTATCACCTCGACCGTCCGCCGCAGACGAAGGAGAAGGAAGGCCCGGAGATCGCCGTGACGCGAGGAAAACCGGAAACGGAGACTCGCGAGTTGCCTTAGGATGGGCCGGTACGAACGCTTAACGTTAGTATCGAGGACGCAATGGCGCGCAAGAAGGCAAAACTGTGGGCGCTCCACCCGGGCGAAATGTTACGGGAAGAGTTCATGAGACCGCTGGGCCTGACGGCATACCGGCTGGCGAAGGAACTCCGCGTTTCCCTTCCACGGATCAACGAACTGCTGCACGAACGTCGCGCAATGACTGCAGACACCGCCGTGCGCCTGGAACGGTACTTCGGCATGCCAGCACGCTTTTGGATGGCGGTGCAGCCCTATTACGAAATCCGCCATGCTGCGAACAAGGCGGAGCTCTCTAAAATCCGCCGCCGCGCTGCCGCGTAATGGTTAACTACGCTGCCGGCGGGAATTCGATGTGCGAGCGTTCGATCTTCCTCTTCACGTCGTGTTCCACCGCCTTGGCCTCGAACTTCTGTGTCTTGTATTGCTGCCGCAGCCACGCGTAGAAGCTCATATTGAGGTTCGACACCCAGACCAGCGCGAACAGTGCGATCACATAACCGGTCCAGTTCGGCATGTACAGTTTGTAGCCGGTGATCGCGATAAAGAAGATGGCAATGTAGTGGCTGAAACAATAATGGCACGTGAAGAGGTAAAAACACTTACGGCGCCACGGCGATTCGGGGCATTCCATCTGACGCTGCGCATACTCGCGCAACCCGCGAAAGACCTCCTCCTGCGTCACGGTCCACGATGCACAGGCAACGGCAAGGGAAAGCACGAACAGTCCGACGATCTGGGCTCCAAGGCTCATCGAAGGTTAGATGCGGTTCGAAAACGCCGTATTTCAGCGAATCGGTATTTCGGTATTCGAACGGGCTTGAGATACTGACAGGCCAACCTACCGAGATACCGCTTTGCTCCTGTACTACATCACCGACCGCAAGCAGTTCGCCGGGACCGAGTCCGAGCAACGCCGCCTGCTTCTGCGCAAGATCGGCGAAACGGCGGCCGCGGGCGTCGATTACATCCAGCTGCGCGAGCGGGACCTGGCTGCCCGCGAACTGGAAGCCCTCGCCGGCGAGGCCGCCGGTATCGTCCAAGCCGCCGCTACGCCGACCCGGTTGCTGATCAATTCGCGCGTGGACGTCGCGATCGCGTCGGGCGCCGACGGCGTGCATCTCCGCTCCGACGATATTTCTGCTTCCGACGCGCGTGCCATCGCTCGCGAACGCAGGCGATTCGTCGTAGGTGTTTCCTGCCACACCCCGGAGGAGGTCAAGTCGGCGTGGTCGCACGGCGCCGATTTCGCCGTGTTCGCGCCGGTATTCGAGAAGGAAGGCCACCCGGGGAGCGGATTGCCGGCGCTGAAAGCGGCGTGTGTGGTCGCCGCGGGATTCGTCATTGCCCTCGGCGGAGTTAACGCTGGAAACGCCAACCTCTGCCGCCAGGCAGGAGCGGCCGGTGTGGCTGGAATCCGGCTGTTTCAGCAGTCCGACATCGCCACTTTAGTGGCGAAACTGAAGCCCTCCTGAACCAAAAAGGAACAAACCACGCAAGTTAGTGTTTAACGTCACAGACGACAACCCTGCTTTGTGCTAGTCTGCGAAACAACGAATGGTAGACGCAGCGCCATGTACGCTGCGCGCCAATGATTGCGGGACGGGCCGATGAGTGGGAAAACATCTGCCTCGTTCGATTGCTGGAAACGTGGAGTGCGGCTTCTGTTTACGAACGGCGGCCGACCTCGCGTTGTACCAGAGACGTAGGACCGGTCGACGCTGAGTCTACGAGCGATGCGGGCGTACAACCCACAGTACCAACCGCAGCGCCGCAGTGCTGGTCCTTCGCTGTCCATGTTAGGTCACCCTCGGGTGACTCTCTGCACCGTTATGGCTGGCTTTTTAAGCAGAGGCAACGTTTAACACTGGCGCTATCGTGTCGAGAAAATCACATATCTCTCCGAATGGTCGGCCTGATTGGGCGACAAGGATCGAGCGGCTGCGGGACCGGCTTCAGTTCAGCCAGACTGAGTTAGCCCGAAAACTGCATGTCTCTGCCATGGCGATTTCGCGATGGGAGCGCGGTGTGAACGAGCCCCCATCGCACAGTTACATCGCCCTTGGCAAGTTGGCGGGCAGCGAGGGCTGCTGGTACTTCTGGGAACGGGCCGGAATCACCAAGGCAGACGTTCGCCGCATGCTCGACTAAATCGGGTTTACGCGTAGCTCAGCTTCGCCACGCGCGGGAAGAAGTGTGTCCCTTCGCGGAAAGCCGGCCACCGCGACGTTCCCGCCCGAGAACTCGCAGCGGAGTGGTTACCTTCGATTCCTGTTTTATCTATCCCATTGATATGAAGGTGCTTGCGCAAGAGTGCCGGGCCGGTAGTAACCCGTGACCATGGTAATCCGCGCATTGACGCACCCCCCGCTCGACCCTAGGCTCACAACATCCTCCCCCGAGGTGCTCGCTTCAACGCGCGCTGTCTTACCGCAGCGCGCGCGGCCGGGAAACTCGGAAACCACGCGTTGCGAGTTTGGAGGGTATTGTGAGCGCTACCAAGTCGTCCTTTCTGGTTTTGTTGCTTCTGGTCACGACCATTGCTGCGGCAGAGGAGAGGGGGACGTTGCAGGTGACCTCGTTCCCGAGCGGCGCCAGTGTCACCGTCGACGGCAAGTCCACGGGCAAGGTTACGCCAATGAGCGTCAGCCTTGCTTCGGGCAATCACGTCATTACCGTCGCGATCGCCGACAGCGGCTGGAACCCAGACACGCGCACGGTCACGATCACCGAGGGCAAGAACGATCTGAGCGTGACGTTGCTGCCCACGATCCAGATGGGCCCGCAAGGACCTCCGGGACCTCAAGGCCCAGCCGGACCGCAGGGCGTACCGGGCGCGCAGGGACCGAAAGGCGACACGGGCACTCAGGGCCCAGCAGGACCGCAAGGTCCGCAGGGTTTAAAGGGTGACGCCGGTTCGCAGGGACCACAGGGACCGCAGGGTCTCAAAGGTGATACCGGGGCTCCGGGAACGCAAGGTGTGCAGGGGCCGCAAGGCGATGTCGGTCCGCTAGGACCGCAAGGGTTGAAGGGAGACACTGGCGCGCAAGGTCCGCAGGGATTGAAGGGCGATACGGGCCCGCAAGGTCCACAGGGAATGAAGGGCGACACGGGCGCGCAGGGCCCGCAAGGCGAGGTCGGGCCACAAGGTCTGCAAGGAGCGAAAGGTGACACGGGCGCCCAAGGCCCGCAAGGGTTAAAGGGCGACACTGGTCCGCAAGGTTCACCGGGCGTAAATGGCATGCCCGGACCCGCGCCCTCCGTCACGCAAATCACACAACCTGGTATTTGCCCCTACCAGGAAGCAGACGGCAGCTACGGCGTCAGCGTCGTCGGAAACGGCAGCGGATACATCTGCCATGGAGCCCCGGCGCCCGAAGAAGGTTTGTCCTCGGCGCATCCGGCGGCAAATTGCGCTACGTTGAAGACGGATCAGCCCGCCGCCAAGACCGGTATTTATTGGGTTCAACCAGTGAGCGGGCGTTCAGCATTCCAGGCTTTCTGCGATATGGACACTGACGGAGGCGGCTGGACCCTGGTTTGGAGCAATCTGAAGGGGGGACGCGGCAAGCCGGCGACGGAATTGTCGTGGGGAGCGGCAATCAACACACTGCCGCGATTCCTGGGCGAGCCATCCACCGACCTCGAGTCGTTCCAGGTGTACACAGGCGTCTCGATCTGGTCGTCGCTTTCTCCCAACAACCTTCTGCGCTATGACTGGTCGCCCGAGTACGGCGCCGGCGTTGTGGAGCGCGCGAAGATGAATTATTCGCTGAACAGCGCTTCCTATTGGGCGCTTTCCACGAGCAACCTAGTGCAGATGGTCGGGAGCGTGGCGCCGGGCCTGTGGGCGCAAGGACATTCCGGGTCCGCCTCGGTGGCGGTCAACTTCAGCACCTACGATGGCGACCACGACTCAAACTCCGGCAACTGCGCTGCTTACTACACTAATACGCCCGGGTGGTATGTAAGCTGCTGGTCCGGAAGCATCAGCGGCGGTGGCGAGCTGAGCGGCCTCGGATTCGCCAATGCTGCTTTCTGGAGTGGCGCATCGAACTCGATCGGCGATTCGAACGGCAACGGCTATGGAAACGGGTGGATGTATGTGAAGTAAGAGAAAGGTTGTTGGTTGTTAGTTCTTCGTTATTTGTTTTTGGGTTGGGCTGGTCCCCTCGTTGCCGGATTGCGGACACTTGGAACGAAGGATTAACAAACAGGAACCACTAACCGTGTTCAGCGCTTGCTCGCGCGCAGCGACTGCCAGCTGGCGTCGGCGGTCCAGCCGCCGTCGACCACTAACGTGTGGCCGTTCACGAATCCGCTCAGCTTCGGGTCCGCCAGGAATGCGATCGCCTGCGCGACATCGTCGGGCGTAGCGAACCGGTTCATTGGGACGCGGCCGGTGATGTCGGCGTCGGAGTAGGCGCCGTCGGATTGGGACGCGTCGTCCATCGGGGTCTTGACCCAGCCGGGACAGACGGCATTGCATCGGACGCCTCGTCCGCCCCATTCGGCAGCCAAGGTGCGTGTCAGTCCGATCAACCCGTGCTTCGATGCGTTATAGGCGGCGCGGTCGGAGATGCCGTGTAAACCGGCGATGGACGCGACATTCACCACGCTTCCGGCTTTTCGCTCGAGCAGCCATGGCGCGAACGTCTTCGCAACCAGAAACGGTCCAACGAGATTGACTTCGAGTATGCGTCGAAAGTCGGCAGCGGATGTGAGTTCAGCCGGCTGGATCCATGCGATACCGGCATTGTTGACCACGACGTCAGGCGCTCCCCACCGCGATTGCACAGCCGCGGCAAACTTTCCGACCGCGTTCTCGTCGGCAACGCTGCCCGTGAAGTCGAGCGCGTCGCGGCCGTGTCCGCGGACATGCGCGACCATTTCCGATGCGGGTTGCATGTCGATGCACGCGACGTCGTAACCGCGCTCGGCAAGCAGCTCCGCCGTACGACGCCCAATGCCCTGCGCTGCTCCGGTGATGACCGCTGATGGCATCCGATTTCTTTCTAGTACTCGCCTGTTTTCTTGGGCGTCAGCGCGCGGATGATCATGTTCACCAGCGCCAAAATGATTGCGCCCAGGAACGCTGCGCCGAAGCCGGAGATATGAAAGCCCGGCACGATGGCGGACGCGAGCTCGAGCATGAGCGCGTTGATCACGAGCCAGAAGATGCCGAGCGTCAGGACCGTCAGCGGGAAGGTGACGACTTTCAGGATGAGCCCGAGAGTGGCGTTGATGAGGCCGATCACAACGGCTGCGATCAGCGCCGCGGTAAACCCGGTCAACACGAACCCGGGAACAATGTGCGAGACGATCAGCAGCGCGAGGGCGCTCAGGATCCAGTGGAGGAGAAGACGCATGCCAGCCTCCGGTACTCGGATTGTAACTGGCATGTCACAGACTTGCGAGCGAGCGGCGCGTAGAATCCGCGGTTCGCATGAAATTCACACTTCTAAGCGAAATCCGCAGCATCGAGGTAATAGCCAGAGGCCGTGGTGTCCGGATCCGTAAGGAGTTGTGGCGCAAGTACGAACATGGGAACTGGCGGAAGATGAAGGGTGTTGCTGAAGTGCTGTATCCTAATGGACGAATATGGATCGCGGAAATACATTGGTTCGAAGCACACGGAATCGGAAGAAGAATGGTCAAGGTCAAGCGAGACCTGCGCGAACTGTGAGAAAACACCCGCGCAGTCGGTTCGTCCTTTGTATCGACGATGGCGGCGACGACATCAGTCTGTACGTCGGGAAAGTGTACGAAGCCCTCCCGACTGAGAAGATTGATCGCGATAACGGCCTGATTCGCGTGATCGACAACGAAGGCGAGGACTACCTCTACTCGCAGGACCAGTTCATCGACATCGAAGTGCCGCGCGCCGCTCAGCAGGCCGTGCTGCGCGCGCGCTGGGCGTGAAGTAACGCCGCCGAGTCCGCTTCGCCATCTGCATTGACCATGGTGGTTGTCCGGTGTCGCTGGACGCGAGAAGAATCTACCACACTTCCAACCGAGAAAACTGGCCGCGATATCGGATCATCGCCAATGAGGGCGAAGACTACCTATACTCCGAGGACCAGCTCGTTCACGTGCAGCAGCCGCGCGCTGCGCGCGAAGCGGTCCTGCGGGCGCGTTAAGTCCCTCCGAATTCTGCAACAGATTCGACGGCCCCAACGATATTCCGATTGAATTCAGGCAAGTCCTCTGCCGGGATCCAGTATTCGCGGTGATGGCTCCCGCCCGCCTCTTTAACGTCGTACCGGTTCAGAAATTCGTTCGCCACGCGAAACCGTAAGACGTAACCTCGGAATCCTGAAGCTTCGTCGCGTGTGTTCCATTCACGAGCGATTTTCATGGCATAGTCGAATTCCAGGACGGGATAGAAGATCGGCTGGTTCGGCAGACGTGGCGGGAACGCGCGAAACCCGCCATCGCGGATGAGCTCGAATTCGAACTGGCCGACGGGGCGGTACAGAACGGTCGTGGTGGACTCAGGCATGCTTGGACATGTTCCTGCAAAACAGGAAAGGCCACCAAGATTTCTCTTGATGGCCTTTCTTAATTTAATCCGGCGACGACCTACTCTCCCACACACTTACGCGTGCAGTACAATCGGCCCAGCGAGGCTTAACTTCCGTGTTCGGGATGGGAACGGGTGGAACCCCCGCGGTATGATCACCGGAAACTTAGCGGCGCTCTGCGGTAATAAGTCCGCACCCGGAAACCCTTTCGGGATCCTTCACGCCTAACTTCAAAGAACGTTGAGGACGATGCCTCACAACTGAATAGATTGGGACAACTATAAGGA
>CAZLJE010000012.1:0-7262 GCA_964559835.1 uncultured Terriglobales bacterium
ACCACGCCGACAACGTGGTCGTCGTCTGCTCGATCGAGAACTTCGACCCGATGGGCGTACACACCGGCGATTCGATCACGGTCGCGCCAGCGCAGACGCTCACCGACCGCGAGTTCCAGCGCATGCGCGACGCCTCCATCGCCGTGATCCGCGAGATCGGCGTCGAGACCGGCGGCAGCAACATCCAATTCGCGGTGCATCCGAGCACCGGCCGCATGGTCGTGATCGAGATGAACCCGCGCGTGTCTCGTAGTTCGGCGCTGGCCAGCAAAGCCACAGGCTTCCCGATAGCCAAGATCGCGGCCAAACTCGCCGTCGGGTACACGCTCGACGAGATCCCGAACGACATCACGCGCAAGACGCCCGCCTGCTTTGAGCCGACGCTGGACTACGTGGTCGTCAAGATTCCGAAGTGGCAGTTCGAGAAATTCCCCGGCGCCGATGAGAACCTTGGACCGCAGATGAAGTCGGTCGGCGAAGTGATGGCCATCGGGCGCACGTTCAAGGAAGCGCTGCTGAAAGCGGTCCGGTCGCTCGAGACGGGGAAGAGGACCGGCAGTGAGACCATCGAGCCGAAGATCCTGACCCAACGACTGGTGACACCTCATCCCGAGCGTCTCGCCTATATCCGCTACGCGCTGCGCGAGGGCATGAGCGTGCGGGAGTTGCACCAGATGACCGGCATCGACCCGTGGTTCCTGTACCAGTTGAAAGAGATCACGGACATCCAGAACGAGGTGGAGAAGGTACACGCCGAGGAAGCGTCGCCGGACCTGCTGCGCGAGGCCAAGCGCGCCGGGCTCTCCGACCAGCGACTCGCGCATTTGTGGAACCCGCGGAACGGTTCTGGCGCAGCGGAAAAAGTCCGCCAGATCCGCAAGCTGCACGGCGTCACCCCGGTCTTCAAGCACGTCGACACCTGCGCCGCCGAGTTCGAGAGCTACACGCCGTACCTGTATTCGACCTACGAGGAAGAGGACGAGGCGAAACCCACCGAGCGCAAGAAAGTCATCATTCTCGGCGCGGGGCCGAACCGCATCGGGCAGGGAATCGAGTTCGATTACTGCTGCTGCCACGCCTCGTTCGCGTTGCGGGAAGATGGGTACGAGACGATCATGATCAACTGCAATCCCGAGACGGTCTCGACCGACTACGACACCAGCGACCGTCTCTACTTCGAGCCGCTGACGCTCGAGGACGTGCTCGCGGTCTACGAGCACGAGGCGCAAAGTGGCGCGCCGATCGGGATGATCGTCCAGTTCGGTGGGCAGACGCCGCTCAATCTCGCGCTGCCGCTGAAAGCCGCGGGTGTGCCCATCATCGGGACATCGCCGGAATCGATCGACCTTGCCGAAGACCGCAAGCGCTTCGGCAGATTGCTCGACGAGCTGAAGATTCCGCAGCCGCCGGGGGCGATGGCGACCTCGATCGAAGAAGCTGTCGAGGGCGCGCGGCGCGTTGGCCTCCCGGTGCTGGTGCGGCCGTCATACGTGCTCGGCGGGCGCGCGATGGTCATAGCATTCGATGAGGAATCGGTCGTCCAGTACATGCGGCAGGCGGTTGAGTACTCGCACGACCGGCCGGTGCTGATCGACCACTTCCTGGAGTCGGCGGTCGAGGTGGATGTCGATTGCCTTTCCGACGGCGAAGACGTCGTCATCGGCGGCATCATGCAGCACATCGAAGAGGCGGGAATCCACAGCGGCGATTCGTCGTGCGTGCTGCCGTCGGTCGATCTGCCGCAAGCGGTGCTGAAGACGTTGCGCGATTACACGTTCCGCTTGGCGCGCGCGCTGAAAGTCATCGGGCTGATGAACGTGCAGTACGCGATCCAGCATCCGACGAAAGACGAATGGAAGGTCTTCGTCCTCGAAGTGAACCCGCGCGCCTCGCGTACGGTGCCGTACGTCTCGAAAGCCACGGGCGTGCCGCTGGCCAAGATTGCCGCGCGCCTCATGACCGGCCGCAAGTTGCGCGAGTTTTTGCCCGACAACATCGAGCGCGCCTCCGACCTCGAGACCGGCGCCTGCTACTTCGTTAAATCGCCGGTATTCCCGTGGCAGAAATTCCCCGGTGTAGACACCGTGCTCGGACCGGAGATGAAGAGCACCGGTGAAGTCATGGGAGTGGCGGATACATTCGGCGAAGCCTTTGCCAAGGCGCAACTCGCCGCGGGAAACCGGCTGCCCACGAAAGGGGCGGTGTTCATCAGCGTCGATGATCCCGATAAGACGGCGATCGTCGCGATTGCACGGCGCTTCTCCGAACTCGGGTTCAAACTCGTCGCCACCAGCGGGACGGCGCGCGCGATCGAAGATGCCGGCCTGATCGTCGAGCGTGTGTTCAAGGTGAAAGAAGGGCGGCCGAATGTGGTGGACCTGATCAAAGGCGACAAGATCCAGCTCATCATCAATACACCGCACGGCGCCGACCCGTGGTTCGACGAGAAGGCCATCCGCCGTGCCGCCGTGACCCACCGCATCCAGACTATCACCACGTTGGCCGCGGCCCGTGCCGCCGTTGAAGGCATCGCCGCCCTGCAACAGGGACAAGTGACGGTGCGACCGATCCAGTCGCTGCACGCGCACCGGCTGACAGCGAAGACCTAGACGCACTCACGCGAATCTAACCCGTCGGGCCTGAATACCGGCCTTTATTGACCGCGCGAGCTCGCCCTAAACGGGAATCCCGAGCTCACATTTTCGCGCACTCGTCGCAGCCGCCGCCCCCAACTGGAGCTATCCTGAGATGTCGTGTTGGAGGCCCTTATGGAATTACTTCTGAGCGAGGACGAGCGCGAGCTTCTCGACGAAATCCTCAGAGAGCGGCACATGGTCCTGCAGCATGAAGTGGAGCACACGCCGAATCCAGAATTTCGGCGCCTGCTCCAGCAGCGGGAAACGATGCTCGAGGACATGATCGAGCGGCTGGAGGTCGAGCAGGTGGCGGCGGACTGAATTTCTGGCTTGCCGATTGTGACTCTTGGGTAGTAAAGGCGGGTCGCCAGGGGTATTCTAGTCAGTACTCAAATCCACTCGGCTGGCCCGACTATGTTCTTGCATGGCGTTTTTCCGCCCATCACCACCCCGTTCTATCCGGACGGCAAGATCTATTACAAAAAACTCGAGCACAATGTCGACCGTTATTCGCGCGCGCCCATCGCCGGAATGGTCGTGCAGGGTTCGACCGGCGAAGCCATCCTCCTGAGCGACGAGGAGCGCCGCGACGTGCTCAAGGCAGCGATGGCTGCCTCGGCGCCGAACAAGGTGATGATCGCGGGCACGGGTATCGAGTCGGCGATCGAGACGCTACGCCTCACCGAGTATGCGGCGTCGCTCGGCTACGACGCTGCCATGGTGCGCACGCCCCACTACTACAAGGGGCAGATGAACAAGCCGCAGAACATGCTCGCGTTCTATCGCACCGTCGCCGATCACTCGCCGCTGCCGATCGTCATCTATAACTTCCCGCAGGCGACCGGGTACGACATCCCCGCCGAGTTGGTGATCGAACTCGCGGAGCACCAGAACATCATCTCGATCAAGGAATCCAGCGGCTCGATCGAGAAGGTCCAGAAAATGGTTGAGGCCACGCGCCACATCAAGCGGACCGCGACCGTGACCGAAGTTCAGGAAGCGGTCACCGGACGCATGATGTCGCAGGCCAAGGCCGCGGCCGCCTCGTTACCGATCGCCGGACAGCCATCGTCGGTCGCCGTGGAAGTTGTCGGCGCCTTGAAGACGCGGCAGAAGGAAGTCGGCTTCCAGGTGCTGGTCGGTGCCGCTCAGAAACTAGAGCCGTCTCTGAACGCCGGCGCGGTCGGGGCGATTCTCGCTTTTGCTTGCGCCGCTCCCACCGCATGCTTCGAGATCTACGCCGCGTGGAAAGAGCGCAACGACGCTGTCGCGAAGGAAAAACAGCAACGCATTGCTGAAGCCGCCACCGAGATTGTCGGGAAGATGAGCATCCCCGGCGTGAAGTACGCGATGGACCTCAACGGCTATTTCGGCGGACCCGTGCGTCTGCCGCTCCTGCCGCTCACGGCCGAGGAGAAGGCGAAGCTAGAGCAGTTGATGGAGAACATTAAGAACTAGCTCTTAGCGATTAGCTTTTAGCTCTTAGCCAAGAACCGACCCGCGGTTATTCCGCGGGTCTGGTATTTTTCTGGAGTGAAGGAGCAGCTGATTCGCAACAGCTTAGAGCTAACAGCTAAGAGCTAAAAGCTAAAAGCTAAAGGCTTCTCTTACGCCACTCTCTTCCGTTTCTTGTTGGGGTTGGTGACGTGAACAGAGCGGCTCCTTCCCTCTTCTGTTCCGGGCGGGAGGCTGGCGGGTTCAAGCTCATCCAACTCGTCCGACAGCGGTTTGCGTTTGGGATGTCCGTGAATGTCCCCGGCCATTTCGTTGTCGTCCGAACGTCCGCTCAGCGACTTGTTACCGCGCTGCGCCTGTTTCAACCCGCCGCGTTGCAGGTCCTCTGAAGCCTCACGGTTTGTCGTTCCGCGCTGCTGGGGATTGTTTTGTTTCTGTTCCATTTGTTCTCCCTGCGACCGCTGCGAACCGCGGTTGGCGAGATTCAGCGGGTCAGTCCCTGGATCCTCTCCGCGATCTTTACCAGTGTGCGGATCGACAATGTAGAGAAGGTCCACCAGGTCGGACGCGTGCTCCTCCTCATCGGCCAGGATCTCTTCGATCATGTGCCGCGTCGTCGGATCTTTGTCCGCGAAGAACCGGATCATGTCGGTATAGACCTCGATGACCACGCGCTCGGCGATCAGGTCTTCTCGGATCATGTCACCCAGCGTCTCGCCTTCGACATACTGCGAGGCCGAGCGTTCCAACAGCGAACGCGGATTGAAATCGGGCTTGCCGCCGAGCTGCTGGATCCGCTCTGCAATGCGGTCGGCATGGTCGCGCTCCGCGTCGGCGTGCTCCTTGAACTCGTCTGCCACTCCTTTGCCGTGCACGCCCGTGGCCATGAAGTAATGGTGCATGTAGCGCAAGACGCAGACGATCTCGGTCGCCAGCGCCTCGTTCAGAATGTCGATCGTGTGCTCTTTGTCGACGCCGTATACGTCCGTAACGGCGCCGTCCTCGATTTTGCGGATCGCCCGCTGACGAAGGTCTTCCACATCTTTTACAAATTGCGGCATCAGGATCCTCCCCCGGAATTGCCGGTCGATTCCGGCGGAGACTTAGATTCGAAGGGGGAACGGAGCGATGTCCGGCGGAAGTGGTCAGTAATCAGTGTTCAGTGATCACACTGGCGGCCGCTTTCCTGATCACCGACTACTGATCACTGAACACTGGTTTCGCGACTTGCGTTTCCACAGCCGCTTCCCATACCATAGAAGCGAACGAACGTTCGAATAGGTAAGCAAATGGCGACACGTTCCGGCAGCCGCGCATCTCGCCGTAGGTTCGACGATCCCGGTCAGGAAAGCCGTTTCGACCGCCGCCTGGCCGAGATCCTTTATTTCGCGACGGACGTCTTCTACGACAAGGGATACGACGGCGCTTCCATGCGTGATCTGTCGCGCGCCAGTGGCATGTCGCTCGCCGGCCTTTATTACTACTTCGAGTCCAAGGAAAAACTGCTCTACCTGATCCAGAAACACACGTTTTTCACGGTCATGCAGATGCTGCGCGACCAGCTCCAGACGATCGAGGACCCCGAGCAGCGCGTACGTTTATTCATCCGCAATCACCTGGATTATTTCCTGGCGAACGTGAAGGCCATGAAGGTGCTCTCGCACGAAGACGATGCGCTCGCCGGGCCGCTCGGCCAGGAGATCAAGGACATGAAACGCGAGTACTACCAGCTCTGCCGCGGACTGGTGGAGGATTTCCGGCGCGACCGCGGCCTGCCGCCCGACCGGGTTTCGGCCCGCATCGCGGTACTCGGATTGTTCGGTATGATGAACTGGATTTATACGTGGCACGATCCTCGCCGCGACGTTCAGGCGAGCGATCTCGCCGACCAGATGTCGGAACTTTTCCTGCGCGGCTTGCTCGGAACGAGTCAGCCGCGCGCTAAGAATGCATCGAAGCAGAATTCTGTGGGGAATTCTGCGAACCAGAGGCCGCCGGCCCGCAAGCAGCGGACGGCAGCTTCTACAACCTGATCTGAGCACCAAAGGAGCCGAGGATGGCCAGCACTACACAGCCCGTTGAGGCTACGAAGAACCTCGTTCAGTACCGCACCGACGCCGGCGTCGCCGTCATCACCATGGACGACCCGCCTGCAAACACCTACACCTACGAGATGAACCGCCAGCTCGACGAAGCGATCCTGAAGGCGCGCTTCGACAACAACGTGTATGTGATCGTGCTGACCGGAGCGGGTGACAAGTTCTTCTCCGCCGGGGCGAACATCAAAATGCTGTCGAGTGTCGACCCGACCTTCAAGTACTACTTCTGCCTGCATGCGAATGAGACGCTACTTCGCCTCGAGCACACGCCGAAGCTTGTGATCGCCGCGCTGAACGGGCACACCGTAGGTGGTGGGCTCGAGATCGCGATGGCCGCCGACATCCGCATCGCGCGCAAGGACGCCGGCAAGATCGGCCTGCCCGAAGTCAACCTCGGGGTGCTGCCCGGCACGGGCGGAACGCAACGCTTGTCGCGGCTGGTGGGGAAGTCGAAGGCCATCGAGCTGATGGTCACCGGAAATACCTTCTCCTTCGAAGAAGCGCAGGAGTTCGGGATCATCAACGACATCTTCGAACGCGAGAACTTCATGGAGAACATCATGGAGTACGCGCGCCAGTTCACGCCACCGAACAAGGCCGCCAAGGCCGTCGGACACATCAAGCGCTCCGTCCAGACGGGATGGGAGCTGCCGATGGAGTCAGCGCTGGCGGTCGAGCGCGAACTCCAGGCGCTGCTCTTCAACAGCCAGGACGCGAAGGAAGGCCTGAACGCGTACGTCGACAAGCGCCCGGCAACGTTCACTGCGAAATAGTTCCGAGTTCCGAGTGCTGAACTCGGAACTCAGCACTGGGGTTTCCATGCCAGGAAAAGTAGCGAAAATCGGTACCTTCAGCGACTGGGTCGGCCTGTTCGACGAGTGGCGCGACCACATCGGCGTTAATCAGGAAGAGATCAAGGGCTTCAAGTTCGACACCCTGTTCGGCGCCATCGAGACCAACGAGATCCAGTTCGGCCACTACAAGGGCCGTCCAAAGTGGGAGAGCGTCCGCCAAGTCCCGACGCAGCAGATGCGCGACGCCCTCCTCAACCTGATCGTCTACCAGGGCGATA
>CAZLJE010000012.1:7272-140662 GCA_964559835.1 uncultured Terriglobales bacterium
ACCGAGTTCGCGTCCGTCGAACAGCAGCGTTGGCTGTATGAGACCGCGCCCACCGACTACGACCGTCGCGCGCTGCTCCGCGTCTGGATCGAGGAGATGCGCCACGGCTGGCAGATGTGCGCGCTGCTCGTCGATCACTTCGGAACGTCCGGCAAGGTCGAGGCGCAGAAGATGCTCGAGCGCCGCGCCTTCGAGAACAAACGTTTGCTCGGCGCGTTTAACGTCGACGTCGATAACTGGATGGACTTTTTTACCTACACTGACTTCGTCGACCGCGACGGCAAGTTCCAGCTCCAGATGCTGAAGTACTCGGCCTTCGCGCCCCTCGGACGCTCGATGTCGTACATGCTGCGCGAAGAAGCGTTCCACATGGGTTGCGGTAACGACGGCCTGGCGCGCGTGGTGAAGGCGGGACGTGTGCCGGCGTGGTTGATCCAGAAATACCTGAACAAGTGGATCTCCGGCTCGTACGATCTGTTCGGCACCGATCATTCTTCGTCGGCGCACTGGGCATACGTCTGGGGCATCAAGGGCCGCTACGATGAGCCGAAGAACCAGACCGAACCGGACCTCGACGATGTCAACGACTACAACCGTCATCTTTATCGCGAAGAAGTGGCGGGATTGGTGTCGCGGCTGAACACGTATATGCAGGGTGGCGTCGAGCCGCTGTACACGCCCGATATCAAGTTCAACCGCAATATCGGCAAGTGGGCGGGACAGAAATTCCACCCGAAAACAGGCGCGCCCATCGAAGACAAGGAATACGCGCAGCAGATTGATTCGTGGTTGCCGACCGAGGCCGACAAGAATTTGCTCATCGAGATCATCAAGAACGACAAGAACTGGATCGCCGAAAAGACCGGCGCGCGGGACCCGATGTCGACGATCGGCGAAGTGCGCAAGTCGGCGATCAACATCTGAAAGACCGCCACGGATTTGCACGGATTTTTACTGATATGTCTTGAACCGTGTACATCCGTCAAATCCGTGGCTGCTTTTATGTCATCTCCCGCACAAACCGCCACGTATACCCTCTCCGAGCTCATGGTCTCCGCTGCGGCGCGCGAGATCCGCGATGGTGAAATCGTCTTCGTCGGCATGCGGCTGCCGCTGATCGCGTTCGTGGTTGCCAAGCGCACGCACGCCCCGAACGCCGTCGGACTGTTTGAGAACGGCGTGATCCGCACCACGCCGGCGCGCGAGCTGATCTACACGATGGCCGATCCGCCGAACATTTTCGGCGCGACGCAGTGCCTCGGGATGATTGATGTGTTCAGCCTCCTCCAGAGCGGGCGCGTTCATCTTGGATTCTTGGGTGCCGCCGAAGTGGATCGATTTGGAAACCTGAATTCAACGCAGGTGTATGTATCAGGGCACGACTTTAGTCGTGCCGCAAAGAACCCGACGGATGTTGCGGCTTCAGCCGCTGGCTCCGAGAGCCGGAAGCCGAAAGCCGAGAGCCGCTTCATCCGCCTTCCCGGTTCCGGCGGCGCCTGCGATATCGCTTCGCTCGCGCATCGATTCGTCGCCCTGCTGGAGCATTCGAAGCGCCGCTTGCCGGAACGCGTGTCGTACATCACGAGTCCGGGCAATGGCGAGGGCCGCGGCTGGCGCGAGCGCGTCGGATTACCTGGTGGTGGACCGTCGGCAGTAATCACCACGAAGGCCGTGCTGCGATTCGGCGATGACGGCGAGGCGTATCTTGCTTCTGTGCATCCAGGCGTGACGGTGGAAGATGTCATCGCCAACACCGGCTGGAAGCTGCGCGTGGCCGACAACGTCACGGAAACGCCACCCCCCTCTTCGGCGGAATTGGCGGCCATCGGCGACTACGACAAGGAAGGATTCTGGACGTCATGAGCACTCCGCAAGCGAACGCGCGCCGCTACACCCGCCTGATGCCGACCGAGCAGCCGCCGATCGCGCGTGCCATCCTCTCGCATCCGCCGCTGAACATCCTTGATTTTGAAATGATGGACGAACTGTCTGCGTTCCTTGCCGAGATGGACGCGCGCAGCGATATTTCGACGATCATCTTTGCCGGGAGCGACCGCGCCTTCTCAGCTGGTGTCGACGTGAAGATCCACACGCCCGACAAGATTCAGCAGATGCTCGAGAAATTCCACGGTGTGATACGCAAGCTGGCGACCACGCGCAAGGTCACGCTGGCCGTCGTCCGCGGGCACTGCATGGGCGGCGGCGCGGAGTTGGCGGCCATCTGCGACATCGTCTTTACCACGGACAGTGCAACTTGGGGTTTCCCGGAGATTTCGCTTGCGGCGTTTCCTCCGGTCGCTGCGGTGATCCTGCCGGCGATCGTCGGACAGAAGCGCGCCGCGGACTTGGTTCTCACCGGCCGCCAGATTACGGGTGAAGACGCGATGCGCATCGGTCTGGCCAACGAAGCGGTGCCGGAAGACGAGCTCGCCGATCTCGTCGAAGAAACGGCCGAGCGGCTGTCGAAACTGAGCCCGGCGGCATTGGCTGTTTGCAAGAAGGCTTTCTACGCGTGGGATTCGATCCACTTCGACAAGGGCCTCGCCCGGGCGGAGAAGATCTATACGGAAGAGCTGATGAAGCTGGAGGACGCGAAAGAGGGTATCGCGGCGTTCATGGAGAAGCGCAAGCCGGTGTGGAAAGGACGCTGATGACTTCCGAACAGGCGCGACAGTTTTTCTTGGCCAAGATTCGCGACCAATTATCGCTGCAGGGGACGCCATTAGCTGGCTTGGAGCTGGAATATTGGCGCGCCATGGCGGCGACTGGTGAGCAGCGCGTCCGGGAACTGTGGAATGAAGAACAGCGACGCGGCGATTTGGAAGTGATCGACAACAAATTTCAACAGGCGCTCGACCGTGCCATCGAAAATGATCTTGCCGTGAGTGCCGCATCCCGCGACTTGTACTTGCGCGCATTGGACGATATCAAGTCAGCCGATGGTTTCCAGTTGCAAGCGATCGTGTTCGGCGCAGCGGCGAAGTTCTCCGAGCTTACGCTGCCGTACCCGGTGGCAGTCAGGGCAGCCATACTCGCCGCAATTATCGGCTTGCTTGGGCTTGGTTTGTGGATTGGGAGGCTTGTGCGTCGATGAACAAACTGCTACCCATGCGCGATGCCATCTCGAAATTCATTCCCGACGGCACCAGCGTGTGCATCAATTGCCAGATGGAGCAGATGATCCCGTTCGCTGCCGGCCACGAGATCATGCGGCAGCGCAAGAAAGGACTTACGCTCATCGGTCCTATTTCCGACATCCTGTTCGACCAACTGATCGGCGCCGAGTGCGTGCAGCGCGTAATCGCTGCATGGGTTGGCAACGTCATGATGGGCTCGGCCTACAACTTCCGCCGAGCGGTCGAGCAGCAGGGGCTGAAGGTCACGAACATGACCAACTTCACCGTCGCTCTGGCGCTGCAGGCGGCGGCAATGGGCGTGCCGTTTCTGCCGACGCGGTCGGCCCTCGGAAGTGACGTCGCAAAAGACAACGAATTCTTTGTCGAAACGAATTCGCCGTTCGACACAACCGACAAGCTGCACGCCGTCAAAGCGCTCGCGCCGGACGTGACCATCGTGCAGGTGCAGCGCGCCGACCGCGACGGCAACGCGCACTGCTGGGCCAATTTCGGCATCATGCTCGAAGCGGCTCGCGCCGCCAAGACGGTCATTGTCACTGCGGAGGAGATTGTCGATCCGGCAGTGATAGCCAGCGATCCGAACCGCACGGTCATTCCCGGATTTCTGGTGAGTGCGGTCGTCGAGGCGCCGCTGGGAGCGCATCCATCGCCGGTGCAGGGCTATTACAAGCGCGACGACCTTTTCTTCGAGGGCTACCACGACGATACCAAGACGGAGGAAGACTTCGCCCACTGGGCGGAATACTGGGTCCACGGTGTCGCCGACGTGCACGAATACGCCGCGCGTTTAGGCGAGGAACGCGTGCGATCCTTGCGTGTGAAACAGCACGCTTACGCCGCGGCCGCGGATTTTGGGTACTGAGACGTATATGCACCACGGAGGCACGGAGACACGGAGACAAATGATTCAGAACCTCCGTGTCTCCGTGGTGAACTGAGATTATGGATTTCGAAATCAATCCCGACGAACTCAAGCGCAAGCTCGATGCGGGCGATGCGGTCACGATCGTTGACGTCCGCGAGCCGGTCGAATTGCAAATGGCGAGCCTGAAGGGCGCCGACTTCAAGCACATCCCGATGGGCGACGTGCCCTCGCGCGCGCACCAGGAACTCGATCCCGATGACCACATCGTGGTCGTGTGCCATCATGGTGTGCGCTCTGCGAACGTGACCATGTGGCTGCGCGGGCAAGGGTTCGAAAATACGCAGTCGATGCGCGGTGGTATCGATCTGTGGTCGAGGACCGTGGATTCGAGTGTGCCGACGTATTGAGCTATTAGCTTTCAGCTCTTAGCCGTTAAGAAAAACGGTTCTTAGCTAAGAGCTAATAGCTAACAGCTAAGAGCTATTCATGAAAAAAGTTCTCCTCGAACTCAACGTTAACGGCCGCACCCACGAGCTCGCGGTCGAGCCCAACAAGATCCTGCTCGACGTGTTGCGCCAGGACCTCGGGCTCACCGGATCCAAGCGTGGATGCGACGATTCGTCCTGCGGCGCCTGCACCGTCCAGATCGACGGCACCCCGATGCTCGCCTGCACCATGCTGGCCGCGTCGTGCGAAGGCCGCGAGATTACGACGGTTGAAGGCATCGCGGAGCACGGAGCGCTCGCGGCGATCCAGAAGGCCTATGGCGACTGGGGCGGGGCGCAGTGCGGCTACTGCACGCCCGGCTTCATGATGACCGTCGACCACCTGCTCGCCGAGAACCCCGATCCCACCCAAGACGGGGTCCGCGAAGCGCTGAGCAGTAATCTGTGCCGCTGCACGGGGTACATTCAGATGTACCAGGCCATCAAGTCGGCCATTGATGCCGAGCGCAAAGGAAGGAGCGCGGCGGTGAGCAAATGACATACGTGGTCGTCACGATCAAGAAGGTGCTCGATCTCGAAGCCTTTCGCGAGTACGCGGTTAAGGTCACACCTATTGTGGAGCGCTACGGCGGTAAATACGTCGCGGTCGACAAGTCACCCGACGTGCGCGACGGCGACTGGCCGTTCGTGCGTACGGTGATCGTGGCGTATCCGAATCACGCGGCGGCGAAGGCTTGGTACGACTCGCCGGAATACAAAGAGATCATCCCGATCCGCAAACGCGCCATCGACGCGAACATCGCCATGGTGCGGGATCCGGAAGAAGCGGGCATCGATATGGACCCGCGAAAGAGCGGCTCATGAGCAACGATTTCTCCATCATCGGAAAGCCGATGCCGATGGTCGATGCGGCCGAAAAAGTCACCGGCCACGGCAAGTACACCGACGACCTTAGCGTCCCCGGCATGCTGGTCGGCAAGATCCTGCACTCGCCGTATCCGCACGCGCGCATCCGCTCCATCGACACCTCGCGCGCGAAGGCCCTCCCCGGCGTTGTCGCGGTCGTTACCGGCGCCGATGCTCCGACCACCTACGGCATCCTTCCTATCGGCCATGACGAGCACGCACTTTGTATCGACAAAGTCCGCTACGTCGGCGACAACGTCGCGTGCGTGGCGGCGGTGGATGAAGCAACGGCCGAACGGGCGCTCGACTTGATCGACGTTGATTACGAACTCCTGCCGGCGTGGTTCGATCCCGAGCAGTCGATGCAGGCGCAGAGTGAGTTCATCCACGCCAACCGCGAGCACAACATCGAGAAGGAATACCACCACGTTTTCGGCGATCCCGATGGCGGCTTTGCCCAGGCCGACTACATCCACGCCGCGCGCTACATCGCGAACGAAGTCACGCACGCCGCGATGGAGCCGCATTCGACGCTCGCGTCGTTCGAGATCGATTCACTGACCGGCAAGCAGGGACGCCTGACCGTCTGGTCCTCGACGCAGGTCCCTTATTACCTGCAACACAAGCTCTCGCTCGTGCTCGACATTCCCATGGCGCAGATCCGCGTCATCAAGCCGCTGGTCGGCGGCGGCTTCGGCGGCAAGAGCGAGATCATCCCGCTCGAGATCATCGCCGCCGTGGCTGCACGCGCCGCCAACGCCCCCGTTAAGATCACCTACACCCGTGAGGAAGTGTTCTGGGCGCATCGTGGCCGCCCGCGCACCATCATCGACCTGAAGACCGGCGTAACGAGCGACGGTCGCATCGTGTCGGTCGCCGCGCGCGTCGTGCAGGATGGCGGCGGTTACTGCTCGTACGGCCCGGTGACGATCCTGTATTCCGGGGCACTGCTGGGCGCGCTCTACGACATTCCGAACGTCAAGTACGACGGCTACCGCGTACTCACCAACAAGCCCGCGTGCGGCGCCATGCGCGGCCACGGCACGGTGAACGTCCGCTTCGCCTTCGAATCTGCGCTCGACGAGATCTGCATTGCACTCAACCTCGATCCGGCGGAAGTCCGCCGCAAGAACCTGCTCAAGCCGCCCTGCATCACCGTGAATGGCCTGCGCGTGCTCAGTTATGGTCTTCCGGAATGCATTGAAAAGGTCGTGTCTGCCTCGAAGTGGAACGAGAAGCGTAGGTCGGGGAGCCGGAAACCGGAAGCCGGAGTCCGCGGTCTCGGTCTCGCGTGCAGCCACTACGTGTCCGGCGCTGCGAACTCCATCATCCGCTCCGACATGCCGCACTCGACCGTGAACATCAAGGTCGATCGTGACGGCGGAGTCGTTGCTTACACGGGCGCATCCGAGATCGGCCAGGGTTCCGACACGATGACGGCGCAGATCGTTGCCGAAGTACTCGGCTGCAGCATCAGTCGCGTGCGCGTCATCGCAGCCGATACCGATCTTACCCCCATCGACCTCGGCTCTTATTCCAGTCGCGTCACATTGATGGCCGGCAATGCTTCCTTGCGGGCGGCCGAAGACGTTCGCAAGAAGATTGCCGCTTCCGCTGCACGTAAGCTGAACTGCGCACCGGAAGATGTTGTCTTCGGTCACGACATGGTGTGGCGCAAGGGCGTCACTCCGCCGCAGACCAGCACTCCCGACGCCGCTGCAATCCTCGAAACCAAAGACACTCCACGCGGCAGCACTGAAGTAAAAGTGCAGGGCCGCGTCGAAGGCCAGATCCTGCGCGGCGCACTCCAGCAGAAACGGAAAGAGGAAGGCCCCAAAGACTGGATGACCTTCGAGGAAGCGGTCGTTGGCGCCATCGACTTCAGCGGCGCGCTCACCGGCACCGGTTCCTACGCTCCATCCGACGACGCGCGCGGCGGCAAGTACAAGGGCGGAGGTGTCGGCCCCTCGCCTGCGTATTCGTATTCAGCTCAAGTTGCGGAGGTCAGCGTCGACGAAGAGACCGGCGAAGTTACCGTGCACAAGATCTGGGCGGCGCACGATTGTGGCCGCGCGCTGAATCCGGTCGCGGTCGAAGGCCAGGTCATCGGCTCGGTTTGGATGGGCCTCGGCCAGGCGCTCCAGGAAGAGATGGTTTGGAAGGACGGGCTGCTGATGAATCCCGGCATGCTTGAATACCGCTCGCCGTCGTCCGCCGAGTCGCCCGACATCGAGTGCTTCATCGTCGAGAGCATCGACCCCGAGGGCCCGTTCGGCGCCAAGGAAGCGGGCGAAGGTTCGCTTGCGGCGACGATTCCCGCGATCTCGAACGCGATCTACGACGCCTGCGGGATCCGTCTGCGCGAGGCGCCATTCACGCCCGAGCGGATCCTCGCCGCTCTTCGCGATCGCGACGCGAAGAAGAAGCTTGATCTCACCGAAGGCGTCGATCCGACCAAGCCCGCGCGTCTGCGTGAACACGGCGGATCGCTGTGGTTCAAGGGCAAAGGCCCCGCGCGGCATCCGATGGATCCGGCGCGCCAGCAACCTCAAGCGGGAGGTGACGACTAATGGCGCTTCCCGAATTCCAAGTCCTGCGCCCGCGCTCGATCGACGAAGCTGTCGAGATGCTGTCTAAGCATGCGCCGAACGCACAGATCCTCGCCGGCGGGACGGATCTCGTCCCTTCGCTCAAACAGCAGTTATTCGCGCCGCAATACCTCGTTGATCTCGGCGCCATTCGGGAATTACGCGCCATTCTTTCCCATGACGGTGGCCTGCAAATCGGCGCCATGACCACGCTGATGGACGTCGAACGCTCGCGCGAGATTGCTCAGCGCTATGCCGTGTTGCATGAAGCGGCAAAGACAGTTGCCTCGCCGGTCCTGCGCAATATGGGCACGATCGGCGGCAACATCTGTCTCGACACACGTTGCCTCTGGTACAACCAGTCGCTCGCGTGGCGGAAGTCATGCGGCTTCTGCATCAAGAAGGATGGAGACCTCTGCCACGTCGCGCCCGGCGGGACGAAGTGCTGGGCGGCCTTCTCGGCCGATACACCGCCCGCGCTACTCTGTCTCAAAGCGGAGATCGAGATTGCTTCCGTTCGCGGATCGCGCCGCGTTACGCTGAGTGATTTCTACAACAACGACGGCGTGAATCGCATGAAGCTGGTAAAAGACGAACTCCTGACCCGCGTGATCCTGCCGGCGCATACCGCGGGATGGAGCGGCGCATATCGCAAGTTGCGTGTGCGCGGCTCGATCGACTACCCGCTCGCCGGCGTTGCAGTCGCCCTCCAGCGCAACGGAGTCGTGGCGGATGCGCGCGTAGCCATCACCGGCGTGAATCCCGCGCCGCTGCTGGTCCGCGCCGATTCGCTCAACGGCAAGCACCTCTCCGACGATCTGGCTGCCGAAATCGGCGAACTGGCCGCGCGCACTGCGAAACCGCTTACCACTTCCGCGCTTACCCCCGAGTACCGACGCGAGATGGTCCGCGTCTTCACCCGTCGCGCGTTGCTGGCCGCGGTCGAATGACATGCAAGTCTCGCGCGCCCTGGTCCAGTTTGCCGTCCTGGTGGCGTGGATCATCATCGGGCCGGCGTTCCTCCGCGGCCGCGCGAAGTCGGCCAAGGAAAACAAACGCCGCGATGGACTCTCCCGCCTCGGCATATTGATCCAAGCCATCGCCTTCGCTCTCTCCTGGATGGGGCCATGGTGGATGTTCGCGCCGCGCTCTCCCGGGATGCATCCGGCCCTCGCGCTTCTTGCTGTGGGCGTGGCGTTCAGCGGGTCATTTCTGGTTATTTCCGCTGTCCGCACGCTCGGCCGGCAATGGTCGTTGACTGCTCGCATCACCGAAGGACATGAGCTCGTTACCACCGGTCCCTACTCGCTGGTGCGCAATCCGATCTACACCGGCATGTGGGGACTGCAACTGGGCACTTGTACGGCCTTCAGCGCGGGATGGCTCGGCTACAAGATGGTCGCCATCACCGCTGTGATCTATTACGTCGGCACGATGTTGCGCGTAAAAAGCGAAGAAAAGCTCTTGCGCGCGGAGTTCGGTGACGCCTTTGACGAATACGCCCGCCGCGTCCCTGCTATCATTCCGCTTCCCGGTCGACGTTCCTGAAGCCTGAAGCCTGATGCCTGGAGCCTGGTTTGTGATCACTGACTGCCACATCCATATCCAACCGATCGAGCTCTTCAAGCCCGAGGCGCTGGCCCTGATGAAAGCCAAGCGCGGAGCGGCTTTCGCGCAGATCGAAGAGTACTGCCGCTCGCCGAAGGCCTTTCTGAAGCACATGGACGCCGCCGGCATCGACCGCGCGGTGCTCATCAACTACGTCGCGCCCGAAGTGATCGGCTTCACCGACGAGGTGAACGCGTTCATCGCCGGATACGTGAAAGAAGATCCCAAGCGGCTCATCCCCTGCGGCAGTCTTCATCCCCGCCACACGACCAACGTCCTTGCCGACGTCGAGAACATCGTTCGCCTCGGCATCCGGCTGATCAAGATCCATCCGCCGCACCAGTTGCTCTGTCCCAACGATTACGTTAACGGCGTCAAGGAACTGGAGATCATCTACCGCGCCGCGGAAGCGAATGGCATCCCAGTCATGTTCCACACCGGGACGTCGATCTTTCCCGGCGCGCGCAACAAGTACGGCGACCCCATCTATGTCGACGACGTCGCCGTCGATTTCCCGCGCATGAAGATCCTGCTCGCGCACGGCGGCCGCCCGCTCTGGATGGAAACGGCGTTCTTCCTCATCCGCAGGCACCCGAACGTTTATCTCGATATCAGCGGCATTCCGCCCAAGACGCTGCTGAAGTATTTCCCGCGCCTCGACGAGATCGCGAACAAGACGCTCTTCGGCACCGATTGGCCCGGGCCGGGAGTGCCGGAAATCAAGAAGAACCTCGATGACTTCCGCGCGCTTTCTATTCCGGCCGCGATCCAGGAGCAGATCCTGAGCAAGACCGCGCTGACGATCTGGCCTGCCTGAACAAAAGTTCCTCCCTTTCGTGGCGTTTACGCATCGACAAGCTATGAGCTTAAAGCAGAACGAAAGGGCAGTCCGTTTCCTCACACTTCACGAGCGTCCTGGGGCCTTCGTGATCCCAAATCCATGGGACATCGGCTCTGCGCGCATTCTCGCCGGGCTCGGTTTTCAGGCGCTCGCCACGTCCAGCGCCGCTTCAGCATGCACTCTCGGCAAAAAGGATGGAGAACTGACGCGCGACGAAGCGCTGGCGCACGCGCGGTCGATTGTCGGTGCGACCGACCTGCCCGTCTCCGCCGACCTGGAAAAAGGGTTTGGCGATGCGCCCGAAGACGTCGCGAAGACGGTCCGCCTCGCGGCTGACGTTGGATTGGTCGGCTGCACGATCGAGGACGCCACCGGCGACCCGCAGCGCCCGCTATTCGATTTCGGATTGGCGGTCGAACGCATTGCGGCCGCTGCCGAAGCCGCTCGCACGCTGCCGTTCCCGTTCTTGGTGACAGCGCGCGCGCACAATTTCCTGTATTCGAACCCAGATATCCACGACACCATCCGCCGGCTGCAGGCTTTCGACAAAGCTGGAGCGAACGTGCTGTTCGCGCCCGGCTTGCCTGACCTCGAAACTGTGCGCACCGTCTGCACTGCCGTGTCCAAGCCTTTCAACTTCATGGCCGGGATCAAGGGAAAATCGTTCCCGGTCGCCGAACTGGCCAAGGCGGGAGTGAAGCGCATCAGCCTGGCGAATTCGCTCTATCGCGCCGCGATGACAGGACTGGTGGAAGCCGCGCGCGAAGTGAAGGAGGAAGGTACGTTCGAGTTCGTCGAACGCTCGATGGCCACAGCCGAACTGGCCAAGCTCATGCAGGCGTGAAAGTCAGTCGTTGTATCCGAACGTCATCGTGACCTTGGCGACGGTGATCATGTCACCCGGTTGCAGCTCCCATTGCCCGGAGATAGTTTGTCCGTTTACCTTGATCTTCTGCTTGCCTCCGGAGGCGATGAAGTATCGGTCTTCACGCCGGCTGATGGAGCCCGCAACCTGCGGAGCGAACCAGCCCTTCAGCCGGATCGATGCCATGTCGGACTTGCCGATCACGGTGAGTTTGCCGGTCAACACGTAGGACCGCTGGTCGGCCTTTCCCGACATGATCGACAATATTCCGTGCCGCATCTGCCGCGGTGGCGGAGGCGGCGGGACGGTCGTGATCGCCGCTGCCACTTGTTGCACGGGCGTTGCGGGTGTCTTTCCGAGCGCCTGTGCCAGCAGTTCGCGCGCTTTCTTCGTGTCCAGCATTGCCGTGGACTCGAGTGTCGGCACCGACGGTCGCGCAACGGCGGTTGATGCGGGAGCGACGTCCTGTCCCGCCTCGGCCTTGAAGGTCAGCGTGTGCTTGCCGACGAGGATTACATCGTTGTCCGCGAGCGCCTGGCTGCTGACGCGCTGGTCGTTAACGTAAGTGCCGTTGAAGCTCTTCGTGTCCTGGATGACGAAGTGGTCGGCATCCCAGTAAACGCGTGCGTGATGGCCTGAAACCGCCGGGTTATCGATTTGGATGTCGTTGTCGGGCAGCCGGCCAATGCCTGCGCCGCCTTGGGTAAGACGAATGTCTTTGAGCGTGGTGTTCTCGAACTTCAAAAGCAGTCTTGCCATGATCCCTCGCGGCATTGCCATCCGACTGCGCAAGTCTCCGAGGCCAGGGCCGGGCGTGAACGCGCCTGCATACTACACCACGTTAGCGGGCCGAACCAGTTGGGTCGAAGGTGCGTGGCAACGAACGATTACGGCGTGCCGAGGGCCTGTTTCCTGCGCACGTACTCCGCTTCCGGCATCTGCACCAGGACCGCCCCTTTGCCGGTCCAGTGGACGATCTCCCGGATGTCGTCTTCCGGCATTGCGGTACATCCGGCGGTGCCCTTGCCGGGCCCGCTCCAGACATGGAGGAAAATGCAGGAGCCGTTGCCCGCTTTCGTGTTGCTCATGTTGTAGGGAACCACGACACCCCAGCGGTAGGCGTCGATGCTGCGCATGTGCTCGGAGCTGTTCCAGTCCTTGCGGACCTTTTCGTTGCTGACGATCTGCGCGTAATGCTCAGAGTTGGTATCGTCGACGCACTCGAACGCCGGTGTCAGCGAGAAATAATCGGGCGAGCTCCCGAGCGAAGGAGCAAAACCGAACGTCTTGTTCAGCGGATAAATCCCGGCAGGCGAGCGTCCGTCGCCCTCATGCTTGATCGGACCATCGCCGCTTGCGAGCGCCGGGTCCCACGCCATGCCGTTCTTTCCGACCACCACCGGCACCGGCTTCCCAAGCTGCTTCCATTTTCCGTGCGAACGGACGTAGCGACTGAGAGTCCCGTCGACCGAGTTCCAGCCCGGAGTCGTGACCACGATGAGCTTGTCTGCGTGCGAAATGAGGTCCGACTGCGCAAACGCGGTCGCGGCAAGCAAAAGCACGAGAAGGAGAGTACGCATGTGCGAATGATAAACGCTGAACGCAACCGCAAAGCAACAGCGGAAAACGTATTCCGTATCTCGTATTCCGTATTCCGGCAGGTCGGCAACCATCGACGTGTCCGACCCGGAACCCGGAATACTGAACCCGGAATACTGAATACGGGATACTGAATACTGAATACGGAATACGGAATACGAAACGCTCAGTTGCTCAGTGGATTACCACTCCCAGCCCGCCCGGAGGCGGCGGAGACTGTCCGCTCTGTAGTTCGTCCGCCAGCCCGTTTGCGCCGTACACCTTTCGCAACGACTCGATGATCCCTAGCGAATCGACTTCTACGGAACGGCCGATCTTGTCTTCGTACTGGAAATTCCATGGCAGCGACTGAATATTGCCGTCGAAGATGATGCCGACCACGTCGCCCGCCTTGTTCACTACTGGACTGCCGGAGTTGCCGCCGATGATGTCCGCCGTGCAGACGGTGTTGAGCGGCGTCTTCAGGTCCAGCTTCGTCTTGCTGTCCATCCAGCTTTTCGGCAGTGCGTACGGATCCTTGTTGCCGTGCTTCGCCGCATGTTCGTAGGCTCCACCGATGGTCGTGAAGAAAGGCACGTTGCTCCCCTTCGGCGCCACGTGTCCGCGGCCGTCTTCAACATAGCCCTTCACCGCTCCGTAGCTGAGACGCAGCGTGAATGTCGCGTCCGGATAGCTGTTGGTGCCCTCGCTTTCAAAGCGCAGCTTCGCGAACTTCGCGCCATCGCGACGCTCGACCGCGTCCACCTGGTCGTCGTACGTCTTGCGGAGCTGCCGCGCCTGCGGATCGATCTCGCGCATCAGCACGATCAGCGGATCGGTGCTCCGCGCGATGGCCTGCGCGCCGCCTTCGTAGAGCTGCTTGCGGACGTTGACGTCGTCGAGGTGAGTGCCGTCGATCAGTTCGGCCGCGCGCGCGTCGGGCGTCTTGCCGGCGAGGATGGTCTTCAACGCGCCATCGTTCGCGCCGAGCTCGCGCACCATCTCGGTAAGGACTTCCGCCATCTCGACCTTATCGAGCGGCTTGTGGATCGGCGCTGTCGACAGCAGCGATTGTTCCAGGGACGGCAGCGCTGACTCGCGATACTCGCGCAGTCGCTCGCCATTGGGTTTTTGCTTTTCAGTCGCCACGCGGACCAGGTCACGCGCGTCATGCGCGCTCTCCGGCCAGCCGCTCATCCGTTCCAGGTAGGCGAAGGGCAGGAACATCTTACGGTACGTTTGCATCGCCTGGTCGACCTCGGCCCATGGGTTCCCGAATTCCTGCTGCTTTTTCGGATCGCCGGCGACGGCCTGCTTCAGCTTCTCTTCTCTCTGCAGCTTCTCCGCCATCAGCGACTTGTCCAGCAGCCCGCTCTGGTATCCGGTGTAAGCTTTGAAGGAATTCTGCAGGCCGAAAATGTCTTCTTGCGCCATCGCGGCGTTCGCTTGCGACTGCGCCGCGAACTTCTGCAACACCGAGATCCGAGTCGGATAATTCTTCAGGTTCCAGGGATACTGCACGTCGCGCCGGAACGCCAGTTGCGACATCGTCAGCATCCGTCCGGTCGAACCCGGGTTACCACTCACGAACACCAGGTCGTTCTCCTTCACTCCTGCGTTCGACCACTTCAGGTAGTCAGTGAGGTGAACAGGCTGGTTATTTTCGTAGACGCGGAAGAAGGTGATGTCGAGGTCGTAACGGGGATATTCGAAGTTGTCTGGATCGCCGCCGAAGAAAGCGATACCGAATTCCGGCGCGAACACCAGCCGCACATCGGTGTACTTCTTGTAGCGATAGAGGTTGTACATACCGCCGGCGTAAAGAGTGACCACGTCGCAGCGCAAGCCGGTCTGTTTCGTGCAATCGCTCTCAATCGCCGACATCTCGGCCCGCATCGCCGTAGCTCCGGCCGCGGCATCCATGCCGGGCTTCACCGCGCCCTGCACGCGCTGCGTGACGTCCTCGATGCTTTGCAACACGTTCAACTCGAGATCGGGGCATTTGACTTCTTCGGCACGCGTCTTCGCCAGGAATGAGAGCTGGTAGTAGTTCTTCTCCGGCGTGGACATCTGCTGCAGACACGTCGCCGCGACGTGGTGGTTCGTGAACGTCAACCCGTCCGCCGACACGAACGACCCCGAGCCGCCGTTGTTGAAGCGCACCGACGCGCCGCGGACGTGATCGAGCCACGCCTGGTCGGGCGCCCAGCCGTACTTGGCTCGCACTTTGTCGGTGGGGAAGTGGTTGTACAGCCACATGCCTTCGTCGGCCGTGGCGATGCCGGTGAGCAGCAGAGTTGCCATCAGGATCAGAGCGATTCGTTTCATCAAGTAGCTCCATGCGAGCGCGTCGAGCGCTGCAAAACCGATTATTGTACTTGCGGTAGATCGTAGGTGGTAGGGAGTAGGTGGGGTAATAGAATTCGCTCGCCAGTAGCTTCTGCTGTCATATGGTTTCCGCCGACCTACGACCTACCACCTACGCCCTACGCAAACTGGCGGGCTTGGCCTCTCGACCTCACCCGCCGTTCGCTAACTCCTAACTACTAGCTCCTAGCTACTTCTCTTTCTTGCTCGCCGGCTTCACCGCTGCTTCCGGCGCATTCTTGCCCGTGAGTTCCTCGACCAGCGGCCCGGCGTTGTAGATCCCGCGCAGCGCCTCGATGATGCCGCGCGAATCCACGCTCACTGCCCGTCCGACCACGTCTTCGTACATGAAGCGCATCGGAAGGCTCTGGATGTTGCCGTCGAAGATGATGCCGACGATCTCACCCTCTTTGTTCACCACCGGGCTGCCGGAGTTGCCGCCGATGATGTCCGGTGTCGAAACAAAGTTCAGGGGAGTGTCGAGCTTCAGTTGTCCCGCCTTCAGTCCTGCATTGACCACGTTTCCCGCCGTCTTCTCGCCGGGGTTAAACGCCATCCAGGTCTCGGGCAGGGCGTAGGGCTGCTTGTTCTCGTGCTTTGCGGCATGTTGGAAGGCTCCGCCGAACGTCGTGAAATACGGGACCTTTTGCCCGTTCTCGGTGTAGCCCTTTACCGCGCCGTAACTGAGGCGAAGCGTGCCGGTCGCGTCGGGCGGCTCGGTGAATCCCTTTTCCGCGAACATGATCTTCGCGATCTGGGTCCCCGCGCGCTGCTCGACTGACGTCACCTTCTCCTCGATCTGCAGACGCGTCGCCCGCGCTTCCGGATCCAGCGCCTTCATCAGCGCGATGGCTGGATCGGTGCTGGCGTCGATAGCAGCCTTTCCGCCTTCATAGAGCTGCTTGCGGACGGCAACATCGTCCAGCTTCGTGCCTTCGATGATCGACTTCGCCATCTCCTCGGGGGTCTTGCCGCCCAGGACCTTCTGCACGAACGGATCGTTCGGCCCCAGCGTCTCCACCATGTCCTTCAGCCCGTCGGTCATCTGGACGATGTCCAGATCCTTATAGACCGGCAGCGTCGAGAACAGCCGGCGCTCCGTTTGCGGGAGCGCGGTCTCGCGGAACTCGCGCAGACGCTCCCCGTTTGCCTTCTGCTTCTCGTCGGCGGCGCGGACCAGCGTACGGGCCGTGTTCAGCAGGCTCGCGTTAAACGTGCTTTCGACAAAGATCGCGCGCACGCCCATGTCTTTCTGTATCGCCATGGCCTTTTCGAGATCGCCCCATGGGTCGACGAATTCCGCCTTCAGCTTCGGATTTGCCGCGACCTCGGCGCGCACCTTCTTCTCGTCCGCCTGCTTCTTCGCCATGAACGCCTTGTCGAGCAGCCCGGAGTTGTAGCCGACCGTCGCTTTATAGGAGTTCTCCAGCCCGAAGATCATCCGCTCCACGATGCGCGCCTTTTCGGGCGACTGCGCGGCATACGCCTTGAGCAGCTTGATCCGCCGTTCCATCGACTTGATGTTGCGCGGATACTGCACGTCGCGTAGGTACTCCATTTGCGCAAACGTTGTCAGCCGTCCCGTCGAACCCGGATGTCCGCTGACGAACACCAAGTCGCCGTCTTTCACGCCCGTCTTCGACCACTTAAGGTAATGCTCGACATGTGCGGGCCGGGCGTTCTCGTAGGCGCGCAGGAAGGTAATGTCGAGATCGAAGCGGGGATAGGTGAAGTTGTCCGGATCGCCGCCGAAGAACGCGACGTCATATTCCGGCGCGAACACCAGCCGCAGGTCGGAATAGCGGCGGTACTTGTACAGGTTGTACACGGCGCCCGAGTACAGCGTAACGATCTCGCACCGGTAGGGCGCGACCGTGCAGTCCTTTTCGATCTGCGCCATGGCCGCGCGCTGGGCCTGCATCGCTTCCGCCGGCTTCATCTCCGGCTTCACCGCGGCATTCACCTTTGCAGTCACGTCCTCGATGTTCTCCAGCACTGCGGCTTCCATGCCCGGACACTTCGGCTCCGCCGAACCCTTGCCCGCGTAGAAGCCCATCTTCATGTAATCCTTGTCTTTGGTCGAAACATCGTGAACGCACCCCGCGCCGACGTGATGGTTCGTCATGATGAGCCCATCCGGCGAGACGAACGATGCCGACGCGCCCAGCCGTACCGACGACAGCCGCAGGTGGTCCAGCCACTGTTGCGTGACGTCGAAGCCATACTTGGCCTTGATCTTGTCTTTCGGAACTGCGTTGTACAGCCACATGCCCTCGTCGGCGACGGCAACTACGCCGGCGAACAGGCATACCGCAATCAGAAGAACGGTGAACCGCTTCATGCAAACGCTCCTGGGCACAGATTCTCAAGTAACGCGGGCGTCTCGCCTGCCACTCGGGACCGAATGATGTGAGGCGGGCGAGAGTCCTGCGGTACCTTTATGTGCCCGAAATTGCAAACCCTTGACTTTATCCGCGGAACTCCCTCCCGGCTGTGACCTGCGCCACATCCTCATGTTTGTTCCCAAATTGGAACAGCGGGGCGGAATGCGATATAAAAGAGGGTCGGGTTGTGGGGCCTGCGGTCGCCAGTATAGCGCTCGAATCGTGGTTCCTACGCGTATCGCGCGACATCATTCGTACGAGGAGACTATGTCAACCAGCACTCTTACTCCGAAAGGCCTCGAGGGAGTCGTCGCCGCCGTTTCGGGGATCTGTTACATCGATGGTGACCGGGGCATCCTGTCCTACCGCGGTTACGACATTCACGATCTGGCCACCAACTCCACTTTTGAAGAGACGTGCTACCTGCTATGGTTCGGATCGCTGCCGACGCGGTCGCAACTCGACGAATTCAAGCGCCGCCTCGCCTCCGAACGCCAGATGGACCCCGCCATCATCACTCTCCTGCAGCAGGCGCCGAAGACCGCGTTACCCATGGACGTTCTGCGCACCGCCGTTTCGGCGCTCTCGTTCTACGATCCGGAAGAGAAGATCAATACCGAAGAGGCGAACCTCAACAAGTCCTACCGGCTGACCTCGCAGATCGCGATGATCGTCGCCGCCTACGACCGCATCCGCAAAGGCAGGGACGTCGTTCAGCCCGACCGCGATCTCTCGCACGCCGCCAACTTCGTCTGGATGCTGACCGGCGAGAAGCCGTCCGAGACCGCGACCAAGGCGCTTGACATCGCGCTCATCCTGCACGCCGACCACGAGCTCAACGCCTCGACTTTCGCCGCGCGCGTTACCGCCGCCACGCTCTCCGACATGCATTCGGCCATCACTGCGGCGATCGGCGCCCTGAAGGGGCCGCTGCATGGCGGCGCCAACGAAGCCGCCATGAAGATGCTGAAGCAGATCGACAGCTCCGGAGTGGATCCGATCGAGCACGTCCGCGCCATGCTCGCCAGAAAAGAAAAGGTCCCGGCCTTCGGTCATCGCGTTTACCACACCGAGGACCCGCGCGCCACGCATCTGCGCCGCATGTCGCACGACCTGGGCGAATCCAGCGGACAGCCCAAATGGTTCAACATGTCGCGCAAGATCGAGGACTACATCAAGGCCGAAAAGAAGCTGAATGCGAACGTGGATTTTTACTCGGCATCCACCTATCACGTGCTCGGCATCGACATCGACCTGTTCACGCCGATCTTCGCCGTGTCACGCATCAGCGGCTGGACCGCGCACGTCATGGAGCAGTTGCACGACAACCGCCTCATCCGCCCGCGCGCCGATTACCAGGGCCCGGTCTATCCGCAGCACTACGTCCCGATCGAGAAAAGATAACTAAGAACAAAAAAGTCAGAATGAAGAATGCCCCGGGGCAGTCTTCATTCTGACTTTTCTGTTGTGCCACCCCTTCGTGTGCACTTCGTGGCCGTCGTGTGACGCCTTGCGGGGGGATCCCCGCTCCCGTTGACATTCTACCGGAGCGGGACTACGCTCACATAGAATGTCTACTAAAGAGGAGATGGGCCGCATCGAGCTGCTGCAAGGGACGTTGGACCTGCTGATCCTCCGCACCCTGCTGCGCGGCCCAGTCCACGGCCATGCCATCGCCAAGGCCATTGAGGCCGGTTCCGACGAAGTGCTCCAGGTCGAGCAGGGCTCCCTCTACCCAGGGCTGCACCGGCTCATCCGGCGCGGGTGGATCTCGATGGAACAAGGTATTTCGGAGAACAATCGCAAAGCCAAGTTCTATCGCCTCACCGCGAAAGGGCGCAGACAACTCACGGTCGAAACCAATAAATGGGAGAAGTTGGCAACGGCAATAGCGCGCATTTTGCGGCCGGCGGAGGATGAGGGCTAGCCGTGAGACGCCGCAAGCGGATGCTCGACGACCTGGATGCCGACATTCGCGAGCACATCGCCCTCGAGACGCAGGACAACATCGATCGCGGCATGACGCCCGACGAGGCCCGCTAAGCCGCCATCCGTAAATTCGGCAACGTCACACAGGTGAGGGAGGACGTGCGCGACGTCTGGACTTTCGTGTGGTTCGAGCAGTTGTTGCAGGACATCCGCTTCGGCGTTCGCATGCTGCGCCGCAATCCCGGCTTCACCGCCGTTGCTGTCCTGACTCTTGCCCTGGGCATCGGCGCGAATACCGCCATTTTCAGCGTCGTATACGCAGTCCTGCTGAAGCCGATGCCCTATGCCGAACCCGACCGCCTGTACGACGTGTTCCAGGCCAGATTGCAGGACGGTATCAGCCGGACCGGTTGGTCCTTTCCAAACCTTGCTGCGCTCCGCGAGCCGCAGCGGTCGTTCAGTGCGCTCGCGGGTAGTCAGCGGCATCAACTCACGCTCACCGGTCATGGCGATCCGACGGTCGTGAACACCTCCGTTGTGACTGAGGATTTTTTCTCTGTGTTCTCCGTCCGCCCTCTTGCCGGGCACGTGCTTGCGCCGGACGATGGCCGTCGTGGAGCAGCGCCGGTTGTGGTGTTGAGCGAAGCGCTGTGGCGAAATGTCTTCGGCGGCGATGCCGGAATCATCGGCCGCTCCATCGAACTGGACAAGCGCCAATTCACGGTCGTCGGCATCGCTCCCGGCTCATTCCGCTTTCCCGCGATCGCGCAAGCCGAACAACTCTGGATGCCGCTCGCGCAAGATCCGCTCTTCGGCAGTTGGATGGAACGCCGCCAGGGACACTGGCTCGAGGTCACCGGCCGTTTAAATCCCGGCGTATCCCGCGCGCAAGCGGAGCAGGAGCTCGCGGTGCTCACGCGCACGCTGGAACATGACTTTCCCGCCGAGAACGCGGGATGGTCCATCGGCTTGCTACCACTCCGTGAAGTCATCGTCGGAAGCGTCAAGCCGGTACTGGTCGTGTTGTTGGGCGCGGTTGGGATGGTGCTCCTCATTGCTTGCGCGAACGTCGCCAATCTCCTGCTCACCCGCGCGACCTCGCGCGCGCGGGAGATTGCTATCCGCACCTCGCTCGGAGCGGGCCGGAGCAGGGTCGTCCGACAACTATTGAGTGAGTCGGCTGTTCTCGGCGCGCTCGGCGGACTGGCGGGGGTAGCGCTGGCTTATTTTGGAGTACGCCAGTTGGTCTGGCTCGTTCCGGCGACACTGCCGCAAGTGAATGCCATTCGCGTTGACCCGCTGGTGCTCGCCTTTGCGCTCCTGCTCTCGATCGCCTCGAGCTTTGTTTTTGGACTGGCCCCCGCCTTCGCCGGTGCCAGCTCCAGCCTGGAAACGAATCTCCGCGACGGCGGACGTTCCGGCGAAAGTCGTAATCGGCGTCGTGTGCGCGCAGTCCTCGCGTCTGCGGAGATTGCCCTGGCCGTCGTATTGCTCGCGGCCGCCGGTTTGTTGCTGCGCAGCTTCGCCCGGCTGACGTCGGTCAGCCCCGGATTCAATACCGAGCACCTCGTGAAAGCCGAGGTCAGCCTGCCGCGCTTCCAGTACTCGACGCCGGAGCAGTGGGAAACGTTCTCCGACGAGTTGCTCAAGCGGGTCCAGGCCGAGCCGGGAATGCAGGACACCGCTATCGCGATTCCCCTGCCCATCGTGCAGCCGAACATCAATCTTGGTTTCGAGATCGTCGGCCAGCAGGCGGCTGCATCGGGTGCCCCGCGTGCTGCCGACTACGTTGCCGCCACTCCTGGCTATTTGCGTGTGATGCGAATTCCGCTGCTCGCCGGCCGTTTCTTCGACGAGCACGACACCTTGTCCGCGCCACGCGTCGCCGTCATCAGTGAGACGCTTGCGCGCCGCTACTTCCCGGACCGCAGCCCCCTCGGACAGCACCTCGTTTTCGGCTTTCCGCCATCTCCGGGCGTTCCGCGCGAGATCGTTGGAGTCGTTGCCGATGTCCGCGATGTTGGGCTCGCGCAAGCTCCCGGCCCGATGATGTACGTGCCCTACGCCCAGGCTCCGTTTTGGGGTGCGGTCATTCTCGTCAAAAGTCGGCTGGAGACAGCGAGCATCGCGTCCGCGATTCGTAAAGACGTGCACCGCATCGACAAAAACCTCCCGGTGACTGACATCGCCACCGTCCCCGGGTTGCTGCACGATTCCGTCGCGCAGCCGCGCTTCCGGACGTTCCTGCTAGCACTGTTCGCCGGTATGGCTGTCGTTCTCGCCGCGGTCGGGATCTTCGGTGTCATCGCCTACTCCGTGTCTGCCCGAACGAACGAGATCGGCATCCGCATGGCGCTCGGCGCCTCACGTCGCGGAATAGTTTTCATGGTATTGCGTGAGACGCTGCTCCTGGCGATCGCGGGGCTGGTGATCGGAATCCCTTGCGCCCTTGCGGCCTCCCGCCTGCTCGGCCACATGCTGTTTAACATTTCCGCCACCGATCCGGTGACCCTCGCCGTTGTAGCATTGGGATTAGCCGCAGTCGCGGTCGCGGCGGGATACATCCCCGCGCGTCGCGCGGCCCGCGTGGATCCCATGGTCGCCTTGCGGTATCAATGAAGTCGCCCCTTTGTAACGCAGGCGTCTCGTCCAAGACGGGGCATCGGCGTCCCGCCGCTCACTGTACCCTTAACGTTTCTCTCTGCGACCTCTGCGCTGGCGTTTTTCGATTCAAACCGAAGCAGAAACACCTGGCGCTCTCATCACCAGGCCTTGTGACGCGTAGAATAGAGTCAACCCATGTACCGCGCTTACCTGGATAACAATGCGACGACGCCGGTCCTGCCGGCGGTACTCGAGGCCATGCTCCCGTTCTACGGCGAGCAGTTCGGCAATGCCTCGTCCATCCACCACCACGGCCAGCACACGCGCGCCGCGGTCGAGAATGCCCGCGAGAAGGTAGCCGCGCTGCTGGGCTGCCGGGCGGCGGAAGTCGTCTTTACCAGCGGCGGCACCGAGGCCGACAACCTCGCCATCTTCGGCATCGCCAAGCCGGGCGACCACGTCATCACCTCCACGATCGAGCACTCGGCGGTGATGAATTCGTGCAAGCGCCTGCAAGCGCTCGGCTGCGAAGTGACCTATCTGCCGGTCGACGAATCGGGTCGCATCGATCTCGATGATCTGCGGCGCTCGATTCGTAAGAACACCTCCCTGGTCACGATCATGACGGCCAACAACGAGACCGGAGTGCTTCAGGACGTGGAAGCGATCGGTCGCATCGCCGCCGAAGCCGACGTTTACTTTCATACCGACGCCGTACAGGCCGCGGGCAAGATTCCGCTCGACGTGAACGCCATCGGATGCGACCTGCTCGCCATCTCGGGCCACAAGATCCATGCGCCGCAAGGGACCGGTGCGCTCTACGTTCGCAAGGGCACGCTGCTTCAGCCGATCCTGTACGGCGGCCGTCATGAGCGCTCGCGCCGCGCCGGCACCGAGAATGTACCCGGCATCGTCGGCTTGGGTCGTGCCGCAGAGTTGGCGCGCGGCGGCTTCACCAACGGGGAAGTCGACCGCATTCGCGAGCTGCGCGACCGCTTGGAAACCACCGTGCTGGCCCAGATCGAATCCACGCGCGTGAACAGTCGCTCCGTCCCGCGTGTTCCCAACACTGCCAGTATCCAGTTCGACTTCATCGAAGGAGAAGCGCTGGTCATCGCACTTGATCTGAAGGGCGTCGCGGTTTCGACGGGCGCTGCCTGCTCCTCCGGCGCGATCGAACCATCGCACGTTCTGACAGCGATGGGCCTCTCGGCGGATCAAGCCCGCGCCAGCCTCCGCTTCTCGCTCGGCAAGCAAACGACCAGCGAAGATATTGACCTTCTACTCTCGATCCTCCCCGAAACCGTCGGCCGCCTCAGAGAGCTGTCACCGGTTTACAACAAGAAACAAGCGCAGACCAGAATCTAGCCCGGCACATGAGTGCCGGGTAAGGATGGCCTCCATCCTTCGAGTCCCGTCAGGGGACGCTAGCGGGACGTAAGTCCCGGGACAAAGCGCCTGCCAATTCCTTCGAGTCCCGTCAGGGACGGCACACGACTCGCGCTATTCCATCTATAATCACAAATAGCCGCGCATTCTCGCGGATTTGCGCGGATTTGGCCGTGCTGGATCTGCGTGCATCCGCGATGATCCGCGGTTGGTTTTCCCTGAGCCCTGCGCCATGAGCCCTGAGCCCGCAATCGCCGTCGCCATGTCCGGTGGAGTCGATTCCTCCACGGTAGCGGCCATGCTGCGCGCCGAGGGCCACCCGGTGATTGGTCTCACCATGCAGCTCTGGAACCAGCGCCGCCTCGCCGGACAGGAGGGCATGCCCGAGGCCGTCCAGGGCCGCTGCTGCTCCCTCGACGACGTGTACGACGCGCGCCGTGTCGCCGAGACCCTCGGCATTCCTTATTACGTCGTCAACCAGGAGCAGCGCTTCGAACGTGACGTGGTGCGCCCGTTCGTCCAGGAGTACCTTTCCGGACGCACTCCCATCCCCTGTTCTCTCTGCAACAATCACTTGAAGTTTGACCAGTTGTTGGTGACAGCACGGCAGATCGGCGCCGAGCGGCTGGCCACCGGTCACTATGCTCGGGTCGAGTTGGACGATGCCAGCGGACGCTGGCTGCTCAAGCGTCCCACCGACACCAGCAAGGACCAGACGTACTTCCTCTTCGGCCTGACGCAGGAGCAACTCTCGCGGACGATCTTCCCGCTCGGGGGAATGATGAAGCCCCAGGTCCGCGAACTCGCCCGGCAGCACGGTCTCGCCTTGGCCGAGAAGCCGGATTCGCAGGAGATCTGCTTCGTCCCCGGCGGCGACTATAAGCGTTTCATCGACGCCTACCTCTCCGAGCAGGGCGAAGCGCTGCCCGACACTGCAGGTGAGATCGTCACCACTTCCGGCGAGGTCATCGGCGAGCACAGCGGCATCCATCAGTTCACGGTCGGCCAGCGCAAGGGATTGGGTGTGGCGACCGGTTCCCCGCTATACGTCATCCAGGTCCGCGGCGACCGGCGCCAGGTCATCGTCGGCAACGGCGATGAACTCTTGTCGCAGACTCTCCGCGCTCGCGACTTGAATTTCATCAGCGTCGACGACCTGCGCGAGCCCAAGCGCATTACCTGCAAGATCCGTAATCGCCACGAAGGCGCGCCCGCGCTCATCGAGAAGGCCGGCGACGACGAAGCCTTGGTCACCTTCGACCAGCCGCAGCGAGCGATCACGCCCGGACAGGCCGCTGTCTTCTATGACGGCGACGTGGTCCTTGGCGGGGGCTGGATCGTTTAACAATTCCTTTACAGAACGCCCGTTTGACACAGCACAACGTGTCGCAGGTCACAGCGACTTACATGTCTTCTCCGTTAGAGTGCGCGCGTAATCAACTTTTTTCGCGCACCCGCGCGCGCCGGAGCAGAAATGCGGCGCATTCTTACGGCCCTCGTCGCTGTTCTCCTCGGGTTTGCGGTCTTAGCATCGGCACAGGTCGCTGCTGACTCCAAAGCCCCGAAGCCGAATTCAGAAAAAAGGATTAACGACGTTCGCAAGCACGCCGAGAATGGCGATCGTGGTGCTCAGTTCGCGCTCGGTCTTGCATACGTTACCGGCAACGGCGTGGAGAAGGACGACGCGCAAGCCGCATTCTGGTTCCGCCGCGCTGCCGATCGCGGTCATCCCGCGGCGCAGAATAATCTCGGCCGGCTTTACTTGCTTGGGCAGGGCGTCCCCGCTGACGATCGCGAAGCCGTGCTCTGGTTCCGCCGTGCCGCCCTCGAGCACCTGCCGGAAGCCGAGAACAATCTCGGGTGGATGTACGCCCTGGGCCGCGGCGTAGCAAAAGACGAGACTGAAGCCGTTCGCTGGTATGAGCGCTCCGCAAAACATGAATGCGGGCTCGGTGAGGTCAACCTTGCCATCATGTACTACCACGGCCGGGGAGTCCCGCAGAGCGAAGAAGAGGCCGCCAGGCTGCTCGAAAAAGCGGCGCGTTCCGGTTCCGGCGTCGCGCAATCCGGGCTGGGATTATTGTTCGCCCTCGGCCGCGGCGTGCAGAAGGACTTGTCCAAGGCCGCATTCTGGTGGGAGCGCGCCGCCAAGCAGGGGATCGCGCCCGCGGAATACAACTTCGCTGTGCTTCTGCATCGCGGGGCGGGCGTCGCCAGGGACCATGTTGCCGCACATGAATGGCTGGCGCGAGCCGCCTCGCAGGGTGTTGCCATCCCCGACGATTTCGACGATAGCGCGGACGTGTTGGAACTCTTCGCTCCTTTCGCCTTCTGAGTGCAAAAATCGGCATTGACTTTCTTTGTCTCCGCGCTAAACTCCTTCACCAAATCCAAACGCAAAAGTCAGCGGCCCGTTCGAAAGGCATGGGGGAGGGACATGCGTCGAATTGCGCTCGTGGTCGTGTTGGCATTCTGCTGGATCACACTTTCGTTCGCCCAGGTTCCGAGCCTGAAGTCTCTCGAGACCGCCGCCATGGCCGGCAACGCCCGCGCGCAGTTCTCGCTCGGCCTGCGGTATGAGTACGGACGCGGGGGCGCGGCCGTCGATCCGGCGCAAGCCGCATACTGGTACCGGAAGTCGGCCGATCGAGGCGATCCCGAGGCGCAAAACAATTACGGCAAGCTCCTGATGATGGGCTTGGGCGTCCAGCAGGACGAGCGCGAGGCCATGAAATGGTTCCGGCGCGCCGCCGCCGAGCGCCAACCTGACGCCGAGAACAACCTCGGTTGGATGTACGGCTTCGGACGCGGCGTTCCTCGCGACGATAACGAAGCGGTGCGCTGGTATCGCCGTGCCGCCGAGCATCACAACGTTATGGGGCAGGTGAACCTCGCCATCATGTACTTGCACGGTCGCGGCGTCCCGCAAGACGAGACCATGGCTGCTGACCTCTTCGCCAAAGCCGCGCAAGCGGGTTCGCCATTGGCGGCATCGGCGCTGGCGTGGATGTATGCGAATGGCAAGGGCGTCGCCAAAGACCTGTCCAAGGCCGCGCACTTGTGGGAACGCGCGGCGGAGAAGGGCATCGCTCCTGCCGAGTACAATCTCGGCGTGCTGCTGCACCGCGGCGCGGGCGTGGCCAAGGACGTTGCCGGCGCTCACACCTGGCTCGAGCGCGCCGCTGCGCACGGATTGGATCCCAAGCGCGATCTCGACGCCTCGGTCGATGTCGCGCAACTGCTGGAGCCAACGGCTTTCTGAGTTCGAATGCGATACAGTTGATTCGTGCCTGAGAACTTCTTCCGCCGCGTCGCCGGTTCCATGCTCGATCACGAGACCGCGCAGCAGATCGCCGAGCAGGAAGCCGCGCTCGAGCGGAATCCCGAGTGGGCGGAAGGCCATTACCACCTCGCGCAACTACTCCGCGTCCAGCATCGCCGCGACGACGCGAAACGACATCTCCTGATCGCGATCGAGAAGAAACCTTCACTCGCCGATGCGCATGTCGCGCTGGGCGAGATCTATATCGCGGAAGGCGATTTTGCACGAGCGAAAGAACACGCCGAGTACGCAGCGCAGTTCGGGAATTCACGCCTGCTCGACCAGATGCGTCGCAACGAAGCGATCTAGTCCACCACGGAGACACGGAGTCACTGAGTTATTCTTGCTTTTTCTTTCCTCGGTGTCTTCGTGTCTCCGTGGTGAAATTCTTTCCTAGTGTCTATGCAGGTCTTTGTGCATGATCTTGCGCGTTTCGCGTAGACGATCGTCAGCCGGCAACGCCGCGAGTCTTGTGTTCATGCCGTCATCGTTCTCCGCTTCGAGCAGGCGGCAAACGTAATCCGTCAGCGCGGGAGCAAATACTCCTGCGCGCTCGTACTGCGCGCGCTTGTTTCGCAAGGTGCGCGCCGACTCGACGCAGCTTCGCGGCAGCGCCATCAACTCGCTCTTCTGCTCCGTCGCGCCCGCCGCGAGATACGCTTTCGCCGCGACGTCGAGCGACTCGGCGGCCTGCAGTCCCCACTCTGCGGCCATCGTGATTCCGGCGAGCAGCAGGTGCGTCATGGCGCTGCCGTCGGGTGTTCGCAACTCGACGGTCTGCACCTCGTCGCGGCGTCCGCGCGCACTGCTTTCGTTCGGGTTGACGCGCGCACTCAGGTTCTCCAGGCCGCCCCAGCCCAAGGGAACGCGGATCATCGCCGGGCGGTTCGAATCGCTCCAGCAGACGCTCGTCGGCGCCTCTTGGTTCGGCACCAGCCGCAGATACGCCGCGCTCACCGTATTGCCGAAGGCGGTAAGCGAGTCGGCGTGCGTGCACAGGCCGCCGATCACCCGCCGCGCAGATTCGGACAATTCTCCAGTGTGGCTGCGCATGACGTTTCGACCCTGGTTCGCGACCTCGACGTGCACGTGCATGCCGTTGCCGGCGACGCCTTCTTCGATCTTCGGCGCGAAGGTCGCGACGCAGTTGTGTCGCCAAGCGACGTTGCGGATGATCCAGCGCGCCAGCACCAGCGCGTCGGCGCATTCGACGACCGGGCGCGGCAGGAACTCGACCTCCCACTGCTCGGCGGTCTTGCCGTGGATCTCGGGCGAATCGCTCTCGATGCGGCCAAGCGTTCCGACCTCGCTGTGAGCGTACTTCACCGCGCCGGTGATCTGCGACAGGTGATGGACGATCTCGTCCAGCATCGCGCCGCTTTTCACATACGGCGATGCCTCGTGATACCCGCGCTGCCGCGGCGCCGCGTAGATCGGGCTCGGATCGTGCAGGACGAAGAACTCCAGCTCGCCGAGCGCGTTCAACTCCAGTCCGGTCGAATCCGTCAGCAGGCGCGCAGCTTTCTGGAGCACCGAGTCGGGCGCGAAGTCCGCGAGTTCGCCCGCGCGATTGAGGAAGCGGCAGGTGAAGTCCAGCGAGCGCTCGTCGAACGGGTTGAGGAACGCGCTCGCGTACACCGGAACGACGTACAGGTCCGAGCAACTGACGTCCACGACACCGCGGAACAGGGAAGAGCCGTCGACGCGCTCGCCTTCACTCAGCAGGCGCTCGGCTCGGCGCGCGTCGGCAACCGGCAGCTTGAGCTCTTTGTATTTCCCGTCGAGACCTGTGTAGTGGAAGGTGATGCGCTCGATGCGCTTCTCTTCGATGACACGAAGCAGGTCGTCGCGCGTGAAGTCGACGCGCGGCTTATCGACAAGCTGCTCAATGGGGTTGGCCAACGGGTAGACGGCGCGGTGGTGGTGGATAAGGGTCGCGGTCGGCATAGAAAGCTCCATGTTGACCGTATCCGAAGGCGACCCAGGCGGCTGTGATGCGGGGCACGGGATTATGTGAGTGAGCAGGGCTCATGGCACATGGCTCATGGCAAAACCAACGAACGAGCCGCTGATGGACGCTGATCAGAATTGAAATTCTGACCGCATGGGTTACCACCCCCTCCCCACCGATGTGGAATCAGAAGGATAGGTCTGGGTTACCCAGGGTAACCCAGAGGCAGTTGTCAGTTGCCAGTCACCAGCCCGGAGGAATGCTTCGGTGATGTTACAAAGAGGTAAACCTTAGAGTCCCAGGAGACCCCCTCCCCCCTTATCCCAGAGTCCCACAAAAAAGCCGCGAAAAACGAAGATATCCCAGAGGCGTCCCAATGGGAAAACGCCGGAGGATGGCTGCCCGGACCGAGGCGACGAAGTTGTCAAAGAACGCAATAGCGGGATAAAAGACAAAAATCCCGGCACGCTTGTGCGCGCCAGACCAGAATAGGCGCGGGGCGGGAGCCTGTCTGTGATGGCTGTTACGGAGGAGTGTGACAAGGCGGGAGAATGCTCCGACGCAACCGTAGCGGTTGCCCCGCTGCCTGTAACGGTTCAGTTATTCAGATCTGGATCAAGTCATGAAAAGCCGATATCCTGGCCGGCCCGATGCCCGCCTATTACCGCACCTCCGTCAGTGATTTCATCTGCTTAAGAGAAGAGGACTATCTCCAGCGGCTCATGGCTGGCTATGAGTCCGATCGGTACCATGAATTCAAAATGCTTCAATACGAGGCATGGCGCGGTCAGTATCTCTGCCTCAAGTCAGCCCTCACATCTCAGGAGCTTTCTCGATTCAATTTGCCAGAATGGTCCATTCTTGGAGAGTTTCCTATTCCAAGGCGAATGGGCCGAATTGATAATGTCCTGCTAATCGGTGATGCAGTCGCTGTGCTGGAATTTAAAGGAGAATCCGTCGATAGCGCTGCTGTGACGCAGGTGACTGACTACGCTCTTGATTTGGCATATTTCCATCGACCAAGTCAGGGGAAGGCAATCTACCCAATTGTTGTCGGCGGCGCTAGGAGCCGAAGGCATGAGCGACAAGCAACTTTTCCAGATGACGTGAAAGGTGTTCGGGTAATCGCGCCGGGAGACCTGCAGTTGGTAATTAGCGAGATTGCCTCACGTCACGGTAGGTCACCACAGATTCGTGGACGTGACTGGGACGAAGGCGACTATTTCCCTGTTCCTACCATCATCGAAGCTGCCGTGGGAATGTTTCATGAGATGCAGGTCGACGATATCGCCCACGCCGATATTGAGCCCAAGAATTTGGGACGCACAGTTGACGCTATCCGAAGAATTATCGTTACTGCCGCAGAACAACACGAAAAGGTCGCCATATTCGTCACGGGAGTTCCCGGTGCAGGCAAAACTCTTGCAGGATTAAAACTCGTGCACGACAACGACATCCGAAACGAGACCAAGTCCGAGATTGCATTCTTGTCAGGAAATGGGCCATTGGTAAATATTCTTCGTGGCGCTTTGGCGCTTGAGCGAAGGCGTCGGAAGCGAATGTCTGCGAAGTTGGCAACGCGTGACCCGAAGACACTGATCCAGAGCGTCTATTCATTCAAGAACGGGGAGTGGCTCAGATCAAAGCCCCCGGTAGAACACGCATTGGTGTTCGACGAGGCGCAACGTGCGTGGGATGAAAAGCGCAACGTCAAAAAGCTGAAGAGCGACCCAAGTGATCCGAAAAGCTGCAGCTTTTCCGAGCCAGGACTCATTCTCCACATTCTCAATCGGCACGAGGATTGGGCTGCGTTGGTGTGCCTCGTAGGTGGCGGTCAGGAAATTCATACTGGGGAAGCTGGTCTGGAGGAGTGGGGCAGGGCGTTGGAACTGCATTTCGACAAATGGAAGATATTTGCTTCACCAAATGCATTGCACGGAGATTCATCCGGCACTCGGCTGACTCTTTTCGGGGATCGAAAATCAAGGGCCAGAGAAGTGCACGTAGATGAAGATCTCCACCTCGATAATCCGACCCGTCAATTTCGTGGCAAAACAATAGCATTGTGGACCGAGAGCCTCCTGAGCGGAGATTCTATGTCTGCGAGTTCCACGCTGAGAAATTCAGCCGAGTACCCCGTCGCAATTACGCGCTCTATTGCGACCGCAAAGGATTGGCTGAAGACTCGGCGCTCGCGGTTCAGAACGCTATGGATTGGCAGCGTCTTCGGGTGCAAAGCGACTTAGAGCACACGGCATTCATCTGCCCGGTCCCAAGGAGCCTGCGGAACACTGGTTTCTAGCGGGAAAAGGAGATGTGCGTTCATCGTTCCAACTTGAATCGGCGGCGACCGAATTCCAAATTCAGGGTTTAGAGGTGGATTTTGCGGCGGTCTGTTGGGGCGGCGATTTTCTCGTTAGCGAAAAAGGAGATTGGGAATTAAAGGAATTCAAGGGCACGAAGTGGGGAAGCATTAAGAACAGCGTACGCCGAGCATATGCGCTCAACACTTACCGCGTGCTTTTGACCCGCGCGCGACAGGGGATGGTGCTGTACGTACCACTCGGAATCCCGGGCGATCCAACAACCACAGGGGAAGGTTTCGATCGAACTGCGGACTTTCTTCGTCACTGTGGAGTTGTTGACCTCGATTGAGGTGCGAATAAGTTGGGTTTGTTCGGATATCGCTGCGTGAGTTTGAATGCGGGGTACGTGCTCGTGTTTTCCCATACCGCATGGAGCAGCATGTCCGTGTCCTCTTCAGTCATTCCGACCCAACAGTCGCAGCCGTAGCGCGTCTCGTGTTGCTCATCGCAATTGTCAGCGCCGTAGCTTTGCGCGTACAGGAAGTAGTTGAAATGAGGTGTGTCGAGTTCCGGGCCATGATTCAGCAGATATGAGCGGAGTTCCTGTACCGACAGGACGGCTGTTCCGTCGAGCGTGACGGCTTTGTGGATCTCGGCTTCGGTGCGCGCAAAATCTGCGTCGAGGGATTGGAGGATTCCGACTCCTGATTCGGGTAGAACCAAGTACGGGCGGACGCCTCCGCCCTTTTTCACGTGTACAAGGAAGCCAGCGGTGGAGGCCTCGGGCACAGAATCGAAGCGCGTTCTACTCACCCGGATATAGTGGCGGCCTTCGTTGTCCATTAAAAAGAGCGCGTATTGCGCGTGACGCATTTCCACTTTCCTACTTCCTAAAAGTCTAGATCGATCGTCAAGCGACGAACTCTGTTAGGGACGCAGCGCGTTTGTGGGCGATGCAGAGATCCTTCGTCGGACTGACATCCTCCTCAGGATGACATGCTTGAAGAAGCGCGTTTCGCAGGGCTGAAGCACTTTGACTCCGCTCAGGGCGGGCTCTGCGCCACCCGGTCACCCTGCGCAAAGTCGAGTGCCGACTGACAGGCGGGACGCCTGTGCTACTAAGAAGAGCGAACGAGAAGCGTCTAAGCGGCAACGGGGCTGGAACGAACTTTGAGGCGAACGCGTTCGCGCTTTTGCAGGATGGCTACGATCTGGAACAGGTTCCTGGCATTTGGATTTCCAGCGGCACTGAGCATCCGCATCAGACTCTTGGGCGGGCGAGCCATGGCGCGTCCAAGATCGAGAAAACCGATGGTTGCGTTGATCAGGTCGCGAAGAACGGCCTTCCCGGTATCAACATCGCCGGAGAGGAAACAGTCGACGGCTTCGCGCAGCAGCGCCTTGCGGAAAGCTGCGTCGCGCATTGCGCGTGCCTGAACGGTGCTCTTGAACTCACGGGTGAGCGCCATGACGGGTCAGAGCAGATGGTAACATATATGTGACTAGTAATCAGCGGCCTATCGCTGCTACATCCGCATTCCTGCAACGATGCATATGAAAACACAAGGTCCCTCGACTCGGGCTGAAGCCCTCGCTCGGGATGACTAAAGTAGGAGCGGCTTGTGTCCGCAGAGCTAAAGCTCTGCGCCACCCGGCTTCCTGCCCAGCGGCTAAAGCCGCAGTGTCGATGCCGAAAATCGGCACGGCTAAAGCCGTGCCCTGATACTGGCACCCGCGCTATACTTTCCCGTTTATCCTATCGTCATTGTTCTACATAGCTGCCTGCGGGCGGCGGAAGAGAGGAAGTCATGGCCACGGCCACTGCATCTCCAGCCCTTGATTACGCACGTCAGAACCAGAAGCGATTCCTCGAAGAGCTGAAAGACCTCCTAAGGATCCCCAGCGTTTCGACCCTGGAAGAGCACAATCCCGACATCCAGAAGGCGGCCGAGATGTGCGCCAACGACCTGAAGAAGATCGGGTTCGAGCACGTCGAGATCATCCCGCAGGCGACCAGCGAGCGTCCGAACGCGCATCCGCTGGTCTATGCCGACTGGCTGCACGCGACCGGGAAGCCGACGGTGCTGTGCTACGCGCACTACGACGTCCAGCCGGCCGAGCCGCTGGACGAGTGGAAGAGCCCGCCGTTCGAGCCGACCGAGCGCAACAACAACATCTATGCGCGCGGCGCGGTCGACGACAAAGGCCAGCTCTGGATGCAGATGAAGGCATTCGAGTCGCTGATGAAGACGGGCGGCGGCAAACTGCCGGTGAACGTCCGCGTGATCCTGGAAGGCGAGGAGGAGGTCGGAGGCGAGTCGATCGCGGAGTTCGTGCGCAAGCACGGCGATCGTCTGAAGGCGGACTTCGCGCTGGTGTGCGATACGGAGCTGTTCGCGCCCGACCTGCCGACGTTGTGTGTCGGGCTGCGCGGCCTGGTGTACACCGAGATCGAAGCACAGGGCGCGTCGACCGACCTGCACTCGGGCATCTATGGCGGCGCGGCGCCGAACCCGCTGTTCGCGCTGGTGGAGATCATCAGCAAGCTGAAAGACAAGGACGGCAAGATCCTGATCCCCGGCTTTTACGATGACGTGCAGGCGCCGACCCAGGCGGAACTGGACGCGTGGAAGAAGCTGCCGTTCGACGAAGAGCACTATCGCAAGACGGAAGTCGGCAGCGACGTGCTGACGGGCGAACCGGGATATTCGGTGCTGTATCGCACGTGGGCGCGTCCGACACTGGAGGTCCACGGCATGCCGGGCGGATTCGTCGGGCAAGGCGCCAAGACAGTGATCCCGGCACGGGCGTCGGCGAAGGTGTCAATGCGGCTGGTACCGAAGATGGACCCGGACAAGATCCTGAAGAGCTACATGGATTTCGTGAAGGCGAACACGCCCAAGGGCATCAAGGTGAACATCAAGGTGCACTCCAAGGGCGAGCCGATCGTGGTGTCGACCGACAACAAGTTCATCCACGCGTCGACGGAAGCGATGAAGGAGATCTTCGGGAAAGAGACTGTGTATATCCGCTCGGGCGGGTCGATCCCGATTGTGGCAGACTTTGCCAACGAGCTGAAGATACCGACGGTGATGATGGGCTTCGGGCTGCCGGACGACAACCTGCACGCGCCCAACGAGAAGTTCCACATCCCGAATTTCTATCGCGGGATCGAGAGCATCATCCGGTTCTTTCAGTTGATCGGGCAGTAAAACCAGTTGTAAGTTGTAGGTTGTAAGTTGGAAGTTGGAACCCACCCTAGCAAAACCAGCTAGGGTGGGCCATCCGCAATTCCTGCCCTGTGGAAAAGTGGAAAAGCGTCTTGGAGCCGCATAAATATTGACTTTCGAGCAAGTCGAGAGTAGAGTTTGAGTGCTCTCGCAGTTCTCCCCGCCCTCTATTTTCCCCGCCATTATTGGACTGTACCGTCGTGGAACGTCCGTCTGCTGCATTCATGGTGCGACAGGCGGGGTAGCCGCGCATCTGGCCACAATATATGGGGTTTAATGTCTTGACGCCTGCTGGCAACGAAGCTAAAGTTTGTTCACTTGTTAGTTGCTGTGCGGCGTCGACTCCCAGCCGGATGCGCCGCGGATGAGATTGGGGTGACTCCCCACCCTAGCAAAAGAGGCTAGGGTGGGCCACCCATTGAAAGTGTTGGGTCCCACCCTTCCAACAGCAGTCAGGGTGGGGCACCCAGTACAAGACACGATCCGCGCGGACAGTTCAGAAGGAGCAGGCGTTGTTACAGCTTAAGAAGCTACAAATCCTCGGATTCAAGTCCTTCTGCGATCGCACCGAACTGAAGTTCCACGGCGAGGGCATAGCGGCCATCGTCGGGCCGAACGGGTGCGGCAAATCGAACATCGGAGACGCCATCGCCTGGGTACTGGGCGAGCAATCAGCGCGCATCCTGCGCGGCACGAAGATGGAGGACGTCATCTTTGCGGGTACGCGCGACCGCAAGGCGACAGGTATGGCCGAGGTGTCGCTGACGCTCGTGGACCCCGGGGTCTACGACGGGAAGGTGCCCGAGGAGCCGGAGATAGAAATCGAGAACGAAATGCCCGGCGACGATTGGGACGAGGCGGCAGTCCGGACACAGGCGGCGAATGAGACGGAAGAGTATCTGGCGGAAGTGCAGCCCAGCCAGAAATTTGAAGTTCCGGTAAAAGAAGTGGTCGGTGATCAGTGCTCGGAAGTGGTCAGTGATCAGTGCTCAGCGATCAGCGGGGCGGACCAAAATGCTGGAATGACCGAGGCCGGTGTCGCTACTCCAGAGGCGACAGTCGGCGGCACGGAACCCGAAGGCCAAACTCCTGAACACCGATCACTGACTACTGAGCACTCGCCGCAAGGACATCCTGCGGTCGTACTGAAAATTCGTCGCCGGAAATTCAAGCAGACGTTCAAGGCGGGCGAGATCCACGTCACGCGGCGGCTGTTCCGGTCGGGAGATAGCGAATACCTGCTGAATGGGAAGCTGTGCCGGCTGCGCGACATCCAGGACATCTTCATGGGCACGGGGCTGGGGCCGGAGTCGTACGCGATCATCGAGCAGGGCAGGATCGGGCAGATCCTGAGCTCGAAACCGACCGACCGGCGGGCCATCATCGAGGAAGCCGCGGGCATCACCAAGTTCAAGACGAAGAAGCGGCTGGCGGAAGCGCGCCTGGAAGAGGCGAAGCTGAACCTGTCGCGCATCAACGACATTTTTGAGGAAGTCACGCGGCAGGTGAATTCGCTGAAGCGGCAGGCGTCGAAGGCGGAGCGCTACGGGCGTTTGCGCGATGAGATGCGCGGAAAGTTGCGCGTCGTGCTCGCCAGCAAGATCGCCGCGATGCGCCTGGAGGCCGAGGGGCTCGAGGCGATGCTGCAGCACCTGACCGAAGACCTGCACGTGAAGGCCGAGGCAGTGCGTGCGCTGGAGGCCGAGCAGGCGGGAATGATGCAGCGCGGATACGCGATCGAAGACGAATCGCGGCAAGCGCGCGAGTCCATGACGGCAATCACGCGCGAGTCGGACCGGGCGACGTCGCGGCAGGCGGCGAACGTCGAGCGCTGCAACGAGCTGGGAATCCGCTCGGAAGCGGCGGTGGCGGAGATCGCGCAGACGCAATCCAAGTTGCAAGTGCTGACGGGCGAGCGCGAGACGCATCAGCAGGACGTGGATTCGGCGGCCGACCATCTGACGGCGGCACAGGCGGAAGCTACCGCGCGCCAGGAAGAAGCGCGCACGGCGGCCGTAGCGCTGGCGGAGGTCGAGCGGCAGCAGGAGCAACGGCGCGCGGCGATCATGGAGGCGGTGAGCGCGACGTCGGATGTGCGCAACCGCATCGCGCGGGCGCAGGAGCGCATTACCGGGCTGGAGAGGGAACTGCGGCGCCTGACGGGCGAGTTGGAATCGGGGCGCACGCAGATCGAGACCTTCGGCGGACAGCGCGGGCAGATCGCCATCGAGTTCGAAACGTCATCCCAAAAGGCGGCAGGTCTGACCGAGCAGATCACGGCGACGCGGACGTCGCTCGGGCAGAAGCGCGCGGAGGAGACCGTATCGAAGAAGCGGCTGGATACCCTGCGTGCCGAGTATGCGACGGCGCTGGGCAAGAAAGGGTCGCTCGAGGCCGTTATTGCAGAGCATGGATATTCGACGGAGTCGGTGCGGCGGCTGTTCCAGTCGGGCGTGATCCGCGATGGGTTCCATCCGGTGGGAGTGCTGGCGGACTTCCTCGAAGTGGATTCGCGGTACGAGCACGTGGTGGAAGATTTCCTGCGCGACGAACTGAACTATGTCGTCGTGAAGTCCTGGGACGCGGCGGACGAAGGCATGAAGCTGCTGCGCAGCGATGTGGACGGCCGGGCGACGTTCCTGGTGCATCCGAATGACTCGCAGGCGAGATTCTCGTTCATCCTGGATGAGGCCGCGCACCAGGCGCCGCAGCGGGATCACGAGGTCCTGCCGCTGAAGAACACCATCCGGGTGCTGAACGGGTTTGGCAAGTCGCTGGAAGTGATCCTGCCGAAGCTGCGCGATGGATACATCGTGCCGGAGTCGAATGTCGCGCGCGATCTGGCGCTGGAGAATCCGGACGCGTTCTTCCTGTCGCAATCGGGCGAGTGCTTCCACAACGTGACCGTGACAGGCGGCAAGCAGCGTGCCGAGGGGCCGTTGTCGATGAAGCGCGAACTGCGCGACGTTATCCGGCACATGGAGGATATCGAGAACACGCTGCGGGAAGAGGAGCGGGGATGCCTGACCCTGGGCCGCGAGATCCAGGAAATGACGGCGTTGCTGGAGCGCCTGGAGAACGAAAAGCGCGAAGCCGACAAGCAGGCGATGACCAGCGGCCACGCTCTGCGGCAGCTGGAGAACGAAGTCGAACGCATCGCCAGACGGGTGGAGACTGCCGAGAGCGAAGTGCGGCACGTCGAGCAGGAGCGCGCGGCGGTGGAGGCGCAGACCCAGGAATATCAGGCCGAGGCGGCGGTCGCGGAAGACCTCCGGTCCGGATTAGAAGCAGAGGCGGCGGCGGCGCAGGAGAGCCTGGCCGGGCTGCGGAGCGCGCGCGATCAGGCGGCAGGCGTGGCGTCGGAGATGATGGCGCGGGTGGCCGCGATCGAGGAGCGCAAACGGGCGGCGGTAGCGGCGTTGGCGCGGCTGGAGGCACAGGTCGCGGACATCACGTCGCGCATGGAGCAGCTCGAGTCGCAGCGGCAGATGGCCATCGCGGAAAAAGCGCAGCGCGAACTGGAGAACCTCCAGATCGCGGAGCAACTGGTCGGATTGGCCGCGGAAAAAGAAAAGGCCGAAGCGCGCGAGAAGGAACTCCAGGCGGAGTCCGAACAGGTCAGGGCGCGCATTGCGACGATGGAAGAAGAGCTGCGAGCGGCGCGCCTGGAACTGGATGGCGTCCGCGATCGCAAGGGCGAAGTGGCGACGCAGGCGGCGAAGCTGGAGTCGGACCGGCAGCACATGGCGGAGACGTCGGTGAACGAGTTGGGCGTCGCGGCTGACGACCTGCTGGCGGACGAGACCATCGTGCGAGTGAGCGGGGAAGAGCTGGTGGTCGAAGACACGGCCTACCGCGAGCTGCGCGCGAAGCTCGATGCCATGGGCCCGGTCAACATGATGGCGCTGGAGGAATACAACGAGGCGAAACAGCGCCACGATTTCCTCGAGACGCAGCGCAAGGACCTGCTCGATTCCATCGCGAACACGCAGGAGGCGATCCGGGAGATTGAGACGGTATCGCGGCAGAAGTTCGAAGAGGCGTTCGCGGCTATCAACGAGAACTTCGCCAAGACCTTCAACAAGCTGTTCGGCGGCGGGCAGGGCTTCATGCGCCTCACCGACCTGGAAAATTCGGTGGAGAGCGGCATCGACGTGGTCGCCTCGCCTCCGGGGAAGAAGCTGCAGAACGTGCTGCTGCTCTCGGGCGGTGAGAAGGCGCTGACCGCGCTGGCGCTGCTGGTCGGCATCTTCCAGTACACGCCGAGCCCGTTCTGCATCCTGGACGAGGTGGACGCGCCCCTGGACGAGGCAAACGTCGGGCGGTTCACCGAGCTGGTGAAGGAGATGAGCACGAACACGCAGTTCATCATCGTGACGCACAGCAAGAAGACGATGAGCGTGGCGCCGGTGATGTACGGGGTGACGATGCAGGAGCCGGGCGTGTCGAAGCTGGTGAGCGTGCGCTTCCACGATGTCGCGGAACAGCAGCGGGCGGCGACGGCGTAAAACGAAAAGTATTGCCGATCGTCGATTGCGACTCGCAGGAAAAGTTGCTCCTCGGCTTGACATAGCGTGCGGGTTGCGTTCCTTTCGCAAACGGTTGTACGTCACACGATGGGCGTACATCGTGAGGCGATAATATACCGCCAGGTATATTTATTTATTCAGTGTTTATGGCGATTGGCGCACTCTGTGCGACCTGTCAACATATTTCGAGAATTTCCGCGCGGGAGCGACGTTCTTACCTTTCGCATCACGTTGACAAAAAACTTCTACTGGCTAGAATACGTCCTCGTTCTTTAGAAAGAATCCCAACGTGAACCGCCAGACTACACAAGACGTCGTACTACAAACCGACTTCCCCGACCTGGAACTCTATGCGAGCGGAAAAGTGCGCGATGTTTACCGCGCCGACAACGAGCACCTGCTGTTCGTCGCGACCGACCGCATCTCGGCTTTTGATTTTGTCCTGGCGACAGGCATACCGAACAAGGGCCGGGTGCTGACGCAGCTCTCGCTTTTCTGGTTCGACTTCCTGAAGAGCATCGTTCCCAACCACCTGGTCACCGCCGACGTGGAGAAATATCCCGCGCACCTGGCGAAGTACAAGAACGTGCTGCGCGGGCGCTCGATGCTAGTGGTCAAGGCGGACATGTTCCCGGTCGAATGCGTGGTGCGGGGTTACCTGTCCGGATCGGGCTGGAAGGAATACCAGAAGACGGGCGCGGTGTGCGGCATCCAGCTACCGGCGGGGCTGAAGGAATCGGACAAGCTGCCGGAGCCGATCTTTACGCCGGCGACCAAGGCGACGACCGGTCACGACGAGAACATCTCGTTCCACGACATGGCGAAGATCGTGGGAGCGCAACTGGCGGAGCAACTGCGCGACCTGAGCCTGAGCGTATATAACACTGCAGCGGAGTACGCGCGCGGCCGCGGGATCATCATCGCGGACACGAAGTTCGAGTTCGGACGCACGGAGGCGGGGATCATCCTGGCGGACGAGGTCCTGACGCCGGATTCGTCGCGCTTCTGGCCGGCGGAGAAGTACCAGCCGGGCAAGGGCCAGGAATCGTTCGACAAGCAGTACGTGCGCGATTACCTGGAGCAGATCCACTGGAACAAGCAGCCGCCGGCGCCTGCATTGCCGGCTGATGTGGCCGAGCGGACAAGCGAAAAGTACAGCGAGGCGTATCGGCAGCTGACCGGGAAAGAGCTGGGCTGGTAACAATCACCCACTTGTGCAAACACTGGGCAGAAGTGGGGCACTAGAGCATGCACCATAGTAAGAGAGGCTGATGAGCTGGGCCGACGTAGGCATCGTCATTGTTGTCCTGCTTTCTGTATTACTGGCGGCGGCACACGGGTTCTTCTTTGAAATATTTTCGCTGGCCGGGACGGTGGTCGGGTACCTGCTGGCAGCCTGGGGATACACGCGGGTGGCTCCGATGCTGGAGCCATATGTAAAGACGCCATGGGTGGCGAACATCTCGGCGTTCCTGCTGATCTTTCTGGCGGTGACGCTGCTGGCAAGCGCGATCGGGCGCCTGATGCGGGCCACGATGAAGGAAGTCGGGCTGCGCGGAATAGACCGGTTCCTGGGCGCGGTATTCGGGCTGGCGCGCGGGGTGCTGGTGGTGATGGTCATAGCGCTGGCGCTGGCGTCGTTTGCGCCGGAGTCGCCGGTGCTGAGTAATTCGCGGCTGGCGCCGTATTTGCTGGTCGTGGCGCGAGCAGCGGTCTGGCTGGCGCCGACGCAGGTACGAATGCAGTTCCGGGCAGGCATGGACGCGCTGAGCGGTTTGAAGAACGGGAAGCCGAGCGCGGCCGACCAGAAGAAAGATTCGGCGGCGCCCGCGGTACAGCCGGCACCGCGCAAATAAATGGCGTATTCATACAAGGAGACAGAACGTGAAGGACCAACTGGAAGCGCTGGTGATGCAGATGTACAAGAGCGGAATTCTCTACTCGGAAGCGGTACGCGAATTCAAGAAGCGCTTCCTGTTGACGGTCCTTCAGGAGAACCAGGGTAACCAGTGCAAGGCGGCGCGCCAGCTGGGCATGCACCGCAATACGCTGTCACGAACGATCGCAGAATTGAAAGTCGATGTCCGCCAGGTGCGCGACGGAGCGAGGCGGCCTCCGCGCAGCGTGCGCCCGATCGCGATGGAGAAGAAAGCGGCGAGATAAGCACTGGCGTCCGGAATCCGGCTTCCGGCTTCCGGAAAACAAGAACGCAGACACACGCTCGGCTAGCCGGGCGTTTTGTTTCGACGCAAACATAAAGGGCAGCCTTTCGGCTGCCCTTTGTGCGTTGCAAGTGTCGCCTATTTCTTCCTAGCCTTGGTGGTGGACTTCGCCGGGGCCTTCTTGCCGGTGGTTGCTGCCGGCTTCTTGCCGATGAAGGCGCCGTGGTCCATGTGGATCAGGAACGTGGGCGGTGCAGAGTTGCTTGCTGCGGCGCCTCCCGGGGGGGTAGCGGGAACGGGAGTCGCGTCATAGCTCTCGGGATCGCCCTGGACTTTCGCCATCTCGCCGACTTTCGGCATCAACGAGGCGGGGATCCGTTCCGGGAACTTCAACTCGACGTCGGCGACATTGTTCTGGATGTCGTCGTAAGTCGCGGCCAGCTTCAACGTGTCGGTCCCGGTGCTGATGACCTTGCCCTCGAAGGCGATGGGCTTGGCCTTGATCTGACTCCAGACCTGATCGGCGCACTGCTGGTTGCCGGAGGTGAAGATCAACTGGAACTCGTCGAAGGACATGTCCTTGACCTGCTTGGTCTGGCAGAGCTTTGCGGCCTGCTCGGCCGGAGTCGGCGCGGGCGCGACCTTGAAGTCAGCAGGAATGGTCGGCTGGCTGGCGGCCTGCTGCACCAGTTCCTGCCAACCGTCGTCGCCGCCGTGATACTTGGTGTAGGAAGCTTTGCCGAAATTGTTGATCTGCGCCTGCGCGGGCGAACCCTGGCTCAGAGCGACGGCCTTCGCGATCCAGAAGAGTCCCTTGGGGTCGATGGGCTTCTGCGAGAGGTAAGCGAGGGCGAGCGGGTAGACGTTCTGCAGGTCGTTCGGGTTGGCGGCGACGGCCTGGCTCAGAGCTTCAGCGGCTTGCGGATAATTCTTCGCCTGCAAGGCTTGCAGGCCGATCGCGCCCGAGAAAATGGGCGTGACCTGCTGCTTGAGCTTGGCAAAGTCTTCGGGAGTCACGCCGGCAGGCGGCTGGGCGGACTGGACTGCTTGCAGGCCCTGCTGGCCGTATTTGCCGGCGTCGGTCAGGCAGTTCATCGCCTGGGGACCGCCCTGGGCCGCGCACATGCGATTGCTGAAAGTAAGCAGTGCGAGAGCGCGGAGGTTATTGGGATCGGCCTGCAGCAGGCGCTGGGCCGCGTCCTGCATCTTCTGCGGATTGTTGGCCTGCTGGTAAGTGCCCATGAGCAGTTCAAGCGCGGAGGTCTTGACCACGCTGTTGGGATACTGCTGGAGGAAAGCTTCCAGCGCCTGGGCTTTGGCGTTGGCATCGGTCTGCTGGAGGGCGGTAACGTAAGCGTTATATTCCGCGGGATCTTTGATCGTCACTTGGCCAGCGGTCTGCCCGGATTGGGCCGGCTGTGCCGGTTGTTGTCCGCCCGCCGGCGGCGTTGCCTGTTGCGCAGTGGCGGCAAGGGCGAACGCGAGCGCGAGGGTTACGAGCGACTTCTTCATGCGAATGGCTCCTTCACTCCTGGGAAGTAGGAAACTCCATCCACGCACTCACAGCCGGCACGCGGACGTACTAGGGCCCTGAACGGCAAACCCATGCGCCAGACCGCTCCGAACGGAGCAGACCTCAACATGAGGTTCGGATTATACAATTTCACCGTTGGTTGATTGCAAGCCGCCAGGTGAAAACCCGACTTCCGTAGTGATTCAGATGCACGTGCAGCAGAGTTGGATGTACGGAAAGCCGCGACTGGTGCGGTTTACCAGCGATATCAGCAGAAGGGAACGGCAATGGACGATCAGGGACGGTCGGTGACAGGAAAGACCGCGGTGATAACCGGCGGCGGGCGAGGCATCGGTGCGGCAATCGCCGAGCGGGTGGCAGAGCTGGGGGCTACGGTGGTGATCTGCGGACGCTCGCTGGAGCCGCTGCGCGCGACGGCGGAAAAGATCGTCGCGGCAGGCGGACAATGCGAAGCCATGCAGTGCGATGTGGCGGACCTGGGTTCGGTCGAGAACCTGTCGCGGCGAGTGCAGCAGACCTTCGGCGGCTGCAACATCCTGGTCAATAACGCGGGAGTTGGGAGTTTTTCGTCGCCGCTTCACGAGCTTCGGCCCGAAGAGTGGGAGAAGGTCATCAACACCAACCTGCGCGGCGTGTACTTCTGCATGCGCGCATTTGCGCCGATGATGATCGCGGCGGGGAGCGGCGATATCGTGAACATCTCTTCGATCGCGAGCAAGAACGCGCTGCCGAACGGCGCGGTGTATGCCGCGTCGAAGTGGGGATTGAACGGGATGAGCTACTCGGCAGCGGAGGAGCTGCGGAGATTTAACGTCCGGGTGACGGTGGTGTGCCCGGGATCGACGGCGACGGAACTCAGCCCGCATGCAGGAAGAGATCCGCGCAAGATGCTGCAACCGTCAGATGTGGCGCACGTGGTGGAGATGATCGTGACGCAGGCGCCTCAGTCGTTCGCGAGCGAAGTGGTGATCCGGCCGACGCAGAAGCCGTGAAAATCGGCGCAAGGCGCAAGGAAAACCCGGCGCAGGGCTTAGGGCGCAGGGAAGAACCGAAAACCAAGAACCGAAAACCAAGAACCAATAACCGTTTTATCCCTGTTGTTTTTTCTTGTCCCACAATTTGAGGGCGCTATCGGCGAGGTCGACGAACGAATCGATCTGCGGGTGGATGATGGCGTTCTTGCGCTTGTCGTCGGGGAGGGGAAGGAGGCGGGGGCCGGCCGGATCGTCGTCGGCGTTCGCCGGCAGCTTGGCGACTTGCCTGGAGGGCTTGGCTGTGTTCGATTGCTTCCGCTTGCGCTTCGGCATGGCCCCATTATCGCACTAACGGAGTAGCTGCGCGTGCACTTGCGAATGCCATAACGGGACGAACATAAGATGCCAACTGTGGCCCAACTCTCGCGTGAGGCGCTGCGACGTGCTAACATCGCCGCTTTGGATCACCCTCAGGAGGAAAGTATGTCTCGAGATGACGGAAACGGCTTTCTCTGGTTCTTGACGGGTCTGGGAATCGGCGCCGCGATCGGGGTGCTGTACGCGCCCAAGCCGGGCCGCGAAACGCGCGATATGATCATGCAGAAAGCGGAAGAAGGAAAAGAGTACGCCCGCGAGGGCGCTCAGAAAGCCCGCGAGCAGGCCGGTCAGTGGGTCAACAAGGGCAAGGACGTCCTGAGCCAGCAGAAAGAGCAGTTCCGTTCCGCGTACGAAGCGGGACGCCAGGCGTACCGCGAGGCAACCACGGAAGGCGAGGGGAAAGTTTAAGTACGACTTTCCGAGACCGACATGGAGACTCGATTCACCATCCTGCTGATCGAAGTTGGGGCCGCGATCGTCATCCAGATCGCATTGTTGGCGGCGGTACTGTCGGCGGTAAAGAAAAGCACCACGCGGATGGAGTCGCTGGCGGGTGAAATCCAGCGGCGCGCGCTCCCGACGCTCGACGCGGCGCAGCAGTTGATCACCAATACCAAGCCGCGCATCGAGGAGATCATCGCGAACGCGGCCGAGGCGACGGCGACGCTGAAGATGCAACTCGAGCGGCTGGATGAAACGGTGAGCGACATCGTCGACCGCACACGTCTGCAGGTGATCCGCGCCGACGATCTTGTGGGAAAGACCATGGACCGCGTCGAGTACACCACTGAGCTCGTGCATACGACGGTGATCTCGCCCATCCGGCAACTATCGGCAGTTGTGCAGGGGCTGACAGCGGGCTTGACAGTCTTGCTGGGTCGCCACGGTAAGAACGACGGCTCCGCGCAACAGCGGGATGAGATGTTTATCTAGGCGCAAGGCTCAGGGCGAAAGAAAATGCACAAAAGGCACTCCTCAGCGAGTGCCTTTTTCATTTACTGCGCAGTTGCGGCGGCCGACTGCTGGTCGGGTTCGGTGACGAGCTTGGAGAAGACCACCAGGCGCTTGGGCGCGGGACCGATGTAATAGGTCGGATAGCACGTGATCAGAGTCATCTCAGGGTCGCGGGTCGGAGCGAGGACGTCGACCTCATCTGGTTCGACGATGCGTTTGCCAGTCACCTTGTAGTGGAAGGTCTTGCCGGCGCGCTGTACGAGCACTTCGTCTCCCAACTGCAAGTCATTCAGGTGACGGAAAAACGTGTCGCGGTGGCCGGATATGACGGAGTTTCCGGTTTCGCCGGGCTCAGGCGTGTCCTTCATGTGACCGGGGCCGAGGCGTAGCGAACGGTTGTCGGTGCCTTCGACGACAACGGATGCCAGATCGATCTTTGGGACGGACAGGAGCGTGAGACTATCGTCGGCGTTGGTGGGCGCGGCCGGGGTTTGGGTCGCCTGCTGCTCGCGCTGCTGCTGTTGCTCGCGCCACTCTTGAGCGAGCCTGCGTTGCTCGTAATACATGCTGCCGTATCCCCAGGAGACGTATGCAAGCAGCACGGCTCCGACGATCATCAGAACTAGCGAGAGGTGCTGGCGCAGGAGTTCCCGGCCCCGGCGAGCGTACGGGAGCAGTGACTCGAGTTGTCGTCGCAAGTCCACACCTATTCTGATGCGAGAACGCAATCTGGCGACGTGAGTGGCTGGAAGGCTTCTACAGTGCCCGACAAGATTCCTAGGCCGCCCTAGCTTCTGGTCTTCATCGCCGACGCGAGGCCGCCGACCAGAACGCCGAAGCCGATGACGGACAGCAACGGCAGCGAACCGCTTGCCGGTGGCAACGGCTGCGGAGCGGGTTGCTGAATGCGAATGTCGGTCGCGGGATCCAGCCGCAACGCGGCGGCAATCGCCTGCGGTCCAGTCCGGTGCGTCGTCTGCTTCAAAATGTTGAATTGAACGGCTGCCTGCGCACCCGGGATCGGCGTGCCGTTGGCGTCGACTGCCTGGACAGTCACTGTATGCGGGCCGGGAGTAAGGCCGGTGAAGGCGTATTCGGTCGCGGTGGTGGTCACGGGATCCTGATCATCGAGGCGTACCTGGAAGTTCGGGTCCCCGGCGGAGGTGGCACCCGGATTGGCGAGCGCGTACTTCACTGTCACGGCGGTCTGACGCAGTTTCTCCCCAGGAGCTGGTTTCAAGATGCTCAGCGCGGCCTGCACGGGAGCGGCCGGCGCGGTTGCGTTTGCGCCGGGAGCGGCGCCGTTGTCCTGCGAAGGAACGGTCTGCGCTCCGGCGGTTAGCGCCATCACAGCCAGAATGACGACGATATGAAACGATTTCACCTTGTCCCCCCAACACCCCTGATCGGGCAGCCCTGGTATTTCCATGCTTACATTCAGCCCAGGACTACACAAATTCGTACTTGCTCTTCCCGCCCTTACCGGCACCGGAAGCGACAGCCGAGGGCGGCAAGCCACTCTGCTCTCTGGTGTTACTCTGCCCGAACCCCGGACGGGTCCGGTGTATCCAGGGATGCCTTACCTCAAGGAGAAGCAATTCACTGACCAGACTGCGCCTTTCGCGCAACTTTTGTGGCGTTTCGATGTTCGTAGATTCAGCAACTCGATTCATTGACACCGGTTGTTTACTGCACAACAATAATCGAGCGCTGCGTTCGCCAACATAAGGAGTCGTATGTCCGACGAGATCCAAGGCCACAGTGTGGAAGTGGCCGAACCCCAAAGTCACCTGCTGCGTTACGTATTGCTCGGCGTGGCCATGCTGTATGTGATCGTGTCGCTGTATTTCCTCGTCGATATGAATGGCCGCATCGGCAAGCTGGAGGACACGCAGAAAGCCGCCGCCCAGGATGCGTCCATGTTGATGAAGAAGTTGGGCATGACGGAGGCCAACCTGAAGGAGGCTGAAGCGTCGCAGCAACAGCTCGCCAGCAAGCTCGGTTCGACACAGAAGGAAGTCGTGGCGCGCACGGCGCAGCTTTCCAAAGCGCAGAAGGAAGCCGAACAGCGGTTGTCGGAAGAGACCAAGCAGCAGGTGGGCGCCGTCAGCGGCGAAGTGGCCGGCGTGAAGACGGAGCTCGGCGGCGCGAAAACCGACATTGCCTCGACCAAGACCGACCTTGAGGCCACCAAGGCGAAGCTGGAAAAGACGATCGGCGACCTGGGCGTGCAGAGCGGGCTCATCGCGCATAGTCGGGACGACATCGAGTACCTGAAACACCGCGGCGACCGCAACATCTACGAATTCGCGCTGGACAAGGGCGGAAAGCCGAAGCCGGTCGGGACGATCAGCCTGCAGCTCAAGAAAGTAGACGCGAAGAAAGCCAAGTACACGTTGAACGTGCTGTCGGACGACCGCACCATCGAGAAAAAGGACCGCACGCTGTTCGAGCCGCTCCAGTTCTATAGCGGGCGCGACAAGATGCTGTATGAAGTCGTGGTGCTGACCGCGGAGAACAAGAAGATCACCGGTTACCTGAGCACGCCGAAGAACGCGCCGGCGCCGGGATTGAACGCGGCGCAGTAACGGCGTAGGGCTCAGGGCGTAGGGCGTAGGGAAAGCAGATTCCTCGCTTCGCTCGGAATGACAAATATTACAAATTGAAGCTCGGCTGAATCGGCCGGGCTTTTCTTTTGCTCTCCGCGAAATGTCGTGTCGCGTATACACTTTGGCGAAATCCAGGAGAGATGACCATGTATCCAGGCGGATGGGTCCTGCTGACCATCGTGGTGCGCACGGCGACGATCTACCTGCTCGTTCTGGTGGGCGTTCGGCTGAGCGGGAAGAGGGAAGTCGGGCAAATGACGCCTTTCGACCTCACGCTTCTGCTCTTGCTGAGCAACTCGGTGCAGAATGCGATGACCGGTCCGGACAACACGCTCGCCGGCGGCGCAGTGGCGGCGGGCACGCTGTTGGTGCTGAACTTCGTCGTTGCGGAGTACAGCGGGATCAACCGGCGTTTCCGCAAGTTCATCCAGGGTTCTCCCAGCTTACTCGTGCATAACGGCAAAGTGGTGATGGACCACATGGCGCGCGAACACGTCACCATGGACGAACTGGACCGCGCGCTCCGGGAACATGGGGTGGGGTGCATTGCCGACGTCGCACTGGGCGTGCTGGAAGTCGATGGCTCGATCAGTATCCTGAAGTATGACGATGTGCCGCACGGGACGCACACGCACAAGCGGATGAAGTTTCTGCAAAGACACCAGTAAAAGCCAGCCACGGATTCACACGGACGAACACGGATGGAGTGACCGGCGAGACGCCGGTGCTACGAATCCTTGAAATCCGTCGCTCACTTTTTCAGCACAATCGGCAAGCCGTCGTAGGGTTCGACCGTCACGTTCAGCGATTTGCGGCTATCGAAGACGTCTTTCGGGACGGGAAAGCTGACGATCACGGTGCCGATGCCATTGGCGCCGGGCGCAATGCGTGCGTCCTGCATGAGCGGCGTCTTCGCGTTCTGCTTCAGGTCGGGAAAAGCCTGGTAATAACGCGCGTAGTCCGAAGCATTAGCCGCCTCGTCGCTGAAATCGCCCTTGGAGGTCTGCACGGTCGCCTTGATCGAGTGCACCTTGATCAGGTATTGGCTGGAATTGCCGAAGTGCACGTTGATGGCGGCCATAACGCTGTCGCCGGGCACGGAAACGGAAGTGACTTCGTCGATGCCGCCGGACGCTGGAGGCTTGGCCTTGTTGAAATATGCGATCACGCCCACGATGATGCCGATCACGACCAGAGCTATGACCACGGGCTGCCACGGCGGCATCGTCCACTTTGCCTTGTCAAACTCCTCGCCCATGGGAACATGAGCGCGGTCGTAATTGTTCGTGTCTTTCTTCGCGCCGGCAGGCGGCTTGAGGTTGACGCCGGGCACAACGCCGGACTCGGGCCTGGGCGGTGGAGGGGTGGGAGTTTTGTTGTCGGGCATGACGTTCCTCGATATCTGAGATGCTGAGAACCAGGTGTCAGGCTTCAGGTGTCAGGTGTCAGGAAAACCGGGGCCTCAGCGGCTAAAGCCGCATGAATCGGCGGCCGCAGCGACACGGCTAAAGCCGTGTCCTTCCGAAAGCCGTGGCACCTGAAACCTGAAGCCTACCAGTTCTTTTTAATTGCCGTCGCGAACTCCTCCGGCGGCAGACAATTCAATACATCATCCTTCGTGAGCCACGCACGGCGCGCCTGCAAAACGCCGTACTTGATCTTCTCCATATGCGAAGTGTGATGTGCGTCGGTGTTGATGACGATTTTTACACCACGCTCCTTCGCCATGCGCAGGTGGCGGTCGCACAAGTCCAGACGGTCAGGATAGGCGTTCAACTCCATGGCGACTTTGTTTTTCGCGGCTGCGTCCAGGACCTTCTCCATGTCAAACGGGTAAGCGTCGCGGCGAAGCAGGATGCGCCCGGTGGGATGGCCGATGGCGGCGAGGTGCGGATTGGAGATCGCCTTCAGCAGGCGGTCGGTCATCTGCTGCGCGTCCTGGTTGAACGCCGAGTGCACGCTCCCGATGACGACGTCGAGTTGCGCGAGCACGTCGTCGGAAAGATCGAGAGAGCCGTCGGCGAGGATATCGACCTCGATCCCGGCGAAGACGCGGATACCCTCGAACTTCTCGGCCGCGGTGCGGATCTTCTTCATGTGCGCGAGGGCGCGCTGATCATCGAGGCCATTGGCGAACGCGAGGTTCTTCGAGTGCTCGGTGATCGCCATGTACTTGTAGCCCCGAGCGCGCGCGGCGTCGATCATTTCTTCAATGGTGCATTTGCCGTCGGTCTCGACGGTGTGCATGTGGACGTCACCCTGGATGTCCGCTTGCTCCAAGATGCGCGGGAGCTTGTGTTCGGCGGCGGCCTCGATCTCGCCGCAGTTCTCGCGCATTTCCGGCGGGATCCAATCCATGCCGAGCTTCTTATAGATGTCCTCTTCCGTCTTGCCGGCGACGCGCTTGCCGCCTTCGACCTTCGCCAGGCCATACTCGTTCAACGTGTAGCCCATCTTCAGGGCGCGCTGGCGAAGCGAGACGTTGTGCGACTTGGAGCCGGTGAAGTACTGCATGGCCGCGCCGAAGGAGTCGGGCGGCAGGAGCCGGACGTCGACCTGCATACCGCTGCGCAGCTTGAAGCTGACCTTGTTTTCTCCCTTGGCGAGGACGTCCAGGATGCCGGGGAATTTGACGATCATGTCGAGCACGGCATCGCGGTGCTCGGGCGTGTTGCAGCACTCGCCGGTGACAAGGACGTCGAGATCGCCGACGGTTTCGCGGCCGCGGCGGAGCGAACCAGCGGGAGTGATCTTCTCCACGCCGGGTAGCCCGGCAAGGTGCCTGGAGAGCTTCGCGGCGATCTCGTCGGCTTCGTCGAGGTGAAAGCGTCCGCTGATGCTCCGGTACGTCTCGATCCCCTTCAGGATCTTCTGCTCGGCTTTTTCACCCATGCGCGGCAGGGTGCGGATCTTTCCTTCGCGCGCGAGTTGCGCCACGCCGTCGACGTCTGCCACCTGGTAGGCGCTCCAGATCAGCTGGATCGTCTTTGGGCCGAGACCGGAGATCTTGAGCAGCTCCAGCATCGACGGCCGGTACTTCTTCAGCATTTCTTCCCGGATTTCGATCGTGCCTTTCTCGCGGAGATCGCGCAGGTTGGCGGCCATGCCTTTGCCGATACCCGGAATCGCCAGAAGCTTCTTCGGTTCCGGGATGAGCTCCCAGACGGGAGAAGGGAACCCCTCGATGGCTTCCGCGGCATTGCGATAGGAGCGGATGCGGAAGGGGTCTCCGGCGTCGATCTCGAGGAGGTCGGCGGTCTCGTAGAGGATCGTGGCGATGGCTTTGTTGTCGAGGGCCTTGTCTGCAGGCATGTCGAGAGGATTCTAAATGGTGATCAGTGATCAGTCGTCAGTGATCAGCATCTCTGACCTTAGGCGCTATCATCAGCCCGTGAAATCTCCGCGGAAAGCTGCCGTCGCTATCTTGGCCATAGTTGCCATCGCGGTATATGGCGGCGGCGAGCTGGCCCCCATGACGTTCTTGCGGGCACGCGAGATCACCGAGTCAATCGGATGGATTTGTGTCTTAGGCAGACCAACTATTTTCTACGAGCTGTCCCGAGGTTTCGAAACGGCAAGCCTTCTTGTGATTTTGGCAGCGCTACTCCTGGTTTTCGTTCCGAGGTCGGCAAAATCTTCGACCTTGCCTACTGAGCACTGAGCACTCAGCACTCAAAAAAACAAAAACCCAGCCTCGTGGCTGGGTGGAAGATCTGCTCGACTTGCTTCAGGTCCGGTTAGGCGGAAAGTTTCACGACGTTACCGGCCTGCGGTCCCTTCTGACCCTGGACGATCTCGAATTCGACGTCATCGCCTTCCTGCAGGCTCTTGTAGCCCTCGGAAGTAATGGCGCTGTAGTGGACGAACACATCTGGTCCGTCGTCACGCCCGATGAAACCGAATCCCTTGGCATTATTGAACCACTTGACCTTGCCTTTGATGCGAGACACTTGCTCTTCCTCCGTGCTTGAACCGTTACTGCGCCCCACGCGCGTCTCGGTGCTTAACGCCCATTGGGTCTGGCCAAACACGACGGAAGCTCGACGAACTGGCACCACGCCTGGAAGGGGACCTTGAGAATGGGTGACGCTATTCTCCGCTCGTGCGGAAGTATTGTCAACCTAGTAAACACTCAAAAAGCACCTAAAACCGCGCCTTTTTGGCGTTTTGGAGAGTAGCGCGGAAGAACGGTGGTGACAAGTCACTGATTAGTAATGAGAAAAAACTTGCCGCTCGAACTACCTCGTGCGACGAGGTACTTGCTTCAGCGCAAACGCCGTGTACATCCCAGCCAGAGCACGGAGGCGATGGTCTTGGCGTCACGAAAGCCGCCGCCCATCGCCATCTTTACCGCTTGCGAAAGGGGAAAGAACCGGATGGTGATGTTCTCGTCTTCCTCCGGTTGCGCCTGGCCCGGTTTCAGGCCGGTCGCGAGGTAGACCGCCATCGTCTCATCGAGGAAACCGGGGCTGACCCAGAAGAAGAGGGCGCGTTTCCAGTGGCGGGCGGCATAGCCGGTCTCTTCGAGCAATTCGCGTTTGCCGGCGGCGAGTGCGGTCTCCCCTTCGTCGATGCGGCCGGCGGGAAGCTCCCAAAGGTAATCGCCGGCGGCATGGCGGTACTGTCGTGCTAAGAGAACGCGGGGCTCCTTAGGGGTGTCATCGACGGCCATGATGACGACCGAGCCCTGGTGGCGGACGACGTCGCGGCGCGAAGCGATGCCGCCCGGCTCCTGCACGTAATCGGTGGTGACGTAGAACACCGGTCCGCGATATGAGACCTTGCTGGAGACGACCTTCGCCTTCGCTTTCTTTTTCGCCATGCCGCCAATATAGCAAGCCGCTCTGATCGATTTGCTATTCTGCTGCCCTCATGGCCAAGCCAAGCATCTCGATCGTGGGCCCGGGACGTCTCGGGACATCGCTCGCGCGCGCCCTGCACGCGGCGAAGTACAAGGTCGCGGAGATCGTGTACCGGCCGGGGCCGTCGGCGTCGGCGGCCAAGGAGTTGGCGAAGGAACTTCGGGCGGAGCTGCTTTTCTATCCTGAGCAATACGCGCCGATCGTGTTTCTGTGCGTAGGAGACTCGCAACTTGGCGCGGTTTCGCAGGAGCTTGCGAACTGGCCGTGGAAGGGACGGGTGGCGCTGCACACCTCCGGGGCGATGACGAGCGACGTACTGGCCCTTCTGCGGGACAAGGGCGGAGCGGTGGGCAGCGTTCATCCAATGATGTCATTCGTGCGCGGCGTTGTGACGCCGTTGAAGGGCGTGTCGTTCGCGCTCGAGGGGGACGCCAAAGCAGTGCGCGTCGCTCGCGGGATTGTGCGTGACCTGGGCGGAAAGTCATTTGTCCTCAAGAAATCGGCCAAACCGCTCTATCACGCGTTCGGCGCCTTCGCGTCGCCGCTCCTGGTCGCGACCCTGGCGGCAGGAGAGCGACTCGGGCGCAAAGCAGGGTTGACCGACGCGCAAGCGCGTGCAGCCATGCGGCCGATCGTCGAGCAGACGCTCAAGAACTACCTGGAGAAGGGAAGCGCAGGGGCATTCAGCGGGCCGATGATCCGCGGGGACGTGGAGACGATCCGCAAACACCTTGAAGCGCTGCGGGCGACACCGGAGATGCGCGAGGCTTATATCGCGCTGGTGCGGTGCGCGCTCGGGACGTTGCCGGTCAAGAGCGCGGGCGCGATCGCGGCGCTGCTGTCCGGCCAGTAATCGACGATCAACTTACGCAGGCGGCCGCGGCCGTCGAGATCGATGTTCACCAACTCGAATGCGATCTCGTGCGACGGCAATTCGCGCAGCACGACATGCCCACGCAGACGGCTGAAGCCCGACTGCCATTCCAGTACGGCGTCGCCGCTACGCGGCAGGCGACGGTCGGTTGCGAGCAGTCCGCCGCCGAGGCTGATGCGCGAGATGCCGACGCTGTAACGCCCCTTCTGCGTGATGGCCAGGACCGACATGTTTCGCGAGGGCTCGATGCGCGGATAGCGGCGTTGCCGCACCCATTCGCTGTGGCCCGAGGGAAGCGCGCCGACCTGGAGTTCGTGGAGAGTGAAACCGGTCTCGGTCAAGAGCGAAGAAACGCGCTCGGGATCGATAAGGCAGAGGGCCTGCGCGGCGACGAGTCGAAGTTCGCGAGGCTTGGTGAGCTTGAAGATGCCGCGCGCGCAGACGAGTTGCTCAAGGAGCGGGATGGCCGAGGGTTCGCGCAGTCTTCCTAGAGCTTCGATCGCCTTGAGCCCGAGATAGTCGTGGCCGCCCGCCAAGCCGTTGCCGGCCGCCATTTCGAGCAGAAGGGTGGGAGACAGTTCTCCGCCGGCAAGGCCGATCTCGTCCAGGGCTTCGGGAGAAACGAGCGGATCGAGGACGTTGAGCGCATCGAGCAACAACGCGCCGCGTTCGGGCGCTCCGGCGGCAGCCAATTGCGTGATGACCGCGTCCTGCTGCGGGCGCGAAAAATTCTTCAGGCGCCCGCGGAGATCGTCCTCTACGACCTTCGGCCGGGTACGGCTCAGTAGTCCGACGCTGCGCGCTACTTCGTTGGCGGTCCCAGAACGCAACATGCTGGCCAGGCAATCGACCATCGCGGGGCCGAGCGCCTCGACCAATGACAGGTACCGGTCCGATTCGGAGCGACGCGAGCAACGGCTGAACTGCAGCGCGACCTGCTCGGCGGCCGGTACTGGCAGCTTCTTCAGGAGCTCCACCAGTCCCGACGGAATATGTTCCTGCTTGACGGCGTGGGCGATGAACTCGGGAATCCTGTTTTCGATGGTGATACGCGGCTTCACTTCGGTCGCGGTGCGCGGCCTCCACTCGTGCAGCCGTTCCAGGATGCTTAATGACTGGCGCAGCGCGGTGTAATCGTGGGTCTGCGAAGCTTCCTGGGTGAGGCGGACGTACGTGGCGCTGAGGAGTGTCTGGTGCTCCATCGAAGTTTCGCATTGCAGGCGCAGGCCGACCGCTTGCAGTGTGCCCGCCAGCAGGTCGGGACCGACTTTGCCAAACAGATCGGCGAGGTCGCTGACGCCCACGGTGGCCTTTTTTCGCCCCTCGGGATCCGCATTGCCGAGTTGACGCGCGTAATTGCGGAGGACGCGTGCCGCCAGTTCCTGGTCGCCGCGGCCCATTAATTCCATCACGTACGAGCGCACGTTGCGCGATGGGATACACCAGGCATCCTTGGAAAGCAGAACGCTCTTCTTGCCGTTCTCGGGCATGGTGGCCCAGAACTGGCGGTCGAGAAGGTCGGCATACGAATCGATGGCCATGCCCGCCCGGTTCATCTTGTCTTCATGGGCGTTGAGGATCTTGCGGAGAGAGTCGATCTCCTTGCCCATGCGTTCCATCAACTGGTGAACGGCGTCGACCTTGATCTCGCCGCGCTCGAATTGCTGGCGGGCGAAGCGGATCGCCAGTTTCTCGGCGAGGCTCGCGATGCTTTTGCCGTCGGGCTCGTTTAGCACGGCGGGCAGGGACGCAAGCGCCGTTCGCAAAAGTGTGAGCGCGTCGGGCGTTTCCTTGATGATCTGTTGCGCTGCGGCAACGGTGGGAGCGCCGGTGCCTTCCATGGAACCGAACTTGGCGAGGATGCGGAGGACTTTCTGCATCCCGACTTCATTGATCCGCAATCCGCCGCCAGGTCCGCGGCCGGAGCCGCTGCCGGTACCAGTTCCAGAACCGCTGCCGGATCCTGTGCCGGCGCCCGATCCGCCTGCGCCGAAGCCAACACCGTCGCCATCGCTGTTCAACATCTCTTCGATGGCGCCGGCTTTCTGGTTTCCTTCCGCCGCGGCGATCAATTGCACGAGCTTTTCCGGGTCGCTGAGCCACTCTTTCATCTGGCCGGCGTTGTTGCCCATCGCCTGCGCAACTAATTCGGTGGCGCGCGCCTGAGATTCATCCTGCGCGACGAATTTGATCTCGTTCACTTTGACGGCGCCGCCCGCCATTTCCCGAAGCTGCTTGCCGAGCTCGTTCTGCTTGCCGTTGGCGAAGGCGGCGACGCAGCGCTCGAAGTCGGCGCGGCACATGTGCTCGGAAAAATGAATGCTCGAGATGCCGGAGACTTTCAACATCGTGGCGAAGCTGCGTTCGGCAAGGCCGTCAACGGCTTCGCCATCGAGCAGGAGTTTGTCTTCGGCGACGCCCAGCAGCAGACCCGATTCCTTGCCGCAAGCGGTGGCGAGTTCTCTCCAGGCGAGTTCCAACTGGTCGGTGGTGCGCTGGTGCTGCGCGCCGTACAGACGGATGTACTTCAACAGAATGTTGAGATTGCGGGCGAAGGCCCGGGCTGCGGTCACGGTGTCGGACTGGCTCATGGTTGTTTCTCCCCGCCTCCGGGAGATCAGGGGACCCATGCGTCATAAACAGGTGCATGGGAGGGGCCAGACGGGGTAGGAGTTAGTCGTTGATTCCAAAGGAGAAAAGACGCCGTCTCACGCTGCGGCGCGAGCGGTTACTTCCTCATGTTGAGATTTCGCCGAGGGGAATTGCAGTTTGAGAAGTAACTCCCGAAAGGTGCTGTGAGCATTTGTGATTGAGTGATTTGTGATTGAGTGAAACGGTGTACTAGCCAGGCTTGCCTGGCGATACTGTGCCGCCAGGCAAGCATGGCTAGTACACGAACAGCCCCAAATCAGAAATTACAAATCACTCAATCACAAATCGTAGGAAATCCGCGGCTGGTCCGTGTCACGCTTTTCGCTCCGCGGTGAACAAGTGGCCCATTTTTTCTTTCTTGGTCTTGAGGTAGTGGGCCGAATACGCGGAGGCCGGTTCGACTTCGCAGGGGACGCGTTCGACGACCTCGATGCCAGCCTGCTCGACGGCCGCGACCTTCTCGGGATTGTTCGACAGCAGGCGGACCTGCGTGAGATCGAGGGCTTTGAGGACCTCGACGGGAAGGCTGTAGTAGCGCATGTCGGCCTTGAACCCAAGACGCTCGTTGGCTTCGACCGTGTCGAGACCGTTGTCCTGGAGCTCGTAGGCCTGCAACTTGGCCATCAGTCCGATACCGCGGCCTTCCTGCTGTTCGTAGACGAGGACGCCCGCGCCGGATTCGGCGATCATGGCCAGCGCCATTTCGAGTTGCTGGCGGCAGTCGCAGCGCAGGGAGTGGAAGACGTCACCGGTGAGGCACTGCGAATGGATGCGGACGAGAGGCGGCTTGCTGTTGATGTCGCCCATGACCAGCGCCACCGCGGTCTCCTTGCGGCGTTCATCGGTACCGACGGGGAAATGGCCTTCGAAGCCGAGGATGCGGAAGTGTCCCCATCGAGTGGGGAAGTCGGCGTCGGCCATCTTGCGCACGTGCTGAGACGGAGTCACTGTTTCATTATATTCGCGCTGCGGCCGGTTTCCGGCGCGGATGTCTGTCACACCAGATTGTGACGGGTGCACGCTCATGGAGATTCGAGGCGGCAAGGGCGCGGAAGTTACGCGCAGCTTGGCGATGTCGGGGTGGCGCTGCTAAAATGAAAGGACCTTCGGGGGCCTGTAGCTCAGCTGGGAGAGCGCATCGTTCGCAACGATGAGGTCGCCAGTTCGATCCTGGCCAGGTCCACCATGTCCTTCCAATCGCCCCCATAACCGCTCACCTGTAATTGCGATGGAGCGCCGGGGCGACCAAACAGGGCACACTCACGAGAAGGCCTGTTATGGTCAATTGAGTCAATCATCGGCGTCAGGAATGTTCGTCGGCCTGCATGGCAGCAGTGTGGGCGGCCCGCATCAGTGACGCCATGCCTGCTTCATGCTGCTGCGTATTCGGTCTGCCAACCGCAACAGCATGGCCTTGTCGCCAAGGAGTTCCGTATTCAGGATAAGCTTGGCCCCAAGTTGAATCCGTCGGCAAGTACAGGCAAAGATAGTGTGTTCCACCAGCCGTCGCGAATACCCGCCCCGCCGGAGTGCACAGCATCGGAATCCCAAACGCAAATTGCAGATCCGCTTCCGGCGTGTACGCCATTAACTGCTTCTTTTCTTAGTTTTTGCGAAGCTTTGCACGTACGCAAGCACATTCGCGTTCTTGCGGAAATCGATAGGCATGGGCTGAAGACGACTGTAGGACCAACTCGGCGATCGGGTCAATCAGCGCGACGAGCCCAAATGCAGAACAACCTGCGCAGAATGGACGACAAGGTCACTACCTTGCATGGAAGTAGCGCGGATGATGATGACTGCCGCGTTGGACCCCTGACTTTGCCTTCCTATCATTGCCCCGCAACCCGCAAGTGCGATTGCAAAGCCACAGGTCAACATAAAAAGTAACGGTCGGCGACGTCCATGAGCGGTCACAAAAACCGCGAGCACTGCGACTATGAAAATACCCTCACGGCCCAGATGACGCCACAATGAACTCGGCGGTGGCGGAGCCCCCCGGGTCGAGGCAATCGTCAAGAACCTCACTCCACCTCGGGTCAAGGAGGAAGGCGCGAACGAGCAGGTATAGGTTTTGGGCACGCCTTCACACGCGAATTCAATGGTCGATCGGAAATCCGCGGCTGGAGCGACAGTAATAGCCAGACTTGCGGAACCGCGAGTGGGGACATCCAGCACTGTCCCCTCGACGGCCAAGAGGAAGCCGGGGCCGCCCTGAAGTCCTTGTTCTTCGATTGTCGGCGACACGCTCGGCGCCGATGTGCTGGTACCCGTGAAACTGGCGCTCAGTATATGTGTCCCAGCGGCGCTGCCAAAAACGATCGTGGCAAGTCCTGCGGGATCCAATTTAGCCGTGCCGATGATAGAACCGCGGTCCAAGAAGGTGACTTCGCCTTCCACTGGCGCACCATCCGCTTCAACCTTGGCGATCAATGTTGACGTCGACGGCTGCGGCCCATTGCTGAGCGGAAGCAGAGACGTATAGGTCCGGACCAGATTGGAAGCCGCCACGGGAACCGTGAGCATCGCGGACGAGCTTTGTGCGAACGCGCCGTTCGGATTGAAAATCGCAACGAGGTTGTGATTTCCGCTCGCGGGCCAGCTGAGGCTGTAGGTTGCGGTCGAATCCGGCTTCAGCGCCATCGTGGCGAGGACCGTGCCACTGTCATAGAACGTGACGCTGCCAAAGGGCACGCCCGCCGCTGCAGTGACCGTCGCCATCAGTGTTTCGACGGCGCCGGCGGTCGGCGTGGCCGAAGAAAGCGCGAGAGCAGTCGTTGTCGGAATGCTGTTGACCGTCACACGCGTCGGATTCGACCGGCTTGGGGCGAGAGTTTCCCAATAACTCGTGTTGTGTATTGAATACCCGTCGAACGCTGCCGTGATCGAATGCACGCCTGGTGTGAGCAATGCAGTGTCGAGCACGGTCAGGGTCGGATCGGCAGGGCCCATCGGAATGAAGTTAAAGATTCTGGAGCCTATACTGTCGGCGCCGTCGTAGAACGTCACGATACCCAAGGGTTTAACGGGCGATGCGGCGCTTGTCACCGTAGCGGTCAAACGCACTGTCTGCCCCGCGTACGTACTGGTTGGAGTCACCGACAGGTTGGTTTGTGTCGAATACACCGGCGGATTGATGTAGTGCTGGAGAGAGAAACTTGCCGGCCGGTAAACCGCATCACCGTTGTAAGTAATAATCACCGCGTGAGTACCCGGCGACAGATTCGAACCGCCCGTGAAAGTCGCCGCTCCCGCCTGCAACGCAAACTTTCCGGCTACCAAGCCGTCCAGTGTCACAGTCACGGACCCGGTGGGGACAGGTAGGCCCAGACGAGGCGCTGACGTGCTGATATTTACGGCAAAACTCTGGCCGTACTGCGAAGGTTCCGGTGAGATCGTGATGCTTCTGCTGATCGATTCGCCTCCGGGAGGAGAGCCGTTCGGGTCGTTCAGCAATACAACGACGGTCGCTCCAAGCGATGGATAGGAGTTGGGGGTGGAGTTGGCGACAACAATGTCGGGGAACCCATCTCCGTTGACATCGGCTACGACGACGCTGCCAAGGACCGCGCCGGCGACGTAATGAAACTCCTGATCGAAAGTGCGGTTGCCGAGATTCGGGATGACGGCAATGAGGGAGCCGTCGTCCAAGATGAGATCGGGCCTCCCGTCCTGATTTACGTCGGCGACACTCATGCGGGTGTACAAGCGCGCGAGCGGCGATACAACAGCGCTCTGGAATGTTCCATCGGAATTGCCGTAGAACACACCGAGAGTCGCCGAATTGTTCGACTGCAATACGACGACGAGGTCAACGTTGCCATCGCCATCCAGGTCGGTAAGGGCGCCGCTCTCTATTTGCCCGGAGGGCATCGCCGGAAGCGTATTGGCGTAGGTGAAAGAACCGTCGCCGTTTCCGGTCCAGACCTGGCCGATCATGCCCCCGCTTCCATTGTTCGAACCGATGATGACATCGGGTTTCCCGTCACGATTCACATCGCCGATCCCGAGCAGTTGCGGGTACAGCGGATTTCGAAGCGAGGTGACCACTTGCGGGAACGACGCATCCGACGTTCCTAGCAGGACCGCGATACTGGAACTGGCGTTGGTAACGCTGATGATGTCGCTACTACTATCATGGTTCACATCTGCGATCGCAGTGACGCCGTTGGATATGGGGATCGGCGCTGAGAATGTTCCGTTGCCATTTCCCAAGAAAACATTTGGGGACCCAGCGGCAGTGCCATTGGTCGGCAGGGCAACAGCCAGATCGAGTTTGCCGTCACCGTTGAAATCTCCCGCGGCTATAGTCGGGCCCGCGGAGCTATACGGATAACTACTGTTTGGATCCGGTGCTAGCGTGAATTTCCCGCCACCGATTCCAAGCAACAACCGCGGAGCGGGACCCGGCAATGTGACCGCAATATCCGATAATCCGTCACCATTGAAATCGCCGACGGCAGCGCTTCCCACCGCGCCGCCCATGTCATAGAGATCGCCGCCGCTGGCGAATGTGCCGTCTCCCACGCCAAGCATGATGGCGATACCGCCGACCGTACCGACCGCGAAGTCCGGATGACGGTCGCCGTTGAAGTCGGCCACGGCGACAGAAAAGCTACTTGCATTACCCATGACGAATGACTGCATGGGGCCAAGCGTCAAGCCCGCTTGTCCTAACAGCACACCAACACCGGCGGGGTTCAAAACAACGACATCTTGATTGCCATCACTGTTCAGGTCTGCGACGGCGGCAAGCGAATAAATCGGCATTGAGGTGGTACCCAATGCGACTGCCGGCGCAAAAGTTCCGTCTGGCTTACCCTTGAAGAACACAAGTTGATTAGGATATTTCGTGCCGACGAGGTCAGGATGGCCATCCCCGTCGAGGTCCGTGAGAATCAGACCCGACGCTGCCCCAAAATAAACGCCGGCCCCAAAGGTGCCATCGCCATTTCCCAGATATACATAAACCGGCGCTCCGTAGATGTCACCTAGCGACACGATGTCCAGTTTGCCGTCGCCGTTCAGGTCGGCTAGATAAACGCCCGCGGTCTGTGCAAACATCGCGCGCGAGAACTGGAACCTTCCGGTTTTGTTGCCGAGCAGGACGTAAATCTGATAATTAGCGCCGTCCGCGACGACCAGGTCGATTGCCCCGTCACCGTTTACGTCAGCGACACCTAACCGGCCCGTAAGGTTAGGAAAGGTCGATCCATACGAGAATGACGACACGATCGGCTGCCCGAAGGTACCATCGCCATTTCCGACCAGCACGACTACGGACGCGGTACTCGTACCCGCGCTACCCATGATGATGTCCAGTTTGCCATCGGCCGTTACGTCCGCTACCGTGATCTGGCAGCGAAGGCCGCACGTACCGATCGGCAGATTGATGTCCTGCCCATGCGAGAACGTCCCATCGCCGTTTCCCAGCAATACATGGAGCACGCGTGTGGAGTAGGTCGTTCCATCCACGTAGGCCAGGTCGGGTTTGCCATCGCCGTTGAAATCAGCCGCCGCCACGCCGGTCGGATCGGAACTGGTGGGGATGATTCGAGGGTTTTTGAATGTCTCCGAGTACCCCCGCGCCAACAAGAGGATGATGACCGGCAGGAGTAACGCACGGTTTAGGAAGACTCGCAAGGTTGGCCTCGGATAATGACTGACGTATCGTCGCGAGATGAAAAAAGACTTCCGATTCTAACCCTAAATCGTGCAATTACGTATCAAGTGAAATTCCCAAAATGCGAATCTTGGATTCCACGCGCGCCTGATTGCCAAACGCGAGAGTTACGGTCATACTCAAGAGCTTTTTCGGGACTACTTGAATGAAGTTCGCATTCATAGACCAGCTCTCGGTTACCTATTGTTGGCCGACATATGCCGCCCGTCTGATCATGGCATCGGCGCTCCTCGCTGCGCTGGGTTGTGGGAATGCGGCGCGTCCAACTGAGACTTTGAGCACCGCATCGGTACGGATTTCGGCTCCAATTAGATCCTCCGCATCTTCGACGTCGTCATTGTTGCCATCGGCGACTATAAGCGGTCCCGATGTCGGTCTCAATTTGCAACGCCCCGACCGGCCGAATCGGCCTCAGTCCTCCCTGGTACTGAGCATGCCTGTGCGCTCAAGACGGCCGCTGTCTTTCACCGGCATTAGCCGCACTAAGTATGTCCGCACCGATGCCACTACGGAGTACTTCACGTACGGCATCAACCTGCATTGGGTCATTTACAACCCGCGGGTCAACTGTTTCTTCGTGTCCGACCCATCGTCGAACCACGTATTCGTCCTCGATGCGACCACGGAGACCGAGATTGCGAGTATCCCTGTCCCGGGCGCTTACGGTCTGGACGACACGCCCGACCACTCGCTCGTCTATGTAGGAACTCAAATCGGCGACGTCTACGTCATTGACGCTGCTTCTCTGGTCGTGGTCAAGCGTTATATCGCGTCGCAGATCGGACCCTATGGCTTCCGAGCTTATTCGGCACAGGTGATGGCTGACGGGCGCATCGCCTTGTTGGGTGGGCAGGGCGGCATTGCAAATGTCGACGGCTACGCCGGTTTCGCGGTCTGGGACCCGGACTCTAATTCCATCCAAAACTATGCCAGTTCGTACGGAGGTATATCCGCTTTTTGGCCTCTGATTCCGTACAAGCAGGTCTGCGGCACGTTATTGAATATCGCCGGATTCTCCCGCACACCGGATAGAACAAGGATCGTCGTCGCCAGCATCGACAGTGACTCCACGCTGTGTGTCGTCGACGAGGCAACGGGCAGCGATACGTTTGCCTCGACCGGTGCCGTGTTTCCGGTGAAGTTCACTCAGACTCCGGATGGGAATTCAATCATTACCACGACTTACAATCCAGATCAGGTCGTCGTGTTCGATGCCCACACTTTGACCGTAAAGAGCCGCTTTAGCATTGCTGGCGATACCTCGACCGAATCGTGTTTGTTCGTATCTCCGGATTCTAAGACGCTGTTCACTACGAGCGAGTCGTTTGTTTATGCATACGACCTCACCTCGCAACAGCTGGTGGGGTGGCTCTCCAACATCTATGTCTCGCCGAATTTTGTAGGGGTAGTCTCGGGGATAGCAGCAATCGGCCCGAATATTCAGGCAACGAATGGCAGCGGCCTGCTGGTCGGGCCTATGGAAGAGGGTGTTGGTTTCCTCGATTCGGCGGCCATGCATACCGGCCCGGTCGGCAAAGGGGTGCTCAACGCCTATCTGAATCCCGCGACTGGACCGACTACCGGCGGCACCAGCGTCAGTTGGTCTGTGCCGTTCAGCGCCATGGACAGCGTTTATTTCGGTATGCAGAAGACAGCATCGATGTCGCTGGCATCGGGAATGCTGAACGTAACTGTTCCCCCGGCCTCTTCCGGCCCGGTCGATGTTTACGCCTTCGCGAGCGATGGCAGCTTACAGATCATCCCGGACGCCTTCAGCTATGGTCCCACGATTTTGCAGGTAACACCCGATACCGTCACTACCGCCGGATTAGGCTCGGGTTACATCTATGGCTACGGTTTTGGTCCGACGAACGCAACGTCGATTCCGGCAGACCTCCAGGTCTTCGTCGGTGGCACTCAGGCGAATATCTCTGGTTTCGATCCTAATGCCTACGGGCAGTTTAGCCCTCCGTTTCCTTTGCAGGCGATCGCTTACACAATGCCTCCCGGTGTCTTGGGAAGCGCCGATATTACCGTTACGACTGCGAATGGGACGACGACCGCACGAAATGCGGTCACTTATATTTCTGCGGTCCAGACGTACTTCCGGCCTGGATCTTCTCTGCAACAGGGTATCTACGACCCGCATCGCGATCTGTATTACTTCACGGACGCGACCAGTATCCAGGTCTTCTCGAGGACACAAGGCCAGTGGCTCGCCCCCATGACAATCGCGAACTCGCACCGTCTCTGGGGGCTTTCACTGTCGCCCGACGGAAGCAAACTCGCCGTGGCGGACGCGGGCGCCGATACCATCTACTTACTGGACCCTTCCAGCTCTGCATCGATCAAAGCTTTTGCCGGGCCGACGAATGCCGGCACCGATACCGAGCCGCGCGGTGTGGCGGTCAGCGACTCCGGATCCGTGTATTTCACGGTTTCGGTGAATGGATGTAGTGGTTGCATGGGCTATTACAAGCTGGACACCAGTTCGGGCAAACTGACCGATTACAGGATCCAGGCGCCGGACCTCTGGAGCGAAGGAGTCCAACTCGACGCTTTCCTGCGCACCGCAATCAGCAGCGACAACGCCCGCGTCTACTTCAACGATGACGGCCAGGCTTTTAGCATCGACACCGCGACCGACGCTGTTTACTACGCCGCCCCTACCCCCGGCTGTTGTTATGGAGACTACGATCTGGCTCTCTCGGGCAATCAGACACGTTTTGCCGCAACGGGGTACTTCTTCGATGCGGACCTGAACGTGGAATCGTCGATCGGGATGAATTTCCGCGAATCCTCGAATATAAGCTATCTTTACGGCATGAAATTGAGTGCGGACGGGCGCCTTCTTTTTCAGCCCACGCCGACCGGGATTGACGTGTTAGACGCGAGAGTAGGAAACCTCTGGAGACGTATCGAACTGGCGGTTATCATGTCGACCGGCTATGACGGTCTCGTAGCGGACGGCAGGGACAACGTTCTGGTCGCCATTACTGGACTGAATATGAATTCAATATCAGTGGTCGACCTGAGCTCGATCAGTGAACCCGCGCCGCTCGCTTACGATAGGGCTTTGACCGTCGCCCACCCGCAGCTCGCGCCCGCGACAGCGATGACCGGTTCTGCGAGGCCGGCAGTCCGCGGTCATTCTAATTCGGTGCTCCCGAATGAAAACCGATCGAGGCCTCGTCACCTTCTCGGTGTTGGAGTACTTGGCGCGCACTAACTCGTGTCGTCCTTGGCAAACAATCCGGCTATACGTTTGCTCCTGCGACGCTAAGCTGCATGTGATGCTGGCGCCGGTGACGCAAGACGTCGGGGCTCGTGCCCAAAATCTGTACGCTTCAAGTTCGCTGCGAAATTCGTGCAGTAAACGAGCGATAAATCGCCATATCGTAAGTTACGGGTTCGGCGGACTGTAAATAGTAAGGCCCAAACAGTCGGGAAAGACGCGCGAGTGCTCGAACCCGCGCGTCCTCTGTGATTACGGCGTCGGGTCGGCGAACGACCCGCCGAAGATGTCGCTGTTACCGAACGTCGCCGGGCAGTCCTGTTGCGGCGCTGGTTTGGTGGGTACAGGTGACCCGCTCTGCACCGCCAGCTGAGCGGCAGCGCGCCAGGTATCGATTGCCGGGCAATCCGCCGCATTGCGAGTATCGTTCCAGACGGCAGCACCGTACGTCCGTGTGGCTACTGCATAAACATAGTCGCCAAGGAATTCCAGCCACAGGTTGTTCTGGCTGGAGCCGCGCGGGTCGCCGGTAGCTCCGCGGTGCAACTCTGCCCACGCCCCTAGTGCTGACGCGGAAACATCGGCATGCTTGACCACGCCTACAAGGCCGCGCGGCGATGTCGTGTCGTTCCGCAAGGGTGTGGTAAACGCGTTGTAAACCAAGTACGCGTCCGTTCCATTCGGCGAGATCGCAATTGCCGAGTAGTACCCGCGGTCTCCGGTACTCTCAACTGCAACCGGCGCCGTCCAGGTTGCTCCACCATCGCTCGATGAGCTTTCCATCACGTGCTCATGGTTCACGCCATCGCGCCCGTCCACCCATGTGCGGACGATCAGGTCGGTGGCATCAGCGCCGGTCGGGGCGCCGTTGGCTATGTCAACACTCGGACTGGACGACAGGTCGTCGCGGGCTCCGGCTATCCCGTCCATCACGCAGCGGAGGCCACTTCCATCGAACTGCACCAGGAAGCACGTATCCACCGAGAGCCCAATGTTGACGGGTTTGGTCCACGAAAATCCACCATCGAAAGACTGGACCAAGATGTGCGACCCAGACCCCGGCGTACCGATAGCGAATTGGCTAGCGAATACGTACACCACACCTTTGCTGTCGGTCCGAATGGTACAACCAGAGCGCCCCGACCCCTGAACAGGACTGAAAGCGCTACTCGCGTTCGTTATTTGTTTCTGTGTCCAGGTATCGCCACCATCTCGGGAGGTGGAAACGACGAGGGGAACGGCAAAGCCAGCGCCACGGAACGATGCCAGGCAGACATACACATTGCCGAAGAACGGACTCGTAGCTGCATTGTCCGCCCAGATCTGCTCCTTGTCGCTGAAGGTCGCGGCCGATTGCTTGCTGGCGATCACCGGTGCCATCCACGCGCCAGCATTCCCTGAAGCAGCAGCAGCAACGTCATCGGTGCGAGAGACCGCCACTCCCTCAAAACCTTTAAAGGTTTCGTCGCGCTTGGCAAACAGATTGGAGGTGAGATTGGAGTAATAAAGTCGCGACCCATTGGCCCAGGAGAACTTGCCATCAAAGCCGCGCCGAGGCCCGAAAGCCAGTCCCGGATCACCATCGGACACTAATCCATTCTCGTAGTAAAGGGGCAACGTACCAATCGGGCCGACCACGGGCTGGCAAGCGGGATCCGTATCGCCTACCGCTCCCAAACAGCCACGGGCGGTTAAGCCTGTATAAGTCGGCTGCGTCCAGCTCGCACCGCGATCGAAAGTGAAATACACGCCGGAGACCCCAACGCCTGGCGTGAACGGGCAGGTGTTGTCCGTACCCGCATTGCAGGCCTCTTCGTCGATATTGTCGTTTGCACCCGCGACCAGGATAGTGGGGTGATTGGCATCCACCGCCAAAGCCGGTTCGTTCTGTTTGTTTTGCGAGAACGGGGTGGTTGGGCTGCCATTGCTCACGAGTACATCACCTTGAGCAAAGGCGCAGACTGTAGTCAGCACGACCAGCCCCATCATCACTGCCGCTGTGTTCATCATTCGCTGGCCAAAGGAAGGGTGGGCGACTTGCGTCATGGGATTCCTCCTCGAAGGTCGGGAGCGTCGCCTTGGTTGCTGTGCAGCTCTTGCGCTGAAGCCGACGCCGTCCGACGCCGTTTGTCCCCAGCAGGAACGAGGAATTGGATGCTGAAACACCTTCCGCGGCGCGTTCGGCATTCGCGTAATCGCCGATTAATCCGCTTAGTCCGCTTAGCGTAAGCCTGCGCTTTTCTACTGCAGGAATTCGTTCATCGAAGCGGCTCCGGCCGCAGCTCCCGGCAACTGCGACACCCCGAGCGCGTCCAGCGAAAGGCGCAGTGCGCTCTGGTGCTGGAAGAACGTGGTCGAGCGGAAGCCGGACTTGACGCGGCTGCCGACCAGTACCGCTGCAACGTGTCCGCCACCGTGTTGAGTGTCGATGACAAACGCCTCGTCAAAGACGATCAGCAGCAATCCGCTTTTCTGGAATGAGGCGTTGTTCACAAGCGGGTCGATATTGGTTTTCAGCCACGAGTCGGCTGTGGCGAGCGGGCCGTCGTGCGCATCGTCGTTGGCGTTGGGAACGACGAAGGCATAGTTCGGCAGAGTCGACGCAGAGAGGTCGGTGGCGAACTGGGAGAACTGCACGATGTTCTGCGCCTGCGTAGCGTCATTCAGGACGTCGGAGAAATAGGCGAACGGATTGTGGTGCTTCAGGTAGGGGCCAGAATCGCCGCCAAGGTACCCGTTCGACGGCAAGCTCTCGGCGTAAACCTTCCAACTTTTTCCCGCCGCTTTCAGCTCCCGCGCTACGTTGTCGTTGCTGACGGTCCCGATGAAGGCGTCATCGTTGGTGACGATCGCGCCGGTGGTCAGCATGAAGTAGTTGCCGATCGACGGATGCGTGTTGGCGAAATAGTTGGTGGCCAGGCCGAACCGATTCACCAGGGAATTCAGGTACGGCATGTCCGGGCTGCCGATCGCGGCCTCAAAACTTGTGTTCTCTTCGACGACGATCACGACGTGCTGGACAGGAAGCGCCGCGCTGGACGGCACAGGCACACCCGAGGGTGGCGACGGTGCAGGGATACTGCCGTTGACGGACGTATTGCCTCCGCAACCGGTCAGCAGGGCAAAAGCACACAAAATCGTGACAGGACCTCTCCAGGAGCAGACCATGCCAGTAGGATTCGGCAGCTACGCCGGATGTTGTGTGCGGTGGGTGGAAAGCGAAACGGGATACCGTCTGTAGTGTGGGGTGAGGATGGCTGACGGCATCCCGTATTAATTTCGCTTTATGTTGATGACAGACTACCTGCGTTGCGGGACGGGCGATATGACGTGCGTCACTGATGAAAGTGACGTCTATCACTTTCGTTAAATGCCATGTCCGGCAACGGTTTCGGGCTATTTCCACGCCCCCTCTTCGCCGGGAACGTAGCCCGCGACCTTCTTGCCTTGCAGGTAGACATCGAACCAGTTGGTGATGTGCTCGAGGCGCTCGATGCGGTGCCAAGGCTGTCCGCTGCGCGAGAGCTCGTGCGACTCACCGGGGAAGCGCACCATCACTGTCGGGATCTTTTTGTACTTGAGTGCGCGGAACATCTCCTCGCCGCCGGAAATCTCGGGAGTACGCCAGTCAGCGTCGCCGAGGATGAACATCATCGGGGTCTTCACGTTGTTGATGTAGGTGATGGGCGAGCGCGCCTTGAAATCGTCAGGATCATCAAAGGGCGGCTTGCGGAACCACGTGGGCTGAAAAAGCGTGAAGTCGGCGGAGTACCACCACGCCGACCAACTGGCGATATCGCGCATGGCGACCGCGGCAGCGAAGCGATCGGTGTGTCCGACGATCCAGTCGGTCAACAGACCACCGCCGGAGCCGCCAGTCACGCCCATGTGCTTGTCGTCGATGTAGCCGCGCTTAATGAGTTCATCGACGCCGGCCATGAGGTCTTTGAAGTCGTCGCCGGGATAGTGGTACTGGATGATGTTGCCGAATTCCTGGCCGTAGCTGGTGGAGCCGCGCGGGTTCGGGTAGAGCACGACGTAGCCCTTCGCCGCCATGTACTGGATCTCGTGGAAGAAGATCCAGCCGTACGCGGCATGCGGGCCGCCGTGGATGTTGAGGATCAGCGGATATTTCCTGCTCTTATCGAAGTCGGGCGGCTTCTGCACCCATGCTTGGATCTTCCGCCCGTCGAAGCTGGTGTACCAGACCTCCTCGGGCGCGGTGAGGTTCAGGGTCGAGAACAGCTTGTCGTTGATGTTCGTAAGGCGGCGCGGTTCGGCGGCGCCGGATTGCAGGAACAGGTCGCCAATGTTCGTGGGCGTTGAAATGAGCAGGACGAAGTCGGAGGCGTTGTCGTTGGTGCTGAAACCTTCGATGGCCTGGTCGCCCTTGGTGAACTCGGCGCCCTGACCGGAGTTGGCGTCGATGCGCCACAGGTTCGTCCGGCCTTCCTTGGCGACGTTGACGATGATCGCGCTGCCGTCCTTTGTCCACACGGGTTTCGAGCCGCCGGAGCCGCGAGGAGCGCTGTTGTCGCCGCCGACGCCGGAACCGATGTCGGCGTCGAAGCTGCCGGTCAACTTCTTCGGAGCGCCGCCCGTAACGTCGCCAACCCACAGGTCGGGCTTGCTATAAGACTTCACCGGCTGATTCACGCTGCCGATGAAAGCCAGGCGCTTGCCGTCCGGACTGACGGAGAGCCGGCTCGCCGCGCCATCGATATGAGTGACTTCCTTCGGCTCGCCGCCGCGTGGAGAAATCTCGTACACGATGTTCTTCGGCAGGTCGTAGTAGGGCTCGAGGTTGTGATTGGATGTGAAGTAAATGCGCGAGCTATCGGGCGCCCACTCGATGTCCTGCTCGGCGTACAGGCCGCTGGTGAGAGCTTTCGGCTTGTCGTCGCCGGCAGAGGCAATCACCCAGATGTGATTGGGATGGGTGGGGTCGAGATAACCTGCGCCGTTCGCACGATACACAGCGCGTGACACAACGTGGACGTCGGACTCGTGCTCAGGCGCCGCGCACTTGGCCTTCGTAGCGCTGGCGTCCTCACCGGCAGTTGCGCCGCTCTCCCTGGCGGCGCCGCCCTTGCACTGCTCCTTCGAGATGTCATCGGCGGTAGTGGTGCTGTTGAAGGCGAGCATCTTGCCGTCGGGAGACCAAGTCGGACGCGATGCGCCTTTCGGCAGCTTCGTGATCTGCGCCGCTTCACCGCCGGACATGTAGAGCACGTAGATCTGCGGTGGCTGGTGCTTGCCGTCCTTTTCGACGCTGCGTACGAATGCCAGGCGCGTGCCGTCGGGCGACCACTGCGGCGACGTATCGCGCGCTCCAGCCGTCAGCGGGCGCGGGTCGCCGCCTTTGGTTGGCACGAGCCAGATCGCGGTGTCGTAATCGTCCTTCTTGTCCGCGACGGTGACGCGAACGAAGGCAACTTGAGAGCCGTCGGGCGAGAGCTGCGGATCGGCGATCCAGGTGAACTTGAAAAGATCTTTTTCGGTGATCGGACGTTTGTCGGCGGCCAGCGCGGCCAGCGAGCAGACACACAACAGGAGCAGCAACGGACGACGCAAAGAAGGCATTCATCTCCCCCGGATGGAATCCGGAGAATGTACACCGTCATCGCGGAAAAACAAAAACTAGATGCTGATGAACGCTGATGAAGCTGATTAGCAACCCACCAGCGTTCACGCTAAGCCGCTTTCCGGTGTGCGCGGCGCCAAGGGACTGGATGCTCGATCAGCTTGTCTCCAAGGACGTACCACATGCGGTCGGCCTCGTGCTCGACGGCTACGAGGCAGCGCGTACACAGACACAAGAATTCGCGGGCCGAGCCGTCCATCAGTTCGGCACGGATCGGGAGCGCATGACGCACATGGGCGCGGCACTCCACGCAGCGGCCACCGCCGGCGCCGAGGCGAAACTGAAGTTCGGCGTACCAGCGCAGAAGTTCGTGCTCGTCTTCGCTGAACATATCGGGATCCAGGCAGGATAGTTCGGCGAACTCACGCCATAACGAGCGGCAAGCGTCCAGGACGGCGGGCGCGAGTTCGTGTTCCAGGTCCCGGCGAACCTTCCAGGACGCACGTTCGACCTGCAGTTCGTCCAAGGTCATCTGTGGCGCAGATTGCATATCGTCCTCCGACCTGACGCGAAGGAGCATGGCAGGGGCCATTGCGGAAGTACTTACGTTCGGCGCGGTTACCGATTTCCGTAGGGGGCGAACAGGTAAGAATTACTTATTCGAAAGGAGCTCGACATAGCTTTCTACCTCATCCAGTGAGGTGATGCGGGGATAGTTTGTGCCGGCATAGACGCCGGCCGCGTCCATCAGCAAAGCGGCCATGCCCACGCGGCGAGCGCCGACGAAATCGACCGAGTACAGGTCGCCAATATAGATCGCGCGTTCCTCAGGCACGCCGAGAGATTGCAGGGCGCTGTGAAAAATGCGCGGGTCGGGCTTCTCGCAGCCGCAGATGTGCGAGTCGGTAACGGACTCGAAATATCCGCCGAGACCGAGTTCATCCAACAAGCTTGCCACGGTGCCATCTGAGTTGCTGATGACGGCCAGCCGATATCGATCGCGCAACGCGGAGAGTGTTTCGTGGGTGCCGGGGCGAACCGTGCGCCAATTCGCGCTTCGGCGGGACGCGGCGGCGAGGGCATCGAGGAGCGCCGCGTCGTGAGCCACCCCCATGTCGTGCAGCAAGTGGGCGTAAAAGGTCTGCCAATAATGCGCGTCGACGCCGAAATCGCCGTGTGAATGGCCGGCATCGAGTTGATGTTTAGCATGGCGTTCGGCACCGAAGAGTTGCTCCTGGGTGGGGCGAACCGGGTGATCGGCTAATGGCGCCAGCGTGAGGGACGGGTCAGGGAAGACCAGCGTATTGCCGGCGTCGAAGAAGATTGCGTCAATGGGCATCAAAGCCCACCATCACCGGTTCGGGAAGGAGTTCGATGGCGAAGGTGTCGCGGACGCGCTGCTGGATCTCGTTCTTGAGGGCAACGACATCGGCGGCAGTCGCGCCGCCTCGATTCACAATGGCAAGCGCGTGTTTGCTTGAGATGCCGACCGGGCCGCGGGTGGTCCCTTTCGCGAACCCGGCGTGCTCCACCAGCCACGCTGCCGGGACTTTCAACGACTGACCGTCGGCGGGATATGAAGGTACTTTTTCACCGCGCTTCTCCGCAATTTGGACGAGGCGCTCATAGTCGGCGGGAGCGAGCACCGGATTCTTGAAGAACGAACCGGCGCTGCGGGAATCGTCGTCGCCGGGAACGATCAGCATTGCCTTGCTGCGGCGGATCTCGCGGACGGCGTCGCGGACCTGCTGAAGCGTAGGAGCGGAGTTGTGGCGTGCGGCGAAATATTCTTTCAGGTCGCGGTAGGCGATCTTCGGCGAGCCGTCGCGGCGCAACTGGAATCTCACCGACAGAATGATCCAGCGCCCGCGGTCGGTAGTGTTGAAGATGCTGGTGCGGTAAGCAAAATTGCAGTCGGCATTTGTAAAGGTCTGGCGAGACAGTTTCTGAAGGTCAAACGCTTCGACCTCGGTGATGGTGTCGGAAACTTCCTGACCGTAGGCGCCGACATTCTGCACGGGAGTTCCGCCGACCATGCCGGGGATCCCGCTCAAACATTCGATGCCGGCAAATCCGTCCGACACCGCGACGGCCACCATCGAATCCCAGTCTGTGCCGGCGAAGGCGACGAATTCCCCATCCTTGTACGGAAGGATCCCCGACATCGACATCTTCAGCACCATACCCGGGAACCCGCGATCAGAAACGAGCAGGTTGCTACCGCCACCGAGAACAAAAACAGGCAGTCCGCGTTCGCGCGCCCACGGTACGGCTTCCGCAATCTGCGCGGGCGATCGAATCTCCGTCAGATAACGTGCTGGGCCGCCGACGCCCAGGGTGGTGAGCGGCGCGAGCGGTACGTTCTCCTGAATATCGAGGGGCACGGGTCGATATTAAATCAGACGGAAAACCGGCGGCCTGTTTCGGCCGCCGGTAAAGGGGAGGGATGACGTAGCGATCAGAACGCGTGCTTATAATCGTCGCCGCGGAAAACCAGCCCGGTGAGTATGCGGTCGCTGCCGACGGTCTTCAATTCGGTGAAGGTCTGGTCCGCCTTCTTGTCCAGTTTGACCATGTTGCACTTCACGCGGACTTTTTCCTGGTTGTTCTGGGACTTGAACACCAGGGTGTGCTCGCTGCCTTCCATCAGGTGGAGGATCTTGTATTCGCCGGCGGGAAGGACTTTGTCGCCGACTTTCGTGTCGCTGTTGAACGTGATGTTGCGGGTCTTGCCCACCCCGAAGGTGGAATCGGCCGCGAATGCCACACCCAGGATGAACAGCATGATGACTGCTACTGCAGCGATCTTTCTCATGATTTCGTCTCTCCTATACGCCCTATGGGCCATCGTTGATTAGTGTGCCTCTTGAAGCGGGCGACCGCTGTGATGCCGTACTCGACTGATCGTGACACGACGCACAAACGCGGGTGACTTTCACTGCTCGAAAAAGGAAGTACGGTCGCCTAAGCTATAGACACCACGGACGGCTGTTCGTAATCCGCTGAGCAGTAAAGATTTGTAACGAGCGTGTGAACTTGCGAAATTTATTTCCCGTTCTTGATCGCGATTGAAGTCGGCGCCACGCCAACAGGAATAACCGTGACCAGAGCGCGGTCTTTGGAGGGGTTCTGACCCTTGAGGATCGCCTCGGCGGTGCTGATCTTTTCTCCGCGCGGCATTGGCGCCAGCCTGACCACTGCGACGTCGCCCGATGCTGAATCGGCGACGAGCAGGAAATTTTCCGCCGGGGTAAGCGCCATGGCGTCGGGCCGATGTCCGACCTGGACGGAACCGATGAGCCGGCCGTCGTTGATGCTGAAAACGGAAACGGCGTCGGAACCAAAATCGGCAACATAGAGCAGCGAATTATCCGAGGTGACCACGCCACGCACGGGCTTGTCGCCCATCAGGTAGCTGCCACCGACTTCGTTCGCCTCGGTCTCGATCACGGACACGGAAGAAGAGTCGAAGTTGCTGATGAACAGTTCACCGCCGTCGGGCTTGAGCGCGAGATGGATCGGGGTCTTGCCGACATCGAGCAGAGCCAGCACTTTTGCGTTCTTGAGGTCCACGGCGGCGACTTGCGATGAGGCCGGGCAGGCGATGAACGCTTTGCTGGAGTCGGGCAGGATGGCGATGTCTTGCGGCTGCTGGCACACAGGGATTGTGGCGCGCGTTCGAATCGGGGAAGTGTCGAGGATGGAGACTGAGTTGTCGGCGCGGTTGGAAACGACGACAGTGCTGCCGTCAGGCGAGACGCGCGCCTCACCGGGCGAAGCTCCGACCGTAACGTTGGCGAGAACTTTCCGGTTTTGCAGATCGATAACGGAGACGTTTGCTGAGCCGGAGGTCGCAACATAGCCGCGCTGGCCGTCGGCCGAAACCGACAGGAAATACGGCGCGCGGTGGACGCCGATGGTCGCAACGACATTCATCCTGGCGGCATCAATGACGCTGATGTTGTTCGACTCGGTGTTGACGACATAGAGCTCATTGCGTGTCGGACTGGCGGCGATCGAGGAGGGATTGCGACCGACGCCGATGGTGCGAACCACGGCCATTTTGGAAACGTCGATCACCGAGACGGTGTCGCTCTTGCTGTTCGTGACGTAGGCGAATACGCCTTCAAGCTTGAGGTTGCGATTGCGATTGCAGGCGGGTGCGAGCGCCAAAAACGAGAGCACCACAATGGCGCACAGCAGACGGATATAGCGCAAGGTCGGCAAACGATTCATTACAAATCAGCAGGGAGCAAAAGAAAAGAACGTATTCCGTATTCTGGAACATGCTGCTCTAACTTCGGCTGCAATACGGAATACGGAATACGCGATACGTGTTTACCGGCTTACGCTTGCCGCCGCGGCGATGGGCGCCGGCAGCTTGCGTCCGACGATGGGCGCGATGGCGCCGACCTCGCGCATCAGTTCGGTGAACTGGTCGGGGTAGATCGACTGCGGACCGTCTGAGAAGGCGCGGTCCGGGTCGTGATGAACTTCGACGATCAGGCCGTCGGCGCCGACGGCGATGCCGGCGCGCGACAGCGGCAGGACCTTGGTCCGCTTGCCGGTGCCGTGGCTCGGATCGACGAGGATCGGCAAATGGCTGAGGCGATGCACGGCTGGAACGATGCTGAGGTCCAGCGTGTTGCGCGTGTGGTCGGCGAAGGTGCGCACGCCGCGCTCGCACAGGATCACCCGGTAGTTTCCCTCGCTCATGATGTACTCGGCGGCCATGAGGAACTCCTCGAGCGTTGCCGCCATGCCGCGCTTGAGCAGCACGGGTTTGCCGGCGCGTCCGGCGCGCTTGAGCAACGAGAAATTCTGCATATTGCGGGCGCCGATCTGGATCACGTCGGCGTACTTTTCGACCTGCTCCAGCGATTCGTAGTCCATCGCTTCCGTGACGATGAGCATGCCGAAGCGCTCGCGGATCTCCGCCATGATCCTCAGACCGTCTTCGCCCATGCCCTGGAACGCGTAAGGCGAGGTGCGGGGCTTGTAGGCGCCGCCGCGGAAGAATCGGGCGCCCGCCTTGGCAACGTGCTCGGCGATGGTGAACGCCTGCTCCCGGCTTTCGATCGCGCACGGGCCGGCAATGACGGCCAGGTCTGTGCCGCCGATGGTCGTATCCGTGCCGGGAAAGGTGATGATCGTGTTCTCTTGCTTAACGTCGCGGCTGACCAGCTTGTAGGGCTTGCTGACGCGGATAACTTCCTGCACGCCAGCCATCTCTTCGAGACCGATCTCGACGATGCCCTGGTTGCCGGTGATGCCGATGGCGGTGCGCTGCGCGCCCGGGATGGAATGGGCCTTGAGACCTACCGACTCGATCTTTTCGCAAACGGCACGCACCTGTTCGGGCGTGGCGTGCGCCTGCATGACGATAAGCATAGGAACCTCAGAAAATCAGGACTGCGTGGAAACCAGAGCGGAAACCCTGCGGCAAACCCTCGGAATCCGGCGCGGAAAGACCAGTTTACTTCCTCAACGCGCCACCGCACAATGACTTGTGCGACGGCAGTCCATCACGGTCGCCGGTGATGCCGGTCACGACATCCGTTCCCACCCTGACGCTACGCTGAACGCTGATGTTATTACGCAGGTTCTGTTTACCACATGGTAACGCCACTTTTTGGCAAAGTGGTGGTTTAACCGTTACTGTGCTGGGCTGAGTTTTAGGCGTTGCGGGCCGATCCTGTACAAAACTGAATATAGAGCGTGCCATTTTCATGTCTACAAGTGCTTCGAACAGGCTTGTCTTGAGGGCGTTGCTGCTCTCCTGCGCAGTCTCAATGATCGGGTGTGCCGTCCGCCCAACCCAGTCCCGGCATCGAGCTGTTCGATCTGATCGGCGGGACGAAACAGCAGTTCCGGGCAGCCGCCTTCGATCTCAGCGGTAGCCTGATCTGGTTTTACGACTATCCGATCACCGACGGCTATCCGTCGCCGGTCAAGCAGCTCTCAAACGGCGACATGATGTTCGTGCTCTCCGAGGGCGCCGAGGTCATCCGCGAAGTCGATTTGATCGGCCAAACGGTCCGCGAACTGAAGATTGCCGACCTGAACGCGAACCTCGCGTCGGCTGGTTTCAACATCGTCGCCAGCAAGATTCATCACGAGATCATCGAACTGCCGAACGGGCGTCTCGGGTTCCTCGTCAACGAAGTCCGTCAGATCAACGTAAACGGCTACACGGGGAACATTCCGGTGCTCGGCGATGCCGTCGTCGTGGTGGATTCCGCGTTCAATGTGCTATGGGCATGGTCGCTGTTCGACCATCTGGATGTGAATCGCCACCCATTCTTCCCCTACCAGTACGTGCCGGCGTATGGCATGACTTATGACTGGACGCATTCCAACTCGCTCGCGTATTCCCCGTCCGACAAATCTCTTGTCCTGTCCATTCGCCACCAGAGTTGGATCATCAAGATCGACTATGGCGATGGCGCAGGGTCGGGCAACATCCTGTGGAAGCTGGGCAGCGGCGGGGACTTCCAATTGCTAGGCGGCAATGCGCCTATGGACTGGTTTTATCTCGAGCACTATGCTGAGCTGTTGACCGACACGGCGAACGCATTCGATCTGATGATGTTCGATAACGGAGACTTTCGCCCGATCGACGACACTGGAACGCAATGTGGGACAGCGGCGAATCCGTGTTACAGCCGCCCGGTGATCCTGCACGTAGACGAGACCGCCCGGACCGTGACGCTGGTGTGGGCGCCCCATTACTGGTATTCCGGCTGGGGCGGGACCTTCCAACAACTCGCCGCCGATCGTTATGAATTCACGTTCAGTTCCATGCCGGGCAACAATGGCGGCAGCCGCGTGATCGAGACTACGGGAGGCTCATCGCCCCAGATCATCTGGCAAGCGGATACGACGCAACCCTGTTACCGCGCAGTGCGCCTGACCAGCCTGTACCCCGGTACGGCACACCCCTAGACGGTTTGCTCCAGACCGGCGGCTTCACTGATACCCTGATGTCGTGAAGCCGCCTTTTCCAAGCTTCGGGCGCAAGTTGGTCGACGAGTTGGGGGAGATCGAGCTGTAATGCCGCGCTCGATGGCCCAAGAGCAGGACATTCTCAAGATGCCTGCGCCCAAAACGCCGCCGCCACGGACGTCGCGCAGGATCGGAATCCACACCTCGACGGCGGGCGGGGTCGAGACTGCCGCCGAACGCGCCTACCGGCTTGGCTGCTCGACCTTCCAGGTGTTCTCGTCCAGCCCGCGGCAGTGGAAGCCGTACGGACTCGCAAAATCGCAGTGCGACACGATGAATTCGCTGCGCGAAAAGTACGACCTGAAGCCGCTGGTGATCCACGCAAATTACCTGGTGAACCTGGCCGGCGGAAATACTGAGTTCCATCGCAAGTCAGTCGACGCTTTTCGCGGTGAACTCGAGCGCGCGCTGGCGTTGTGTGCCGATTACCTGGTGCTCCATCCCGGCTCTTTTCGCGGAAGCAGCCGCGAAGAAGGCCTGGCGAGGGTCGCGTTGAGCATCACCGAGGCGGAGCAAGGCCTGGACCTCGCGAAAGCCGGACTGACGATCCTAATCGAGAACACCGCCGGCGCCGAGTTCTCGCTGGGCAGCAGCTTGGAGCACGTCGCGGCGCTGGTCGGCGTGCTACGCGAACACGTGCCGGTGGCTGCCTGCATCGACACTTGTCACACCCACGTCGCAGGCTATGACATCGTCAGCGAGGACGGGTACAAGGCGACTCTCCAGCACCTGGACGAGACCGTTGGCTTGGAGAATGTCCCTGTGTGGCACTGCAACGATGCAAAGGCTGCGCGCGGTTCCCGGCTCGACCGGCATCAACACATCGGGAAGGGCACAATCGGCATTGAGCCATTTCGGCGTCTGCTGAACGATCCGCGACTGGCGCACTGCGCGTTCATCGCCGAAACTCCGATCGACGAACCGGGGGACGACCGCAGAAACATCGAGGCGCTGAAATCGCTCGTCGCCGCTAAACCAGCAAGAACCCGCAAAAGCAGCCGCTGATTTGCGCTGATAAACGCTGATCGGGAAGGATTCTTACCAGCGTGCATCAGCGGATGACTCTCAAACCTAAGACGCAGTCTCGCAAGTGATCCGGTGGGCCGCGAGTAGCTAACGGTTAACCGGCGCCTTCGTCCACCCGGTTGCGGATCGCTGCCTTTCGGCGAAGTTGTTCGCGCACTTTAGCGATGCTCGCATCACGTTCGCGCAATTTCTCGAGAATTCGCAGTTTTTCCGCAAAACTCAACGAAGAGGAGTGCTTTCGCCAGCGTTCTTTGCTTAATTGAATCGGCTCTTCGCGTTCTGCCATTTGTCCGCTAATCCATGCTTCTTCAGGATCCCCTCAAGTTTAGTGGAATCGAGGTCGTACTGTTGGATGAACAGAGCGATTCGCGCATAGTCTTTTGCGCGGCCGGTTTGCAGCGCAATCGCGGCTAGATGCTCCGCTTGCATCACGCGAGTACGTACGCCTTCTACATCCACTTCTATTGCCTCGTCCAGCGCATCTTTTTGCAAGGCGTTACTGGGAGGCAGGAACTGTACCGGCCAGCCCGCGATACGGATGTGCTCGCCGACCTCTTCATAGCCGCGGGCTCGGAGATACTCATAAATGGGTGCCAAACTTACGAGGGAAGTCCCCGAAGTTGGCAAGTCGACAAAGATGTCCATGTCTTCGGTAGCGAACGCTTCGACATAAAACGTCGCTCCGACGGCTCCGCCAATTGCGTATCGCGCGATTACGGCGTCAGCCTGCATCTGGTTGATGACTTCGAGAGCGTCTTTGATGGCCAAGCGCGGCAATCATATACCGCCATCGACCATTCACCGCTGGCCTTGTAAAATCAAGGACTAACCCATGCGGAATGATGCCGTAATGCCTGACGCACCCGAGAAACGCGACGAACGCTACGACCCGCAGCCGATCGAGCAGAAGTGGTTCCAGCGCTTCGAGTCGGACCCCGCGCTTTATCGCGCCGACCCGCCGTCCAGCAGCAAGAAGAAATACTACGTGCTGGAGATGCTGCCTTACCCCAGCGGCGCGCTGCACATGGGGCACGTGCGCAATTACTCGATCGGCGACGCGCTCGCGCGCTACATGTGGATGCGCGGCTACAACGTCCTGCACCCGATGGGATGGGATTCGTTCGGCCTGCCGGCGGAGAACGCGGCGATCAAGGCACAGGTGCAGCCGCGCGAGTGGACGCTGAAGAACATCGCGCACATGAAGTCGCAGATGAAGCGGCTCGGCTTCGCCTACGACTGGGAGCGCGAAGTCACCACCTGCCTGCCCGAGTATTACAGCTGGAACCAGTGGTTCTTCCTCAAGTTCTTCGAGAAGGGCCTGGCGTACCGCAAGAAGAGCAAAGTGAACTGGTGTCCGGACTGCGCGACCGTGTTGGCGAACGAGCAGGTCGTCGGCGGTTGCTGCTGGCGTCATGAGACGACGGTTGTCGAGCAGCGTGAGCTCGAGCAATGGTTCCTGCGCATCACCAATTACGCCGACGAATTGTTGCGCGACCTGGACAAGCTCGACGGCTGGCCGGAAAAAGTCCGCACCATGCAGCGGAACTGGATCGGCAAGTCGGAGGGCGCGGAGGTGGAGTTCAAGCTCGACGGGCCAGTGGGCACATTCGGCGACAATATCAAGGTCTTCACCACGCGCATCGACACCATTTTCGGCGCGACGTCGATCCAACTCGCGCCTGAGCATCCGCTCGTTGCCGACCTGATCGCCGAAAATCCGGAGATCCGTGACGGCATCGACACCATGTTGGCCGAGCAGCGGATTGGAAAAGAAGCGGGCGACGTCGGCGCCATCGATAAACACGGCGTGCCGACAGGGCGTTTCGCCATCAATCCGTTCAACAACGAGAAGATTCCGATCTGGGTGGCGAACTACATCCTGATGGATTACGGAACGGGCGCCATCATGTCCGTGCCCGCGCATGACGAGCGCGACTACGACTTCGCCAACAAGTACGACCTCGAGGTCCGCATCGTCGTGCTGCCGCGCAAAGAAGGGAACAACGATAAAGAAAGAGCTGAGGACCCGACGATTCCGTACTCCGGCACGGCCTCGGTGCTGATCAACTCCGGCGAGTTCAGCGGACTCGGCTGTATTGAAGCGATGGGCAAGATGGCGGAGTACGCGAAGCAGCACGGCTTCGGCAAACCGACCACCACTTTCCGCTTGAAGGACTGGGGCATCTCTCGGCAGCGCTACTGGGGGACGCCGATCCCGATGCTGTACTGCGAACAGTGCGGCGTCGTACCGGTGCCCGAAGACCAGCTCCCAGTGCGGCTTCCCGAGAACATCGAGATCACGCTTGCGGGCGGATCGCCGCTGGGGAAAGTCGAAGACTGGGTCAACACTACGTGTCCGAAATGCGGTGGCCGTGCGCGCCGCGAGACGGACACGATGGACACGTTCGTCGATTCCTCCTGGTATTTCTATCGCTATACCGACGCCCATAACGAGCGCGCACCGTTCGACAGCGCGGCCGCGAACTACTGGTTCGAGATCGACCAGTACATCGGCGGCGTCGAGCACGCCATCCTGCACCTGATCTATTCGCGTTTCTGGACCAAGTTCATGCGCGATATCGGCATGGTTAAGGTCGATGAACCGATCAAGCGCCTGTTCACGCAAGGGATGGTGATCAAGGACGGCGCGAAGATGTCGAAGTCGCTCGGGAACACGGTTGCGCCCGACGACATGGTCGCGCGCTATGGCGCCGACGCGACACGCCTGTACACGCTCTTCGCCGCGCCGCCGGACCGCGATCTCGACTGGCAAGACGCGGGTTTGAGGGGAGTGCAGGATTTCCTCGCGCGCGCGTACCGCTTCTTCGTTTCGTACGCGGACAAGGCTAAGAGTGCGGGTGCGATCCCGGCAGAGCTTGGTCCCGAGTCGCGACGGATGCGTCGCGTGCTGCACCAGACCATCAAGCGCATCACCGACGAGTTCACCGGGCGCTGGCACTTCAACACGTGCGTCTCGGCGCTGATGTCGCTGATGAACGAGTTCAACCTGCTTCGTCCGGCGATCGATTCCGGCGTGGTCCCGATGAGCGTGGTGGCCGAAGCCCAGAGCTCGCTCGCGCTGTTGCTCCAGCCCTTTGCGCCGTATCTCGCTCACGAATTGTGGGAGATGATCGGCGAAAAGGGAAGTCTGCTCAAGCAGTCGTGGCCGCAGTTCGATCCCGAGCTGGCGAAGGAAGAGGAGATCGAGATCGCAGTGCAGGTCAATGGCAAGGTGCGCGCTCGCCTGCTCGTGGCGGCCGGAACATCGGACGAGGATGTTCGTCAGTTGGCGCTCAAAGACCCCAAAGTCCTCGGCTCGATGGACGGCAAGCAGGTGGTGAAGGCGATCGTCGTGCCGAACAAACTGGTGAATATCGTCGTCAAATGAAAAGCGCTATGGCGGTACCGGACACTCCGAACGACGGCAGAACAATAGTGCTGACGGTTTTGACGTTCCTGGCACTCTGTGCCGTGGGGGCGCTCACGGCCGGCTTCGAAGAAGTTCGCGAACCGTTCCTCGCCGACATCATGGGATTGTTGAATCTGATCGTCATGATCGCCGCCCTCGCAACAATTGGATTTTTTGTGTTTGCGTTAATACGTGCTGAGCGCAGGTTGCAAGGCCGGCGCCGAATACACCTCTAGTCGCATTATCCCTGCCCGAACTACGACCTACGAGCTACGCATTGCGCTGGGTCAATGCTATATTGCCACCACCATCGACCGTACCGAGGCCCAATATTGACCATCCTGGCGATAGTCTGCCTGTTGCTTCCGGGTATTCTATTAATCCAACTCCTGCATCGTTATTACTTGAGTCCAGCTAAACCAGCGCCATGGATGGCCCGGTGGGAATTCGTTCCGTCGGACAACGGCGGTGCCTCCTATTGGCAGTTGCTGGTTGTCAGTTTCCTCAGCCTTTTTCTTGAACTGCTGTTGATCCGCTGGGTTTCATCCGAGGTCAGGATCTTCGCGTATTTCAAGAACTTCGTCCTGGTGGCCTGTTTTCTGGGATTCGGCCTGGGATGCCATCTGTCGCGGCGCGCAATCAATCTCCTCGCCTTCGTGGCGCCACTCACGTTCCTGGCGTTCTGCGTCAGTTCGCCGTGGGTACCGATGCGGCGTGTCATCGCGCTTCTGCCCGACATGATCGCCGCCGGCTCGAACGTACAAGTCTGGGGAGTTCCAGCCCTCGATCTGTCCGTTCATGACATACCGGGATTGGTGCTGGGCCTCGGTATTACCGCGGTGCTGTTCCTCCTTATCGCTTTCATTCTCGTGCCCGTCGGACAGATGGTGGGCTGGTACCTGGAAAACTCCCGCAATGGAATCGCGGGTTACAGCCTGAACTTACTTGGGGGTTTGGCCGGTACGCTGGCCTACGCGGTGTTGTGCTTCTTGTACCAGCCGCCGGCGATGTGGTTTGTTGCCGCAGCAGTCCCGACTTTCGTACTGCTTCGACGACGCCGGCGGCTTGCCGGTGTCACCGTTGTTGGGCTGATTGCCTGTGCCCTCCTGTCGGTTGCGCCCCATGGGCCAAACACAACTGTTTATTGGTCGCCGTACCAAAAGTTGGCGTTAACCGCCATTCCGAGCCAGAGCGCTCCGGAGAGCTACAAGCTATGGACCAACGGGTCCTGGCACCAGCAGATCTTCAATCTGTCCCCCGAATTCGTCACCAGCCACCCGCAGCTTTTTCTCCCGGCGCCGTGGCGGCAAATCCTTACAATCTGCCTTATCGGTTTCAAGAGTCGGGGTCGCCGGGTCCTGGTGCTGGGGGCGGGCATGGGCAACGACGTCGCTGCGGCCCTGCGCAACACCAGGGCTGACGTTACTGCGGTGGAGATCGACCCGCTCATCCTCAAGCTCGGAAGAAAGTTCCACTTCGAGAAACCCTATTCTTCGCCACGCGTCAAGGTCGTGGTCGAAGACGCCCGTAACTATGTCCAGAACGCGAGCGAGAAATATGACCTGATTGTTTTCAGCCTGCTGGATTCCCACACTACGAGTTCGTCGTATACGAACATCCGCATTGATAACTACGTCTATACGGTCGAAGCGCTCGAGGCTGCGCGGCGGTTGTTGAACCCCGATGGCGTGTTCATCGTCAAATTTCAATCCGAGACTCCGTGGATCGCGGGGCGGCTCGAACGCTCACTGTCTACCGTGTTTGGGCAACCGCCGCTGCGGATGGCGGCGTGGTGGAGCGATCAAGGAACGGGCGGGAGCTTTTTCATTACCGGGTCCGCAGACCGCATCCAGAACGCGTTGAAGGATACAACCATTGCAGAGGTGTTGAAGGATGGCCCGGGTGTTGCTACGGCACCTGCGCCGGTTACTACCGACGACTGGCCGTATTTCTATCAACGCGCGCCGGGCTTGCCTCTGAATGTCGTTCTCATTTCTCTGCTGCTAATGGCGATGACCTCCCGCGTGCTGTTCGGCAAAGGACTTGGCGGGACATCTTCGGCCGGTTGGCACTTTTTCTTTCTGGGCGCGGGGTTCATGCTCCTGGAAGCGCAGATCATCAGCAAGATGGCGCTCCTGTTCGGCACCACATGGGTCGTCAATTGCATTGTGATCTCGGGCCTGTTGGTGTTGATGATCCTGGGAAATTTCGTAGTCCAGAAGTGGCCCCGGACTCCTTATGCAGTCGGATACGCCGGAATAGCCGCCAGCTTGCTGCTGGGGTGGAGCGTACCCCTTCGTGCTTTCTTCTTTGCCTCCGTGTTCCTCAAGGTGTCGCTCGCCACACTGGTGCTGTGCGCGCCTGTCTTTTTTGCATCGCTGATCTTCATCCGCAGCTTTGCGCAGGCGAGGTTCAGCGCATCGGCGCTGGGTTCGAATCTGTTCGGCGCACTTGCTGGAGGACTGTTGGAGTCGTTGAGCCTCTGGACCGGCCTACGGTCGCTGTTGATCGTGGCCGCCCTTCTTTATCTTGCTTCCTACCTCACACTGCGCGCGGTGAGCGAGCTGGGTAGTGCCGAGCGCACTTCCGAACCGCTGGCGGCCCAAGCTGCCGCTGTATCGTTACCGTCGCTTTAGGCTCTCGATGAGAACGTACGACGAACCGTTACTACCGAACGAAGCCTTTCGTTCCAGCCGCCAATCGTACGAGCCACTACAATGTCTCCCGCGCCCTTCAGGAGGCTGCATGCGTACAGTATTTGCCGTTGTCCTCATGTGTACACTCGCGCTTCCGTTGCTCGCGCAGAAGAAAGAACAGGAGCGCGTGGAAGAATCCGGCACCGTGCTCAAAGAGATCCTTGGCATCCCGGACGGAATCCCGAAGAGCATCCTCGCGAAATCCGAGTGCGTCGTGATCTTCCCGTCGGTGAAGAAGTTCGCCATCGGCATCGGCGGTAGCTACGGACGCGGCGTGATCACCTGCCGTCGCGGCGCCGACCATAACGGTCCGTGGAGCGCGCCGGCGATGATGGCGCTCGAGGCAGGCAACATCGGCCTGCAGCTCGGAGGTCAGGCAACCGACTTCGTGCTCCTGGTCATGAACGATAAGGGCGCCGACACCATCCTTACCAGCAAAGTTAAGCTCGGGGCTGATGCCGCGGCCGCTGCCGGTCCCAAGGGCCGCGATGCCGCCGCAGCCACCGACATAGTCATGCGCGCCGAGATCCTGTCGTACTCGCGTTCGCGCGGGCTCTTTGCCGGAATTTCGCTGGAAGGGTCGACCCTGCGCTCCGACGGCGGCGCCAACAAGAATCTCTATGGCCGAGACCTGAACGCGAAGCAGATCGTGAAAGAGGGCAAGGTCGGCGCACCTGGATCCGCCCACACACTCCTCGCGACGTTGCAGAGCGCCGCGCCGAGAGACACGTCCGACAGACCGAAAAAACGGTAAGAACAAAACCATTGCCGATTGTCGATTGCCGATTGGTACACCTCGCCGTCTTCAATCGGCAATCATCAATCGACATTCGGAAATGGTTTTCGGATTGTGTTCCCCGTCACACCCGCCCGCTCGCCATCTCATTTACAATGTCCGGTTCGACAGACCGCATTCATCCCTGTTGCGGACCACCACATCGAGGAGGGCATCGCCGTGAAGCTGACCCCTGGAAAACTGGAAGGATTGAAACGAGTGAGCACCCCGCGCGGCGTGATCGCAGCCGCCGCTATGGACCAACGGGGTTCGCTGAAGAAAGCATTGGGCGCCAACGCGGGCGACAAGGAACTGGAAGAGTTCAAGGCGCTGGTCACCGAAGTTCTTACGCCGCACGCCAGCGCCATCCTGCTCGATCCCGAGTGGGGCCTGCCCGCCAGCAAGCGTCGCGCCAAGAATGCCGGCCTGCTGCTCGCCTACGAAAAGACGGGTTACGACAAGACCGGTCCCGGCCGGCTGCCCGACCTGCTCGACCACTGGTCGGTGCGTCGCCTGAAGGAAGCGGGCGCCGATTGCATCAAGATTTTGCTCTACTACACGCCGTTCGATCCCAAGGACATCAACGATCGCAAGCATGCCTGGGTCGAGCGCCTGGGCGACGAATGCCGCGCCAACGACATCCCGTTCTTCCTTGAGTTTGTCGGATACGAAGAGGGCGTCGACGAGAAGGGCTTGGAGTTCGCGAAAAAGAAGCCGCAGGTTGTCATCCAGTCGATGGCGGAGTTCACCAAGGACCGCTATGGCGTCGACGTGATGAAGGTCGAAGTGCCGGTCAACATGAAGTTCGTCGAGGGCGCCAAGTGCTTCAAAGGTGAGAAGGCCTACACCAGGCAGGAAGCGAAGAACCTCTTCCTCGAAGCGGCGCAGGCCGCGACCAAGCCGTTCATTTATCTGTCGGCCGGTGTCAGCAATGCGGAGTTCACCGAATCGCTGGAACTCGCCGCTGAATCGGGCGTCAAGTTCAATGGCGTGCTCTGCGGCCGCGCGACCTGGAAGGACGGCATCCCGATCTTCGCCGAAAAAGGACCGCAGGCATTCAAGGCATGGCTGCAGAGTGAAGGCGTCAAGAACATCGAGAACGTGAACGAGCGCCTGAAGGCCGCGACGCCCTGGTACGACATCTACGGCGTCCACGCCGACATGGCAAAGGTTTAGGCAGAAGGCGCAAGCAGCTCGACAGGAGCCCGGACCAAAAATCCGGGCTTTCGTTTTATTTCAAGGGCGCCAGTTGCTTCGGCTTGGCCCAGTCGTAGTGCGTGAACTCCGGGTTTTCGTTGCGCTTATCTTTGAGGAAATTCCAGACCTGGTAATTGATGACGTCGGCCGCTCCGTTGTAGTCGTGGGTGTGCTTCGGCAGCGGGTTGAAATAGGTCGGAAACCCCTTTTCCCTTAACTGCGCCTCAGTCTTGCGGACGAACTCGATGGGTACGGTTTCGTCCCACTCTCCCGACCAGAGTCCGATCGGGATTTTTCGCTCGGCCGAGTTCATCAGGACGTACTCTTCGGGATGCAAAGCGCCCGCATGGGCGCCGACGGCGGCGAAATACTTCGATTCCAGCAGGCCCAGGATGATGCCGTACATTGCCCCTGCGGAGTGGCCGAACACATACAACCGTTGTGGGTCGACATCGTGGTGGGCCATCACGTCGATGATGACGTCGCGCAGATAATCGGGGCTGTCGACTCTGCTGTCCCAGTTTTCGCGCTTGTTCGCGTCCGGGCCGACCAGGATGATTCCTTCTCTCTCGGCCTCCCCTTGCCACGCTTTCACCAGGGTCTCGCCGGTGCGCCCGCTCCCATGCAAAAGTAGCAGCAGAGGGGCCGGATCTTTGTGCGCCTTTTCCGGAACGAAGAGGTAGTAAGTGCGTTCCGCTCCGCCGGATGATACCTGCGCCTTTTCAATCTTCGGACCCGCTCCGACAGCGGCTCCGCACAGAACCACGACACAGAAAAAGTACGCCCACAGTTTCACGCGTTCTCCGGGAAATCGGTGGCATTTTAGTATGATTCAGCCGTGAACTGGCAGGCATTCCTACTCACCGCGCGATTGGCAGCGCTCGTCTCGCTGGCGCTGCTGGTCGTAGGGCTGCCACTCGCCTACTGGATCACCTTCTCGCGCTGGCGGTGGAAATTCCTGCTGGAGGCGGTGGTCTCGTTGCCGCTGGTGCTCCCACCGACCGTTCTCGGCTATTACCTGCTGGTGCTGTTCGGTAATCAGACGTCCTTCGGACGCTGGTACCAGTCGCTGACCGGACACACCCTCGCGTTCACATTTGAAGGACTGCTGGCCGGGTCGATACTGTATTCGCTTCCGTTCGCGGTCCAGCCTTTCGCCGCGTCTTTTGCCGGTGTAGATCGCAAGCTGCTGGACGCATCGGCAATCCTGGGCGCTTCCAACTGGCGGACATTCTGGCGCGTGATTGTGCCGTTGTCGGTTCCGGGATTGATCACCGGCGTGGCGCTCAGCTTCGCGCATACGGTCGGCGAGTTCGGCGTTGTGCTCATGATCGGCGGCAACATCCCGGGCGTCACGCGCACTGTGTCGATCGACGTTTACGACGCGGTGCAGGCGGCTGATTTCACCGCCGCGGCGCACACTGCTCTTGTGCTGCTCGTCTTCTCGTTTGTCGTGCTGTCTCTCGTCTATGCCCTGAACCGGCGCGTCTGGGCCGTGTGGCCGTTCAAATGAGCGACGCACTCGCGCTGCAAGTCAAAGTTCGAAAGACGCTCTCGGCGGCATTCACCCTGGACGTTTCGTTTACTGCACCTGCCGGGATCACGATGTTATTTGGCCCGTCCGGAGCCGGGAAAACCACGCTGCTCGACTGCATTGCAGGCCTGACCGAGCCCGACGCCGGACGCATCTCGATCGGCGATCGCGTACTTTTCGATTCCACGGACGGTCGGAATGTGCCAGTGCAGCGGCGTCAGATTGGGTATGTATTCCAGTCGTTAGGACTGTTTCCTCATGTATCGGTTGAAGGGAACGTGGGGTACGGTCTCGGCCATGTTTCCTCGGTCGAGCGCGATCGCCGCGTGCGGAGCCTTCTCGAAGTATTTCGTATCGCACATCTACTTAACCGGCGACCGGCGATGATCTCCGGCGGCGAGCGCCAACGGGTGGCCCTCGCGCGCGCGCTGGTCACCGATCCTTGTGTGCTCCTTCTCGACGAACCGCTGTCGGCTCTCGATGCGGCGACCAAGAGGTCGATCATCGACGACCTGCGTGCGTGGAACGAGTCGCACCGCGTTCCCATCCTCTACGTCACCCATAGCCGCGACGAGTTGTTTGCGCTCGGTGAACGCGTGATCGCTCTGGAGCAAGGGCGCGTCGCCGCTGAGGGCGATCCACACCAGGTGCTATCCGCGCCGCGGCAGGAGACGATCGCGCAGCTTGCCGGTTTCGAGAATATCTTCGGCGCCACGGTGAGTGCCGTGCATGAAGACTCCGGAACCATGACGTGCCGCGTGGGCGTCATTAACTTGGAGGTCCCGCTCGGACATTATGGCGTCGGTGATGCCGTTCGCGTCGCCATCCACGCCGGAGACATCCTGCTGGCAATCTCTGAACCGCAGGGAATCAGCGCCCGTAACCGACTGCCAGGACGCATCGTGTCCCTGACGCGGCGGGACTATCTGGTCGTCGCGCGGGTGGACTGCGGCGCGGATTTCGAAGTGCACCTCACTCCTGCCGCCGAAACGTCCCTTGCCCTGAAGCCGGGCTCAGCCGTCTGGCTGATCATCAAGACACACTCCTGTCACCTCGTGCGCTAGCTGTTCGTGTTAATCTTCGTGTCCTTCGATTAAACCTATGCGACTCCTATGCGTTGTTTTGCTAATCGCCTCGTCAGCACTGGCCCAGATCCAAACTCTTCCGCCCGATAGGCCCGAAACCCAGCGCGCGCGTATGGAGCGCATGGAGAAGTGGCTGAACGATTGGGCGAACCTCGCGCGTTTTGCGGACGCTAACGCCGCGCTGCCGCCGCCCACCGCGAAAGAACGACGCGTCGTTTTCATGGGCGACTCCATCACGCAGGGCTGGAAATTGGACGAAGCGTTTCCCGGCAAGCCGTACGTCAACCGCGGGATCAGCGGCCAGACGACGCCGCAGATGCTCATCCGCTTCCGCTCCGACGTCGTCAACCTAAAGCCTGCTGCGGTGGTCATCCTGGCTGGCACCAACGATATTGCCGGCAACACAGGTCCGATGACGTTGCAGCAAATTGAAGACAATCTCGCTTCGATGGTCGATCTCGCGCGCGCCAATGGCATTCGTGTTGTCCTCGCGTCGGTGATGCCCGTCTACCCGTCGGAGAAGGTGCCGCAGTTCTTCCAGCAAAGGCCGCCCGAAAAGATCGTGGAGCTGAACCGCTGGATCCGTTCTGAATCCGAACGAACCCACAGCGTGTATCTCGATTATTTTTCAGCGATGGTGGGCAGCGACGGGCTGATGAAGCGTGATCTGTCGGAAGACGGACTGCACCCGAATGTTGCGGGGCACAGGATCATGGCGCCGCTCGCCGAAGCTGCCATCGAGAAAGCGCTCAAAGAGAAACGATAGTTCCTTCGTGTCGCTTTGTGTCCTTGTGGTGGAAGCTGGCTTTTGCGCGTAGAATCGTGCGCTTCCATGAAACTCAAGGTCCTCGTCGCGTTCCTGCTCCTCGCGTCGTCGTTGTTCGCACAGCATCCCGCGGCGCCGCCAAAACAATCGTCATTCCTCCCCGTGTCGGTCTGGTACGCCGGCGGGAAGGCGCGCGCGCCGATGCTGGAGGCGGTCACCGCCGACTCGGAGCGCGTCTGGCGCGCCGACCTGGAAAAGATCAAATCGCTCGGCTTCAACACCGTCCGCACATGGATCGAGTGGAGCGCGAACGAGCCGAAGCAGGGCGAATACCACTTCGAGCAACTGGACCTGATGCTCAAGCTGGCGCAGGAGGCCGGGCTGAAGGTCATCGTGCAGGTTTATGTCGATTCCGCGCCCGACTGGGTGGGAGAGAAATTTCCTGACGGCCACTTCGTCGCGCAGAATGGACAGGCTATTCCGTCCCAGTCCGCGCCCGGGTATTGCTTTGATCATCCCGGGGTGCGGCAGGCGATCCTGAACTACTACCGCGAGGCCGCGCGTCACGCCGAGAAGAGCCCGGCTTTCTTCGGCTGGGACCTGTGGAGTGAGCCGCACGTCATCAACTGGGCCGAGATCACCTACATCCCACACGCGCAGTTTTGCTTTTGCCCGTACTCGCTGGCACGATTCCGCGAGTGGCTGCGCGGAAAATACGGAACGCTCGACGCGCTGAACAAGGCCTGGCACCGCCAATTCCACGACTGGTCGCAGGTCGAGCCGCCGCGCTTCGACACCATCCTGTCGTACACCGATTACATTGACTGGCGTGTCTTCAACACCGACAAGCTGGCGCAGGACCTGCAGCTTCGTAACGCCGCCGTGAAGGAGATCCTGCCGGCGTCGGTGACCACCAGCCACTCGGCCGTGCCGGGCGTGTTTACGTCGCTGGGTGACGGCGATGGCAACCCTGACGACTGGCTCATGTACCGGTCGGTCGATTACTACGGTGTGAGCCTCTATCCCAAGCACTCGCTTCCGCCGCACTGGTCCTTACAACGGCGCGCGCTGGCTATGGATTTCACGCGCTCGGCATCGGGTAACAAGGGGTTCTACGTCGGCGAACTGCAGGGCGGTTTCGGTGTGCGCGGTGATATCGTGAGCCAGCCCATCACGCCGGATGACCTGCGCGAGTACATGTGGGGCGCGATCGCGCGCGGCGCACGCGGCGTGAATATCTATGCGTTTTATCCGATGAGTTCAGGATACGAATCGGGCGGATACGGGCTCATCGATCTCGATGGCCAGATCACCGACCGGGCCAAAGTCGCGGGCGAGACCGCGCGCCAGATCGCCGCTAACGCCGACCTGCTGGCGACGGCGCATCCGCAGCAGGCGGAAGTCGCGATCCTGTTCAACCATCTCACCACGTTGATCGGCGGCCAGCAGCACATCTACAACCCGACCGCGCTCCGCGATTCGTCCGCCGGGTATCACCGCATGTTCTTCGAGCGGAACATCCCCGTCGACTTCCTGAGCGCGCGAGAGTTCGACGCCGCCTCACTGACAAAGTACAAGCTGATCGTCGCGCCCTATCCGATCCTGATGATGGCCGATGTCGCTGCGGCACTCGAGAAGTATGTCGCGAACGGCGGACACTTGTTCGTCGAAGCGCGTCCGGGATGGGTGGACGAGAAGGGCTACGCGCAACCGGTCGTGCCCGGTTTCGGCTGGGACAAGGTGTTCGGCGTTCGCGAGCGCGCCGTCACGCCGGTACCGGAGACGAAGATCCACTGGACCGCAACCGCCGCCGGAACTCCGTCGCTTACTCCCGATTCGGTTGAATTCACCGGCGCTCGCTTTGAGGAGCGGTTCGAGGTGCTGGAACCGACGGTTCACCCTCTCGCCACATATGATGACGGCACCGCCGCCGCGTTCCAGCACGAGTACGGGAAGGGAAGCGCCGTTATCCTCGGTACCTTCGCCGGTCAGATCAACGAGACTAAGCCGCAGGCCATGCATCCGCTGGGCGATTTCCTGGTCCGCTGGGCAGACCTCTGGCAGCCGCAACTGAACCCACGTTCCGGAGTGGAGATTCAACGCCTGGTTGCGGACAAAGGCGAAATACTTTTCTTCTTCAACCATGGTGACAAGGCCGTGTCGATGGAATATTGGGGCGTTAAGCTGACACGCCGCCCGAATATCCGTGAACTTGTTCAAGACGTTTCTGTACCTACTCTGCAAGCGGGCGGAGGCGTGCCGGATTGGGCTGTTCGGCTGGAGGGCTCTCTTCCTGCTCACGGCGTTCGTGTTTACCGAGTGGAGTACTGATGGCGCGCACTGTCTTCGTCGCCGATCTCGGCGGTACCAAGCTGGCTTGCGCGGTTGTGGACACGAACGGAAAGATTCTCGTCCGGCAGACCGAGCCCGTGGACACCTCTTCGCCGCGCGCGCCCATCGCGCAGATCTTCCACCTCGCGAATGAATTGCGCGGGCGCTACAAATACTCGGCAGCGGGGATTGCGGTTCCCGGTCTCGCCCGTCGCGACGGCACGGTCTGGGCGCCGAATCTTCTCGGTTGGGAGCGCATGCCGCTCGCGAGGCTACTCCGCGCGAAGCTGAAGTTTCCCGTCGTGGTGGATAGCGACCGCAACGCAGCCGTCCTCGGCGAAGCATGGCGCGGCGCGGCTCGCGGCAAGAGTGACGCGATCGTGCTCATTGTCGGCACCGGCATTGGCGCCGGCATTCTTAGCGGTGGACGCCTCGTCCGCGGTGCGCACGAGCTCAGCGGCTGCGCCGGGTGGATGTGCCTGTCCGACGATGAATCGAAACTGGCGCGCAACATCGGCAGCCTGGAATCTGCGGTAGCGGGGCCGGCAATCGCTCGCATTGCCAACCTGGCCATCAAGCAGAAGCTTGGGGACCGCGCATCATTCACGACGGAAGATGTGGCAGCACTAGCGCGCGCCGGTCATCGCACGTCGCTCGCGATCTTCCGCGCCGCCGGACACCTGCTCGGCCTCGGCGTCGCCAACCTGATCAGCCTGTTCGATCCTGAGGTCGTTGTACTGACCGGTGGCCTTACGAACGCATCCGACCTGTTCTTGGACGAGTTGCAAGCGACCGCATTCTCGCGATGCCAGCCGCTGATTGCGAAACAAGTGAAGATCCGCGTCAGCCGATTACAGGCCGAGGCGAACCTGCTCGGCGCGGCGCGACTGGCGCTGGGAAATGAAGAATGAAGAATTCAGAATGAAGAATGAAACTGCGCTGTTATTCTTCATTCTTTAATTCTTCATTCGGAGAACCAGTGAGTCTTACTCAATACCGCGACCGGATTTCCGCCATTCTCAATTCCATCTGGACCACGCAATCCGACAACATTCAACGCGCCGCCGCGCTCATGGCCGAGTGCATCGCCAATGGCGGACTTGTCCAACTCTTCGGCAGCGGCCACTCCGTCCTGCCCGTGCAGGACATCTTTCCGCGCTACGGCGCCTATCCCGGCTTTCGTCCGCTGATGGACATGCGCCTGATGTGGACGAACGTCATCGGTTCCGGCGGCGCCAAGGGCCTGCTCTGGCTCGAGCGGCGCGAGGGCTACGCGCAAGTGCTGTTCGAGAACGAGCCCATCCGCTCGGGAGACGTCATGCTGATCTTCTCGCATGGCGGCCTGAACGCGGCGGGAATCGAAGTAGCGATGGAATCCAAGAAACGCGGTCTCTCGGTCATTGCGGTGACTTCGATCGACAATTACCGCAAGCGTGACGCTTCCCATTCCTCGGGGAAGAAACTGGCGGATTGTGCGGACGTCGTGATTGACAACTGCTGTCCCGCCGAGGACGCGCTGGTGAAGGTGGCCGATTGGAAGGCGCCGGTCGCGGCCAGTTCCACTGTCGCAACGGTGACGATCTCGATGGCAATTGTCGCCCAAGTTGCGGACGAGTTAGCTAAGCGCGGCCTCCATCCGCCCGTGTTCGTATCGCCGAACGTTCCCGGCATTCCCAAGGACAACAATGACCGCGTATACGAACAATACGAGCGGTCGTTGCACCGCAAATGAACCGTACACGCCTTTTTATTTCCGCCTGTGCCGGCATGTTCCTGTTCGGTGTGGCGCTGGTGCTGCTCGGGACGGTTTTCGGATTGCCCGAGATGCGCGAGCGCCTGGAACTGACCACGCTGGTGCGCCAGGGCGACCTGCAAACGCTGCTCCTGTTCGGCGTACTCCTCTCGACCATGCTCATCGGCCCATTGATGGACCGGTTCGGTCACAAATTTGTGCTCTCAGCCTCGGCCGCCCTGGTCGCGGCGGCGCTCGGTGGGTTTGCGTTCGCACAGGGGTATCGCTCGGCGCAGCTTGTGTCGCTGGGACTAGGCATCGGTGGCGGCGGGCTGAATATGGCGACGAACGTCCTCGTCTCCGACATCTACGACGAGAACCGCGGTCCCAGGCTCAACCAACTCGGAGTGTTTTTCGGCGTCGGCGCGCTACTTATGCCGTTCGTCACCGCCTGGGTCGTGCGCGCGATCACCCAACTCATTCTGGTTTCGGCCGTGCTCTCGGCGGTCTGCGCGATTGCGTACGCCGTGCTGAAGTTCCCCGCCGGACGCGAGAACAGCGGCGCTTCCATACTGGAGTCATTCAAAGCGGTTCGCTATCCGGGCGTACTCCTCTTCGGTTTTCTGCTGTTCTTCGAATCCGGGAACGAGAGCGCGATGACCGGATGGGTTTCGACGTGGGCCACCAGCTTGGGAGCTACGGCCCGCAATGCGACCCTCACCCTCGCGCTCTTGCAAGGCATGATGATGAGTGGCCGACTGCTCGCGGCGCCCGTCCTGCGCCACATCAAGAAGACAAACCTTGTTGTGGCCAGCGCAATCGGAGGGTTTGTCTCGGTTGTAATCGTGCTGGCCGCGAGATCGCCTGGCGTGTTAGCCGTGGGCGCGGCACTCACCGGCCTGACGTTCGCGTCCATTTATCCGACTGTCCTTGCGCTGGCCGGTGATCGCTATCAGCGGTACGCAGCGACGGTCTTCGGGATTCTCTTCACGATCGGATTGTCGGGTGGGATGTTCTATCCCTGGGCGATCGGCCATGTCTCGCAGTCGCAGGGCTTGCGCGCGGGAATCTACTTTCCGCTGGTCGGAACAGCCGCGATCACGATCATCATCCTGACCATCCGCGCAAAGTATCCAGTGCCGTCGGAGCAAAGAGCCAGCTGACATTCCGAAAAAAACCAGCCGCGGATTTTAACGGCCCATGGCGCATGGCTCATGGCGCAAGGCTTAGGGCCTTCTACCCATGTGCCATGTGCCATGAGCCATGTGAAATCGTGGCTAGACTTTGTTACTCGCTCCGGAACTTCTTCGGCACGTTCTCCGGGATCGGCTGCGGCTTGCGCTTGCTGCCCTCGATCTCCAGCGGCAGGCGCCAATCTCGGGCCGAGACGTGTCCGGCCTGGATCCACGCGTAGCGCGTGATCACCGACCCCAGGATGCCCGACCACGCCGCTGCCCGTCGCAGCTCCGGCGAGTTCCACGCCAGCATCCGCAGGACGAGCGGTATCGGTCCGGACAATAACCCACCGGCGCGTGTCATCCATCCCGAGCCGCCGCGCTTGAGCGGATCGAGCACGCGGTCGCGCTTCAGTTCGATGTTGTAGCCCTCCCAGGTTTCGCCGATCGCGCTGAGCAGTCCGAGGATGTTGAGCGCACGACTGTCCTCGTGACCCATCAGCTCAAGAATGCCGACGCACGCCTCCAAGCCCGACATCCCGAAATGTCGCGGCAGGCTGCCGGCCTTCTGGTTCCAGAGCGGCACGGCGGTCGCGCCGATCAGCACGCCGGTGTAGTTGTGGAAGGGAAGTCCGAATGCGAGCGCGCCGAGGTTACCCATGCCCCGCACGATCTTCACCGGGATCGAATCTCCAAACCGGTCGCCCACGATGTCGGCAAATTTCGCCGCCGCCGCGAAGTTTGCGAAGGCGGTCAGCACCCACGCGCCGACCGACATCGGGCTCTGCGGCTTGAAGACGCGCAGCATGTTGAGAAAGCGGCTCGGACGTCCGAGGTCCCAGGTCAGCAGCGCTCCCGATAGTGCCGCGCCGCCCACAGCCAGCCAGCGCGCATCGCGGGCCAACTCGTAGTCGTCGCCGACCCAGTCCGCCACCGCGCCCAGCACTCCGGCCGATCCTGCCGCTCCGCCGACAAAGAAGTACAGCGGCACCTGCCACGTCCACTGCGGCTGCTTGAGCATGGGAACGCCGTAGTAGCCGGTTTCGGGCGACGCTTGCGGGAACGGCGCGCCCGGCGGACGTACGCCGAGCCCCCCGACTTTTCCCTGCTTTAGCGCCTGCTCGCGGATTTCGAGCAACCGCGATTCGCTCGGCTTTTCCTGGACCTCGTGCGGAAGCTGCGGATTGGTACTCATCGACGGCTCCTCTTCGCCGGCTTTCCTCCTCGGGACGCCGCGAATGCCAGCAGTGCGCCCGCCAACAGCCAACCCGACCCGATCGCCGCCGACTTCCACGCTTCCTTCTGATAGATGGTCGGCACTTCGGGCTTCGGGGGAAGGTTATACGCGCGCGGGTCGCCCCTGACCAGAAAGAACGCGTGCAGACCCTCGACGCTGGTTTCCGTCGGGTCGTAGATGTTCGCGTCCTCCATCCCCTGCTCGTGCAGTTGCGCGACCCGTTCTTTCGCGCGCTGGCGCAATTCCTCCAGCGGCCCGAAAAGGATCGATTCCGTCGGGCACGCCTTCGCGCAGGCTGGTTTCATGCCGACTTTCTGCCGGTCGTAGCAGAACGTGCACTTGAACGCGCGGCCGTCTTTCTCGTTCTTCTGGATGACACCGAACGGACAGGACACCACGCAGTATGAACAGCCGTTGCAAATGTCCGGCTGCACATAGACGGTGCCGAATTCGGTGCGAATGATGGATCCGGTCGGACAGGCCTCAAGACATCCCGCGACCTCACAATGCTTGCAGACGTCGCTCGAGAACTCCCATGTGACCTGCTCGCCGGCATTGCCGCCGACGCCGGGTGTCGGTGTGTTCTCGACGAACTTTACGTGACGCCATGTCGAATGGCCCACCATACCGGTGTTGTCGTAGGAGAAGCTGGTGAAGTCGTATCCGTCGGCCTGGAGGTCGTTCCATTCCTTGCAGGCGACTTCGCACGCCTTGCAGCCGATGCAGAGCGTGGAGTCGGTAAAGAAGCCGGTGACCTGCGGCAAAGCGGAAATCTTTCCCTGGGTCAGCGCATTGATGTCGTGGTGCTGCGGGTCGTACGTGGAATGACCCGACGGCGCCCCTGGATGCGTCCCGTGATGATTCATGCCGGCCTCCGCAGATCTTGCTTCAATTCATCCAGAGCCGCAGGCCCTTCCGCGCGCCGCCCAGGAGTGAGGTTGCAGACCAGCGCCTTGGTTTCCATGATGCGCACGTTCGGCTCCTCGGAGATCACCAGCAGGTCATTCGCGACATCGCCCTTGACCAGGCCTTTCCAACCCCAGTGATACGGCAGACCGACCTGGTGCACACGCTGGCCATCGATCCACAGCGGCCGCATGCGCGGCGTGACCAATGCTCGTGCCGATACCAGCGCACGCGGCGTGTAGATCGTTGCCCAGTCGCCGTGGCCTAGCCCGACTTCGTCCGCCAACTCCGGCGAGATCTCGCAGAACAGCTCCGGTTGCAACTCTGCCAGGTGCGAAAGCTCGCGCGACATTCCACCTGCCGTGTGGTGCTCGGTGAGTCGATATGTGCTCAGGACGTACGGGAACCTCGGATCGCCGGGCGACACTGCGTAGGGATTGTCGGGGCGCTCTTTCTTCTGTACCGTCGGATTCTCGTTGTGCAGCGGGTACAGTGGGTTCGAGAACAGCGATTCGAGGGGCTCGTAATGGGTTGGGAGCGGCCCGTCCTTCAACCCGCTGCTGACGAACAGCCACGCCACACCGTCCGGATGCAGCGTGAACGGCTGGTCGCCCTTCAGTCCCCATAAGCCCTCACCGTTGCCGTCGTGCGTCGGCGGCATGGATTCGTCGTAGTCGGGAGTGTCGTTGCCCACCCACTTTTTCTGCGCGGCGTCCCACCAGACGAGCTTCTTGCGCTCGCTCCACGGGCTGCCGTCCGGACGCGCCGAAGCCCGGTTGTAGATGATCCGGCAGTCGTTCGGCCACGCGAATCCCCATCCGTGACCGAGCAAATCCCTCGGCTCACGCTGGTTCGCCTTGTTCAGGTCCTCCTCCGGATGCACGCCGCAATAGATCCAGCAGCCGCACGCGGTCGAACCATCGTTCTTGATGAACTTGGGTTTGTTCAGCAATTGGGAGGTCACGAGATCGCGCCCGTTGATCTCTTTAAGCACCTCGGCCACATCAGGCTCGGCATGGGGTCCGTATGTCGGATAATTCCAGGTAAGCGCGTTCAAAGGTTCGTTGCGGGTCGCGGGATTCAGGGCTGCTTTTTCCTTCAGCCTCCGTCCCAGGTGATACATGAACCAGGTGTCGCTGCGCGCATCGCCCGGCGGATCGACCGACTTGTTGTGGAACTGCAGCATGCGCTGCGTGTTGGTGAAGGTTCCGTCTTTCTCCGCCTGTCCGGCAGCAGGGAAGAGGAAGACCTCGGTCGCGATATCTTCCGTCTTCAACTCACCCCGCTTGACTTCCGGAGAGTCCAGCCAGAACGACGCGGTCTCTACCTCCACCATGTCGCGTACGACGAGCCACTTGAGTTTCGAGAGCGCTTTGCGTTCGAGTCGTCCATTCGACCCGCCGACAGCCGGATTCTGGCCCATGACGAACAGGCCATCCAACTTCCCGTCGGCCATGTCGAGCCAATAACCGAAGTGCGAGTGGTCGCCGGTGACGCGCGGCAGCCAGTCGAAGCCCCAGTCGTTGTTGGCCGTGGCTTTGTCGCCGTAGTACGCCTTCATCAGGCTGATGAAGTACGCGTCGAAGTTCGTCCACACACCTTTGTTCGCTTTGTGCTTTTGGATGTAGTTCTCCAGTCTGCTTGCGTCCGACTGGAAGAACGGCATCGGCAGGTAGCCGGGCAAGATGTCGTACAGAGTCGGGATGTCGGTTGAACCCTGGATCGACGCATGCCCGCGCAGCGCCAGGATCCCGCCGCCCGGACGCCCGATGTTTCCGAGCAGCGTCTGCAGGATCGCCGCAGTGCGGATGATCTGCACGCCTTTGGAGTGCTGCGTCCAACCCACGGCATAGCAGATGGCGCCGGTCTTATCCGGTCCCGAGGCGCGCACGTACGTCTCCGCCGCTTTCTGGAACACGTCCTGCGGGATTCCGCAGTAGCGCTCCACCATCTCGGGCGTATAGCGCGCGAAGTGGCGCTTCAGGATCTGGAAGACGCACATCGGGTCCTGAAGCGTCATGTCCTGTTTGTGTTCCGATGGTTTCTCGACTTCGCCGCCGCGGTCTTTTCCGTGTCCGCCGCCCGGTGCGCCGCGCAACGGGTGACCGGCGGCATACTCGTGCTCCGCCAGACTACCGCCGCCGTTCGGCTCTGTCCCGGCGTACAGCCACGTCGAGGGATCGTATTCGTACTGCAGCTTCTCGTTGAGGTGCAGCCCCGAGAAGACGCCGCCCAGGTCCTCGGTGTCCTTGTAGTTCTCGTTGATGAGCGTCGCGGCGTTGGTGTAGTGCTTCACGTACTCTTCGAAGTAGAGGTTGTTCTGAAGCACGTAGTTGATCATGGCGCCGATGAATAGAATGTCGCTGCCCGCACGCAACGGCACCCATACATCCGCCATCGCCGATGTACGCGTAAACCGCGGATCGACGTGGATGATCTTCGCCCCGCGCTCGCGCCCTGCTACCACCCACTGGAATCCGACCGGATGCTGCTCGGCCATCGACGATCCCATGATGAGGATCGCGTCGGATTCATGCAGACTCTGCTGCGCCGTGGTCGCTCCGCCTCGTCCGAATGATGTCCCCAGACCGGGGACGGTGGAGCTGTGTCATATTCGGGCCTGGTTGCTGATGCAGTTCATCCCCAGGCCGGCCGCGAACAACTTCTTGATCAGGTAATTCTCTTCGATATCGAGCGTCGCGCCGCCCAGGTGGGCCATGGCGAGTGTGTGCATGATGACCTCGCCCTTATCGTCCCGCTCGATGAACGACCGCTCGCGCGTGCTCCAGACCCGCTCGGCCACCATGTCCATGGCCTGTTCGAGGCCGATCTCCTGCCATTCTTTTGAATATGGAGCGCGGTACTTCACCTTCGACAGGCGGTTCGCGTGGTTGTGGAGTTGGAAGGTGTCAGCCCCTTTCGGACACAAGTGCCCGCGCGACACTGGCGACTCCGGGTCGCCTTCGATCGAGATCATCTTCCCATCTTTGTGGAAGATAAGTTGGCCGCACCCGACGCCGCAGTACGGGCAGATCGATCGTGTCACCTCCGCCCCGAGCGTCTTGGGCTTCAGGTTCCTGGTTTCCTCGCTATACGATGTTTCGCCGGTGGCGCGCAGGTCGCCTTTCTGGATTTGCTTTACCACGGGCCAGCGCGCGAGCAGGTCCTTGATCATGCCTCACCCCTGAGAGCAGCTGACGGATTTGAAGCTGGATTCTCTGCGCCTTAACCTCAACCTAGACTCACGTGCCCCCGCTCAGGTTGCCATCTTTTCGTATCTCGGCGCATTTGTGGCCGGAGAACAGCAGGCCATCGGCGACGCATCGTATTTTCAGGTTCCGCGGCGCCTTGCGCGGGCCTTGGAGCGTGCTTATGGCCGGCGAACAGCTTCGTAATCGCTGGGGAATTGCCGCTGCTGCGGTCGTCATGCAGATTTGCCTGGGTGCGGTCTACGGATGGAGCGTCTTCGTCAAACCGTTGATCGCCTCCGAGCACTGGCAGCTTACACAGGTTTCACTGACCTTCACTCTCGCCGTCCTCTTCCTCGGGATCGGCACCATCATCGGCGGACTATGGCAGGACCGCGTCGGACCGCGCCGCGTCGCGACGGTGGCGGGCGTGATCTACGGCATCGGTTACCTGGTAGCCGGCTTCGCGGTCCGCAGCAATTCGCTGATGGGCCTTTACCTGGGTTACGGCGTGATCGCCGGCATCGGCATGGGTATGGGCTACATCACACCGGTCGCCACGCTCGTCAAATGGTTTCCCGAACGGCGCGGGCTCATGACCGGCGTTGCCGTCGCGGGCTACGGAGCAGGCGCGCTCATCTTCAGCCCCATCGCCGCCCGGTTCATTCAGTCCATGGGCGTGCCCATGACTTTCTGGATCTTTGGCATCGTGTACCTCATCCTGGTCGTCGCTTCGGCACAGGCGTACGCGAACCCACCGGCGGGCTGGCGTCCCGCGGGTTGGGAGCCAACCTCGGCCGTTGCTCGCTCTGCCACGAAGGTTGATTTCGCCGTATCGCAAGCCATGCGTACCTGGCAGTTCTGGCTGCTCTGGGTCATGCTGTTCCTGAACGTCTCGGCGGGCATCATGATCATCAGCCAGGCGTCTCCGCTGGCGCAGCAGCTGGTCGGCATGACACCCGTTGCTGCCGCCGCCATGGTCGGCCTGATCTCGATCTTCAACGGCGCCGGCCGCGTGTTCTGGGCCTGGGTGTCGGACCTGATCGGGCGCGCGCCCGTCTATTTTCTGCTTTACGCGATCCAGGCCGTGATCTTCTTCACGCTGCCCAGCGTCCGCAATCTGACGTTGTTCAGCATTATGTTTGCCATCATCGGCCTCTGCTACGGCGGCGGCTTCGGCACCATGCCGTCGTTCACGGCCGACTTCTTTGGCCCGCGCTACATGGGCGGCATCTATGGTTGGATCCTGCTCGCCTGGGGCGTGGGCGCGGCGCCCTCGCCGATCCTCATCGCCCGCGTGCGCCAGAACACCGGAACGTACACGCCTGCCATCCACGTGATCGCCATCGTGATGCTCTGCTCGCTTATTCTGCCGATCCTGGCGCGCAAGCGTCCGGCACCACCGGCAGCGCTTGAGACGTCACCGCGCGCAGCGGCATAAAAACAGACGGACACGGCCCCGGTGCGATCAGCCGGGGCCTTTCTCTGTGTACCTCTGTGACCTCTGTGGTGAATTTTCAATCGACAATCCCACGATCGGCAATCGACAATGCCGTTCGATGTTCTCCAAGCGTACCAACTGGGACCTCGCGCCCAACGCATTCACCCGCGCCATCGAGGAGCACAAAGAGTCCGACAGGGAAGTGCTCGACCTGACCGCGTCCAATCCCACAACTGTCGGCTTGAAGTACGATCCGAAGCTTCTCAACGCGTTCACACACCCGGACGCGCTGCGATACTCTCCCGAACCTCGCGGCCTGCGCTCCGCACGCGAAGCCGTTGCGTCCTACTACAGTGCGCGCGGCGACCAGGTGCATCCGGACAACATCATCCTCACCACCAGCACCAGCGAGGCGTACACGTTCGTCTTTCGCCTGCTCTGCGATCCCGGCGACGAAATCCTCGTCCCATCTCCCAGCTACCCCCTTTTCGAGATCCTCGCCGGCCTTCAGGATGTGCAACTCAAGCCCTACCCGCTCTTCTACGATCACGGCTGGCACGTAGACATGCACGCCCTGCGCTCGGCGTTGACCGACCGCACGCGCGCCATCATGGCCGTACATCCAAACAATCCGACCGGCTCCTACCTTCACGCCGGCGGAACACTGGAGCTAAACCAGTTAGCGATTTCCTGTAACCTGGCGCTGGTGGTCGATGAGGTCTTCCTAGATTTCTCGCACGACTCTGGCGTCCACCCCTCTTTCGCGACCAACAGCACTGCGCTGACCTTCACGCTGTCGGGGCTCTCCAAGATCTCCGGCTTGCCGCAGATGAAATTCGCCTGGATCACCACCAGCGGCCCCGACGCGCTCGTCCGTCCGGCGCTCGACCGCCTCGAAGTCATCGCCGATACCTATCTCTCGATGAACGCGCCCACGCAACTCGTCGCTCCCGCGCTGTTCGAGCAGCGGCACTCCTTCCAGAGGCAATTGATGACCCGAATCCTCGCCAACCTGCGGGAACTTGATTCACAGCTCGCGCGCCAAACCTTGTGCCAGCGCCTCAAAGTCGAGGGTGGCTGGTACGGCACTCTGCGTGTTCCGGTGACGCGCTCGGACGAAGACCTCGCCATTGCGCTCCTCCATGAGCGAGACGTCCTTGTTCATCCGGGCCACTTCTACGATTTCCCTACCGACGGCTACCTCGTCCTCAGCCTCATCGCGCCGGAAACTACATTTCGCGAAGGCGTGGCTCGCACTCTCTCGTTCTTATCATCGTGAGCGAAGCGAAGCATTTCCTTCGTGTTCCTTCGTGTCCTTTGTGGTGGATTTTGTTTTAATGAAGGAACGATGACCCGAGAGTGGGATGCCGCTTCCTATCACCGTCTTTCTGACCCGCAGTACGGCTGGGGGCGCCGCGTCCTGGAGCGCATCGCTCCTCGAGGCGACGAGACCGTCATCGATGCCGGGTGCGGCACCGCGCGCCTGACGGTCGAGTTAGCAGCTCTTATTCCGCGCGGCCGCGTCCTTGCCGTCGACCTTAGTGAAAACATGCTCCGCCAGGCGCGCAAGTCTCTTTCCGAAGCGAACAATAAGAGTGTGGGACCCGGCGCTGTGGATGAATCCGCCAAATCTTTGCCGAGTACGGCGGCCCTCGGCCGCGCACCCGTGCATCTTGTTTGCGCGAGTGTGGCCGCTCTGCCTTTCCAGGAGATCGCCGACGGCATCTTCTCTACCGCCACGTTCCACTGGGTCGGCGATCACGACGCGCTCTTCCGCTCATTATTCACCGCGCTCAAGCCGGGCGGTTGGCTCATCGCCCAGTGCGGCGGCGGTCCTAACCTGCTGCGCCTCCGCCAGCGCACCGACGAGGTTATGAACTCCCCGGAATTCGAGGAATTCTTCCGCGGCTGGAAGCCGCCGCAGAATTATCAGGACGCCGAATCAACAGCGACCCGACTCCGTGCTGCCGGATTCAGCGACGTCGCTACGTGGCTGCACAATCAGGACACGCGTTTTGTCGATACCCAGACCTATCGCGAATTCCTGGCCACCGTGACCTGCCACACGCACGTCGCGCGAATTTCCGATCCCGTGATGCGCGAACGCTTTCTCGACCGCCTCGTCTCTCTCGCCCAGCAGGAACCGGAACTCCACCTTGACTACTGGCGCCTCAACATCCACGCCAGAAAGAATGAAGAATGAAGAATTAAGAATGAAGAATGGCAAGCAGAAATCGGAAATCAGAAATCAGAAATCAGATGCGAAGATCAACAGCCGTTCTCCTGTCACCGATTACCAACTATCGATTTCCGATTTCTCACATTCTTCATTCTTAATTCTTCATTCTTCATTGGTAACGTTCTCGCCCACCCACTCCAGGTACGCTTCGCTCCCGGCTTCGATCGGCAGGACGATGCACTCCGGCAATTCGTACGAGTGCAGTTCCTGGATGGCGTCGCCGACGGTGTCCGCCGCGCCCGCGGTCGTCTTGACGATCAACAGCCATTCCTGCGCGCGCTCCACGTTTTGTTTCCACCGATACACGGACGAGATCGGTCCCACGATGTTGACGCACGCCGCCAGTCGCCGCTGCACCAGCGCGTCCGCGATCTGGTTGGCTTCTTCCACGCTACCTGCCGTTGTCAACACCACTCGCTTGTCGCTCATATAGAATTCCTCACGGCATATTAGGTGTACTATCCAGGCTCGCCTGGCGACGGACGCCCAACAGTAAACACGCAACCTGCATCTTCATGTCTTGCGGTTTTCAATCACCAGATCACTCAATCATTAAATTCCGAGATCGAGGTACTTATGCCCGTCCAGATCAAGTTCGGTACCTCCGGGTGGCGCGCCGTGATCGCCGAGGACTTCACCTTCGCCAACGTCCGCCGCGCCGTCACTGGAATCGCCCGCTATGTCGCCGCCAAGAAGCCGCAGGGCGCCAGCATCGTCGTCGGCCGCGATCCGCGTTTTCTCGGCGAGACTTTCGTCCAGATGGCCGCCGACATCTTATCTGCTCACGGCATCACTGCGCGCGTGATCGGCGAGCCTGCCCCGACTCCTGCCATCGCCTGGGCCGTCATGCGCAACCACGCCGACGGCGCCATCAACTTTACCGCGTCGCACAATCCTCCCGAGTACAACGGCATCAAGTTCTCGACCCACGACGGCGCTCCCGCTCTTCCCGAGGTCACCAGCCAGATCGAAGCCGAGATCGCATCGCTCGACGGCAATGTCCCCGACGGCACCGCAGCCAAAAGGCCCGCGCCCGTTCCGCTCGACGTCCGTCCCGACTACCTCGCGCGCCTTAAGGAAGTCATCGATCTCGACGTTATTAAAAAATCCGCGATTCGCGTTGCCTACGAACCCTTGTGGGGCGCCGGGCGCGGCTATCCCGATCAGCTCCTGCGCGACCATCACATCGAGGTCGTCACCGTCCACGACGTACGCGACGTGCTCTTCGGCAACCACGCTCCGGAGCCCGACGACCATCTGCTCAACGATCTTCGCGGCGCCATGCGCCAGAGTGGCGCCGCGCTCGGCATCTCCACCGACGGCGACGCCGACCGCTTCGGCATCGTCGACCTCGACGGCACTTTCATCCAGCCAAATTACGTCATCGCGCTGCTCTTCGATTACCTGGTCGAGACGCGCGGCTGGCGGAACGGAGTCGCCAAGTCCGTTGCCACCACGAATCTGATCAACGCGCTGGCCGAATATCACAACGTCCAGCTCTACGAAACGCCTGTCGGCTTTAAGTACATCGGCGAATTGATCATCCAGGACAAGATCGCGATCGGCGGAGAAGAGAGTGCCGGCCTCAGCATTCGCCACCATGTTCCCGAAAAGGATGGAGTGCTCGCCGGCCTGCTCATGTGCGAGATGGTCGCGCGCCGCGGACGCTCGATTTCCGAACAATTGCAGGACCTTTTTGTCAAAGTAGGTTCCTTTTACCCTAGACGGGAGAACTTCCGCTTGACCCCGGAGGTCAAGGAGAAGTTCACTACAAAGTTGAAGAGCGATCCCCACGAGCTCGGTGGCCGACGTGTCACCCAGGTCGTCCGGACCGACGGGCTCAAGCTTCTCTTCGACGACGGCTCCTGGGTCTGCTACAGGTTGTCGGGTACCGAACCGGTCGTACGCGTCTACTCCGAAGCGCGTTCTCTGGACGATGCCGACAAACTCAGCGCCGCCGCGAAACAGTGGATCTTCGAATAGCATCGTATTCCGTATCTCGTATTCCGGCATCGAACGGAGTCGCGATCACGGAATACGGAATACGGAATACGTTTTGACGAACGACCATCGACCAGCGACCGCGCCCGACCTGCCTCCGATCTTGGAGCGCCTGGTCGCGCGTTTTCAGTCGGCGGTCGAGGTGGCTTATAACTCCCGCCGCAAAGTCGCGACCGTCGGCGTGTTGGCCGTTGCCGCTCTGGTCGCGTATCACGCCGTCTTCGGCGCCAACGGCATGGTCGTCTACCAGCAGAAGCGGATCGAGTTGAAAGTAGTCAGCTCCGACGTGGAGAAGCTCCAGAAAGAGAACGAGCAGTTATCGGGGCAGATCAAGGCGCTGAAGTCTGATTCCAAGGCGATCGAGAAGGAAGCGCGCGAACAATGGCACTACGCCCGCCCCGGCGAAGTCATCTATCTTCTTCCCGGTCAGAACCGACCCGATACCCCTCCGCCCAACGCCACCGCGGAAAAACGGTAAACCTGGCGCATAGCTCATGGCTCATGGCTTAAGAGTTCAGAGTGTCTTCTCGTCGCGCAATGCACGCGCCATTGTTTGTGGGCGCCGCCTGTAACCCTGAGCCATAAGCCCTGCGCCATGTGCCATCAGCCGTGAGCCATGCGCCCTGAGCCATGCGCCCTGGGCCATGCGCCTTGTGCCTCGTAACTAATTTGTGTAACCTTCCTCCGGGTGAGGAATTCTGTTTGGTGGGTAAACGCGGCTCCCGGCCGCGCAGAGAGGATGAACATGAGAAGTCTATTTCCCCTGCTCGCAGCATTCGTGCTTCTGTTCGCAGTCGCCGCGTGGGCCGCTGACAGCACCATGACCGGCTACATCGTCGACGAGAAGTGTGGCGCCAAGGGCGCACACGCCAACGCGGAAGCTTGCGCCAAGAAGTGCATTGAAGGCGGCGCCAAGGCGGTCCTTGTCACCGACGACAAGAAAGAAGTTGTCCAGATCCACAACCAGGACGCCATCAAAGGTCACGAAGGCCATCACGTGAAGGTAACCGGTTCCATGATGGACGGCGCACTCCACATCGACAAAGTTGAAATGGCAGCCGCGCCCGCCACCGACGAACATAGCCACAGCCACTAAAGAATCAGTCGCCGTTTACACCGGCCAAGTGACGCAAAATTTAAGGGCAGCCGATGTCGGCCGCCCTTTGTTGTTGCTAAATCCTATCTCCTAGCTCCTAACTACTCCTTCCACCGGCGAACTTGCGGTCGCGTACAGCTTCTTCGGCATGCGTCCCGCGAGGTACGCGGCGCGTCCGGCGCGGACTGCATCGTGCATCGCTTCCGCCATCAGCACCGGATCCTGCGCGTGGGCGATGCCGGTATTCATCAGCACCGCATCGGCGCCCAACTCCATCGCGATCGCCGCATCCGACGCCGTGCCCACGCCTGCATCGACGATCAGCGGAACCTCCAGCATCTCGCGCAGGATGCGGATGTTCGCCTGGTTCTGTATTCCCATGCCGCTGCCGATGGGCGCGCCGAGGGGCATGATCGCGCTCGCTCCAGCGTCGATAAGCCGCTTCGCAACCACAATGTCGTCAGACGTATACGGGAGAACGGTAAAGCCTTCCTTGACGAGCGTCCGGGTCGCCTCGACTGTCGCCTGCACGTCAGGGTAGAGGGTCCGCTCGTCGCCGATGACTTCGATCTTGACCCAGTCCGACAGCCCGACCTCACGTCCCAGGCGCGCCGTCCGCACCGCGTCGTCCGCCGTGAAGCAACCGGCCGTATTCGGCAGCAGGAAGTACTTCTTGGGATCGATGTAGTCGAGCAGCGATTCCTTCGAGCGGTCCAGGTTCACGCGCCGCACCGCGACCGTGATCATCTCCGCCCCGCTCGCATCCAGCGCCCGTGCCGTCTCCTGGAAACTCTTGTACTTACCCGTCCCGACGATCAGCCTCGACCGAAACGCCTTACCCGCGATTACCAGTGAGTCCATACGGAAATTCTATCAATTGCGCGGGTGGCCCGCTGGACATAAGAGTACCGAAAACACGTATTCAGTATTTCGTATTCCGTACAGGGTGCACATTGCCCCAGCCGGAATACCGAATACGAGATACGGAATACTTTTCGCGTAGTACCTTGAACCTTCCGCCTACGTACTCGCCGCAACGTTTTCCGCCGCCTCGGCGTACAGGTGCTGGATTTCCGCCTTATACCGCTCCTCGACCACTCTCCGCTTCACCTTCAGCGTCGGCGTGAGCGTCCCATCGGCGATGGTGAATTCATCCGGCACGATCAGGACTTTTTTCAGCTTCTCGAACTGCGCCAGGTCGGCGTTCACGTTCGCGACGATCGACTCGTAGATCTCGCGCACCCGCGCGTCGTTCACCAGCTCCTGGCGGTCCTTGATGTCGATCCCGTTCGACTTTGCCCACGGCAGCAGCTCGATGAAATTGGGCGCAATGATCACGGCGGGGAACTTCTTCTTATCGCCGATCACCACCGCCTCTGCCACGAGCGAGTTGTTCTTCAGCTTCTGCTCGATCGGTTGCGGCGCGATGAACTTGCCGCCAGAGGTCTTGATCAGGTCCTTCTTGCGATCGGTGACAAGCAGGTATCCATCTTCATCGATGTGACCGATGTCGCCCGTATGGAACCATCCATCCGGCTCCAGCGCGGCCGCCGTTTCGTCCGGCTGATTCCAGTACCCCTTAAAGATCGACGGCCCCCGCACCAGGATCTCGCCGTCGGCCGCGATCTTGACTTCGACGTTCGGCAGTGGCTTGCCGACGGTACCGATCTTGTGCGCCGCCGGCTTGTTCACCGCGATGACCGGCGAGGTTTCGGTCAACCCATAACCCTCATGGACGCGGATGCCGATATCGGCGTACCACTCCGCCAGATCCAGTCCCAGCGGCGCGCCCCCCGAAATAAAGATCCGTACCCGCCCGCCGAGCGCGAACCGGACCTTCGAGAACACCACCCGGTCCGCAATCCTCCAGTCCCTGCTTGTCGGTTTATTGCCGGCAAGGATCTCGCTGCGATATGCCTGCCCAACCTGGATGGCTTTCCGGTAAATAGTGTGCTTCACGCCCGACTTCGTTGCCAGTTGCGTCTGCTTCTGGATCTTCTCGAGCACGCGCGGGACCGACACCATGACGGTCGGCCGCACTTCCTTCAATGCCTGGGGTAGCGCATCGATGAACGGGCAGTAGGCGACGGTCACCCCGTGGTAGAGCATCGCGTAATCCACGTGCCGCGCCGTGATGTGCGACAGTGGCAGGAACGATAGGCTGATGTCATCGTCCGCCAGCGGAAAGCCCTTTAGCGACACCGTGAAGTTCGACGCCAGGTTACCGTGCGTCAGCATGGCGCCCTTCGGCGTGCCGGTCGTGCCGGACGTATAGATGATGGTGGCCAGGTCGTCTGGTCCGATCTCAGCCGCGCGGGCGTCCAACGCTGCGTCGCGCTCCTTCGGGCCGTCGTGCATCAGGCGGTGCATCGGGATGCCCTCGGGAATGCCGATGTAGTCCATGACAACGATCTTCTCGATCGCCGACTGCTCGCGGATCGCCTGCACTTTCTTGAACTGATCGACGGAGGATACGAACACCACCCGCGCGCCCGAATCCCGCAGCATGTACGCCGTCTGCTCGCCCGTAAGGGTCGAGTAGATCGGCACCACGACAGCACCGAGCAGCATGGTCGCGAATTCCGCCGTCGGCCATTCCGGCCGGTTCTCGCTCAGGATCGCCACCCGGTCGCCTTTGCCAATGCCCGAACTGGCAAGCCATTTGGCGACTCCCACGGTATCGCGGTAGAGTTCGTGCGAGGCGATCGGGGTCCACTTCGTCCCCTGCTTGAACAGCATCACCCGCGGGCGCTTCCGCTCCACGATGCGATAGAACAGGTCGTTGATAGTCCGCAATTCGCTCATCTGATTTGTAAGATGCTGCGCGTTGCATCCGTGAAACTTGTCGTGTGTCCTGAGCCCAATGTACCCGGCGAATCGCGCCACCCGCAACGGTTTTCGCACCCTCGGCGTACCGTGGCTTTCCCAAATGTAACCACCGGGGTGGACGCTACTCCCTATTTCGCATCCCGTTTTGGCATTTCCGGTACAATGCTTTCACTCCAAAGGTGAGGATCATGCGGAAGACAATAGTCACAGCCATCGCCGCACTCTCGCTCATGAGCGCGACGGTGCTCCAGGCTCAGCAGCCGAAACAGCAGCCCGCGCCCATGAAGCTGAAAGTCGGCGATATGGCGCCCGATTTCAAACTGAAATACTTCGACGGCGCAAAGCTCCAGGACATTTCGCTCAGCGACTTCAAAGGCAAGAAGAATGTGGCACTGGCATTCTTTGTCCTGGCTTTCACCGGTGGTTGAACGAAGGAAATGACCGCTTTCCAGCAGAACCTCGAAAAGCTGGAAGGCGCTGACACCCAGGTCGTGGGTGTTTCCGTGGACAGTCCCTTCGCCAATAAAGCCTGGGCGGACCAGATGGGCGTGAAGTTCCCCATCGCCTCCGACTACTTCACCGACAACGCCACCATCAAGGAATACGGTCTTTACAACGAGAAGAACCGGCTCGCACGTCGTGCGACGTTCCTGATCGGGAAGGATGGCAAAATCGAAGAGATCTCGGTAGACAGCGAGGCTGTTGATCCAACCAAGATCGTTACCGCCTGCGAGCGCAAGAAGCACTCGGGCTCGTAGCTTCCATGTAGAAATGTGGGCCCCCGGCAAATGTGGGCCCCGGCGCCATCGCCGGGGCCGCACTTTCTATAACCGGGAATTTACTGCAGCGGGCGCCCTCGCCCGCTGCATCCTATCCGTGAATGTGGCCGAAGAGACTGTCGCTACTGGCACTGTTATTCCTGTCGGCGATTTCCTTCGCCCAACTCTCCATTTCGCCCGCTCGTCTCCCTAACGCCGGAGCGGGGATCAATTACTATCTCGAGTTCCACGCGACCGGAGGCAGTCCACCATACAAATGGAACGTGCGTGGGACGCTGCCCGAGGGAATCGATTTCGATCGGGAATCCGCGACCCTGGCCGGCATCCCCACTGCCGCCGGCAATTACGCATTCGCCGTCGACGTCACCGATACTTCTGGCCACACCGCCACGCGTCAGTACATCCTTCACGTGACACCGGGGAACGTCATCACCATCGCCTGGACGCGCTTTCCCGTGGTGACGGATGGGGGCATCTCCGGCGAGATCGAGGTCGCTAATCCCGGAAACGAGACGTTCGACCTGACCTTCATCGCGGTCGCGGTGAATGAGATCGGACGCGCGACCGCCCTCGGCTATCAGCACTTCAACCTCGCCCCCGGCAAGCAACGGATCCCGTTCGGCACGACGTTGCCTCGTGGCACGTATGCGGTACACGCCGACGCTATCGGCGAGATTGCCCGGACCCGCACCATACGTCGCGCCCGATTGCAAGCCCAGCCGCTGGTAATTCCTTGAGGTCCCTCGCGCTGATTTCGTTGAAAACCCGCGCTGCTACCTGTAATCTGGCACGCACATGTCGGCTGCCGCACAGCCTCAACCCAAACGAGTGCTTATCATCGACGACGATCCCGCCGTCCTTGACCTGCTGCGTTCGGCTTTGCAGCGTAAGAATATCGATTCGGCTACTTCTACCAGCGGCGCCGAAGCGCTCACGCAACTCGCTTGTACTCAATTCGAGGTCATCCTGCTCGACCTCGGACTGCCCGATGTCCACGGCTTGGAACTCATTCACCGTCTGCGCGAGCTCGGCCCCAGCGCCCGGATCGTCATCATCACCGCCGACACGACCTCCGACTCCTTGCTTCGCGCCATCCGTGAGCGCGCCTTCGAGTACGTGCGCAAGCCTTTCGATATCCATGAGGTCGTGGACGTCGTGCAGCGCGCCGCGGCCGCGCCCGACGAACCCGCCATCGAAGTGCACTCGGCCAAGCCGGACTGGATCGAACTTTCGATCCCATGTACGCACACCGCCGTCGACCGCATCGAGCACTTCATCCGCCAGCTCATCCCGTCGATGCCGGAAGAAGTTTCGTCGGAGGTGACTCAGGCTTTCCGCGAACTCGTGCTGAATGCGGTGGAATGGGGAGGAGGGCTGGACCCGAATCATCGCGTCCGCGTCTGCTGCGTCTATACCAGCCGCCTGCTGCTCTACCGGATCGCCGATCCAGGACCCGGCTTCTGCTTCGACGACCTCCAGCACTCCGCCGCCTCGAATAACGACGGACCGTTTGCGATGTCTGAGGTGCGCGCAGAAAAAGGCCTTCGCCCCGGAGGCTTCGGCATCCGTCTCGTACAGGAGATCGCCGACGAGCTCATCTACAACGAGAAGCAGAACGAAGTCATCCTCATCAAATACCTCGACCGCCACACTCCGCAATAATTCCAAACTTTACAGTGGTGTCATCCTGAGCGCAGCGAAGGATCTATGCAGTGCCTCCGTGCGCCTCTGTGACCTCTGTGGTGAGATTGTGTTTTACGGAGTTCCGAATCCGTAGTCTCTCAGGATTCCCCGCGCTTGGTCGCTCTTCACGTACTCCAGGAACTTCTTCGCGGCTTCCTTCTGCCGCGAACTCTTGATGACCACTGCCGCCTGCCGGATCGCCGGATACATATGCGCCGGCACCATCCAATACTTTCCCTCTATGTCGGGTGTCCCACCCTGACCGCTTTTGGAAGGGTGGGAATCGGATGCCCCACCCTGACTGCCTTTGGAAGGGTGGGCAATCAGCGACAAGGCGATCAGCCCCACATCCGCATTTCCCGTCTGCACGAACTGGAACGCCTGCGAGATGTTTTCTCCCAGCACCAGCTTCGGTTCGGCCCCGGTGTATACGCCGGCTGCGCGCATTGCGGCCACGGCGGCCCGTCCATACGGTGCATGTTTCGGGTTTGCGATGGCAATCTTCCGCACTCTCGGGTCGGTCAACAGCTTCATCCCCGCATTTACATCGAGTGGGGAGGTCTGCGGCGCCCACAGCACCAGCCGGCCGACGGCATACTCGTACAGTGTCCCCGGTTCGGTCAGTCCCGCCGCTTGCAGTTGCTTCGGGTAATCGACGTCCGCCGAGAAATACAAGTCATAGGGCGCGCCGTTCTGGATCGCGGTGAAGAAATTCCCCGACGACCCGAACGTCAGCTTCGTCTTCACACCGGTCTTCGATTCGTACTCGTGTGCGATTTGTTTCAAAGCCGCGTTCAGATCGGCCGCCGCCGCAACCGTGATCTCCTGGGCAGGCGACGACAGCGCCGCGATTAACACTAGGCCGGGAACGAACATGCCTCTCATGACCGTATTGTCTCAGGTGGCCGCTGTGAGCCCTGTGCCCTGTGCCATGCGCCCTGAGCCCTACGCCCTGAGCCCTATGCCCTGAGCCCTACGCCCTATTCCTCTCTCAACGCTGTCATCGGATCTACCCGTATCGCTTTTCTCATCGGCAGGAACGCCGCAGCCAGCGCTACGGTCGAGAGCACGATCACCGCTAGCGCGATCGACTGCGCATCGGTCTCCTTCACTCCATACAGCATCGCCCGGATCAGCTTCGCGCTCGCCAAGGTGATGACCAGTCCCGCGACAATGCCGGCGCCCACGACCTGCGCCGTCTCGCCGAACACCATGCGCAGGATGTTCCCCCGGCTCGCGCCCAGCGCTATGCGGACACCGATCTCGCCTGTGCGCTGCGTCACGTTGTAGGCCAGCACCCCGTAGAGTCCGATGGCCGAGAGCACCAATGCCAGGATTCCAAAGAATCCCGACAGCGCTGCCAGGATCCTTTGCTGCGCCAGCTTTACGTTCAGCATCTCCTGCATCGTCGTGATGTCATACACCGGAAGGTTTGGAGTGAGCGTGTGTATGGCCGCGCGCGCCTCCGGCGCCAGCTGTGATGGGTCGCCCGCCGTGCGCACCAGGAGTGTCGCCTCCGCCTGCTTCATCTTCGAATGGAGCAGCGGCACGAACAGTACGTCCTCGGGGTCCTCTTTTACGCCGTAATAATGCGCGTCCGCCGCCACGCCGATGACTTCCATCGGCGGATCGTCTTTCGAAAACGCAATCTTCTGGCCGACCGGGTCTTTGCCCCCGAAGTAGTGCCTGGCCATCGTCTGATTGATAATGGCAACCTTCCCGTAAGCGTCGCGTGTTTCGTCTTCGAAGTCGCGACCTTCAACCAGCGGCATCTGCATGGCCGCGAAGAAGTGCGGCCCCACGCCCTCGTCGATTGTCCAGAGCGTCGACTGGCCTTCTTGCGGCGAAGGCACATAGCCCGGCACGAAAATGCTCGACATCCCTGTGTTCGCGCCTAGCAACGGCTGGCGCATCATCGTCACGGCCTGGACTCCCGGCACCGATGCCAGCCGCTCCCGGATTTCCTTATACAGCGCGATCGATTCCTCTCCATCCGCGTAGCCCGCCAGGTGCGGATCGACCGTCATCATCAGTATGTTCTTCTGGTTGTAACCGAGATCCACTTTGTAGAAGTTGGTGAGCGTCCGCAGCAGTAGGGCTGCAGCCACGACCAATGCCAGCGACAGCGCGACCTGTCCCGCGACTAACGCCTTGCCGAGGCGCGTGATCCCGGCGTTACGTATCGACCGTCCGCTGTGCAGCACCAGGTTCGCGTCCTGCCGGGTTGCCTTCAGGGCAGGGGCCGCCCCGAAGAGGAGCGCGTTGATCGCGCACAGTCCCGCCATGAACGCGAACAGGTGCCAGTTCCAGTCCATCGGAAAGGCCGATCCACCCGAAGCTCGCGCCACAGCCACCTTCACGATCGCGTTCCGTGCCCACACGGAAAAGACCAGCCCGACGACGCTCCCAAGCACCGACAACACCATCGCTTCCGTCAGCAGTTGCCGCAGCAGCCGCCAGCGGCTCGAACCCAGGCTCATGCGGATGCAGATCTCACGCTGCCGCGCCGCCGATCTCGTCAGCAACAGGCTCGCCAGGTTGGCCGAGGCGATCAGCATCACGATCGCGACTACGGCCATCAGCACCTGCAGACCTTTCTCGAACCGGTTACGAAGCGCGCTGGAACCGCTGGCGGCGGAGGTCAGCTCGATCGTGAGCTTCCGGTCATCGCCGGTCAGGCTGCCCTTTTCCGTGCTGAGCGTCTGCTGTAGCAACACCGACATCTCTGATTGCGCCGACGACATGGTCACGCTTTTCTTCACACGGGCCACGAGCATGCCCGCAAAATCGTCCGGCTTCGGGATTGTCGCGGATACCTTCCCGTCTTGCACCAGCGGTTTGGCCGCGATCGGAATTACCACGTCGGCGCCGTTATCGATCCACAATCCGCGGAAGCGCCGAGGCATGACGCCAACGATCGCCATGGGGATCGAGTTCACCGTGATCTGCTGCCCAAGAACGTTCTTCCCACCGAATTTCCGCTGCCAGTACCCGTAGCCGATCATCGCCGCCCAGCCATTCGGTCCGCCATATTCGTCGGCGGTGCCGAGGTTCCGTCCCAATAGCGGCTCGATCCCGAGCAGCGAAAAGTAATTACCGGAGACAAACAGCGCCGGCGCCACGTCGGATGCTCTGCCGACGGTCACATTAGCGCGGTCCATCTGCTGGAACCTGGCGAGACCCTCGATCTGCGTGGCCTGGGCGAGACGGTCGGCCGTCTGGTTCGTCAAAGTCCGCGACACCCTGAAGTTGCCCATCTTTATCTGCGAGGTGCGCACGTAGACGAGCTCCTCCGGATCACGGATTGGCAGGCGTTGCAGGAGCACGCTGTCGATCAGGCTGAAGATTGCGGCGTTCGCGCCCGTGCCCAGCGCCAGCGACAGCACGGCAACCGTAGCGAACACGGGGGCTTTGCGCAGCGTTCGCAATGCGTACCGGATGTCGGCGATGACCGTTTCGAGGAAGTGCACCCGACGCGTGTCGCGGATCTGTTCCTCATATTGCGCGACGCCGCCCATCGTCCGCAGCGCTGTCGTGCGCGCCTCCTCGGGCGCCATTCCCGCCTCGATGTTCTCGCGCGTGAGGTTCTCGAGATGAAAGCGCAGTTCCGCGTTCATCTCGCGCTCCACATCCTCCCTCCGCCACAATGACCGCATTCTTAGCTGCAATTTCTGAAGAACACGCATGATTGTCTTCGCCACGCCCACGCCCTACGCCCTGAGTCCGGTTCTACGCCTTTTTCAGCACAAGGTTGATTGCTCCCGACAGCCTTGCCCAACTCTCGGTCTCGCGCTCCAACTGGGCGCGTCCCGCCTTGGTCAAGCGGTAGAACTTTGCCTGTCGCCCCGATTCCGCTTCAGCCCATTCCGACTCGATCCACGCCTGCTGCTCGAGCCGGTGCAGGGCAGGGTAGAGCGACCCCTGCTGCACTTGCAGGACGTCGCCCGACACCTGTTGGATCCGCTTGGCGATCGCCCAGCCATGTTTCGCTTCCAGTTCCAGCGTGCGCAGGATCAAAAGGTCGAGGGTGCCTTGTACGAGATCGCTCGGTTTGCCCATAGTGTCGATAATCTACAACACATTTGTAGACGGTCGACAACAAATCTCGTGAGCAAAAAAAGCCCCGCTTGCCTCTGGGGACAAGCGGGGTCTTTCTGACAGTTGTTCTTGCTGCTGTCTAACGTCGTTCCTGGGCCTGAGCGCTAAGCTCTGAGCCCTGCGCCGGCCTTAATAAGGCCACCGTCCTCCGTACGCGCCGCCGTAACCTGCGCTGCCGTAGCCGCGCTGGTAGCCCTGCATGTACGCCTGGCGATACGCGTTGCTGTAGCTGCCGCGGTCGACCATGCTCGAGTTCCAGCCGCGATTCGCGTGCTGGTAATTCGAGTCCTGCGTCGGCCGGTAGCTATGGCCGGTCTGGCGATCATGGGCGCCATCATTCAGGCCGTCCTGGTAGCCGATCTGCTGTGCCTGGCCGAGTGCCTGTCCGCCGCCATAACCATATGATCCGCGCTGCCCGTAGGGGTAGTAGCCGCCGTTCGCCGGATATCGGCCGTTCGGGTAATAACCGCCATTCGGGTAATAACCGCCGTTCGGGTAGTAGGTCCCGTTGGGATACTGGCGACGATAATCGCGGTTACGGTCCCAATCGCGGTCGCGGTCGCGGTCCTGGTCCTGCCGGTACCCGTAGACGGGCTGCCGGTACTGATACTGGGCGCGTGCCCGATCCCTGTCCCGATCTCGGTCATGGTCGCGGTCGCGGCGCTGCCAAGTGCTGCGGTCGCGGTCCCTGTCGTGATGGTCATTGTCTCGGTCGTGATCCTGCGCCAGGGCGGAACCGCCCAGGGCCAGGGTCAATGCTGCTGCGATCAAAAGTTTGCTTCCCTGCATCATCTGGTCCCTCCGATGCCTCCTGCGGTGCAAACCCGCTTTTCTGGGTTTCCCATGTAAACCCGATTCCCTGGGTTTCGTTCCGCGCAGGCTGGCTGATTGATTACTTAGTTAGATGGCTCCAAATGCGCTCGGGGCGTGATGTTTGGTGTCGTTCTGTAAAGTTAATTGCTTAAAAAACCGCTCCCGCGGAGAAACTCCGCGCTGAGAGCGGTGTTGGCAGCCTTCGCTTTTTCGTCGCTTCGCCCAGGACTAGCAAACTTGGGGTTGCTTGGAGATCCCGGAATTGCGTGATGCTCGAACTACAACCTACAACTTACAACCGCTTTTCTAGATCTTGTTCAGCAACTCCTTCCACCTCGTCCAACCTTCCTCATATGCCTTCTTGTTCGCCTCGCTCGCGTCCGGAGCTTCTCCCGCGCGCATGAAACCGTGTCCGGCGCCTTCGTACGTGACCGGCTCATACGTCTTGCCCGCGGCTTTCATCTCTTCCTGTGTCTTCGGGATGGTCGCGTCGACACGCGCGTCGTTGCCGCCGTAAAACCCGTACACGGGCGCCTTGATACGGTCCAGGCCCGAGTCCGGCGCTGTCCCATAGAACACGAACGCCGCCTTCAAGTCTGGGCGGTTCGTGGCGAAGCGGAACGACTGCGTTCCTCCCCAGCAGAATCCCGCGACCACGAGTTTCCCGTTCGACGCCGGCAGCTTCTTCGCGTAATCCGCGGCGGCATTCAGGTCGCCTGTGATCTGGTCCGGCGGCAGTTTGGGAATTGCGGCGCGCGCGTCATCCACGCTGGCGAACGCGCTCGAGTCTCCGCCGTTCGGTCCCATGCCCGACAGCAGGTCCGGCGCGATCGCTATGTATCCCGCGGCCGCCAGCTGGTCAGCCGTGTCCCGCACCCAGTCGGTCATACCGAAGATCTCGTGGATCACCAGCACGACTGGCGTCTTCTTCTTCGACTCCGGATAGACGACGAACGCCTTCACGTTGCGGTCGCCGTTCTTGATCGTGACCCACTCGCCGTGACGTGGCGACTTCTCCAGCTTAGCCTTCGCCCAGTCCTGCGCGCTCGCCGATGCGGCCAGTATCAGCACGGCAGCGAGCAGGGAAACAATGCTTGTCTTCATCCTTATCCTCCTCTGCAATTCGACAGTCAGATGCGCTGCTCGGTTGAAGGTTTCAAGGTTTCAGAGTTTCAAGGTTTCACGACGAAACCTTTGAAACCTTGGCGACGTTCGAAACCTTCAGATGGTATCCTTTCCGCCATGAATCTGACCCTCGCAGCCGCACTCCTCCTCTGCGTCGCCTTCCTCTTCGGCCAGAAGGACAAGGACAAAGGTGGGCCGCCGCACGTCGAAGGCAAACCGACCGTCACCAGCGACGGCCTGAAGATCTGGGACGTTAAAGTCGGCGATGGCGACAAGGCCATCGGTGGTATGGACGTCACCGTCCATTACACGGGCTGGCTTACCGACGGCAAGAAGTTCGACAGCTCGGTGGATCGTGGCGAGCCCTTCACCTTCCGCCTCGGCGGACACCAGGTCATCAAGGGATGGGATGAGGGTGTTGCCGGTATGAAGGTCGGCGGCAAGCGCCGGCTGGAGATTCCCCCGGATCTCGGTTACGGTTCACGCGGCGCCGGCGGTGTTATCCCGCCCAACGCCACGCTCATCTTCGACGTCGAGCTGCTCAAGGTGAAATAGGAAACGGGTGCCCCACCCTGTCTGGTTTTGCTAGGGTGGGCAGACTCGGGTGCCCCACCCTGGCTGGTTTTGCCAGCGTGGGCAGACTCGGCGCATCCTATGTAGCCGATGACTGCACGCCGCCGCTCGTTCTTCCGCCATCACTCGCTGACCATCGTTTCCGTCGCGATCCTTTCACTCTGGATCGGGCTCTATTCCGTCTCGAACCCGAACACTCACGTCGGTTCTTTCTTCGGAAACGCCATCGCCGACTGGTCCGGCATGGTCGTAATGGTGCTTGCAACGAAGTATCTTTACGAGCGAGGTTCCGCCGAGAGTAGACGTCCGCGCGGCAGCCTGCCGAACCGATGGGAACAATTCCTGCGCGACCATTCCCTTACCATTTTCCTGCTCGTGACGGGCGCAGCATGGGTTGTGGCCTTCGCCCATATGGCGGCCCAAAGCAAATGGGGACAGGTGGTCGGCAACATCGTGTCGGAGTGGACCCAGGTGCTCGGGGTTGTGGTGATGACCAAGCGCCTGGTCGAGCGCGGTTCGAAGGAGAGCAAGTAACTCCTCATGCGGCGCTCTGCGCTTCTCCTTTTCAATTACAAAACTACCCGATTCCGCCATTAGTCAATCCGAGGCGGGTGTCCCACGCTGAACTGGTTTTGGAAGGGTCGGGTGTTTCTGTATAACTGAACTGCCATGCGCAGCCTCGGCGTTCAGTTCGCACTTTTATTTCTGATTCTGGCTATTTGTGCCGGAGCATTCTTCCTGCCTTCGCTGAGCCTTGATAAACCTGTTATCGGCTACTTGACCGCGCTCCTCTCTGCCAATGTCGGGTACACCTTTGTGCGCAGCCACCAGCTGCGCGACCTTTACCTTGGCGCCTTCTGGATCGCCAACCTGCTCATGCTCGCCTCTCCGTTCGGACTGTGGCGCGCCCGCCTCGGCAAGGGTGGCGTGTTTTTGACGCTGCTCGTCGTGTGGGATGTCCTAACTCTGTCGTTCGGCTTGTACTCGCGCGTTCATCATGACGTCGGCACTGTCCTGATCGGCTGGTGGGTGTGGGAGGCGTCACTGGTGGCAATGACTCTTCTGCTGATCGTCGTTCGATCGCAATCGCGGCGGCGCGCCTGATTCGGCCAGACGCTCACTTTGAGAAAACCTGCGCTCGCCTTTGTGCGTCAATTCCTGACACGAAGGAGTAAGTCCCGATGAAGCGCATGTTTGTCTGCACTCTCTGCTTCCTTCTTTTCCACTCCATACTCACAGCCGACGCCCTTGCGCTTGCATCCCCTCCTGCTCCTTCGCGGCAGACCATGAAAGTCCGCGATGCAATCGCCCGCCTCGGCGCCACCGACGACTCGCTCATCGCTGCTCGCCTGCAGGACCACAGCGTTGTCAAAGGACGCGTGGCTTCGATTGCCGACGATTCGTTCGTCGTGTCTGACATTGATTCCGGCGCTGAACAGCGCGTTTTTTACGCGGCTGTCGCCCGATTGCAGGGAGTGAATGTGGCGACCGGCCAGCAAATACAGGTGGGAGGTGGGTTCAAGGCCCAGCTGGCGCGCGTCGCCGCCCTGGTCTTGCCCATGCACCGCGTGCAAAAGAACAGCCTCACCGGCGGAACGAAGTTGCTGCTCATTGGCATCATCATCGGCGTGCTGCTTGCCATCGTGCTGGCCAAAACGCTGTAGTTGAGACGGGCGTGGACCCAGCGCCCTGCGGGGATCGGCTCTCCAGCAGGAGGCACGAGAGCGGCCGCGATCAGCAGCAGGAGCTCAACCCTCTCTCCTGGCGCGATTAGGAGGTCGCGCCCGTACTAACAGTTTTGCCGGCTTGCTTTTGGAGCGCTTGCACTACGCCGTCGGTGACGTCCTTGCCGCCATTTAGGTTCACCCACAGTGACTGAACCGTATAGATCGGGCCCCAGGGAATTCCCCACCAACCCAACAGCAGGGACAAGAAAACGAACGGCAAGCCTTTCGACAGGCGACTCTCGCCCGGGCGTACCAGCGCCACCTTCGAAGGACGCTTGAACGTCAGAAAAATGACGGAGATGCAGTACTGATAAACGATGAACCTAGCGCCCTGCTGGAGCTCAAAGTTCAACTCGTGCGGTGTCATTTTTCCTAGCCCGTTCGTTGCCACCGTTACCTCCGGTTGGGCTGCGTCTGCAACGCTGCCTCGTTCGCCACATCGATCACGGCTCGCATCACGTTCTCGTGGACTGCATCCCGTAGCGCGCCGAACTCCGGCATTCCCGCCAGCCGTAAGGTGAGATCGTTGCCCGAACCCGACGCGCGCGTGACCGGCGCGGCGGTAAGTACGGCATCGCGCACTCTGGCCGCGACCTGCGGGTCGAAGCTCTCGGTCACAATCACCAGATTCCCCGGCCACACTTCGACGATCACTGGTCCCTCCTCGGTCACGACCAGTGTCGACGAGATCGGCTGGCCCGCTTTACCCGCGATCGGTTTCCACTCCGGTTTGACCACACCGATCTCGTACCGCTTCCCAACCGCCCCGGCGTAGAAGCTCGCGAACCGCGTTGCCGCATCCTCGTTCTGCCACCGCGACACGTACAGCAACCCGACATCTTTCGTCGCCGCCGGCTGCTCCGCGGACTGCGCCACGGTCACATACGAGGCGCCGCGCCAGAACTTCGCCAGCTCCTTCGACAGCCAGTTGCTCTCGAATTGCCGGATGAACACACGCGTATCGAATTCGCCGATCACGCCCGAGTCTTGCACCCTCGCCGCGTCGCCCAGCGTCGCCTTCAGGTCTGGAATACGAACGGGCGCGATCTTTTCATGGTTGAGGTACGCGTTGGGGTGGAGGATCTCGTACGTCAGCCGCGGCGGATGTTGCAGCGCATTCGCGAACGCGGTCGCGCGGCCCTTTTCCAGCAGCGCAATCTCGAAATTCAATCCTTCGCGATAGGGAAAGTTCATGCCCTCGCGGATGGCCAGCGGAGCGCGGTGCAGCACCGGTCCTTCGGCGCCGTACGACACTCGCTCCTGCACCGCGTCCACCAGTCCCGGCTGACGCTTAAGATCGGTGCCGAGCGGAGTGAGCAGGTAGTCCATCATGACCACCATCGCCTGTCCTTCAGTGACGCAACGTGCAGCCGTGCTGCTTTCGCCTTCGTCGGTGTCGCTGGCGATAATGGCATGGCTGCCGTCGGTCGCTTTCATTTTGTGCTGCGTGTGCCATTTCAACAGGTCGTAGTTCTGGTCCTGCAACGCATGTGTCAATTCGTGAGCCAGAATGCTCTCCTGCTCCTCCAGCGGGACCCAGTTGAGCAGGGACACCATCTTGTTCTTTGCGTCGTAGAATCCGGCGACCGACTCGCCCATCATTTGTCCGGCAAAGCCCTCGGCGTCGAAATCGCGCGGCAGGAACCCGAACTTCTTCATCGCTAGCAACCCCCGCTGGCGTTCCTGTTTTTCTTCCGCGCTTTCGGTCTGCTCTTTCACCATGCGTTCGACTTCCGCCTGCTCCACCAGTCGTCTCTTGACCGTGGTTCGCAGCTCCAGTTCGGAGTCGTGGCTGGCGAAAGCAGAGATCTCATCCACCGCTTTGAAGATCTGTTTGGCTTCCTCCGGCGTGACTTTCACCTTCGTCCGCTTCTTCTCGCGCATGTTGCGCGCGATATCGCCCAAGGACGACTGCGGTTCGGCGGGCGCCGCGGCCCGCGGTGCTGCCGTTGACATTTCCGTGCCGGTGTACGGTTTGATCTGTGCCGATGCCGGTAGAAGAAGGGAACAGAAGAGCGCGGAATACAACAGTGCGCGGCGAGACACGATCGATGCCATAGCGGCCCTGCCAAGCTGGAATGAGTTGCTTTTCGGCGAATCGTATCCCGGTTCTATTTCACGCTCAAGTTACTATTGGTATGACACTTTTCAGTAAAGTGCTTGCCATGAAACGAGCTAAGCCGGCTACCGTCGATGAGTACATGGAGAGCTGCCCGCAACCGCAGCGGGCCATGCTTGAAAGGATCCGCGCACTGGTACGTTCTCTCGTTCCGCCCGAAGCCACGGAAGTGATCAGTTACCGCATTCCTGCCTTCAAGTACAAAGGAATGCTGGTGTGGTACGCGGCTTTCGCGGAACACTGCAGCCTTTTCCCGGGTTCGTCCGTGCTCCACGCGTTCAAGGATGACCTGAAGAACTACTCGGTTTCGAAGGGCACGATCCGCTTTCCGATCGATAAGCCGCTGCCCACGACACTGGTGAAGAAGTTGGTCAAAGCGAAGATTGCGGAGAACGAAGAGCGCAAGCGCCGGTGACCGTACGTCATTACGGCTTCAGATCGTCGCCGCGCTCGATCATCTTGCGGATCACAAACACAACCAGGGCGAGCCCGACCACGATCACCAGCACCCCGATTTCAGCATTCATGTAGTAGGACATTGCGCGTCCCTCTTCCGCAGTCGCGGAGCGACGTAACACATTAGCCCAGTACGTCAGTCCTCGCTAGTCGTACCACTCCCGCAGGGACGGCACACGCGTCAGGAGTACGTCCGCGTTGATGGGGTAGGGAAGCAGCGCCCCTCAACCCTTACCGCGCACCGCTCCCTGAACGCCTCGCAACACCGACCGCGCCAGGCTATGGAAAAACGGGCCACCGAATGCTCCCAGCGCCAGCAGCGATCCGAACATCATGGCCGCCTCGATGCTCTCGCGCCCTTGCGGCAACCAGTACACATCCTGCAAGCGGAGCCACAGCGCGAATTCATCGAGCGTCAGGGCGGAACAGATCCCGTAGAGGATCGCCATTCCGGCCGAGCCCCACTGCGACGTGCCATTCATCCCCGTCCCGTATTGCGCCAACCAGATGTATCCGACCAGCAGCAGGCCGAGAATTCCCCACACCATGTGGTGCAGATGGAAGCTCCGCGTCTGGATATCGTGCAACGGCCCGATGTGGTTGTGGATCGCCCAGGTGATGGCACGCAGCACGATCATCGTGCACAGGAACGCCAGCGACGCTAAGAAGAGCCGCTCGCGCCGTTCGCTGGCGAACTCCTCGCGATAGTGGTGTTGCAGATGCCCGCGCAGCGCCGCGATAAGCACCAGTAACACCAGCACCGCGCATGCGATACGGACGATGAGTACGACGATCTGCCACATGCGCGAAGTGAGATGCGGTCATCCAGCGATTGGTCGAGGATAGTCGTCACGGCACTCGTAACCCGCACTGCCCGAGGCGTTCCATTGATCCGGCTACTCGCAATAACTAAAGAAGGGGTAAACACGGCAGCGACCGCATTCATCGCATTAGGAAGCAAGTCACTCCACATCACCGGGGCTCGTCATGAGACGTACTTTACCGACGACCTGCTTGATGACCGTTTCGCTCCTGGCCATGTTTCCCTTCGGTTGCGGCGGAAATCCATCGCCTAATCGGATGTCTTCGGTCCCACCTGCCACAACCGCGACTCCAGCTGCGACAACTCCGACTCCGCCGTCGACCACTCCAACTCCGCCTTCGACCACTCCGACTCCGGCCTCGACAACTCCGACTCCACCTTCGACCGTAGCTACGCCACCTCCGGTGGCAACACTGACACCGACTCCCACTCCAACAACGACACCGACACCAACACAGACGCTAATGCCATTCACGCCTCCGACTACCTTCGACTCGCCGCTGGAGGCATTCACGCTCGCACAAGGTAACTTCGGCCGCATCGTCACCAACCCCAGCGCGAATGACGGGCATGGAACGGTCACGCTGACCAATGCGGTCACTATGACGATGGCTCACACCGTAGACTTCTGCCCCTACGCGTCGGGCGGATGTCCGATCCGCGTCGCCGAGGTGACTGCCGATGCAAACGGCAACGGTTCCGCAAACTTCACCTTCCCGCAAAAGGGTACGTTTGCCGGAGTGTTCCGTGTGCTCTCTCAGGATGGTCGCTTGCGTCTCGACAGCGGCATGTTCACGCCCGCGCAAGCCACTCAGATCTTCCACCTCGTGAAGTCGGCGAACGTGACGCCTTTGCCATCAACCTGGGCGCCGCTGGGATCGGATCCGCTGGACTCGGGCGCCATCACCATCAACGGCACCGCTCCGACCGCGACCGCTCGTCTGGAACTGCATCGTGCTGCGCCCAATATGGAATACGGACTGGTCGAGTGCGATGCGGAACCGGAGCACACACCGGTCTGTACCAGCGTCCTGGGCAGCTTCACGACCGACTCGACTGGATTCGCAAGCGTGACCTTCACGCCGGCCAACACGAACCCTGCGATCTATGAGGTCAAGCACGGCGACTTGCACGAATTCGTTACCGGATTCATTGTCCAGTAATATTCGCGTCAGTTTGCCTGCGGGTCGATCCCGCCGACGGCTGCGCGCAAGTCATTGCGGTAGCGTTCTACCTGCGCCCGCTCGCCGGTGTTTTCGGCCAGGAATTCCAAACCGTAGTAGTTCTCGTGCCGGTTTCGGACTTGCGCCCACAGCCGAAGACGGTCAGTCGTCGAAGGCGGCGTGAATTCTACCGTCACCTGATCACCGGGCTCCATCTCGATGCCGGCGTTCACGCGCATACCGCCTTCGTTCAACTCCGAGGCGTTGCCGATCGTCGCATCGAGCTTTGCGGGACGGTGGACTACGAGACGGACCGGAACCTGCAAAGGGAAACGTTGCCAGCGGCGCCTGTTGCCGGGCGTCTGTTCGAGGGAGGGCATGCCTCCGAGGTTAGCGACTTAGGCATTACGGTTGTAGATAACGGAGGTCGCATTACTTGTTTAATGTTGTCCGACAATTTTTCGCGTTTCGTATACAACCAAAACCCAGGCCAGCCCCTCGCGCGGAGCTGGCCTACTGACGAGTAACACTACTGTTACCGCCAGTCGTGATCGCGGCGGATGTCGCGGTTGTCGTGCCGCACATCGCGATAGTCGCGGTTCACGTCACGCTGCCGGGCGCGGAGCTCGGCGCGCTCGCGGCGCGCTCCGGCGTAATTGCCGACGGCATAATCGTGGCGCAGTTCCGCGCGGTCGTGCGCGATCGCCCTTTGGTCACGATTGATGTCGCGCCAATCGCTGCGGCGATCGCGATAATCCTGCCGTAGGTCGTTGCGGTGAGCTCGCTGCCAGCCCCAATCGTCTCGGTCCTGCGCCATGAGGGTGCTGCCGCCGAGTGCCGCCAGTAACAACGCTGCCATTACGATCCGTTTCATGTCCTTCACCTCCGGGTCCGATCTTCTGGCCCTGTGCAGGTGTGAACCCGGCGCATACAAACAGTTGCGTTAAGAAAGGTGACGCTTTGCATTGATGCTGTAAGAAAAAATACCGCAACTTTTTCTCGGCTGCGATGCGCCACCCTAGATATTGCCCTTCTCCAGAAGTTGGCGTGCTTCGTCCAGGACTTTGCGTTGGTCCGGGTCCAGCTTGGGATACGACAAATCCAGCCCCTCCAGCGTGTCGACGACCGCGGCCGCGACAACCACACGCGTAAACCATTTGTGGTCCGCAGGGACGACATACCACGGCGCCGATGGCGTCGACGTATTCCGGATCATGTCTTCATACGCAGTCATGTAGTCGTCCCAGTATTTCCGTTCGTGGATGTCGGGCGCCGAAAACTTCCAGTTCTTCTCCGGCTCCTCCAGCCGCTTCAGGAAGCGCTTCGCTTGCTCCTCCCTGGAGAGGTTCAAGAAAAACTTGCGGACGACGATCCCGTTATTCGTGAGATAGCGTTCAAAGCCGCGGATGTCCTCAAAACGTTTCTGCCAGATGTCGTCACCGATCAGCGATGGTGGAATCTTTTCGCGCTTCAACACCTCGGGATGCACGCGCACCACTAGCACTTCCTCGTAGTAGGAACGGTTGAAGACGCCAACGCTGCGGCGTTCGGGAAGCCGCTGAGTGGTACGCCACAGATAGTCGTGGTCCAGCTCCTCTTCCGACGGCTGCTTGAACGAGTAGACCTGGCAGCCCTGCGGATTCACGCCCGACATGACGTGCTTGATGGTGCTGTCCTTGCCCGCGGCGTCCATGCCCTGGAAGATCAGCAGGACCGCCCACTGGTCCTGGGCGTAGAGCTTGTCCTGCAGGTCTCTCATGCGATCGAGACCTTGCTGTAGCTCCTCAGCCGCGTCTTCTTTCGATCGCATCGAGCCGGTGTCGGCAGGATCGAAATCTTTCAGTCGAAATTGTTTTCCTTGCTCCACCCGATACGGATGCGACAGTCGTGCAAGGTCTTTCACACAACGCTCCTCTACTCGTCCGCTTAGATGTCCGCGGGTACAGGGTTGGGCCAGCCCTGGGGAGCACAAGTTTGCGGCAAAGTCGCCTGGCGACGGTTCGCTTACAGCCCAGGACGCAGTCCTGGGATCACGTCATCCTGCTTCATTCCAAGTCCCGGAGGGACGGCGCGACGGGAACAGCGAATCGTCCCTTCGGGACTGCGTCACAGGCCTTGAGGTCGTCCACGGTTGCGGCACTCCTGATCCGCGTTGATCAGCGCTTATCAGCGGTTCGTTTTGTTTTCCGCGCCCCGCGTGCCGCGCCCCTCGGCCCTAAGGCAGATACGGCGCTCTCGCCTCGCCCGGTTCCTGCCCGCTCACCAGTTGATACCGCCTCATCTCCCACTCGAAACGCGGCAGGTTCTGACGCAGCTCCCGGCACAACGACGCCACCGCCCGCGCCTGGTCCGGCGTAATGTGCCGGCACAGCAGCATGCCCATCGTCTCCGCCAGCACCTGCTGGATGCTGACCGCGTCCTCCGGATACGGCATCCCCGAGTGCACCATCAGTTGGAAATTCCACTTGTCGTGCCACTCGCATTCCTCGCGCCCCGGCGCGGCTCGACGCCCGCATCGCAACCCGTCCGCCCGCACGTGCGAGCACTGCTGGATCGTGGCCAGCCCTTCGCCGTCTTTCTGTTCGCCCGCTGACCCAATACCCGATCGCTTTCGAATCTTTACGTCCACAACCATCGGCTTGTCTTCCATGATCGTGTTTTCCTCTGTTTTCCTCTGTGTCCTCTGTGGTGAATCTCTTCTTCTGAAACACTAAGGGGGACCCAGTCTCTCCGGGTCCCCCCTCGCCGCTACACGTTGCGGTTAATTATGAGCCTACTCGAACCGACAAGGCGTGCCTGTGATGTGCGTCACAGATGTGTGTGACAAGCCCATCCCGTCTGTCATCCTGAGGAGGACGCAAGTCCGACGAAGGATCCATGCAATCTGATTCCGGACGTCAGATTCCAACAATCAGCGCAGGGAACTTGGAGACCCGAGAACCAAATACCCACGTCTGCCAAAAGCGGGCAGACGTGGGGCACCGGGCATCCGGCCTGAACCAGCTCCGTAAATTTACACGAGTTTAAGGTGAGACAGGCCAACGCGGGCAACCGTTTCAACGCGTAGTGCAACTTTTAAGCAGTTCCCTCCAGCCTCGCGTTGCGGCTCACGGGACTAAAAGCTCCTACCTCTTATGCAGCGCGCTCTCGACCGCGTCAATTCCATATAGGGCAATCCAGCAGCGACAAATACAGCGTGACAAAGTAAGAGGGCAACAGTTCGACCAATGCCTGAAATGGCGCTTCGCACATGGTCGTCAAAGTTCCACTCAATTCTGTGTCAGCGAGTACAAGAGACCGATGGCTCTGAAATGCCTTGGTCAAGGAGACAAGTATGAAAATCGTAGTCATAGGCGGTACCGGCCTCATTGGTTCAAAGCTTGTCAACAAGCTGCGCGAGCACGGGCACGAAGCGGTAGCAGCAGCGCCCAATACGGGTGTCAATACTCTCACGGGCGAGGGACTGGCCGAAGCGTTGAAAGGCGCATCGGTAGTTGTCGACGTATCAAATTCTCCTTCGTGGGAAGACGCAGCAGTGCTGAAATTCTTCGAGACATCCACTCGGAACCTACTTACTTATGAAGCGGCCGCGGGCGTGGGACATCATGTCGCGTTGTCAGTGGTGGGAACCGACCAACTGTCCGAAAGCGGTTACTTCCGCGCCAAGATCGCTCAGGAGAAGCTGATCAAAGACTCGCCTATTCCTTATTCGATCGTACGTGCGACGCAGTTCTTCGAATTTCTCAAGGGCCTCGCCGACATCTCCTCCGACGGCGGCAAGGTGCGTTTGCCACATGTGCTTTTCCAGCCGATGGCTGCCGACGATGTCGCGAGTGGCGTAGGCAGGGTCGCGGTAGGCCCGCCGATCAATGGCACCGTCGAAATAGGGGGGCCAGAACAGTTTCGCGTGGATGATCTAGTTCGGCGGCGCTTGGCATCACTGAAAGATCCCCGCGAAGTCATCGCTGACCCAGACGCGCGTTACTCTGGGGCGAAACTCAGCGAGAAAACGCTGGTTCCGGGCAACAACGCACGGCTCGGCGAGACTCACTTCGAAACCTGGCTCACCCAGTCAGCAGCGCAAGTTCCGAGTGCGAAGTCCCCAGCGGCTTAGACCAATCTCCGACGTCGGCCGGTTTAGCTGACCGGCCTCACTCCTTGGAATAGGAACAGAAGCCAGGGAGTGGAGAGGATTGGCTCCGGCGAACAGGAACTCGCGCGGAACTACGTATAACTGCGAAGTAGCGACCAGTACACACGACGCGGCTTGAATGGCGTTCAGTCAAGCGAGAGGTCAATTTATGAGGTTTCCAAGAGTAATTTTGGCGCTGGTATGTCTGATGTCCAGCACGCTGCTGGCACAGGAGGCTCAGGTAACGGAGCTCATGTCGAAAGACCTGACAAACCTTCCTGGCAAAGAAGGTCTGATGATCACCGTGGTATATCCGCCGGGCAGTGCAGACCCCATCCACCGCCACAATGCACACGCGTTTGTTTATGTGTTGGAAGGCTCGGTCGTGATGCAGGTAAGAGGCGGAAAAGAAGTGACTTTGACACCTGGCCAGACCTTCTATGAAGGCCCAGACGATGTTCACATCGTTGGCCGGAACGCAAGCAAGACCAAACCGGCGAAATTCGTTGTGTTCCTCGTTAAGAACAAAGGCGCTCCGGTGCTGGTACCGGCCAAGTAAAACCACAAATCTGGGCGATAAGAAATCAGAAACCGACCCCTTGTGATTGGAAACAACCTAGTACCCGGCCTTTCTGCTTGCAACATCGCCGGTACCTATGGCATCTTAAGCTTCGCGTAGGAGAAACGCCCGTCATGTTCCGCACTCACATCTCGAATCGCGAATGGCCGCTTGCTCATTGCGGCCGCCGGGCGTGGTCTGTTTCCTTTCATTAACCTGTGGCGCTCTTTGCTCCTACGCAATCACGCAAACAGAACCGTCCGGCAGCGACGCCAAGGACCGATCGCGTAAGTTCGCGTTCAGGTCTCTGATCATCGCGGCCTAAACGCGCAATGGTGAACATCGCGAGATAGTCCTCGTGCGAAGGATGCGCGCGTGTGCGACCGAGTTCAAACGTCGCCAACGCTGGCCTTTGGCCATCCATAACGACGAATTTGCCTCCGGCATATGTCGGTTAGAAATCTTTGCATGTTTGAAGTTCTAAAGAACGTGTTGCACGGCCGGAACGACTTCGCGTCCGGCGGAATGCTGCTCATGGTCATCGGCGCGATCAGCGTCTGGTTGCGTGCCGTGCCGGAGAAGCTATGGGAGTGGTTCGTCCAACAGACGACCATGACCATCACTATCAAAGACGATGACGCGGCGTTCGTGTGGGTGAAGGAGTGGTTCCTCGAGCAGAAGTTTCTCAAGCGCGTTCGGCGCGTCGACTTAGATACGACGTTACGCAATGAGCGTATCGCCATGATTCCGGCGCCCGGCAAACACTGGTTCTGGTATCACCGCAGGCCGTTCGAAGTCTGGGTCTCGCGCACCGACAACACTCGCGAGCGGGGTGGAAGACGCGTCGAGTCGCTCACGTTCCGGACGTTGGGAAGAAGACGCGACGTTCTGCAGGGGTTTGTCGAGGATGTGGTGAAGTGCCATCTCAGACGGCAAGGGATCCAGTCGTACCTGTACGTGTACAGCGACGGGTGGGATTACATTGAAGGCTACTCGCCGCGCATGCTCGATTCCGTGATCCTTCAGGCCGGAGAGAAGGAGCACCTGCTTCAGGACATGACGCAGTTCCGTAATTCGAAACGCCGTTACGAAGTCTTGGGCGTTCCTTACCATCGCGGATACCTTTTTTATGGTCCGCCCGGGACTGGAAAAACTTCGCTGGTTTCGGCGCTGGCCGCGCACTTCGGACTGTCGATCTACACGCTGAACCTGGGCGAGTTCAACGATCGCACTCTGGTCGCCGCCGTTACCCAGGTGCCGGCGAGATCGGTCCTGCTGTTCGAGGACATCGACTGCATGAACGGCAGTCAATCTCGCTCTAGAACGCAACTCCAGCCTGCTTCGGAAAACGAGGGGGTCAAACAAACTGTGCCGCAGACTAGCGGCGTCACTCTCTCCGGGTTGCTCAATGTCCTGGATGGTTTCCATGCGCCAAACGGGGTGATGTTTGTGATGACGACGAATCGCATCGAGCAACTGGATCCGGCCTTGCTGCGCCCGGGGAGGATCGATTACAAGCTCTACCTGGGCAAGGCGGGTGAATATCAGAAGGTAGAACTGTATCGGCGGTTCTTCCCGAACGCGTCGGAGGCGGAAGCGCGAGAGTTCGTCGAGGCTTCCTGCGCGGCGGAGACGATGGCCGAATTTCAGGGCCTGCTTCTGGGGATCGAACAGGGAAATCGTACGACGGAGGTCGATCAGGAATTGCGAGGGGTTTCGGCGTGAGACCGGGGTCTGCCTTTGGCAGATGTGGGAGTTCTGCTGCTCTTTACTTAGATCTCGGTCCCTCTCGCCGCCTGGCCCGGCAGGAGAAACGTCTTCGGATATTTGCCTTCGCCGCAGATTTTGAATGACCCGAAATCCTTGTACCAGAGGCCGTCGGGAACTTCCGGAGAGGATGCGATCCAGTCGCGCAACTGTTGCACGTCCAGGGCGGCGATACGCCGATCGGAAAAACGTTCGATCAGGTGGTGCCGTACGGCTTCCGGTAGTCGCAACCACCGCTCGATTTTCGGCATTACTCCCCAAAGACCATGCGACCTAACTCATCGCCTAAACGTTTTTGTTCAGCGCGATCCTTGCTGTTTTGCAACCGTTCCAGCACATCGAACAGCCGCTTGCGCTCGGCTTCCTCGGCATCGAGACCTTTTTCAACGAGCGATTCCAGCACTCGGCTGGCGCTGCGTTTCTGCTGACGAGCCATTCGTTCGACCTTGCGGTGGGTGTCTGCCGACAACGTGACGCTGCGGCGAACCTGCTTCGGCGATTTTGTGACAGCCATGGACATATGATACACCGCAGTGAACCAAAGTGAACCAGTATGGTGCGCATCGCGCCGCACGACGACGGACACTGAGAATTTAACCTTCGAGCGCGCATACATCTGTGACGTACGGCAGGCTGCATTGTGACGTGGGCGTCGGAACCGCTCTCTCGGGTCCTTTGAGCTGCCCTTTTCAATCACAAATCACCAATCACTCAATCACCAATGAAAAAGCCCCGCCGTTTCCAGCGAGGCTTTTGTTAATTCCGCGCGCCGCGGCTCGGAGGCCGCGTCCCGCGTTTAGTACATGTCGCCCATGCCGCCGTGGCCGCCGGGCATGGCCGGAGCTTTCTTCTCTTCCGGGATCTCGGCGACGAGGGCTTCGGTCGTCAGCATCAAGCCGGCGATGGAGCCCGCGTTCTGCAGCGCGGTGCGGGTGACCTTGGTCGGGTCGACGACGCCGGCCTTGATCAGGTCCTCGAAGGAATTGGTCTGGGCGTTGTAGCCGAAGTTCTTGTCCTTCGACTCGCGGATCTTCCCGATGACCACCGCACCCTCTTCGCCGGCGTTGCCGACGATCTGGCGCAGGGGCTCTTCGAGCGCGCGCTTCACGATGTTGGCGCCGATCTTCTCGTCACCCTCGAGCTTGAGGGCTTCAACGGCGTCGATGCAACGGACGAGTGCCACACCGCCACCGGGGACGATGCCTTCCTCGACAGCCGCACGAGTGGCGTGCATTGCGTCCTCGACACGAGCTTTCTTTTCCTTCATCTCGGTCTCGGTCGCGGCGCCGACCTTGATCACCGCCACGCCGCCCACGAGCTTCGCCAGGCGTTCCTGGAGTTTCTCGCGGTCGTAGTCGCTGGTGGTCTTCTCGATCTGGGCGCGGATCTCTTTCACCCGGCCTTCGATCTCGGCGTGCTTGCCCTTGCCTTCGACGATGGTGGTGTTGTCCTTGTCGATGACGACGCGCTTGGCGCGGCCGAGGTCGGCGAGCTGAACGTTCTCCAGCTTGATGCCGAGATCTTCGGTGATGGCCTTGCCGCCGGTCAGGATGGCGATG
>CAZLJE010000013.1:0-136819 GCA_964559835.1 uncultured Terriglobales bacterium
TCATGTCGTTGCCCCAGACTTCCCTGGATATGGCGAAAGCTCAGCACCGTCGGTCAACGATTTCGACTATTCCTTCGAACGGTTAGCGACTGTGACCGAAAAGTTCACCGAAAAGCTGAATCTTTCTTCATATGCGCTATACCTCTCGGACATAGGTTCATCGGTTGGCATCCGGTTAGCTGTCATGCATCCCGAACGAGTGACCGCTATGATCGTCCAAAACGGCGGCGCCCATGTTGAAGCCATAAATAAGGAGTTCTTGACCAAGGGATTAGTTGACTATTGGGAGGATCGGAGCAAAAAGAATGCTCAAGTTCTACTCGACTGGCTACTGACGATTGAAGGAACCAAATGGCACTATCTGCATGGTGTCCGCGATCCGTCGAAGATCAGCCCTGACAATTGGGTGATCGACCAGGCTTATCAGGACCGACCGGGGAACAAGGAAATCCAACTTTCAATCCTCTACAACGCAAAAAGGAATCTGGATGTCTTTGCCGATTGGCAGGAGTATTTCCGTAAACAACAGCCCCCCACGCTGATCACTTGGGGCAAAAACGATGGAATCTTTACGGTGGAGGGTGCTGAACTCTACAAACGGGATATCCCCAGCGCGGAGCTCCATCTTCTCGACACGGGCCATTTCGCGTTGGAAGAAGAAGTGGATCGGATTGGGTCGTTGATGCATGAGTTTCTCGACCGAACAATAAACAAGAAATAAGTATTGAAAGGGCGTTGCCAAGAGATAAAACCCGGGCTCACTCTCTCCAGCGCTTCTTGATCAGACCGAGGTCGTGAAAATGCGGCGGCGACGCAGAGGAGTTGGACTAAGGCCAGCCCCTGCAACATCATGCGTAGCTGCGTAATGAACTGAATCAGCGATTGATGAGGATGGGATGAAGGGTACAAGGCTTATCGTTCTCGCTTTGGCGCTTACGCCAGTGCTCGGTGCGCAGACCGTGTCCAGCGCCAATATCGCGCCGCGAATATTGAGAACGGCGGAATTGATCGGAGTGCGATCACAGCTTGAAGAATTGGTGCACCTTCGCGCCACACCGAAACAAAATGAAATCAGGGAATTACACCTTGTCCAACATTTGCAGGGAGTTGTAATTGCATCCGCTCTCGACGTCGAGAGCGTGAACGCGCGCATTGACTACGAAACGGCTCACTTACAGGAGGTCCAAGCTTACCTGTCCGCTCGTCGCGATCGGAGAGTGAACCTACTCAACTTGGGTAACTTGTTTATCGGCGGTGGAGTGGGCGCGGTTGGCAGCGGGCTGCAATTGATTTCATCTGCGGAACATGCCGGAAATGTTGTTAGCACTTCCGCAGGTTTCGGAGGGACGATACTCTCCGTGATTGGATTGCAACAGCAAAAAGGACAATTGCGCTCACCTGAGTACACGCCTGCGATGTTGGCAAAACTGCTGGGAGGTTCGCCTCGGGACTCGAGTGACTATCCTCCAGAAGTGTGGGTATACCTGACCACGCCAGATCCGGCATTGCCTGATCGTAGAACCGAACAAGAACACTTGATATCGGAGTGGACAAGGTTTGGTCACCTGAAGGAGAAACCTGATCCCGCAACAATTGCGGCACTCACCACCACCGGCAAGGACGGCACTAAGCTGAGCGTCGAAATGATCGGCGATCGCACAGCCATGCTGGCGGATGTACGGGCACACGTCAGCACGATGCTGGTCGACCTGGCAGAGTTGATGACTTTCCTTGCGCAGGAAGAGTAAACACGTTGACGTTTTCTACTGGGCCGGCGAGGTCTTTTACGAATCGCCCACGGATGTATATATCCCTAGTCGCAACGCGAGTACAACGAAACTGACAACGCTTCTCGTCTTCTTTGTGAAGAATATAGGTGCTCAGCCAACAGTGCCTTAGAGGAGAGGCGATGCCGCTCGCTGAAAACGCGCTGAGAGGAGGACGGATGAAAGCAGCACGAGTTCTACGATTTGGTCCGCCGAGTGTGATTACAAACGATGAGCTGCCTCGGCCGGAACCCGCCGCTGGGCAACTGCTGGTCCGCGTAAAGGCGGCAGGGGTGGGCAATTGGGATGCGCTCGTTCGTGAGGGTAAGATACCCCAAGAACCATTACCTCTCATTCTCGGTTACGAGCTATCAGGAATTGTTGAAGCGATCGGAGCGGAAGTCTCGGGGTTCAAGGCTGGGGACGAAGTATACGGGGCAACAAACGAGCAACTGACCGGGGCATATGCAGAATATGCTCTGCCTTTGGCCAGAATGATGGCGCAAAAGCCAAAGACTTTGAACTTCATTCAGGCGGCCTCGACTCCAATCGCGACTGTCACGGCCTGGCAGATGCTCTTCGATTATGCCCACGTAACCGCCGGGCAGACCGTACTGATCCACGGGGCCGCAGGCAACGTTGGCGCTTACGGCGTACAACTGGCCAAGCAAGCTGGCCTTCATGTAGTCGCGACCGCCGCCTCCGCCGATCTGGACTACGTCAGACGTTTGGGCGCTGAAAAAGTTGTGGACTATCGAACAGAGCGATTCGAAGAGTCGGTGACCGGGGTGGATGTTGTCCTTGATACCGTAGGAGGAGACACGCAGGAGCGGTCGCTTCGAGTCCTGAAGCCAGACGGCATTCTCGTCTCTGTCGTGTCACCTGTTCCCGAGACAGCGCAGAAAACTTATGGCATTCGAGCAGCGTACTTTTACGTGGATGTGACTACAGCACGGCTGAATAAGATCGCAGAACTGTTCGACAGCGGAAAGCTAGTTACGGAGGTAGGGACTGTGCTCCCGCTGGGGGAAGCTCGCAGGGCCCACGAGATGCTTGCGGGTGCTCCCCATAAGCGCGGCAAGATCGTGCTGAGCGTTGCGGCGTGATCGAACCTGAAAGAAAAACGACGATGAACCCACGATGGACGGGAGTGGCGCAGTTCAGCTCAGTATATCTACGGCTCGCTCTGGGGATCTCGTTTCTGTCTGCCGTCGCAGACCGGTTTGGCCTCTGGGGCGCTTATGGACAGCCCAATGTGGCGTGGGGTAATTTTGCGCGATTCGTGGACTACACGGCTAAGCTCAATTGGTTTTTGCCGGCTGCGATGATCCCGGTATTGGCGATTGTCGCTACGGCTGCTGAAACTCTCTTCGGCCTTCTCCTTGTTCTCGGTTGGAAAACTCGCATCACTGCGTTGCTAAGCGGAGTACTTTTGACCGCCTTTGCACTGGCGATGACAATGGCTTTGGGAGTAAAGGCGCCTCTTGATTTGTCCGTTTTTTCGGCTGCTGGGGGAGCACTGCTGCTGGGAACGTGTGCAGAGTTCCCGTTCAGCGTGGACGACTTCCTTCGGCGAATTAGGCAGGGGCAGTGATCTGCAGTGACGGATCAAGGGGCAATCATGATCCCAAGAACCTCTCGCTCGTCCCATTGGTGTAAGGCGTTATCCGGGTGCCCCACCCTGCGTCCTGTTTTTTTCATGATCAGACCAAAGATTGGGTGCCCCACCCTTTGCGCTTTTCGAAGGGTGGGCATCCGGCATGCTAACTCCGCTCATCTTCGCTCCGCTACGGCTCTGAGATTTCGGGTTCCTGTCGCCCGAAGTATTCGCTCCAGGTGGCGATTCTTCCTCCAACCAAATGCACGAGGATAGCGTCATGGGTCGTCGTTCTCTTGCCGTCTCTCTTGCGAGTCGCGGTCCAATCCCACTGGATCGCCAGCCTGGTTCTGTCCTCGGAGAGAAACATCTCGTTTACCGTGACCTTCAGATCGGTGAAATCCTTGAAATAATCAAGGATCGCGCTCTGCATGTCCTTCTTGACCACGTGACCTCCGGGAGAAAACAATTCTCCGTTCGGTAGCCAATCGTCGGCAGCGATGGCAAAATCGCGCTTTTCCCACGCTTGCGCTTGACGGTTCACGAGCGCGCGTACCTGCGTGCTGTGGTTCTTGGTGGGTTCCTCTGCCCGGCTCATTCGCTTCTACTCCTCCGTCAATCGTAACAACCCGACCTGGCGACGAAACTCGAGGACGGGGGAAACTCGGGAACCTCCGGGAAACTCGGGGACGGAGGCAGGTGCCCCGCATCTGCCAGCTGTTGGCAGATGTGGGTACCCGTGCCCTACCTTACATTTGGGTTCGTGATTTCCGATTTCTGATTACCGATTTCCGATCCCGATTACCACCCCTCTTCAACCAAAAATCGAAAATGAAAAATCAAAGATGTCTTGTCACGTCCTCACGTGACCCACCTCACATACAGGCCCCCTCCCATTCCTCTAAACTCACCACGTGACATTGAGGGTGAAGTGTCCCTCACGTGAGTTTTTGTCCATGCTGGCCGCCACAACAGTTCGGCCGTACCTCCCGCCGACCGCCCTTTCCAGCTCTCGGGTTAACTCTTTCGGCAAATCTTTCGTCGAAATCGCCTGTGCAAAACTCCAAGTAACCCGGACGTATTTTGATGATTCCAAACAGGCGCATTCAAAACTAGCGGTTACTACCTCGCACGACTATAACGAACTAGTAATGGCAGTTTTGCCACACCCCAACTTCGGGTGCCCCACCCTGACCGGGTTTGGACCGGAACCCGGAACCCGGAGCCCGGAGCCCTAAGTCATGAGCCCTAAGCCATGAGCCCTCGCACCATCATCGAGCCCTTCCGTATCAAGAGCGTCGAGCCGATCCGCTGGACCACGCGCGAAGAACGCGAGCGCCTGCTGCACGCCGCCCACTACAACCTGTTCTTGCTCCCGGCCGACGACGTCCTCATCGACCTGCTCACCGACTCCGGCACCGGCGCCATGTCCACCGACCAGTGGGCCGCGATCATGCAGGGCGACGAAAGTTACGCCGGCAGCCGCAGCTTCGACCGCTTCCGCGATTCGGTGCAGGAGATCACCGGCTTCCGCCATGTCATCCCGACGCACCAGGGACGCGCCGCCGAGCGCATCCTGTTTGGCGTCATGTGCAAGAAGGGCGACGTCGTCCCCAACAACACGCACTTCGACACCACGCGGGCGAACGTCGAATTCGTCGGCGCTGAAGCCGTGGACCTCGTCATCGCGGAAGGGAAGCAGCCGTCGTCGCGGCACCCGTTCAAGGGCAACATGGACGTCGAAGCGCTGGAGCGGTTGATCGTGCGCGTCGGACGCGAGCACATTCCGCTGGTGATGCTGACGGTGACGAACAACTCCGGTGGTGGGCAACCGGTTTCGATGGAGAACGTGCGTGCGGTCAGCGCCGTGTGCGGGAAACACAAGCTGCCGCTGTATTTCGATGCCTGCCGCTTCGCGGAGAACGCGTACTTCATCAAGTTGCGCGAGAGCGGCTATGCGAACCAGTCGCCGAAGCGGATCGCGCAGGAGATGTTCCGCTACGGCGACGGCTGCACCATGTCGGCCAAGAAAGACGGTATGGCCAACATCGGCGGGTTCCTGTGCACGAACAACGACCTGCTCGCGCAGCAGGAAAAAGACCTGCTGATCCTGACCGAGGGCTATCCCACGTACGGTGGGCTAGCCGGACGCGACCTGGAAGCCATCGCAGTCGGACTGCAGGAGGCGCTGCACGAGGACTACCTCCGCTACCGGATCAGCTCGACTGCGTATCTGGGCAATCACATCGCGGAACAGGGCGTGTCCATCGTGCAGCCGCCCGGAGGACACGCCGTCTACATCGACGCGCGCGCCTTCCTGCCGCACATTCCGGCGGAACAGTTCCCGGGCGTCGCGCTCGCGGCGGAGTTGTACCTCGAAGGCGGCATCCGGTCGGTCGAGATCGGGACCCTGATGTTCGGCGCGGCGGCGGAGATGGACCTGGTGCGGCTGGCGATCCCACGGCGCGTATACACGCAGAGCCACATCGACTATGTCGTGGAAATCATCCTCGAAGTGTGGAAACGGCGAGAGCAGATCCAGGGCCTCAAGTTGAGCTATGAGGCCCCGTTCCTGCGTCACTTCACGGCCCGCCTGGAGCCGCTGGTGCGAGAAGCAGTAGCTACCGCAGCTTCGTCGGGGTGACTTCGATGATAAACCGGTGTTTGCTGACGCTGTCGTCGAGCGCGGCGATCTGGTTCGCTTTCGCGACGGCCACGTCTCCAGTCGCAGTGCAGCGGACCTGCCGGATTGCAGGTGCGGTGATACCTTGGCTCGGTTCGTTCGCCGCGAGCGCGCTGATCTCGACGGTTGTCTCCAGCAACAAGTTCGCGTTCTCCTGCATGAATAGGTGTGCGTCGATGTTGACGCCGATGTCGATGTACTGGAATTGCGTGCCGCCGTCCTTGGACGACGTCGGCACCGGAATTCGGTTTCCCGTCTTCAGCGTCTCTCTCCCGTTGCTACGAGTATCCGATGCCTCGATTGTCATCAGGTACGAGCGGCTGTTGATCACCTTTCCGTCGTCGACTTCCTTGATGACATACTCGAGCCGATACCCGCCTTGCGCCCAGGCGAACTGGCTGCGCGGTTGCGGCGTCGCCGCGGGTTTGGTGTCCTTGGTTTCCTGTGCCAAGAGGGTGGTTGCGAACATCAGCATGAACACAATTGCTATTTTCCGCATCGAATGTCTCCTTTGAATTAGCGCAATTGCTGGGGCCTTGTCGGTTCGGCGGACACGTCGCCGGTTTCGAGGTACTTCTGAACTCGTTCGCGCTCTGCCTGCTGTTCGATCGCGACTGCCTTTGCCTGCTCCGGGTGTTGACGCACAAGCGCGAGCAATAACCTTTCCTGTTCTGTCGTCGGCAGCGGCGACGGAAACACTTCCTGCTTCGGCGCTGGTGGCATTGCGCGCGCGGTTTCAACCCGCGCTTTTGCCATCGGCGGTCGTGGTCCTTTGCGCCGCGGGATTGCATTTGTGTTCCGCTCGGCAACGGGCGGTTGCGGCCTTGTTGCGACTTCCGGTTTCGGCGATTCGATCGTGTTCTTCACCTGTACCGGCGCGGGCGTTTCGATGTGCATCACGCGCATTCCAATCACCACGGCCAGCACCGCGGCCGCGGCGAGCGCTGGCACCCACATCCAGCGCCACCACGGACGCCGCTCCGGCTGCGACTGCAAGTTCGCCAGGATGCGACCTTCCATTCCCGTCCGCGGCTCGACCCGTTGCGGGCCGAGCGCGCGGTCCAAAGCCGAATCGACCAGCCGTTCGCGTTCGTGCGGGTTCATCACTTCTTCTCCATGTACGCCGTCAGTTTGTCGCGGAGCATCTGCCGCGCGCGCGACATCCTCGTGCGCACTGTGCCCTCGGGAATCCCGAGCACCTGCGCGACATCCGCCGACGTCATGCCGTCCACGGTTGAGAGCCGCACCGCTTCGCGCAGGGCCTTGGGCAGCGCCTCGATCATCTTCTCCAGTTGCGCCTGCAACTCTGCCTCGAGGACCGTCTGGTCGGCGCGAGGTGCGGCGTCGGCGATCTCGTGGTACTGCTCGTCGGTGTCCAGCGACTGCACCGGGTGCTTGCGGACACGGTCGACCGCGATCCTCCAGACCACGCGCGCCAGCCATAGCCGCGGTTCTGCGATCTTGCTCAGGTCCTGGCGCATGAGGCGGATGTAGGTCTCCTGCGCGGCGTCTTCGGCGTCCTCGCGGTTGCGCAGGACCGAGTAGGCAACGCGGAAGACGAGGCGGGCATGGGTGCGGACGACGGTCTCCAGCTCTTGTGCCGTCTCCGAGATCGCTACCCGCTCGCTCAACGCCACCTGCCCCGCCACGCTCATGTCTCCGCTCTCAATAGGTAAGACAGGAGCACAAGCCGAACTGTTCAAGAAAATTTATTCGGGGAGTATATCCGGGGCAAAAACAAGAACTCACCACAAAGGGCACAAAGGAACACGAAGGAAAACATTAGCGCAGAGTACGGAAAGAGGTGGAGAAGGTCAGATTATTCGGAATCTGCAGTGGTTTTGCTTTACCCTTGGAGTACGATACCCAGTTTCTTAGTTGCCGGAGGGATTCATGAAGAAGATCCATGTGATTCAGTACGGAGTTGGGCCGATCGGCGCGGGCATGGTGCGGCTGATGGCGCAAAAGCCGGAGATCAAGATCGTCGGCGCCATCGACATCGACCCGAACAAGACGGGCAAGGACCTCGGCGAGGTGGCCGGCGTCGGCCGCGAACTGGGCGTCAAGATCAGCAACGATGCCGCGGCCGTGCTGGCGTTGAATGCCGATGTGGTCGTGCACACCACATCGTCCTACCTGAAGAACGTTGCCGACCAGCTCTTCGAATGCCTGAATGCCGAGATGCACGTGGTCTCCACCTGCGAGGAGCTGTCGTATCCCTTCCGCAAGCATCCGGAGCTGAGCCGCAAGCTCGACAAAGCCGCGCAGGACAACGGAGTCGTGATCCTGGGCACGGGCGTCAATCCCGGGTTCGCGATGGACAAGCTGATCCTCACGCTGGCGACGGCGTGCCAGAACGTGACTTCCGCCACGGGACATCGCATCGTGAACGCCAGCAAGCGCCGCCAGCCATTGCAGGCAAAGATCGGCAGCGGGCTGACCGTCGAGGAATTCCACCAGAAAGTGAACGACGGCGTTATCAAGCACCACGGCTTGCCGGAGTCGGTGGGAATGGTGGCCGATTCGCTGGCTCTCGCGGTGGAGAACATCACGGAGGTCATCGAGCCGGTAGTTGCCACTGAGCGGGTGGTGACGGATTACTTCGACGTCCCGGCCGGCAAGGTGGTCGGCGTGCGCCAGGTGGCGCGCGGTACGGATGCGAGCGGCAACGAACTCGTGAACCTCAAGCTGGAGATGTATCTTGGCGCGCCGGACTCGATCGATACTGCGACGATCCAGGGCACGCCCGACCTGACGCTCGCCATTCCGGGCGGCATCCACGGCGATCTGGCGACGGCCGCCATCACCGTGAACTGCATTCCGGCGCTGTTCGAAATGCGTCCGGGGCTGCGGACGTCGAAGGACACTCCGATGTGCTATTTCCCGGCCGTGGAGACGGCGAGGGCAGTCACGGTGTAGAGAAATCAGTAATCGGAAATCGGACGCTCGGTTAATCCGCGTCAACTGCCAACTGCAAGGGCGAATTCCCGATTTACCTTTCCGCAAAAAAATGGGCTGGATGCGAAAGCACCCAGCCCAAAGTGTCTGACGACTATGTTGTTAGAAGGCGTAGCGCAGGGCGAACTGCATGACGCGCCGGTCGCCTTGGATGCTCGTCCAGTTCGAGAAGTTCGGAGCCGGCACCGTCTGCGTCGCGGCTTTGCCCCAGCCGGAGCGGGAGTAATCAACGTCCTTGAAGTTCTGCGTGTTGGTCGCGTTGAATACCTCCCAACGGAACTGCAGCTCATGGCCTTCCTTGTAGGGCATCTTCCAGGTCTTGCCCAGACCGAAGTCCATGTTGATGTAATGCGGGATGCGCAGCCAGTTGCGGCTGCCGGTCTCGCCCGGGTAGGCGTTGCGGAAGCCGTCGAAGGCCTGCTGCAAGCAGTTGCCGAACAGTTTCGGCGTCTGCACCACGCGCGTCGAGCAACCGTCGATCGGCACCTTGCTTGGATCGACCGTTGTGTACGACTGCACCTCCCAGTTCGTCGCCCAGGTGTTGGCATCGTACGGCACGCCCAGAGGCAGACCGGTATTCCAACGGAAGATGTTGGAGAGCTGCCAACCCCCGATAATGGCCTCGGCCACCCCGTGGGCGTTGCTCAGGAAGTGCTTGCCCCGGCCCCACGGCAACTGCACCAGGGAGCTGACGTTGATTATGTGGCGCTGGTCGAAGTCGGAGTTTGTGTAGTTGTCGCGCTGCTGGAAGCCGTTTAGGAGCAACGACGAGCCGCCGTAGGAGCCCGTCGTCTGCACACCGGAAGCGTCGTCCAGCGAGTGCGAGTAGGTGTAGTTGAAATCGACCGTCACGTCCTTCAAGCGCTCGCGATAGCTGACCGCCAGGCCGTGATAGTTGGAGTTGGCGATGGTGCTCCACGCCACCAGCGCGCCGTACTGCGGCTGGTAGAAAGCGTGCGCGCCGGTAATGCTGTCGGCCTCGAAATCGAGTTGCGTGGTCGTCCAGTCGTTGCCGTTGAGCAGGGCATCGGCGTACCAGGCGCAGGTCGCGTTGCAACCCGGCGAAGCGTCGGACGGGAAAAGGTTTTCGAAGTACGGGATGGGTTTGCTGTTGAAGTTATTCGGCTGGTTCGCCTGGCGAGCTTTTTCCAGGATCGTTGCCGCCGTGTAGAAGCTCATGCCCGACTTCGGGTCCACCAGGTTGGCCGGCTGAGCAACGTCGCGCTGCGCCAGCAGGTGCCGTCCCAAGCGGGCCAAGTATGACACCTGGAGCAGTCCGCCCTTCGGCATCTCGCGTTCATAGGTCAGCGACCACTGGTAGTTCCGTGGCGTTTGCAGGGCCGAATCCAGCGACGATTCGATCGCCGTCGGGTACGCCACCGCCGGCTTCTGCTGCGGGAATGTCAGGCTGGTCTGCGGCACGACCTTGGGCAGCGTGCGCACCGTCTGTCCGAATCCCGTGAAGAGCGGACCCGGTGTGGTCACGGCGCAGTTGTAGGTCGGATTGCCGGCGGTCATCCATTGCCCGCAGCCGAGGTTGAAGGTGTTGACCGAGATGACCTGCGCCGAGGCGAAGCCCAGCGTGTTGCGGTCGTCGAAGAAGGTCGCGATCTGCTCGCCGAAATAGTCGTTGGCGATGGCGAACCCGCCGCGCAGGACTGACTGGCCGTTCTTCCCGAGCAGGCGAGACAGGAACCCGTTGTCAGACCGGGGCTGCCACGCCACTGCCACTTTGGGCAGGAACACGGTCTTGTCCCAGTTGTACATCGGAGGTCCGCCGTTGACCGGGCCGGACTTGTTGACCGTAATCAGTTGCGTGTAGGGCTGGCCCGCGAGCATGCCGGCGACGCGGCGGTTGAAGATGTCGGTCAGCGAGATATTCGGCTGTGCTTCGAATCCGTGCGTCTCGTAGACTGGCCGCCACAGGCTGTAGCGCAATCCGCCGGTGAGCGTCAGGTTGGGGCGCATCTTCCAGGTGTCCTGCACGTACGTTTCGTACCCTTGCGTCTTGAAGTTGCGCGTCTTGGGCGAGCCTGCGGGCACCAGCTGGCCGTTGTGATCGAACGTGAAATTCGCGGTGTAGTTGTTGTAGCGGCCGATCAGCGCCGTTACTGCGTTCTCCACCGACGAGTTCCACGCTGCGCCGATCTTGTACCCGTAGTTGGTCAGCAGGTAGGCATTGACCGCGTTGCGGATGATGTTGGTCTTATAACCCGACGGGTTGGCATACGCCGTATCGAATGCCGAGCCATAGTTCACGCTTCCCGAGTTGACCAGGTACGCGCTGCCGCCGAACTCGATGGTGTGGTTGCCATGGATCCAAGCCATGTCTTCCACGAAGTTGTGCACCGGGACGGTGCGGCTGATGGTGCGCGTGCCCGCTGTCGGCACGAACACCAGGCGCAAATAGGTGAAGTTCTGGTCGGTGTCGCCGTGCGACGAGTACGACTGGCGGGTCAGCCCGTAGTGGAAATTGTTAATCAGGTTATTGTGGATCGTCCACGTGTGGGCGACCGCGATTCCCCAGGGATGAGACCAGAGCGAAGGCGCCTTCGTGTCAGGGAAATACTGGTTGGCGACCGAGCTGTCGTGGTCGTAGATGACGTTCCCGCGGACGTAGACCGTCTGCTTCGAGGTCAGGTTGTAATCCAGGCGTGCCACGTGGGAATTCAGCTTCACCGGCGCGGGCGAGTTGAAGATGAACCCGCCGGTGTTCAGGCCGTCGCCCACGGAGGTGCTGTTCGAGCCATAGGCAGCGCCCTTGGCGATCGCCTGCACTGCCGCCGGGTTTTCGCCGCCGGTATCGGGGAAGATGGCCAGCAGGTCCGCCGGTGTCAGCGTGGTCTGCGCGCCGAGGCTATTAATGAACCGGATGTTCCCCTGCGCCAGCGACGGCAGCGGCACCAGACGCGGCGCGGTCGCAGAACTGCTTGCGTCACGGCGCCCTTCGTAGCTGTAGAAGAAGAACATCTTGTCCTTCACGATGGGGCCACCCAGGGCTCCGCCGAAGGTGTTGCGGATCAGCGCCTGCCGCGGCACTTTTGGGATGGCGTGATTGCTGAACCAGTTGTTCGACGTAAAGATCGTGTTGCGATGGAACTCGAACAACGAGCCGCGGAACTGGTTGCTGCCGCTCTTGGTCACCAGGTTGATCTGCGCCCCGGCCGAGTGGCCGCTGGTGGCGCCTGCCGACACGGTGCTCACGCGGAACTCCTCGACCGCTTCCGCGTTCAGGCGCAGCACCGGGCCGCTGATCGCGTTGGTGCGTGCGTCGTTGACATCCACCCCGTCGAGCGTGATGTTCGACTGGTCGCTGCGCGCGCCCGCCACTTCGCCGTTCTGGGTCACGCCCGCTTGCAGCGTCAGCAGATTGAGCACGTTGCGCGCTTCCAGGGGAAGCTGCGTGATCTGTTCGGAGATGAAGTTGGCGCCCAAGTTCGAGTCCTGCGTGTTCACCTGGACCGCCTGGTTCTCGGCGCTCACGGTGATGCTCTGGCCGGCCGCGCCGACCGTCATTTTGATGACGCCCAAGTCCGAGGGACGGGCGATCAGGGCCTCGACCGGGACTTCGGTCTTCTTGAACCCCGAAGCCTCGATGGTCAGCGTGTAGTGTCCAGGTTGGATGAGATCGAACGAGAAGTTGCCGGACGCGGTGGTCTTTTGGTTGCGGATCTGGTTGGTTTCTTTGTTGACGAGGGTAAGGGTGGCGTTCGGAAGCACGCCCCCCTGCTGATCGGCAACCGTGCCGCGAACCGCCGATGTGGCTTGCGCCACAGCGACGTTGGCAGGAACCACAAGCACGAGCAGGAGAACGCTCAGCAGCGCGCCTGTTCCGATGCGAAGGCGGAGATTCACAGTGATCCTCCAGTGAGTAGGCGAAGTGTCGTCCCCATCCACCTGCCAGTGAGGTAAATCAAAAACTTGAAAATGGATGGGATAACACCCCGGGTTGGGCTGCAACAAAGCAGTCGGAGTGCCAGTGTTCAGTTCGTACATTCAGCTACTTAGCTCGTTTTTCCACAGCCATTTCTCCGGTTCCACGGAGGATTCGCAACAAACATACGGAATTCTGGATTTCTCGTTCCAGTTAAAGCGCCGGCGCCGTCGCCGCGAGAACCCTGCAAACCCGCGCCACGAGCGCCCGAAAACGCATGTCACCGGCGTCAGTGAGCCACGTCACCGTCGGTGTGTGCGGTTGTTCCTGACTGGTCACCGCACGGCGTGATAGCGCTCACAGCCAAATTTCCCGCGCGGGCTTGTAATCACGCGTTGCACTGGACGGCCCGGGAAGGCTCCCAAAACGGGAATTCGGGTCGCCAGGAGGTCCCGATGAGCGATAGCGAAACCAAGAAAAGAGTCGTGAAGTGCCCTCTATGCGAGGGGCGCGGCGAACTGCCGGACGACGAGATGCTCAATCGCCTCGCGGAGAAAGACCTGGGGCGCAAGCTCTCCAGCTATGTCGAAGACATCGTCGAGGCGGACAAGAAGCAAGCCGGATCAACCGATTTCCAAGGCCGCGTCGACGCCTGGAACTGCACGCATTTCCTATGGCGGCGCAGCCCTAAAGAGTAACCCGCTCGCGAGGAGCAAAGCTGGTGTAGGAACGATTCAAGAAGAGGACCTATGCTGCAAGTCGATACCGAAGCTGTCTCAGGCCTGCTGGCACAATATGACGATCGGCGTTCCAGCCTGATTCCCATCCTCCAGGAAGTCCAGAACCAATACCGTTACCTTCCGCAACCGGTCCTGAAGCAGGTCAGCGTGCGTTTGAACGTGCCGCTGGCCGACGTCTACCACGTGGCGACGTTCTACAACTGCTTCAGCCTGGAACCGGTGGGGCGGAACGTAGTGCAGGTCTGCCTGGGGACCGCATGTCACGTGCGCGGCGCGCCGAAGGTGCTCGACCGCCTGCTCACCGACCTGAAGCTGCCGGAACCGGGCACCACCGACGACGGCGAATTCACAGTCCGTACCGTGCGCTGCATCGGCTGCTGCGGCTTGGCTCCAGTAGTGCGCGTCAACGACAACACCCACCCGCACATGACCCAGGCGAAGGTGAAGGGCACGCTGAAGAAGTATTACAGCAAAACTGCCCCCCGCACCGCTGGCTAAGGCGAGGAGATCAAGATGCCAAGGCTGAACTCGGTAAAAGAATTGGAAGACTTCCGCGCCCAGTGCGTAGCCGGCCGCGACGCGAACAAGCCCTGCCTGACAGTATGCGCGGGCAGCGGCTGCGTGGCTGCCGGATCGCTGACCGTACTGGAGAAGCTGACGGCGGAAGTCAAGAAGCGCGGGCTCGAGGGCCAGATCGACGTCAAGAGCACGGGCTGCCACGGATTCTGCGAACGCGGCCCGGTCATGATCGTCTGGCCGGAAGGCACGTTCTACAACCAGGTGACGGCGCGCAATGCGGCGGACATTGTCAACAGCGTGTCCAACGGCCACAAGCCCGTCGAGGCGCTGCTCTATAAGGACCCGAACACCGGGGAGAAATTCCTCCACGAGCACGAAGTCCCGTTCTATGCGCGGCAACAGCGCGTGCTCTTCGCCAATAACGGCAAGATCGATCCCAAGGACATCAACGATTACTTCCGCGTCGGCGGCTATGCCGCAATCGCGAAGGTGCTGGCGAAGTCCACGCCGGAAGGTGTGATCGACACGATCACCAAGTCCGGTCTGCGCGGGCGCGGTGGCGCCGGCTTCCCGACGGGCGTGAAGTGGAGCTTGTGCCGTCAGAACGGGAAGCCGAACGGCAAGGGCGAGGTCGAGCGCTACATCATCTGCAACGCCGACGAAGGCGATCCCGGCGCGTTCATGGACCGGTCGCTGCTCGAAGGCAATCCGCACAGCGTCATCGAAGGCATGCTGATCGGCGCATTCGCGCTGGGCGCGCACGAAGGTTATGTGTACGTCCGAGCCGAGTATCCGCTGGCCGTCGAGCACCTGAAGATCGCGATCAAGCAGGCGGAAGAGCACGGCCTGCTTGGCGACAACGTTCTCGGCTCGAACATGAGCTTCCGGCTGAAGATCGTGCAAGGCGCGGGCGCATTCGTCTGCGGCGAAGAGACGGCGCTGATCGCGTCGATCGAAGGCCGCGTCGGCGAACCGCATCCGCGTCCGCCGTATCCGGCGCAGAAGGGCTTGTACGGCAAGCCGACGATTATCAACAACGTTAAGACCTGGTCGAGCGTCGGGCACATCATCAACCGCGGCTGGGAGTGGTACTCGTCGATCGGGACAGAGAAGAGCAAGGGAACGATGGTGTTCTCGCTCGTCGGCAAGATCAACAACACAGGTCTGGTAGAAGTCCCGATGGGCATCACGCTGCGCGAGATGATCTACGACATCGGCGGCGGCATCCCGAACGGGCGGGAGCTAAAGGCGGTGCAGATCGGCGGGCCCTCGGGCGGTTGCATTCCTGCAGACCTGATCGATCTTCCCATCGATTACGAGCAGCTCACCAAAGCAGGCTCGATGATGGGCTCCGGCGGCATGGTGGTGATGGACGACAGCACCTGCATGGTGGACGTCGCCCGCTACTTCATGGAGTTTCTCGAAGACGAGTCCTGCGGACAATGCTTCCCCTGCCGCGAGGGCACGCAGCGCATGAAGGAGATCCTCACCCGCATCTGCGAAGGCGACGGGCACGAGGACGACCTGAAGACCCTGGAAGACCTTGGGTGGGTGATGAAGGAGACGTCGCTGTGCGGGCTCGGTCAGACGGCGGCTAACCCGGTGCTCACGACGCTGCGTTACTTCAAGAACGAGTACCTGGAGCACATCCGCAACGAGTGCTGCCCGGCGAAGGTCTGCAAGAAACTCATCATGTACGAGATCCAGCCGACGATGTGCAACGGCTGCGGCGCGTGCGTGGCAGTCTGCGCCGGAACGGCGATCCTCGGAGAGAAAAACAAGTCCCACAAGATCGACCAGGCCAAGTGCACGAAGTGCGGCGCTTGCCTGGAAGTCTGCCAACCGAAGGCGGTGCTCGTGAGTTGAGGTGCGTCCGGCGGGCTTTTAGCTATTAGCTATTAGCTCTTAGCTGGAGCGAAATTGGAAACGGTCGGTGTCGTATGGCGTAACGCGGCAACCGGAGGTCAAACGCGGTTTTCAAGCTAAAAGCTAAGAGCTAATAGCTAAGAGCTAATCATGATCACACTTTTGATTAACGGCATAAAAGTTCAAGTCGAAAACGGCACTACCGTGCTGGAGGCGGCCCGTTTTCTCGGGCTGCCGATCCCCACGCTGTGCGACATGGACGGATTGACGCCCGCGGGCGCCTGCCGTCTGTGCATTGTCGAGGTCGGGACGAGCAACGGCAACGGCCGCACGCGGCTGCTGTCCTCGTGCACGCTGCCGGCCGAAGAAGGCATGGTGGTACACACGCACTCGGCGCGCGTAGAGAAAGCTCGCCGGCTGCTGCTGGAGATGTACATCGCCACCTGTCCCGACTCGAAGCGATTGCAGGACATGGCTTCGGCGATGGGCGTGCGCGAAGTGCGCTACAGCACCAAGCACGAGAACTGCATCCAGTGCGGCCTGTGCGTGCGCATGTGCGAGCAGCAGATGATGGCCGGCGCCATCGACTTTGCCGGCCGCGGTCATCACCGCAAGGTCTCGCGACCCTTCAATATCACCGACGAACGTTGCCGCCAGTGCGGCGCTTGCCTGTACGTCTGCCCCGTTTGTGAGCAGCGGTGCCAGGGTTCCACCCAGAAGACCGCACTCTGTAACGGCTGTCTGAATTTCGCGACCGTGTGCTTCCAAAGCTACAACGACGCGATGTGTTTCCTCGGCCCCTGCCATGCTTGCGAAATAGCGGGGCCGTTGAGGACTGACGTGAAGATCACCAAGGCTATTAGCTCTTAGCTTTTAGCTGTTAGCCAGAGCAGGTGCTGAGTGAGGAATTTTCAGGATCTCGTCGTTTGGAAGAAAGCACACGCGCTGACGCTCGCGTTGTACATCGTTACGCGCGCATTTCCTAAAGACGAGTTGTACGGCGCGGTCAGCCAGATTCGCCGGGCGGCGGCATCGATCGGCGCCAACCTGGCCGAGGGTTGCGGCAGATGGGCCGATGGCGAGTTCGCACGCTATATATCGATCGCGATGGGATCAGCGAGCGAGTTGACCTATCACCTGCTGCTCGCCCGGGACTTGAAGTTTTTGAAACAAACAGATTACGTCCGTCTGGACGACCAACTGGCAGAGGTACGGCGCATGCTGACCTCGTTGTTGCTGAAAGTTAAACCCGCTGCCGCCGCATCTTGAGTGCGAGGTAGCTAACAGCTAAGAGCTAAAAGCTAACAGCTATTAGGAGCCACAATGACCTACACTCGACTCAATGCTTCCGCTGCGACGCTGACGAAGAACCGGACCGAGGACTCGATCAGCCCGTTTAGCGGCATGTGTACAACCTGTGTGGACGGCTGCATCGGCATGTGCGAGATCGGCAAGAGTGCCTATCGCGGCGCCGAGATGATCTACCCGCAGCCGTTCGGCATCATCACCACGGCTTCGCAGAAAGATTATCCCGTCGACCTGTCGCACTTCACCATCCTGGGCCGGTGCGCGGGCGCGTGGGGCATTCCTGCCGATTCCGAAGTGGCGATCTTCCCGAACGTCGATCTGACCGTCGATATCGGCGCCGACAAGAAGCATCCCATCCGCTGCAAGCTGCCGTTTGTCGGCGCGGCGATGGGCTCGACGAATGTCGCCAAAAATTCCTGGCCGGAGTATGCCGGCGGCCTCGCCCTGAGCGGCGTGCCGATGGCGATCGGCGAGAACGTGTCCGGCATGGACATGGAATCCAGGTTCGAGAACGGCAAGCTGGTCTCCGGCCCCGAGCTGAAGTGGCGCGTCGACTGCTACCGCGAGTGGCAGCGCGATGGCTTCGGCGAAGTCATCCTCCAGGCCAACGTGGAAGACACCAAGCTCGGCGTGCAGGAATACGCGCTGAAGAACCTGGGTGTCACCGCGGTCGAACTGAAGTGGGGACAGGGCGCGAAGGACATCGGCGGCGAAGTGAAGATCCGCGACCTGAAGAAGGCGCAGGAACTGAAGAAGCGCGGCTACGTGGTGCTGCCCGATCCAACCAACCCGGGCGTCGTCGAGGCGTTCAACAAGGGTGCGTTCCACGAGTTCGAGCGCCACTCACGCGTTGGCATGGTCACCCTCGACGGGTTCATGCAACGCGTCGAGCAGCTCCGCAAATTGGGCGCGAAGCACATCTCGCTCAAGACCGGCGCCTATCGTCCGGAAGACACGGCGCGCGCGGTCAAGTATGCCAGCATATGCGAACTCGACCTGCTCACGGTCGACGGCGCGGGTGGCGGCACCGGCATGAGCCCGTGGCGCATGATGAACGAGTGGGGCATCCCGGTGGTCGAGATCCACTCCCTCGTGTACCAGTACTATCAGAAGTTACAGGCGAAGAAGTGCTTCCTGCCCGACCTGGCATTCGCCGGCGGATTCACCTTCGAAGATCAGATGTTCAAGGGCCTGGCGCTCGGCGCTCCGTTCGCGAAGCTCATCGCTTACGCCCGCGCACCGCTGGCTGCCGCGATGGTCGCGAAGAACATCGGCAAGGCGATCGAAGCGCAGAACCTCCCGATCTACATCCAGCGTTTCGGCATGGGCGTGGACGAAGTCTTCGTCACGGCGCACGAGCTGCGCGAAGAGCTGGGCGATCGCTTCAAGAAGCTGCCCACCGGCGCCATCGGCGTCTACACCTACAACCAGCGGCTGGCACAGGGCCTGCGGCAGTTCATGGCGGGCGCGCGCAAGTTCGCGACGAAGTACATCACCCGCGACGACATCGCCGCCATCACCCCGGATGCCGCGCGCATCAGCGGTATCGAGTACGTGATGGACATCGACAAGAAAGCAGCCGACGCCATGCTGAGCGTGGGCGCCGATCTGAAGGGCGGCAAGGTTTCGAAGGAACTCGTCGCCGCGGGGAAGAACGGCAAGGGCAAGAAGTAGATTCGATCGAACCGCGATCCAACCAGACCGCGGAACATCGGCCGGAGCGGGTGCCCCACCCTAGCCGCTTTTGCTACGGTGGGTTCACCGTCAGCTCCGGCTTTTTTGTCGCATCAAGCAGCTACGGTTCGGAGACAACAACCGCTCCTTCCTCATCATCTACGCTTGCCAAGAAGGCAAGGTGCAGGAAGAAAGAACCGCGCCCGCTGCTCGCACAAAGTCGCTCCTGGACTATCTCTTCGGCCGTCCACTCTCGTCCGAAGAGGATAGGGTAGAGAGGGTCGGCCCCGCCGCAGGCGTTCCCGTATTCGGACTCGATGCCTTGAGTTCGGCCGCATACGGGCCGGAGGCGGCGCTTACCATCCTCCTGCCTCTCGGTATTGCGGGACTCGCCTACATCGTTCCCATCAGCACCAGCATTATTGTCCTGCTCTGCATTGTCTACTTCTCCTACATGCAGACGATTGCCGCTTACCCGACGGGCGGTGGCTCTTACACCGTTGCCAGCGAGAACCTGGGAAGGTCGGCTGGGCTGCTCGCCGCCTCGGCCCTGATGGTCGATTACATCTTGAATGTCGCGGTCGGCATTTCAGCCGGCATCGGCGCATTGATTTCCGCTATACCCAGACTCCAGCCGCATACGTTGGGCCTGTGCCTGGTCGTTCTGCTCATTCTCACAATGGTGAATCTGCGCGGCACACGCGAAGCCGGCATGGTTTTCATGCTGCCGACCTACTTATTTGTCGTATGCCTGGCGGCGGTCCTGGGGCTCGGGTTGTACAAGGTCCTGGTCACTGGCGGACACCCCGTTCCCGTGGTGCGACCCCCGGCGTTACCGCCCACAACGGCCGCGCTGGGCGCCTTTCTGCTGTTGAAGGCGTTTGCCAGCGGCTGTACCGCGATGACAGGAGTGGAAGCGGTCAGCAACGGCGTGACCGCGTTCCGCGAACCTCGCACGAAGTCCGCTCGCATCACCCTGACGATCATCATCGGCATTCTGGTGTTGTTGCTCGCCGGTATCGGCCACCTGGTCCGCGACTATGGCATCGGCGCGACGCCGCCGGGACAACCCGGATACCAGAGCGTCCTTTCGCAACTTACGGCAGCCGTGGCCGGCAAGAACCTGTTCTATTACGTCACCATCGGTTCGATACTCGTGGTGCTGTCGTTATCGGCAAACACTTCGTTCGCCGACTTTCCGCGACTGTGCCGCGCCGTCGCGGAGAAGGGATATCTGCCATACCCCTTCGTCTTTCGCGGTCGCCGGCTTGTCTACTCCTACGGTGTTTACGCGCTCGTGCTGTTGTCCGGCATTCTGCTCATCATCTTCCAAGGTGTCACCGACCGTCTGATACCTCTGTTCGCCGTCGGAGCATTCCTCGCCTTCACGCTCTCGCAAGCGGGAATGGTCGCGCACTGGAAGAGAACGGGAGGCCGCCATGCCCGCAGCAGCATATTCATCAATGGACTGGGAGCGGTGGCGACCGGCATTGCTCTGGGCATCATCATCTTCTCTAAGTTCCAGGAAGGCGCTTGGATCACGGTCATCCTCATTCCGTCTCTGATTGCGCTGATGGCTGGAGTCCGCCGTCACTACGATTTCCTCCACCGTGAAACGGTGTACGAGGCGCCGGCGGAACTAATGAACAATCCGCCGCCCATCGTGGTTCTGCCGATGGACAGGTGGAGTCGCGTCGCGCAGAAGGCACTCCGGTTCGCCTACTCCATTTCGCAGGACATCTGGGTGCTTCATGTGGCGACCGAAGACGAAGGGCAGGACACCGCGTACTTGAAGCGCGTCTGGGGTCCGTATGTCGAGGCGCCTGCCCGGAAAGCCGGCGTGAAAGTTCCCACGATGGTCATCCTCAAATCGCCGTACCGCCTCGTCATCACTCCGATTTACGAGTACGTGCTGGAGCTGGAGCATCGCCATCCCGACCGGAATATTGCCGTGCTGGTGCCAGAACTGGTGGAGCGACGCTGGCTCTACTACCTGCTGCACAGCCAGCGCGCCGTCGCTTTGAAGCTCATCCTGTATCGCAAGGGAGACCGGCGAATCATCGTGATCGAAGTGCCGTGGTATCTCTCGATGTGAGCCGCCGGACTGCAAATCAGCTCCGGCTTTTCTTTTTCCTCAACGATCTTCGAATACGCGCGCCGGTTCATGAATGCACGGTTACAAATTTGCTACAGCGCAGTTTACGACTAGAAAAAACTTCCTCGTTCAGAAATTTCTGCACGAGCGCTTTTCCACAACCGGTTTGAAAAGTGAAGCAATAGCGATGATTAGCGGGTTCGTGTTGCCTCCGTGTTCGGCAGCTCAGATGCAACATTCCGGGTACCCAGAAAGCAAGCTAGCAAGAGCCACTGCAACGTGCCGCTTCGCCTCGCGATCGTGTCGCAAAAAACGTTGAGATCATAACCGCCTTGCCATTCGGGAACCGGCAGTCCGCTTACACCAGCCATTCCGTTGACGGGGCCTAATCGAACAAGGAGATACGTTGTGAAGAAGCTAGCCGTAGTGTGCGCAATTGCAGTCCTGGCCACAACCACCGCCCTCGCGCAAAGCTCGAAGGCGACAGCAGCGATCAACACAGCCGTCGGCTGCACGCTCCAAACTGCCACCACGATCGGCGACACCGTACCGCAAACGTGTCACGACATTTTCTCCGGCGCGTCAGTGCCCGTCACTCCCGACAACTTCGCCACCATCATGAGCAGCACGATCAAGGTGTCGAACAGCCAGAGCCTGTTCGTGTCGCCGTCGCTCGTCGCCGGCCTCTACACGCAAACCAAGGTGAAGAGCAGCCCGGGCTCCGGTGCTTCCACTGCAGTCGCTGCCGGAGGTGTGTATCTCCGCGCGGTGATCACCGATCTTTCGACCGGCGCCACGCAGATCGCATATCCCGTCGCCGCCTGCACGCCGGACATCCTCGGCTGCCACGCGGACGCGAACGGCAACTACGGCGTGACTCTCGACAGCCGCGTCCAGGCGCTCACGCAGGACATCAGCAATTGCATCGTGACGGTTGGCACGAGCACCGGTACCTGCACGTTTGATCTGACCACCAACCTTGTCCTGAAGACGACCAGCGCTCACACCTTCAACTTCATCTTCCCCAATGTCGGCGTCGGCAGCTACTCCATACAAGTTCAGGCCGCCGTCAACGCCGATGCCATGGTCAGCGGTTCGGGCACGGCAGTCGGCGCAGCCGCCTACGGACTCGGCTCCCTGACCGTGGAGAGCGTCCGCCTCGTGCACGACTTCTCGTTCTAATCTCTCGAACAACGAGACCGTGCCCAACCAGGCGGCGGGACAACGAACAGCCGGAGCTCAACCCAGCTCCGGCTTTTTAACTTTCAGGACGGGTCGGCTTTCACGATCTGCGGCAGCACGATCCGCCGCTCTTCGCCGCACAACGGACAGATCAGTATCCACTCGCGCTCCGGCGTGCCGGCTTGGAATGTGACCCAGCGCTCGTGGCCTTTCGGGCATTCGGTTAGAGTCGTCGCCTGCGTTGCCATGCCCACGTTTTATCGCGGAACCGCTGCCGCCGCATCATCCCGGAAGGGCAGGTTACTTGCTCCAGGGGTCATGACCTTTCGTCCGCGTACACGATGGGCTTGCGCGGATCTACGAAGAGCCAGCAAACGGACGCAATCAGGTACATCGCCGCATAGTAATAGAGCGACATCTTCCAACTTGGTCTGCCGCCCTGGCCGAGCAATATGGCCAGCCACACGACCAGTGGAGGCGTGACGACCTGGCCGAGATTACCGAGCGTGTTCATCATGCCGGCAACCGTGCCCGAGTAGCGGCGGCCGATATCGATGGTCGTGGCCCAGCTCGCGGGCATCCCAAAATCCTTGACGAACGACGACAGGCAGAGCGCGACGTACGCAACGACGGCGTGTTTCGAGGTGGCGGCGACCGCGACCAGCAGCAGTACTCCGCCGAGTCCATAAGCGATCACGCCCTGGAGCGTCCGCCCCCAACGGCGGCCCCACATGCGCACCTGACGATCGGTCAGAAAACCGCCGAGCATACAAGCGATCCCGCCGAAGAACAGCGGACCTCCGGAAGCTACAACTAAAGTAGTGCCGGACAACTTGAGGTCCCTTTGCAGGTAGGGCGTGATCCACGTGGCGAAAAACGACCATCCGGCGTTGCTGCAGAAGTACATCAGGCTGAGCATCCAAAGGGTTGGGCTGCTCAGCATCTTTCCCCATGCGAGCGGCCGCTGATCGGAGGCAGTCGCCGCACCGGCGGCGATGATCGCCCGTTCCGCTGCGTTCACGCGCGGGTCATGGGCGGGCGTGTCGCGATAGTCGCGCAGAAACCCCCATAGCCAGATCAACCCGAGCGCGCCCATCAGCACGAAGCCGCCGCGCCAGCCAAATGGCAATGCCAGCAACATCATGATCAGCGGCGCCACCGAACCTCCCCAACGCGCGAACAGCCAAACGAACCCCTGCGCCAGGCCGCGCTCGTGGAACGGGAACCACTCCCTGGAAGCGCGCGCGATGTTGGGAAACGCGCCGGCTTCACCCAAGCCGAACACGAAGCGTGAGGCAACCAGCGTGGGCAAGCCGATTGTTGCGCCTGTAGAGGCGGTGAACACGGTCCAGCAAAGTGCGATGCGCGAAAGGACCTTGCGTGCGCCGAGCCTGTCGCCGAACCAGCCGGCGGGCATCTCGAACATCGCGTAGGCAAGCGAGAACGCCGAAAATGCGTACGCCAGTTGCGTGGAGGTAAGGTGCAGGTCGCGCTGGATGTCGGCTTGTACCTGGATGATGCCGATTCGTCCGATATAGACCAGCGCCGAGAAACTGCAGAGCCAGGCGAGCACGCGACGGCGCACGTTGGACGGCTGCGCGGAAACTAGCGCGGGTTCGGCAGTGGACGTCGGCTGCTGCATCACCAGCGCGGCACCACCCGCTTCCACATCGGGTCGTGCTTCCGCATCTCAGCTTCGTCGTCGCGCTTACGGTATGCGCACTTGCGATACCGTTCTTCTCCGCGCGCGATCTGATCAGGATCGAGTTCGACGCCGAGTCCTGGACGGTCGGGAATGCGCACGCTGCCGTTAATAATAGGAACGCGTCCGCCGGCAATCACTTCATCCGCGGCGGACTGCCATGGGTAATGCGTGTCGCACGCAAAGCTGAGGTGCGGAGTCGCCGCGGCGGCGTGTGCCATCGCCATGAGCGAGATTCCGAGATGAGTATTGGAGTGCATGGAGAGTCCGAGGCCGAAAGTCCGGCAGATTTTTCCGAGATGCTGGACCTGGCGCAGTCCGCCCCAGTAGTGGACGTCGGAGAGAACGATCTGCACCGCATCTTCGCGCACCGCTTGCGGTAGATCGGCGAAAGCGGTGACCGCCACGTTGCTTGCGAGCGGAGTATTTACTCCCGCCTCACGCAACCGGCGGCGCACATTTGCCATGCCCGACATGCCGGGCGCTGGGTCCTCAAGATAGCCTTCGCCCGCCAATTCCGTCGCGAGAGACTTCCCGACGTGCACCGAGGTGTCCTCCGACCACGCGCAATTTGGATCAAGACGGAGCGGGACATCGGAACCAAGCGCGCGACGGAGTTGGCGAATGGTGTCGATCTCGATCCCCGGCTCGAGCACGCCGGCTTTGAGCTTTACGTCGTGGAAGCCGTAGCGGGCGATCATCTGCCGCGCCTGGCGGACGATCGCGTCGGGATCAAGCGCTTCGCCGTACTCATCGTCGCGCGTGTCTTTGCCCTCGCCGCCGCCACCGGCATGCTTGTAAAACAGGTAGGCGGAAAACGCGACTTCGTCACGCGCTCGTCCGCCGAGGAGGTCGCACACGGCCTTGCCGACCGACTTCCCGATGAGGTCGAGACAGGCAATATCCAGTGCCGAGTACAGCCGGGCCGACAAGTCCCGCGGATTTTCGCCGGCGACGTGGAAGGTCTGCGAGCGCTCCAGGTTCGAGCCGCTGACCTCATCGATCATCGGCAGGAAGGAAGAGGCGAAACGGTAGGGATCGGTTCCGACGATCTGGCCACGCAGCGCTTCGAATCCGGCCGCGACGTCGTCGCCGCCGTGGGTCTCGCTGATGCCGGTGATGCCGTCGTCGGACCTGAGTTCGAGGATGGTGCGGAGCGCATACGGCGCGTGCAATCCGTAGCTGCTGCGCAGCGGAGGGTCGGCGATCGCGACGGAATGTACTTTCAGTTCGGCGATGCGCATTCGCGCGACGCACTATATCGCAATGCCAAGACGTGACACAAAAAGTTTGGATATTGAAATCAGCGCTGGCTGGCTTCTCCGGCCTGCACGCGGCGCAGGAATTCTTCGGACTTTCCGCGCGGGATGCTGAGCGACTTCCACTCCGCCGAACGGAAGTGTTTCGCGAGGAAGATGATCTGGCCTATATGTCCGGAGTAATGCGCGACCTGGCGGTTGATGGCCTGCATCACCGAATGCGGCTCGTTGCGGATGTACACGGTGCGCGTCAGGTCCGCGTCGGTCAGCGGTTCCAGGGCGTCGAAGACGTATTTCCAGCCCTGCTCCCAGCTTTCCATGAGTTGCTCGCGCGAGAGGCGGTCCGGCATCTCGAACTCGGTATCGCGCTGGCGGTCCGACTTTTCACCATCGCTCGTCAGGAAGTCGCGCCACCGCGAGCGCATGTTGCCCGTCATGTGCTTTACGATGACGGCGATCGAGTTCGCCTCAGGATCAAGGGTGGCGTGAAGCTCTTCGTCCGTGACCTGCGACATGGCTTTCTCGGCCATCGCCTTGTAGTGGCGGAACAGCGCGAGCGAATCCTGTATGTACGAGGTGGAGAACTGGTGGGCCATGCTGACTCAGCTCCTTGAGAACGTTCCTAGATGCGGTCCAGCTTACCTCAGGATGTGAATGCGAACGGTGAGTTTCACGTTTTTCCAGGACCTGTCGGTCGTGTAAATCGGAGCACCGAGCTCGACACCAAGCGCCAGACAAGCGCGGTCACCAAGAGACAGTCCCAAACTGCTTGTCGTGGCAGCCAGATCACCGGCTGCGCGTGCCTGCTCCGCCGTGAACTGTACCGCTTCGCGGACGGGGCTGAGCGCTAACCCCCACGCCTCATCGGGATCAACCCCCTCGCGAACTAGTTTGCTCTGGACTTCGGCGAGATTAACGGTGCTCGTTACCGCGGAATGCAACAGCTCCGGGGTGAGCTGATCTGCGCCGGGTTCGGCGTTTAGCAGGGCGAGGATCGCGGATGCATCGAGTACGACGTTACTCACGTTTCGCCGCCTGGCGGCGTTCCGCAATCAACTCGGCCGATAATGACCTGCCGGGTTTCACATACTTCCTGAGCAACCGTTGTGCCCGCTCGATGCGGCGTTTAGTAGTGGTTATGCGCAGTTCGTCGTCCTCTAGCCGGAGAAGAAGTTCATCGCCTGCTTCGATGCCCAACGCTTTTCGGAACGAGGCAGGAATCACGACGCGGCCGTTCTCGTTGACCCTCAGGCGGGTTTCTTCGTGCATGCCACTATTATAGCTGAATGACACAAGTGCCGTAATGTGTCATTTCGGGAGATGTTTGCCAGCTTTCCAATGAGCAATGGGTGCTATTGCGCTCGCGGCTTTGCGGGCTCGGTGCTCGAACGTGCCCTCGGCCAGCGGCGATTTCGGATGCTGTATGCGGTAATCGCGGGCCAGAACGTCCCACATGGCGGGATCTTCCTGTCCCAGCACCCAGGCGGAGATCCCGTGCAGCTTCTCTTTGGTCGCCAGTTCGAATTTTGGCGCCAGGCTGCGCGCGTCCTCGTACCAGAGTTCATGCTGGCCATCGGCAGCACTAAAGACGACGCGGTGAGCCTGCTCGGTTTCGTTCCACTCCGGCGGATATTTAGCGATGACATCTATGATGGAGGGATACGTGATCGATTGCGCCTTCCATTTCTTCTGCGCCGGTCCGGCGTTGTCCTGCACGAAAGCCGCCGTCGCCGCTTTCTCGCCCGGCGCAACCGATACCCATTGATACCCGTACAGCGGCACTCCGAGCGAGATCTTGCGCGACGGCATGTTGGTTCTGGTGAAGTCCACGATCTGCTGCACCCACGGGATCCCCGCGATGGGGCCGGGATCGGAGAATCCGGCGTGCTGCGCGTAGGCCATGATGCTCAGGAAATCCGCGTCCCTGGCGAGTTTCGGGTAGTCGTACACGCCGCTCCAGTCGTCGTAGCCGCCGGGAGATTCGGCCTTGCGGTCGTCGGAATACTTACCGACCACCGCCGCCGTCAGGATCAGGTGGTGCTTGTGAAATTCGACGGCAGCCTCGTGAAAGAACTGCGTGAACTTGTCGCGGTAGAAGTACTTGATGTTCTCGTAGTCGAACTGGAAGCCGATGTAGCCGTCGCGCAGGGCGTAGTAGAGAAGATAGCGGATGGCTCGTGCGCGCGAGTCGGGCGTGTCGAGGACGGTGTGCATCAACGGCTGGTTGAAGCCTCGGTTGGTCACCAGCGGCATAACGGCGACGTGATATTTTCGCGCGACGTCGAGCACGGCGGGTGGCACTTCGCCGCCGATAAAACCTTCGGCGTCCATGGTGAAGCTCTGCGGCGCGATGATCGACACGCCCTGCCAATGCTGCTCGAAGCTGGCGATCGCGGCCGGACGGTCGACCAGGTACATGACCGTGGTCAGCGCCGGCTTTTGTGCCGCGTGGGCAGAACAGATGGAGATGAGTAGGAACAGTATGAGTCGGAGTCTCACGGTCACATCTTACCCGACGAACTAATTGCCCACCTTGGCGTACGGCATCTCGGCGGTGCGCTCCAGTTTGTCCCAGGCAAAGGCATGGCCGGTGAGAGCGCGTTTGAGAGTCTTGAACAGCACGACCGAGAACAACTGGCGATAGGCGAAGCGTTGCAGCCACACATGCAGCAGGAGTTTGGGGTCCTCGGCGTTGTCGGCCGTCCGGCGCTCGAGGAGGAAGGCGAGCGTCGACGCGACGAAGTCGATGATCATGAATGCCAGGAAGAAGCTGACGAGCTTCTCAAAGCTGCGCGGGTCGGCGGTTTCCGGGTGGAAGTACTTGTTGATCCCGTAGTTGATGGCGCCGAAAGCGAACATGATGTCGATGAACGGCGACACCAGCGGCAGCAGGATCTGGAAGATGATGATGTTGGGCAGGGCCACCCAGCCGAGCACGCCTTTGCGGCCGAACGCGCTCTTGTGCTTGTACACCGCCTGCAAAATGCCGAATGACCACCGGAAACGCTGGCGCATCAGGCCGTTCGCATTCATCGGCGCCTCCGTGAAGGCGAGCGCGCGATCTTCGTATTCGACGCGGTATCCCGCCTGCAATAACGCCATCGTGAGATCCGCGTCTTCGGCGACGGTGTCGTGATGGAATGCGCCCGCGTCGCGCACCGCCGACGTTCTCCACGCGCCGATCGCTCCCGGCACCACGCTGACGGCGCCGAGCAGGTCCAGTGCACGACGCTCGAAGTTCTGGCTCGTGACGTACTCCAGCGCCTGCCACCGCGTCCACAGGTTCACGCGGTTGCCGACTTTCGCGTTGCCGGCGAGAGCGCCGATGCGCGAATCGAGGAAGTGCGGCACGAGCATCGACACCGCGCTCCGGGCAATCATCGTGTCCGCGTCGATGCCGATGAAGATCTCCTCCGTCACGTATTCGAGCCCGTAATTCAACGCGGCAGCTTTGCCACCGTTCGGTTTGGTGAGGATGAGCACGCGCGGATCGCCGGCGAACGCGGCCCGCGCGACTTCCAGCGTGTGGTCCTTCGATCCGTCGTCGATCACGATGACCCGCAGGCGCGGGTAATCGGAATTCAGCGCCGCGCGCACCGTCTGCTCGATGACCTTCTCCTCGTTGTACGCCGGAATGAGCACGGCGACGGCGGGTTTGAAATCGGCGGCCGCGCTCGACTCGAGCAGCTTCCGTTTGTGGAAGCGGTCGATCACTGCGAGCGCTCCGACCAGGAACAACCGTCCGGACATCAGCACGTCGCCCAAGAAGAAGATGATGACAATGGCGTAATTGATGAATCCGTACAACCAGAACCCAAAGCCGTCGAGCCGTGCCGACCATTGTTCGTTGGAGGAGATCGGCGGCATCATGTCGGCGCGCGTCTTGCCGATCAGGTCCGCCACCGAGACGAGCTGATACCCGCGCGCACGCAGGCTATCGATGATCATGGGCAACGCGCGCACAGTTTCGGCGCGGTTTCCGCCGCCGTCATGCAGCAGCAGGATGTTCCCGCAGCGCTGGTCGTCGGGATCACAGGGCGGAAGGTGCTGCATCACCGACGCAGTGATCTGCTCCGCGGTCGCCCGCGGGTTGTCCTTCCAGTCGTTCGGATCGATTTTGTCGCCGACGGTGATGAAACCCTTTTCCTGCGAGATCTCGAGCGGCCGCACCTGGTCGGCGGTGTCAGGCTCCTGGTCGATCGAGTAAGGCGGCCGGAACAGGATCGTCCGCACACCGAGCTTGGATTCCAGGAAGCGCTCCGGCAGGTTCAACTCGATCTCCATGAATCCCCGCCGGATGTTGCTGATGTCGGGATGGGTCCACGTGTGGTTCCCGATCTCGTGGCCATCGTTGTAAATCCGCTTCACCAGCGACGGATACTTCTCTGCCTCGTCGCCGATGACGAAAAACGCCGCAGGCACATGCTTCGCCTTGAGCACATCGAGCATCTTCGGCGTCCACTCGGGGTCGGGTCCGTCGTCGAAGGAAATGACGATCTTCTTCGGGTCGGCGCCGTACTGGTCGACGCGGTACGGCTCGGGCAGCACTTGCATGATCTCGTCCGTAATGAGGCCGGTGTCGGGATCGAGTTGATAGGTGCGCTTGCCGCTAGAGGGTTGGTTCGCTATGCGGATGATCTCGCCCGCGCCCTCCATGTCGACGTCCTGGCCGGGCGGCACGACCGTGAGCTCCTTGTCGATGCCGTCCTTTCCGGGCAGATCCCAGATCTGCCACAGGCTGCGGTCTTCCGAGCCCAGCCGCCACAGCGCGAACGTGTTGATGCCGAGCTTCACGCCCGCGCGCATCTGATTCAGGGCCGTCACCGCATCGAGAAACCAGATGTCGTGCCGCTTGCCGTTGTCTTCCTCGAGCGAGAGGTGCGGGTTCATCGACGCGTCATCGAAGTCGACGTCGGCTTCCGAATCCCTCGCCGCCAGCCATGCTTCCTGGTTGCTGATGGACCGCGCGCTATCGATCTTCGGCTTGCCCTTGCGCTGTTCCACGATCGACCAGTCGTAGCCATAGCTGCCGATGGCGCAGATGATCTTGTCCTTGGGGATGAGCTTCAGCGCGTCCACCAGGTTCTTCGTGAACCACTGCTGCGATGCGATCGGCCCGACGTCGCCGCCCTGGAAGTGCTCGTCATAATTCATCAGGATGAGGCCGTCGGAGTGCGCCGCCAGGTACGTGTAATCGAAGTCGTTGTCGTTGACCGGGACCGCGATGTGCAGCTTCAGGCCGCGGGAGTGCAGGTCGGCGTTCAGTTCGCTCACCAGCGCGTTAAATCCGGGTTGCGACGCCGTTGGGAAACCCTCGAAGTCGAGCGTCAGGCCCTTGTAGTTGTCACTGGCGAGGAACTTGTCCATGTCCCGGCGAAAATTCGCGCGCGCGTCCGGGCTGCTCAGGAAGGCATCGATGTGCTCGACCCACTGGTTCTTGGTCGGATCGAAATTGTTCACCAGCGGCATGACCTCGGTCTCCGCTTTCTCCTGCTTGAGGAAGGGCATGACCTTGTCGTCGGCCGCATGGACCGTCTTGCCCTCAACCACCGGGAACAGCCGGTTCTCCGCTGTGAGCGCCTGCGTCTTGCCGTCGGGCGTCAGAACGTGGAGCCACTCTGGGTACAGAATATCGATCTGGTGCACGTATTCCCGGAGAGATGCGAAGCTGGCCGCGTCCCATGTAACGTAGAAGGCGGCGCGGATGCCTTCCCCCGAATTGAACGTGACCTGCGTCGGCGGCTTGCTGGTTTTTTTGCGAGCGGTGCGGGGATTGGCTTTCTTCCGCTCTTTTTCTTTGAGTGCGCGGTACGGGCGGCGCGGCTCGGTCAAGGACAGGTGAGCGAGCGTGACGCTGCGAAAGACGGAGATGATAAAGAAGACGATGAGTACGGTGGTGACCAGGCCGACGATGTCGAGCAACCGGCGCAGGCGTTTCCAGCGCGTGCGCCGCGGGTCGTAGAAGATCGGCTTAGCCATGCGTAATACGGCTCTCGTCCTACAATGTGCGGCAGGTATAACCGCACCAGTTGAAAAGGAGAATTCCTGCTTAATTAGATGCAGAATACCATTAAAACGCACGACACCGGCGGGTTCGCCGACGCCTTACGGGCGCACCGAGCCTGGTTCCTTTGCTTCGCCGTCGCCGCGCTGCTGTTGCGGGCCGCCCTCTATAAGTTCTTTTTCCTGACCACCCCCGATTCGCTGGTTTACGGCAACTTCGCCAGAACATGGCTGCAGCACCACGTGTACGGCACATCGGGTCCCGATGGAATCTTCCCGGCCGATTTCCGGCTTCCCGGCTATCCCGCATACCTGGCATTTTGGTTCAAGATCGCCGGCATCGATCACTACGGCGCCGCCTGTATCGGACAGATTTTCGTCGATCTCGGAACGTGCTTTCTCGTCGCGGCGCTGGCCTGGCGAATAGCCGGCGAGCGCGCGGCCAAATGGGCCTTTGCCCTGGCCGCGTTGTGCCCGTTCCTGGCGAACTATGCGAGTACGGCACTGACCGAAACGTGGTCAATCTTCTTTGCGGCTCTGGCGCTGTTAATGGGCACATACGGCGCCGACGCGCTGGACGTAGTGCAGGCGTCTCGCCTGCAACCCGGCACGCAGCGATCGTTGTGGTGGTGGGCGTGGTGTGGTCTGGCCATCGGCGGCGGGTTACTCATGAGACCCGACGGCGGCATGCTGCTGATCGCCATACTGCTTTGGCTGGGGTGGCGGTGGTTGCGCTCCCAGCACAAAGGGCGGGTGTTCGCCGCGGCGGTGCTGGTCGGCGTGTTCACGTTCGTCCCGCTGGCGCCGTGGACGATCCGGAACCTGGTCACACTGCACACATTTCAGCCGATCCCGAATACGACCGCCGCCGGCCCGGGCGAGTACTATCCGCGCGGTTTCATCCGCTGGTTGCGCACGTGGTTGGTGGATTACGCATCGCTCGAGGACATCGGGTTTCGGGCCGGCGGCGAAGAGATGCCCTTCGAGGCCGTGCCTGATCGCGCGTTCGACACGCCCGAACAGCGCCTGCGTACCGAGCAACTGTTCGCTGAATACAACGAGACCACGGACATGACGCCGGAACTCGACGCCAAGTTCGCGGAACTGGCGCGCGAACGCATTCGCCACAACCCGCTGCGTTTCTACGTCGCGCTTCCGGCGATCTGCGCGCTTGATATGTGGCTCCGGCCCCGGACGGAGATGCTGTCCATCGACGTCCACTGGTGGCGCTACCAGGACGATCCGCGCGGCAGCACTATCGCGATCGCGCTCGGGGTGTTGAACTTCGCCCTGCTCGCCGCCGCGGCATGGTCCTTACGCAACGCGCGTCACATGCGGTATGTGGGGCTGCTGCTGACGTTCGTCGTCGTGCGTACCGTGCTGTTGCAACCCTTCACGCCGCCGGAGCCGAGATACGTGCTGGAGTGTTACCCCGTGGTGCTGGCGTTGGCGGGAGCGGCCGCCGGGCGCTCTCGCGAGCACTCGACCTTGCTCCGGTCATGCGAGAAGATTGGTCAGGGAGAGAGGATTTGAACTCCGGACCCCTCGTCCCGGACCAACAAAGAGTCAACTTCTAAATCCTTCATTCGGCGCCTTAGGAGCCGGAAGGCCACTTTTTTCTCGCCTCAACGAGACCAGCGAACCCGTGCGAGAAACTATCTTCAATATGCGACTATTGTCTTTTATAAGAGACAATCATACACTTTAATAGTCAATGCGACGTCCCAAGGAACATCAAAATCGTCTCGTGAATCCGCTAAACGAGATCTTCGGCACTCAGGCCAACGTCCGCCTTTTGCGTGTGTTGGCGCTCCAGAACACTTCATTGACAGCGGGCGAACTCGCAAAACGCGCGATGCTCGGACGAAGTTCGATATATCCCGCTCTGCGCGAACTCGAGCGCGTCGGAGTTGTCGAGTTTATTGGAGCGGGGCCACGAAAGCTCGTGCAACTTCGCGGTGGTTATCCGCTGTCACGAACTCTAAAGGAACTGTTTCGTGCCGAGGCTCGCCGATTCGATGCTCTAACCGACGCCTTACGCGAATTGTTGTCGCGGGTGCCACGCGTTCCCCTCTCAGCATGGATCGACCGTGGAGGAGAGAATTCTAAGTGCACGGAGACACTCACTTTGTACCTTGTCGCTCGACCCGAAGAGCTTAATGCACTAACGGACTATCTGAACGAGCGGCTCACAGATTTGGAACGCAAACACGATGTTCATATTGCTGTCCATGGCCTCATGCCCAGCGAACTAGAGAACTTACACCGGACCCTGTTGACCACGCCCAATGCAATAATCTTGCTGGGTGGGGTTCCGCCCGTTGCACTGCTCGAGCGTTCTCGATCCACTGCCAAAACGCCCACGATCGCCTCACACGATGAACATGATGCGCGTTCTCGCAGATTAGCCGTAGCGATTGCAGCCAAGATCAGGAGAGACCCCGGATTGATCGCGATCGCAGAGGGGCGCGTTAGACGCCGGGTTCGTGAAGCTAGTCCTCGCGAACGCCGGGAACTCGCGGAATGGATTCGGATTCTCTCCACTATGTCGCCGGCACGGCTTCAGAGATTCCTACTGGAGGATAGCGAGCGCGCCATTCGATTGCGGCAAACGTTGCCTGCCCTGAATTTTCTATCGCCGGTCGAACGCGACGCGGTCATGCGCAGTCAGACGGATGCGGAAGTGGTAGCTGCTCTTAATCATCGATGACGCGGACCGAGCTAGAACATGCCATTCGCGCCGCCTGTGATGTCTCAGGGGATGACGAGGTCTACGTCTTTGGCTCCCAAGCGATTCTCGGGCAGTATCCGGACGCTCCCGAATCTCTGCGCCAGTCGGCTGAAGCAGACATCGCACCAGTGAAAGCAGCCGATATGGTGGATGCGATCGATGGAAGCCTGGGAGAGCTGTCCGACTTTCATAACCTATACGGATTCTATGTGCACGGCGTGCCGATCTATGCTGCAGTCCTGCCGGCTGGGTGGGAAAAACGAGCCATCGCAGTACGCAATGAAAACACAAGGAACCATACAGGGTGGTGCGTTGAGGCCCATGACCTCGCAGCGAGCAAACTGGTAGCCTTCCGCGACAAGGATAAAGATTTTGTGAGAACCCTGCTTGTCGAAAAACTCATCGATCCACCGAAACTATATCGGCGACTCGATCAGCTCTCGAACAACCCCAGAGTTAAACGGGAGTTCGTTGCCGTTATCAAAGAATGGGTTGGCGGTGTGCTGAAGGACATCGTGTACAAGCCGGAATGCGGACCTACTTCGCCAGGCTAATAAAATAGGCGGATACGATCTGCACCAGCAGCAACGAGTTCACAACTGCCGGGTGCTTCACCCTAAGTAGTTCGCTTGAAGAAACAGCGTGTCATCTCGGGAGTGGGCGCAACTTGAGGGCAGGTTTAGGCGGCTCGGGGGGCGGAGCAATAGGCTCAAAGCTGGACTTGATGTATGCATCCGCATTCGTTTCGTAGCAAGGCAGGGGGATATACCTTTGATCCAGATCCTCTCTGGGCGCGTTGCGAGAATAGATCAATGGCTCATGACGAGTGGGCAGGCTCCGCTCTGTTAAGTGCGTGACAGTGTCGTCGCACTCCGGATCTCGCCACGCCGAGACCTCGTGAACCACCGAGTAATCAAAGCCGGATTCCGAGAGGCGCGGTTGATACGGAAGGAAGGTGAAGACGAGCTTGATGAGACGCCACTCCTCGTGGCCAATCTCCCTTTCGGCTACGAACACCTCAAGGGAGGAGAAGTAGCTAGAGCGCGGGAGTGCTATAGCTAGGGCAACGAGACGAATTCGCATGGGCGCTTTTTTGGGCGGATCGGGCCAATGGAGCTGTCCTTCGGCCTGCCCACCTAAACCCCCAATACAAGTCGCCGCCAGAAAAAGCAGGGCTGTAGTCCAGTTCATCATCTTCGCTGATTACGATCTACTCGCTTGGGCTTGCGACGTAAGACTGTGCTCGTGCCCGACCAGAACTCGCCCAAACGCCCGGACTTTGTCGGGGATGCTCTTAACAGACTACGGAAATGTGTGCGCGGTTGCCTGACAGCAACCCTGGAGAGCGCCGCTTTACGCCCGGTGCCCCTTGTCTGCCCGCATTTGGCAGACATGGGTGTTTCAGATCAAGAGCACCGTCCCTCGGCTTATCACAAAGGAATGTGACCTGCGCCACATACACCCTCCCGTCGCGCGCCTATCCTGTTCTTGCGCGCACAAGGCGTGCAGGAATTGTTGTCTCTCGTTCCTCTTCGAGTTCTTTGACAACTTCGGGTGGCCCACCGCAGCCGGTTTTGCTACAGCCTGTCCTGAGCTTGTCGAAGGCTTGGGCTTCGGAACAGTCCTCGGGATATATGCGTTTTTCGCGGACTTCCTTCGGGACACACGGGACGGGGTAGGTGGTATGAGGGCGCGTCAGGTTTATTGACTCGTTATCTTTTCTGTTGAGATTCCCTCGCTCCGAGCAGACCTTGGGTTACCCAGGATTACCCAGGTATCCTGCAGGTAACCTGGGGTTACTTGGATCGGGCCTAAACTCTTCTCCTCCAGCCTCTTACCGCACCAACGCCCAGGTAGGAGGGGGGAGGGGGGGTATACCCAGTCTAAGGTTTACCGAGTGGTCATCATGGGATGCTTGTTGAGTCGCCGGTCGCTTAAGACGTGATCAGCCCGCCGATCAGGTCTGTGATCTTATCCACGCGGTGCTCGATGCACCAGGCTTCGAGTGATTCGACGATCTTCTCCGTCGCGCACGGGTCCCAGTAGCTGGCGCTGCCCACTTCGACCGCCGCCGCGCCGGCGAGCATGAATTCCACGACGTCTTCCGCCGTGGTGATACCGCCGATCCCGATGACCGGAATGTCGACGGCGCGCGAGGCCTCGTAGACCATGCGCAGCGCGATCGGTTTGATCGCCGGTCCGCTGAGCCCGCCGACGATGTTCGAGATGCGCGGCCTGCGCGTCTCGGCGTCGATGGCCATCGCCAGGAAAGTGTTGACGAGAGAGATCGCGTCCGCGCCGGCATCGGCCGCGGCCCGCGCCATGCGCGCGATGCTGGTGACGTTCGGCGAGAGCTTCACGATCAGCGGTCGCCGCGATGCCGACTTCGCGGTCGCCACCACTTCTTCCAGCAGGACCGGGTCGCTGCCGAACGCGATCCCGCCGCGCTTGGTGTTCGGACACGAGACATTCAACTCGTACGCCGCGATGCCCTCGCCTTCATTCAGGATGCGAATGACCTCCTGGTAGTCCTCGCGGCAATTGCCGAAGACGTTGGCGATGACGAGGATGTTCTTCTCTTTATTGAGTCGAGGAAGCGTTTCCTCGACGAAAGCTCGTGCCCCGATGTTTTGCAGTCCGATGGAGTTCAGCATGCCCGCGGCGGTCTCGAACAGCCGTGGCGGCGGATTTCCTGGCATCGGCTCCTTCGACAGGCCCTTGACGACGAACCCGCCCAGCTTGTGCAGGCTGACGATATCCTCGAACTCGATGCCGTAGCCGAACGTGCCGCTGGCCGCGATCACCGGGTTCTTGAGTGGAAGACCGGCGAAGCTGACGCTCAGATCGGGCGGCGCATTCGACCGGCGCGGCCGTGGGACATCCTTCATTTCGCGCTCCGATCGTGCAGCGCCTCGGTCAGCACGCGTCCGACCGCTTTCGACGGCGCATTGATGCCGAGCAGGGAAGAGAGCGTCGGTACAATGTCGACCGGTTCGCAGTGCGTGCGATACGTGCCGGGCTCGAAGGGCAGGCCGTAGAAGGCGACGGGCACGTGCGTGTCGTAGAAATACTGCGAGCCGTGCGAAGTGCCGGGTCCAGGATACGTGAAGGGCGGCTGCTTTTGCGGAAGCACGAATGGCGCTGGAACACCGAGCACCCACCAGCCGAACTGCGGCGTGTAACTGTGAAGGTACTGCGTGCCTTGCTCGTCGCGCGTGACATCGCCGTCGCGCAACTGCGACTTGGTGTAGAAGCCGGAGAAGCCCGCCTTGATCAGTTCTTCTCCGACCATGCGCTCTGCCTCGGCTTCCTTCAGGTTGGAGGCGCGGAAGGCTTCCTCGGAAAGGTAGAAGTGCGACAGGTCGTAGTCATCACCGTGAACGAATTCCGATGCGGGCCGGTGCAGGCGCTTGGAGATAGCGACGTTCACATTCCCGAGCATGATGGGCACGTCCACTCGACGGGCATCGATGCGGTCCTTATCGTGCACTTCTTCGGAGATGGGAGCAATGCCGTGATCCGCGCTGAGCGCGATCCAGACGTTGGCCAGTCCGACGCGTTTGGCGAGGAAGCTGAAGAACTCGGCGAGCTGGCGGTCGGTCTCCAGCGTGAGAGCCCGGATCTGCGGATCGTCGGGACCGACGCGGTGGCCGAGGATGTCGTTCGCCGAGAGGCTGATCGCCAGGAAATCCGTCGCGGGGCCTTCGCCGAGGTGCGCATTGGTCACCAGTTCGCGGGCGAAATCGAGCTCATAGTCATTGGCGAAACCAGTGCCGCCGATGACGTCGTAGAACTTGGAGCTGGCATCGTGCGTCGTGCGCTGCAAGACTTTCCCCGACGCGTCTTTCCAGTCCTGGTCCCAGTATTTTCCGGCGCGCCCGCTGGCGTTGTATTCCTGCGCCCACTTGGGCAATTCCTTCATGTAGAAGGTCGAGGAGATCCAGGTGCCGCTGAGCTGGTCGATCCAGAACGCGCCATCGGCGGCAAACCCAGCGGGAAGAATGGCGGCGCGGTCTTTCAGGGAGATGGCGTACACGCGCGAGCGGTTCTGCGTCGCCAGCTTCAGCTCGTCACCAATGGTCTCGCTGAGCAGGTAGTGCGGAGAGGCGCTGGGAGCTGCGCCAGGCATACCGACGACGCGTGCATTGTCGTCCGTGACAGCGGTGATCCAGCGATCGCCTTTCTCGTCCCAGATCCCGTTGGCGAAAATACCGTGCCCGTTGCTGTATGCGCCGGTGAACAGGGTCGCGTGTCCGGGTCCGGTCTCGGTGTTCGCGTAATCGTAATTGCAATTGACGAAGTTCGCGCCCTGGTCGGTGAAGAGGCGGAAGCCGCCCTGGCCGAGCTGCGAATGAACGCGCTCCAGGTAATCGCCGCGGAACTGATCGATGATGATAACGACCACCAGTTTGGGCTGCGCATCATACGCCGACGCGGGCGCCAGTCCCGCGAGCACAAGACACACGATCAACAGCGCACACGAACGCTTGAGGATTTTCATTGCCACAGTAGTTTACCGAAATCACTGCAGAGCGCTTAGTCCTAGCGTGATATTCATCACAAAGCAATGTTTTGTTATCATCGTGCACCCCGAAATAGACCCTTGGAGGATGGACGTGAAACTCGGAATCATCGCACTGGGAGTGTGTTTGGCGGGAACGCTCCTGCTCTCGGCCGCGCCGCCGCAGGACAAAGCGGCGCCGGCAACAGCCAAAACCGCCGGCTCGGATCCGAAGGCGGCGTTGATCGCGCGCGGTAAATATCTGGTCGGTCCCGCGGGGCAGTGCGGCGACTGCCACACCCCGATGGACAAGACCGGACATCCGGCGAAAGCGCAGGAACTGCAAGGCGCGCCGCTCATGTTCAAGCCGACGGTGCCCGTGCCCGGATGGACGGACATGTCGCTGCCCATCGCGGGTCTGCCCACCATGGCTTCCGACGAAGACGCGATCAGCTTCTTGACGACCGGCAAGCACCTCAACGGCAAAACCGCTGCGCCGCCGATGCCGCGATACCGCTTCAACAAGAAAGATGCCGAGGCGATCGTCGCTTACCTGAAATCGCTGGGCAGCTAGCGATTGATCGGGACCATTCGAAGGCCGGTCCATGACCGGCCATCTTCATTGGCCGGTGATCGTGAACGGCCGCGTTTACTTCAGGACCCGCGATGAAGTGGAAGTGTACGGAATGCTGAAGTGACAAGAATGCCCTCCGGACGAAACACATCCGAAGGGCGCGAACATTCAGCAGTGGATCAAGCCCAAGGTCGCCGTGGCAGGCGAGACGCCCGCGTTACCGAATCACGCCTGCTTGTCATAAACGGCAGTGGTGCTCGTCTTTTTGCCGCTGGCATCGGTCCCGTGAACTGAGACGGTGCGGGACTTGCCGTCGGGCGAGATTTGAATCGTACCGGTCGATGTCACCTTGCCGCCCTTCTTTTGTGTGACTTTGTAATGGTGGGCGTCGACTTTCGCGATGGCGCGACTGTCGGCATTGGCGTCGCCGGTCACGGGATAGTCTTTGCCGTCAAATTTTCCGGTCCATTCGCTGTGAAGAGGCTTGCCGGAGCCATCCTCACCGTCGATCACGCATTTGAAACTGTCACCCTCGGCGGTGTAGACGACCGTGTTGTTCTTGGAGGCGCCGGCCGGGATCTTGGACTTGCTCTCGTTCAGTTTCCACGTCCCTACGTTGGGGTCGGTTGCCGCGAAGCTGGCAGCGGCGAGCAGGCAGAACGCCGCAATGAGACACATCGTTCTTGTTTTCATAGTGGTCTCTCTTTCGGTCAGATTCGAAACTGCGCGGCATGGTACAGAAAGAGGGCGGCTCCGGCAATAGCGAGGGGTAAATGCGGTCTTCCCGCACGGTGCGTTGGCGCACCGTTACGGCTTGAGGTTCATCTTCTTCATCATCTTGAGGTACCGCGGGTCGGTGCGCAAGGTCTCGAGCTCCGGATTGCGCAGGTAGAACGCGAGATCCATGGCGTCGTAATCAAGGGTCTTGTTCAAGGCCGCGAATGCCTCGTCTTTCTTGCCCCAGGCCGCGTAAACCGCCGAGAGGTTTTCGTAGTCATTGGTGTCGGCGAGCAAGGTCTGCACACGGGCACGGTAATAGGCATCGCGCCCGCCTCCCTTGTAGAGATCGGCTTTATCGGGATGCGCCCGCGCGATGAACTTCCACGCGCCATCGTAATCGCCTTTCATCGCATACAGGTCCGATGCCTGGTACAAGGCCACCTGGAAATGCGCATCGATGTCCAGCGCCTTATTGACCTGCTGCATCGCCTCGTCCGGCCGGTGCGCGGATGCCAGCATATTGATGAAGTTCGCGTTGATGATGGCTGAGAACGGATCCAGCTGCAGCGCCTTCCGATATTCGGTGACGCCTTCGTCGTAGCGCGCTTGCGGGAGCAGATACATATTGGCGTAGAAGTAGTGCGCGTTCGCATCGTTCGGTTTCAGTTCGATGGCGCGCTTGAATTCCTGCTCGGCCGTGTTCCAATCGAAAGTGGCTGCCTTCGCCAAAGCCATAGCCTCATGACCTTCGGCAAGGCTCGGATCCAACTCGATCGCTTTCGCGGCATGTCCCTGGATATTGGGGAGCGCTTCGCCGAGCGGCATGACGGTGTAGCCGGGCGCGAGCGCGTATGTCTCCGCCAATGCAGCGTGCGCCTCCGCGTAAGACGGATCTTTGTCCACCGCCTCCTGGAAATTGCTGATGGCTTCTTTCAGATCTTCTTTCGTCCGCTTGGTCAGGTAGAAGCGGCCCTTCAAATACAGCTCGTAGGCTTCGGGGTCCTGCGTCTTCGACGCGGTGAGTTGTTTCATCTCCGCGCCGGTAATGCGCGCGCGCAGCATCTGCGTGATCTCGCGCGTGATGTCGCTCTGCAGTTCGTGCGCCTGCGCTTCCGGACGCGTGAACTGGTGTCCCCAGATCTGTGCACCGTCAGAAACCCGAACGAGGTCCGCCTGGATGGTCATCTGCTCGTCGTGGTGTGCCAGGCGCCCGGTGAGGATCGCATCCACTTTCAGGTTCTGGCCCGCCTGCTGCGGATCGATCTCCTTGCCCTTGTAGCGGAACACCGTCGCGCGGGCCATGACACGAAGTCCCGGAATCTGCGCCAGGTTGTTGATGACTTCCTCGGTGATGCCATCGGCGAGGAACTCGTGACTCGCGTCGCTGCGGTCGTAGCTGAAGGGCAGCACCGCCAGCGAACTGATGCCGCTCTTGGTTGTGGCGCTGCCGCGCGAGAACCACACTCCCGCTGCCGCGGCAATGATAACCACGGCGGTGACGGCAACAATCGCCCAGTTACGTTTCGCGTGGGGCTTCTCGACCGTCTCGATGGCGTGCAAGATGCGCGACGCCTCGCGCCCTAACTTCTCGGTCGGTGGCGCCGCGCCCTGGACCGCGCTTCGTCCCGACTCGCTGTCCCGCTTGAGCCGCTTGAGATCGGCGCGTATCTCCGCCGCCGTCTGGTAGCGAAGCTCACGGTCCTTTTCCAGCGCTTTGCCGACGATCTCATCGACCTTCGGAGGCAGATCGGGGTTGATCGTGGACGGCGCTGCCGAATCTTTCTCCAGGATCTTGGTGAAGATCACGGCCGACGTCGGGCCTTCAAATGGCATTTTCCCGGTCGTCATCTGGTACAGCACTGCGCCGAAGCTGAACAGGTCAGTTCGCGGATCCAACACCTCACCGCGCGCCTGCTCCGGCGACATGTACGCCACCGTGCCTACGGCAGAACCGGGACTGGTCAGGTGCGTCTCGTCGCCCACGGTTGCCGCTGTCGCCGCAGCGTGCTTCGGGTCAACCGCGAGCTTGGCCAAGCCGAAATCCAGGACCTTGGCGCGTCCGCGAGACGTAATAAAGATGTTGGCGGGCTTGATGTCGCGGTGAATGATGCCCTTGGCGTGGGCTGCGTCCAGGGCGTCGGCAATCTGGACGGCGATGTCCAGGACCTGTTCCAGAGACATCGTCCGCCCGAGGATCCGGTCCGACAACGGTCCACCCTCGAGCAGTTCCATCGCGATGAAGGGCTGGCCGTCTGCTTCGTCGATCTCGAAGATCGTGCAGATGCTTTCGTGATCGAGCGCGGACGCGGCGCGCGCTTCCTGCTCGAAGCGCTTCAGGGCTTGATGGTTCTCGGCCATGTCGCGCGGCAGGAATTTCAAAGCCACGCGACGGCCCAGCTTGAGGTCCTCGGCTTCGTAAACCACGCCCATGCCGCCGCGCCCGAGTTCGCGCACGATACGGTAGTGCGACACCGTCGTCCCGATCACCGCCACCCTCCCGGAATGGCGCTCATCGTATCACGATTTTCAGCACTGTCCGGGGGGGCGACGGGCTTTCAGGATGCTCGTTATTGACGATTCAGGAGCTTTCGAATCGCGGTGACCAGTTCGGCCGGGCCATTGTCGCCGATGACGACGGAATCCGGTTCGATCAGACGGTCATATTGCGCGCTCTGAGCAATGGCGAGAAGCGGGCACTCGGGTCGATACTGCCGAATCAGGTCGACAAATTGCCGGACTGAAACGTCCGATAGCGTATAGCTGATAATGGCAATATCAAAGTTCGCCTGTCGAATCGCCGTTACCGCTTCCGCGTCGTTTGCCGGCGCGATCACGTCGAACCCGTGATGCCGCAAGACCTCGGCCCGATAGAGTGCCAGCTCGCGCAAGCGTCCGAGCATCAGCACCCGGTTCGCGTTGTTTCTGGCGGTCTGTTCGCGGTTGCGAGATAGCCCGCGATTGCGTCCGGCGGGTTTCTCTCGGGCAATGTCGGAGAGGATCAGGATCGTACCGGTTTCGGAACAACGGTCGTCCAAAGGAGCAGAATCCATCTGATATTTGTCCTCAGAAGGTATTAATGTCCCCCGGCTCTTTGAGGGGAAACGGGCGTGAAGGGTTGCACGCCCGCGCTTCTGCAGATGATAGCACCGGTGCGGACATCCGACATTGCGCCGAACCGGCATGGTCACTTCAAAAGCGAACTGCTTCAGAAACTGAAACAGAAACCGAAACTGATCCAGAAACCGAAACTGCTGATAAATTAACTCTCTTATGCTCGACCTGAATTTCGTACGAGAGAACCTGCCCTTAATAGAAGAGAAGCTCCGCGCCCGCGGCAAGGACCCGAAGGAGTTCCTCGGCAACTTCCACGAGATCGATGTACGGCGCCGCGAACTGATCACCAAGGTCGAACGTCTGCGCGCGACGCAGAACAAGGCGTCGGAAGAGATTGCGAAACTGAAGAAGGACAAGCAGGACGCCTCGTCGCAGATCGAGGAGATGCGGAAGGTCCGCGAAGAAATCGCGCAGGTCGAGGGCGAGGCGGGTCAGTACGACGCCCAACTCAAGGACATCCTGAAGGGTATCCCGAATATCCCGCACGCAAGCGTGCCCGTTGGCAGCAGCGAAAAAGACAACCAGGAAGTCCGCCGCTGGGGGCAGCCGCCGAAGTTCGATTTCAAGCCCAAGCCGCACTGGGAACTCGGCGAGCAGTTGGGGGTGCTGGACCTGGAGCGCGCCGCCAAAATCTCAGGCGCTCGCTTCGCGGTGTACTGGGACCAGGGCGCCCGCATGGAGCGCGCCCTCGCCAACTTCATGCTCGACCTGCACACGCGCGAGCACGGCTACACCGAGGTCCTGCCGCCGTTCATGGTGAATGCCGAATCGATGTACGGCACAGGCCAATTGCCGAAGTTCGAGGCTGACCTGTTCAAGGTGCCGCACGGGGAGAAGACCCTGTACCTGATCCCGACCGCGGAAGTGCCGGTCACGAACCTCTATCGCGATGAGGTCATCGAGGGCGACCGCCTGCCGATCTCGCTCACGGCATGGACTCCATGCTTCCGCAGCGAGGCCGGCAGCTACGGCAAAGACGTGCGCGGCATCATCCGCCAGCACCAGTTCCAGAAAGTCGAACTGGTGAAGTTCGCGCGGCCCGACCAGTCGTGGGATGAGCACGAGAAACTCACGCGAGACGCCGAGTCGGTACTGCAGAAACTCGGTCTGCACTACCGCGTTGTGGCCCTGTGCACCGCCGACATGAGCGCCGCATCGGCCAAGACATACGACCTGGAAGTCTGGTTGCCAGGACAGGAGCTGTTTCGCGAGATCTCCTCCTGCTCGAACTTCGAGGCCTACCAGGCGCGGCGCGCGAACATCCGCTGGAAGCCGCAGGGGAAAGGGAAGAGCGAATACCTGCACACGCTGAACGGCAGCGGTCTCGCCGTCGGACGCACATGGGTCGCGATCCTGGAGAACTACCAGCAGGCCGACGGCAGCGTTCTCGTCCCGGAGGCCCTGCGCCCGTATATGGGAACCGACCGCATCCTGCCGCGGAAGCTGTAACAACGGGCTCAGGGCTCCGGGCTCCGGCTTCCGGACTCCGGACCCCGCTGTTAAACTGGATACTGAGTTTGTTATGTGGAAGACGATCAAGAGCTACGTCTGGTGGACGTACGACCGTGGCAGTGTGCCCTACGACATCATGGTCACGCTCATTCTCGCCTTCATCTTCATCACTCCGTTGTTCCTGAACTTTAAAGACAAACCGGTGGAGCGCGTGCCGCATCAAACCGGAGTAGTCGTTTATCCCGACGGAAAGACCCTTGTGTACCAGATCGACGCATCGGCAATACAGGGCAGTGATGATGCGGCGGTCCGGGCTGGCTTGCTGCGTGTGATCGAGCCGATTTCAGGCGAAGCCGATATCGAACGCTACGAAGCAGTCAAAGACGCGCGCGGCCACATCACCGCTTACAAAGTTTGGGTTTCGCGCTAGCTGATTTCATGGCGCCGGGAAAGCGAAGCAGGTGAACATGAAACGCACGATCAGCATCGGCCTATGCCTGCTTCTGATAGCCGGGAGCATGATGGCGCAGGCAACAAAGGCGGGCGGAAGCTCTAACCTCGAGACCATCCTGAACGACATGGATAAGGCTGCGGCCGGATTCAAGAGCGCCCAGGCCGATTTCGTGTGGGACCAGTTCTCGAAAGTCGTCAACGAGCACGACTATCAGAAGGGCGTAGTCTATTACCGCGTCGTCGGCAAGGAAGTGCAAATGGCCGCCGTCATCACGGAACCGTCCAAGAAATATGTCCTGTTCACCGGAGGCAAGGTAGACGTCTACCAGCCCGACATCGAGCAGGTGACCGAGTACAGTGCGGGCAAGAACAAGGCCGATTTTGAGAGCTTCCTGGTGCTCGGATTCGGCGGACGCGGTCATGACCTGCTGAAATCGTTCGACGTCACTTACGCGGGTGACGAGACCGTCGATGGCGTGAAGGCCGCCAAGCTCGTGCTGGTGCCCAAGGGTCAGAAGATCAAGAACATGTTCGCGCAGATCCTACTATGGATCGATCCTGCGCGCGGTATCTCGGTGCAGCAGAAGTTCATCGAGCCTTCCGGCGATTACCGTCTGGCGAAATACTCGAATATCAAGATCAACCAGAAGATCGGCGACGACGTGTTCAAGCTCAAGACGTCCGGCAAGACGAAGTGGGTGCGCCCGCAAGGATAGTCGCTTCGGCGACTGTTTGTGTCCGGCGTGCTTGTTCAGGTTTATACTCGCAGCACTTCCGCGTGGGCAACGATTGTACTTCCCGCGGCGTCTTAAGGGTTCTAAGCCATGGCCAAAGTTTTCACGATCCCCGTCACTCCTGACCCCAAGCGTCGCCGCCGCCCCCGCACCGATGACCCGCGATATGTGGAGGGCCAGCGCCTGATCGTCGACGCGATGAAGTATCTGACCATGAGCGACAAGGACGGGAACCGTCCCGCGATCGAGTTGCTGTCGGACCACTTCCGCAACAGCTTCCGTATGTCGGATACACCGCTGCAAGACTGAAACGCCGCTGCAACCAGCGGTGGCAATCGCGCGCCGCGCACAGTGCGCTGCTTTGCTATAATGATGGTGCGGCGTTCCCGTGTGTTCCCAAACACTCGCCGCATTCCGCAAAGTGTCGGGGAGTGGCTCAGCCTGGTAGAGCACCTGGTTCGGGACCAGGGGGTCGGAGGTTCAAATCCTCTCTCCCCGACCAATCTTTTGAAGCAGATGCGGGCACAACAGACCGACCACTTGGAATTGCACCAGGTGCTCTCGCTCGGAAGCCGCGCCAATGCTGGTTTTCTGCAATACATCACCATTTAGCGACAGCAACAATTTCGACTACACTCCATAAGTGCTGCGTTTCTAAGATCAGGTCGAGTTGACAGGATCGGGTGGAGATTGCGACGGGTCGCTCCCCTGGTGGATCACGGTCGGATTATTTAACATTCGTCGCCGATGGCGGATGGGACACTCAGTGTGGTTTCCGCACTCCACTGCTGCTTGCGAATCGTGAGATCCTCGACCCGGCTGCTGTTGACGCTGTAGCCCAAACCTGCGGCGTTGCTTACGGAAATGGTGCCGCGGCTTGAAACTTCCACCGGCGGATCGATGATGTCCTCTTCCCAATAACGCACGCTGGCCGAAACATCTCCCGGCAAAGTGAATCCAGGTTGGGTCGACATAGCGATGTTGTGAGCGCGCCCGATGCCGGACTCCAGCATCCCGCCACACCATACCGGCACTCCGGCATCGCGGCAGAGGTCGTGGACGCGACGTGCCTCGCTGTGGCCCCCGACGCGGCCGAGCTTTATATTGATCACGCGGCAAGCATTCAGCGCGATTGCCGCCGCCGCCTGCCGGGCGTTGTGAATGGATTCGTCGAGGCATATCGCGGTCCGCAACTTCGATTGAAGCAAAGAGTGCTCGTAGATGTCGTCCCACTGCAACGGCTGCTCGATCATGGTCAGGTTGAAGTCGTCAAGGCTGCGGAGCAGTTCGAGGTCCGCCAAAGTGTATGCGGAGTTGGCATCGGCCATCAGCTTGATCTCGGGGTATTCACGGCGAACCGCCGATAGGACTTCGAAGTCTCGTCCGGGTTTGATCTTCAGCTTGATACGTTGATAGCCCGATTCGAGTTCACGCCCGATGTTCGCAAGGAGTTGTTCGGTTCGTGCCTGGATGCCCAGCGACACACCGCAATCGATGACGTCGCGAACGCCGCCGAGGAGCCGCCACAGGGGCAGGCCGCGGGATTGCGCTTCGACGTCCCATAGAGCATTCTCGACGGCCGCGCGCGCCATCTCGTGTCCGCGAATATGCCGCAGCAGCCAAGGTACTTCGGCCGCGCTGTGGAAAGACTTGCCCAGAACCATGGGAACGATAAAGTCGATCAACACCGACCATGCCGTGTCGGTGGTCTCACCGTTGTAGAGCGGCGCCTCGGTCGTGGTCACCTCTCCCCAGCCGGTCAGCCCATCCGACCTGAGCTCGACGAGCAGGACGCGGCGGTCCCAGATCGTGCCAAAGCTGGTTTCGAAAGGAGCTTTGAGACGCATTCGAAGTTCACGAACGACAACGCTCTCAATCTTCATAAGGCTCCAACAGGTAGGTTCCGGAATCGCCGCGCACGGAAAAACCAACAACGGCATATCCGCGCGTGAACCAGCGGTCGAATTCAGATCGAATCCTGGCTTGCACGGCGCCCGGGCTCTCGTGTTCAGTCGCTGCCAGCGGGATTTCTATTGAGTCCGTCGTTCGTCGGCTGACGTCGCTCGAGATTGCAGCTTGAACGCGCGGCGATCTGAGATGCCACTCCGCCAACAGTCGATCGGTTGGCAGGTTGCGATGCAGCGGGCTCGTCGATAGGCCGTACACGTCGGGGATATAGCAACGAATTACGACGCCCAGGCGAGCGATGTTGAAATAGGCGTTGCGCGCTTCGAGCGGATCGAATGTCCACTCAATAAGGTCGATATCGCGCCGCAGAGCCTCGTCGCGTTGCGCCAGCTTCAGGCGCCGGCCGACTCCCCGGCTCTGCCACTCCGGCAGCACTGCGACCATGTGCGAATGCAGGTACTGCCGTTTCGAGCGGAATGCAGGAAACGACAGTGCGAAACCGACCTGGTTGCCGCCGCCGAGAAATGCGCCGAGTACCTGCCCGCCAGTCTTGGAGGCGACACTGAGAACGTGCACGGGTATGAGTTCGGCCGGATCGAAATGCCAGATCTCGCGCTGGAGGTCAACGCAACGTCTCCACGCGGTGACGTCCGAACACGGCCGCACGTGAACATCGGCCTCAGAACCCGGAACCTGCATGCTCAGGCCTCGACGTAAGTCTCTTAATATTGCGCACTGAATCCCGCCAAGTTGAGCGTTATCAAAATCCAGCTATAGGCCAGGCAGGCGCAAGCGAGTAACACTTCCCACAGCTTGGCCCACTTCCAGCGTTCCGGGTCACGCATAGCGCGATACGCGTTGTACAACGCGATGAGGGTTGCGGCCGACGCGATGAATCCCACTGTGAGGAGCAGGTGCAGACGCATATCGAATCGATGGCTCAGCATGCCGATCGATGCGGATGCTGCCGTCAGAAGATACAGCCACAAACACAGCACCACGATATCCAGCACACAGACGATGCGAACGGCACGCCGCAGTGTGCGGTCTAGAGGGCTGAGGGCGAGTTGCGTCCCGTAATGCTTGCGAACGCCGGCGGCCACTGGCCAGGCGATGATGGTGACGACGAACATCGTCAGGGCGCAGAAGAAAAGAAGGCGGAACAAGCCGAGTCCCTGGTACCAGGGCACGCGCTGATAGAACATGAAGGGATAATCAATGACGAGGTCGGTCTTCCCGTCGCCCGACCGGCGAAACGCGATCCTGTCCTGCCCATTGGCTTCGCGATACTCCAGGGGCGCAATCTCGACCCACTTCTTCTCCTGCCCATTCGGACCCTTCATGCTGCTCACAATGACGGTGCCGTCCGGTCCAGGCGCAACCGTAGTCTCGCCGAGGATGCCCGCCATGCGGATCACCGATCCATCGGAGCGTCGCGACACCAGGTAGGTGCCGGCGACGGAACGGGCGTCGCCAGCAGAGGCCGTCGTTTTGGCGGCCGGGGTGTATGGATAATAGCGATCGAGCACGGCATGCCAGAGTTCGCTGCGGTTGTTCGCTTGTTGACGTCCGGCGCTGTTGTAGGAAACGAAGAAGCCCAGCCCGAGGTCCGGCACGATGTGCAAATCGCTATGAAAGGCCTGGGTGTCGCCGCCATGGCCGATGATGCGATGTCCGTTGCGGGTCTCCTCATAGAAGCCGAGCGCCATTGCATTCATGTCCGGCGAGAGGCCGAACTGGCGGGAATGCATCAGCTTCGCGGTCTCTGGGCGAAGTATCTGCGCGCCGTTGTACTGGCCGTCCTGCAGGTGCGCGAGGATAAAGTGCGTCATGTCGTCGGCCGATACCGACGAGCTTCCCGCCGGCCACGCCTGGACCAGTTCGAACTTGCTCGCGGGACCGCTCGCGACCCGGTAGCCGGTCGACATCAGCGGCTGCAGGTTCGCGGGAAGCGGTTGATCGAAAGTGCAATGCGCCATCGCGAGCGGCTTGAAGATGTGATTATCGATGTACTGGTTGAAGGGCTCGCCGGAGACGCGCTGGACAATGTAACCCGCCAGGGCGGTGGCGTAGTTCGAATAAGCCGGAGAAGTGCCGGGCGGGAACAGCCGCCGCGGCATGTGCGTCGACAGGTACGTGCCCAGCGGTTGGAGATGGCTTGTGTCATCGACAAAGAGGTCCTTCACAACCTCTTCGAATCCCGACGTGTGCGTCATTATGTTGCGCAACGTAATCGGCTGCGGATAAGTCGCCGGGATCTTGAAGTCAAGATAATCGTTGACGTCGCGGTCGAGGTCGAGCTTGCCCTGTTCGACCTGTTGCATGACGGCCGTCCAGGTGAATAGCTTCGAGATTGAGCCTGGACGGAAGAGCGTATCCGTCGCCGATACGGGCTTGTGGCTGTTAACGTCCGCGTACCCGTATCCCTTCTCAAAGATCACCTTGCCGTCCTTCACAACGGCGACGACAGCGCCCGCGATGTTGTCGCGGCTGATCTGCAGCGGCACAATGCCGTCGAGGAACGCCTCGATGTCCGCGGAAGTCAGCGCCGGCGCCGAAGCCGCCACGGAAGCCGCGCCGGCTTCGGGTTTGGGCTGTGTGACATGGCCGCTCTGCGCGAACATCGCCACCGCCGTAAACAATAGGGCGGTGATTGCCACTTTCTTCATGGGGACCTCCGCGACCGAATTTCGGGATTACCGTGCGGCAGCCTGTATAGACGAATGCGGAATCCGTGTCAAAGGAAATTGCAACAAGTGATGTTTTTTGTTGACATGCCGCAGCATTCGTTGTAAACCTCCTCACCTATAAGAGCAGGACCGAGTGGGGACGGTACGATGCGCGTTGCACCCGAACGCGGCAAACGGAGCAAGCACAACGGCGATGGTCCGCTCGACACGCCCAGCCGCAAGGTATGGCGCAGTCCACTGGAGGAGAGGTTAAGCCGGGCCGCGTTGAGCTCGCGCCGGCAACGCCTGCTCCGCGCCATTCTCTCGAACGCGGAAGATACGTACTTCCTGACTTCGCGAAAGCTGGCCGAACGTTATAACGTGGACGTTGCGACTATCGTGCGCACGATCCAGGCTGCCGGGTATGAGAAATATGAAGACTTCTCTTCAGACCTGCGCGCGCACTTTGTCCTGAACATTACTCCCTACACGATGATGAAGGCGGCGACGCGGGAGCAGCGCAGCATCGCCAGCCACGTCCAGCACAGCCTGGAAATGGACGCGAACAATGTGGCAGCGCTCCGCGACAGCCTCGATCCCGATCGGGTCGTGCAGCTTGCGCGTCAGATCGCGCGCTCCCGACATATTGTTGTTATCGGCCTCGACCTGGCCGCCACCCTCTCTTACCTGCTGTCGTACACGCTCGTGACCCTCGGATTCCATGCGGAAGCGCCGATAGGTTCCACTGGCACCGTCCAGCAGAAGATCAATCTTCTCGGCCGCAAGGACCTGGTGGTCGCAATCAGCTTCGGCCGCTGCCTGCGTGAAACCGTCAATGCAGCGCGACGCGCGCGCGCCGCCGGCGTCCCCACCTTCGGGATCACCGATACCGACCGGTCTCCGATCGCGCGCTATTGCGATTCGTTCTGGACTGCCCCCATCGCAAACCCGGCGTTCAACGGATCGTATGTTGCACCGCTCGCAGCGCTGAACGCTTTACTTGTGGCCTGTGCACACATCAGGCCCAAGCGCACGCTGGCACTGCTGAAACAGAAACAACAGGAACTCGTATCCGGGACGCGCTGGTTTCCGCTCGATGGCGAGGAGAGCAGTGCAGAAACTTTGGAGGATGGCAATGCAAACAACTCTGGGCGCACATCCTGATTTCCCGTCCCGCGTCAGGGACGGCTTCCGGTCATTCGGTCGCGGTACGACGCGACGAGGGCTAGTGCTGTTGGGCATCGCTCTGGCTGTGGCTTTGCCGCACGCCATCTGCCTGGCTCAGACCTCAGCGACGGGCGCAATCGCTGGAACCATTCTCGATTCGTCGAGAGCCGTGGTTTCCGATGCAAAGGTCACGGCGACAAACGTCGCCACTGGAGAAACGCGCACTGCGGCCTCTTCGGCAGCGGGCACTTTTCTCGTGCCGCTGTTGCCGCCGGGCCAGTACAAACTCGTTGTCTCGAAAGTGGGGTTTAAGCAGGCGGAGTACATCGCCGTCCCGGTGAACGTCACCGAGACTCGGCGTCTCGACGTCGAACTGCAGGTAGGTGCGCTCAACGAGAGTGTTTCCGTCCAGGAGCAGGCCGAGGCCCTTCAAACGGAATCCAGCGCGCTTGGGCATGTGACCACGTCGGAGCAGGTTCAAAGTCTGCCGTTGGTCACCCGCAACTACACGCAGATCATCGGGCTTTCCCCAGGCGTGGCGACCAATGTCACGAATGCCGGCGACTTGGGTCGGGGAAACGGCGGAAGCAGCGATGGTCCGTTCGTGTCGCATGGGACCACGTCCCGTGACAACAATTTCCAGATGAATGGCGTTGAGATCAACGACATTCAGTCGAGCGGTTTCTTCAGTGGCGGCGTCGCCATTCCGAATCCCGACTCGATCCAGGAATTCAAGGTGCAGACCGGACAGTACGACGCCGCGTACGGCCACAATGCCGGCGCCAACGTCAACGTTGTGACGAAGACCGGCAGCAACGATCTTCACGGCTCCGTATGGGAGTTTTTCCGCAACGAGGATTTGAACGCGAACGACTACTTCCGCAAGCAGAACCACCAGCCCCGGCCGATCCTCCGCCAAAACCAGTACGGATTCGACCTGGGTGGCCCGATTCGCAAAGACAAACTGCTATTTTTTGGTTCGTACCAGGGAACGAAACAAACGAACGGAGTGTCGAATTCGCTGTGCGCGAGCAACTTTTTCTCTCCTCCGCTGACGAACGACAGATCGCGCGCTGCCCTTGGTCAATTATTTGCCGGCCAACCGACATTCGCGAAATCGCTTGGACTGGGCGGGCCGACCGTGCTCCCCGACGGTTCGAACATCAGCTCGCAGGCACTCGCGCTGATGCAGATGAAGTTGCCCAACGGGCAGTATCTGATCCCGACACCGCAGAGCATCGATCCGACCGCGAAATTCGCCGTTCAGGGGACCTCGACCTTCAGTGATCCATGCAAGTTCGACGAGAACCAGTTCATGACGAACGGCGAGTTCCTGCAGAGTAGCCGCAGCAAGTTTTCGGCGCGGTTCTTCTGGGCCAACAGTACGCAGAACGAAACCCTGCCGCCGACGAATCTCGGCGGACCCACCGCCCCCGGTTTTCCTCTCGTCGTTGGCGACCAGTTCCGCAACGCCTCTCTGACACACGATTTCATTTTCTCGCCACGCCTGCTCAACCAGGTGGAAATCGCTTATCACCGGCAGGTCGTCAATGCGGTGCAGCAAGAGGCATTTCACTACTCTGACATTGGGGTCAATGCGCCTTCGTTCGATAGCCAACCGGAGATTCAAATCACTGGCGCGATGACGCTGGGCGGGAATGGGCAATCGGTTGGGATAGTTCAGAACCACTATGACTTCGAGGACACTCTGTTCTACACCCGCGGACAGCATACCTTCCGATTTGGTGGCGGGATCATCCGCTCGCATGACGATATTCGCAATTTCCAGTACATCGGAGGTCTAATATTCCAGACATTTCCAGACTTCCTGCTCGGACAACCCGCGGCGCAGAACGGCACTCCGTTCAGCAACATTCTCGCCAGTGTCGATCTCGTCGGTCTCTTCCCGCGCCAATGGCGCGCTTGGGACGGCAACGCCTTTGCGCAGGATGACTGGAAGATTACCCAGCGCCTCACGTTGAATCTCGGCGTGCGCTACGAGCGGCTCGGCGACCTCTCCGACCAGCTTGGCCGCAATTCTGGCTTCGACCCCAGCCTCGCGGTTGCGACTCCGCCGGCGGCTGGAACCCTCGCCGGGTATGTGGTCCCATCGAACTACACCGGGCCGATGCCCACCGGAGTAACGCGCTTGGGGAACAACATCGGATTCAACGGCGACGGGCAGAACACTTGGAATCCCCGCGTCGGGTTTGCCTGGCAGTTGCCGCATACCAACCGGTTCGTGTTGCGCGGCGGCTATGGCATTTATCACACACGTACAACCGGACAGCCGCTGTTCCAACTGCTGGCGACACCGCCGTTCTCCATCATCCGGCAACTCGTGACAACAGCCAATGGAGGCGCCAGCTTTGCCAATCCGTTCCCCCCGACGGCGACCGTGCCCTTCTTCCCGCCGTATACGCCAACAACGAAGCTCAGCATTACGGCGTTCGCACCGAATTTTCAGCCGCCCGTTTCGCAGCAATACAGTCTCAATCTCCAGAGCCAGCTGCCGGGCGACATGGTGCTTGAGGTCGGCTATGTCGGTTCTCGCGGGACGCACCTGATCCGTTCCGCTTCCGTGAATCAGGCGCAATTGGCGTCTGCGACCAATCCCATCCGCGGGATTACGACTAACACCGTCGCCAACGTTGCCCAACGAGTGCCCATCGAGGGATTTCAAGCCAGCCAGCTCACGCAATACCAGTCGGAAGGTGCATCCTGGTACAACAGCGTGGAAGCCAGTCTCAGCAAACGATTCAGCCATGGCCTGCAGTTCCTGGCGTCGTACACCTTTGCACGCGACTTGACGACCAACCCGTCTACCGCCCTCGGCGCGAACGGCGGGGTGTCTTACGGAAACCAATTTGCGCCCCATTACGGTCCGGACGGTTTTGTTCGCGAGCAGCGGCTGGTAGTTACATATCTCTATAACCTGCCTTCGCCGCAAGATCTCTCTTCCTTGAAAGGCCGTGTCTTGGGCGGATGGCAGATCGCCGGCGTTTCGACATTCCAGTCGGGTCAGCGGCTATCCGTCACATATACGAACTCGACGAGCGTTTACGGCATCGCCAACGACTTCCCCTTGGTTGTACCAGGTTGCACGAGTTACACCACCATCGGTCGTGTGGACCGCAAGCTGGGTAACTACATCAATGGGACATGTTTCGCCAAGCCGGCTGTCATCGGTGCCGACGGGAGCGGGACTGACTTCGGCAACGCCCCGGTCGGCATCATCCACGGGCCGGACCAGCGGAACACCGACATCGCGTTCATTAAGCGCACAGCGATCCGGTGGCCGAATGAAGCGGCGAACGTGGAATTCCGTACGGAGATGTTCAATGCGTTCAACACACCTCAGTTCGCGAATCCGGGTACCGCGTTCTCGACTCCTGCCTTCGGACATATCTCGAGCACCGCAGTCAGCCCCCGCATCGTGCAGCTCGCGTTAAAGGTGAACTTCTGATTGTCATGAAAACGAAGCCGCAGGCGAACTTTATCGCCTGCGGCATTCCCCTTTTATGGGAGGACAGGAGCTCATGCTCGTCCGTCGGTTTTGTGCTGCGATCATCGCGGCAATTCTCGCCACCGCGACCTACGCCCAAGAATCATCTCCGGCGATCTATGACGTGGTCATTCGTCACGGCCGGGTGCTGGATGGAGCTGGGAATCCTCCGATCTTTGCGGACGTCGCGATTCGCGACGGACGATTTGTCCGTATTGGAGTGGTCACCGGACGTGGACGGCAGGAGATCGATGCCGCCGGCAAGTACGTTTCGCCCGGCTGGATCGACATGATGGACCAGTCCGGCAGCGCACTACTGAAGAATGGACTCGCAGAGAACAAGCTCGAGGAAGGTGTGACGACGGCAATTGCTGGCGAGGGAGGAACGCCCGTACCGGCGGACAAGATCGGCGAGTATTTCTCGACCCTGCAGCGACAAGGCATCAGCCTGAATTTCGGAACGTATTTCAGCGAGACACAGGCGCGAATCGCGGTGCTGGGACAAGAGAGCCGCGCGCCGAATGCGGACGAACTCCAACGTATGAAGGCGATCATGGAGCAGGCGATGAAGGCCGGCGCGATGGGAATGACCACCGCGCTTATCTACCCGCCGTCGAGCTTTGCTGCGACGCCGGAGCTGATCGAGGTGGCCAAATCAGCGGCGAAGTACGGCGGCATCTACGCGAGCCATATGCGCGGTGAAGGCAAAGAAGTCGTGCAGGCGGTCGACGAGTTGATAGAGATCAGCGAGAAGGCCGGACTGCCCGCGGAGATCTTTCACCTGAAAGCTGCCTACAGTCCCGGTTGGGGCACGCTCATGAAGGAGGTCGGGGAGCACGTCGATGCGGCGCGTGCCCGCGGAGTCGATGTGGCCGGAGATTTGTACGTCTACACGGCAGGCGGTACGGGCCTGGAAGCCACGATTCCGTCGTGGGCACACGATGGCGGGCGAGAGGCGCTGCTCAAGCGTCTGGCCGATCCGCAAATCCGCGAGCGCCTCAAACGCGAGATCAAAGAGGGCTCGCCGGGGTGGTGGAACATTATCGAGGCGTCCGGCGGTTGGGATGGAGTTGTGCTCGTCAACGCGAGCAATCCCGATAACGCTCGTTACGAAGGAAAAAAGATGACGGAGGTCGCGCGCGAGATGGGGAAGGATCCCGCCGACGCCGCGTTCGACCTGGTAGCGCAGGGAAAAGGGCGCGTTATGGCGCTGTATCACATGATGAGCGAGGACGACATTGAGACAGCCCTGCGCTTCCCCTGGACCAGCATAGGCAGCGACGCGGGCAGTGCGCTCGGACCGAACCAACCGGATGCGATCGGACTGCCGCATCCTCGCTCGTACGGGAACTTTCCGCGCGTTCTGGCCGAATACGTGCGACAGCGCCATGTGCTTACGTTACCCGAAGCCATCCGCAAGATGACCTCCTGGCCCGCGACCCGCATGCGGCTCAGCGATCGAGGAGTCATCCGCGAGGGCATGTGGGCGGATGTGACCGTTTTTGACTTCGATAAGATCCAGGACCGTTCCACCTATCAGAATCCCAATGTGTACCCGGACGGCATCGACTGGGTGCTGGTGAATGGACAGGTCGTTATTGATCACGGTCGCCACACCGGCGCACGTCCCGGCAAAGTGCTGTACGGGCCGGGACGCAGGATGGCGCAACTCCAGTCCGAAGCTGCGGCGCCGATCATTGCCGGTCCACTTGATGTTCGTGTGCCCGAGCCCCCTACACCCTTTCACGCCGACGGCAAGACGCACCTCGTGTACGAGTTGAATCTGACGAATCTTGGCGCCAGCGAGTGCGTGCTCGAAAACGTTGCGGTGCAGCCAGCCGGAAGCGATCAGCCGCTCGTGACCTACGAGGGGCAGCAGCTCGTCGACGCACTCTCCCGCCCCGGTATGCCCGACCTGCGTGGAACGTCAAAACTCTCGATCAGCCCCGGACAGCGCGCGGTGCTGTACGTGTGGGCATCGCTCGCAGACGGCGCGCCTGTACCAAGCGCTCTGTCGCACAAGGTCACGGTGCAGGTCGGGGAAGGGCGCCGCGAATTTTCTACCGGAACCGGACGAGTTGCCGTGCAGCGCAAGGCGAAAGTCATAGCTCCACCGCTCCATGGCGATGGTTGGCTCGCTGCCAACGGCCCGTCGAATACTTCCGGACACCGCCGCGGTGTCATAACCATCGACGGCCAGGCACGTATTCCGCAGCGCTTTGCGATCGATTGGTTACAGATACGGCCGGACGGAACTACCCACCAGGGCGATGCCAAGGACAATAAGAACTACCGCGCTTACGGGCAGCCGGTCTATGCGGTCGCCGATGGCATCGTTTCTGAGGTAAAGGATGGTATCCCGGAAAACGTGCCTGGAGCGACGTCACGAGCCGTCCCGATCACACTCGAAACTGTTGCCGGCAATCACATCATGCTGAACGTCGGCGACGGCGTGTACGCGCTTTACGCCCACGTCCAGCCCGGCTCGATCAAAGTCAAAGTCGGTGACAAGATACGTCGCGGCCAGGTTCTTGCGCTGTTGGGCAACTCTGGAAACTCGACGGAGCCTCATTTGCATTTCCACCTCATCGACGAGAACTCCCCGCTCGGTGGCGAGGGCGTGCCGTATGTGTATCCCGCGTTTGAAGTAGAAGGACGCGTTGCCGCGCTCAGCGCATCCGGCATGAACTGGAAGCCGCTCGCTTCTCCCGAACAACACAACATGGAGATCCCGCTCGAAAACGAAGTGGTGAGCTTTGAGAGCGCGCCGGCTACCAAAAACTAACGCGATTCGGAGCGACGGCATGCGAGACACTCCAAAAACCGCGACCGCGATGTACCTGCTGTTCACGTTGGCGTTCAGCGCGGTTCTGTGGGCTGTGATCATCTGGTCCGGTCACCTCGGAATGGGTTTCGGCATGGCGGTGATGTGCCTGATGTGGTGCCCGGCGCTGGCGGCATTTGTGACCTGTCGCCTGCTTGGCAGAAGTCTTCGATCGTTGCCTTGGCGCTGGCCGGCAGGCCGCTACGTTGCGGCTGGCTATTTCGTACCGCTCGCCTACGCGACGCTTGCGTATGGAGTCGTTTGGGTCCTGCGGCTCGGCGGCTGGAATGCGGATTTTGTCGCCACCGTCGTCCAGCGCTTTCAACTTAGGGGCTTGCCTGCGGAAGGCGCATTGGTTCTGTACATCTTATTCATGGCGACATCCGGGGTTATCCGCAGCTTGGCGTCGGCACTGGGTGAAGAGATCGGGTGGCGCGGCTTTCTGGTGCCGGAACTGGCGAAACAAATGTCATTCACCAAGCTCAGTCTACTGAGCGGCGTTATCTGGGCGGCGTGGCACAGCCCGTTGCTGCTCTTTGCCGATTACAACGCCGGCACTAACCGCTGGTACGCCCTCGGCTGCTTCAGCGTCATGGTGATCGCCCTGAGCTTCATCTTTGCGTGGCTCAGCCTCAAGTCCGGCAGTTTATGGACTGCCGCGTTACTCCATGCCAGTCACAACCTGTTTGTCCAAGCTATATTCGATAACCTGATGCGCAACACAGGGCGAACCCTGTGGTACACGACGGAATTCGGAATCGCTCTGGCGCTCGTGGCGGTGGTGTTCGCCGTGTACTTCTGGTCGCGACGCAACGAAGTCAGCGAGACCCGGACAGCGTCATCGCGTGCGGCCAGCATTGCGGAAGGGCAGCGGTTTGTAGGCTGAAAGTGTAACGATCAAAAACTGTTCCAGGAGAGGGTCAGTCTATGGGAGTGTAGATAGAAATGTAGCTGCGAAAGCATCCAGTTTCAATCCGATCCAACAACGTTTCAAGAAGGCGGCCGCAAGCCGTTCCATCAGAAGCACTTCGACACCACAAATAACAACACGTTCGACAATGTCTTGTACCTGGTTCGGGACCGGGCACCTGGAATTACACGAGGTCGTTGTTAAGACTTTGCTTTGTCAGGCCACTGCGCAGAGGGGCGGACAGTGGGACGGCGGAAGACATGATCACGCCAGCGGCAGATCGGACGCGGTTCTTGCCCTATTCCTGCACCACACGTGGCTCATTGTCGCGCCGCGGAATAGATCAGTCGCTGCACATTCTCGACGTACGCCTTCGCCCACTGCCGGTTCGACCACCAACGGTCTCCGAACACACTTGGGTCCGGTACCGCCGCCACATACCAGGAGTACTCTGGCAGATGGCGTTCATAGAGCATTAACAACCGGCGGCTCTCTACCGCGGGAGTAACCAACAACACAGTATGGGCATGGAGCACCCCAAGGCATTTGTCTACGGAGCCGTATTCATCATTGTTTTCGGGGCATACGGAGACACTTTCTCGTTGCGTACCGGCCGTCGTTTCAATGAAGTTCTCAGCTTCGTCCGCCTCGGTGTCCGGGTGTTGTCCACTTGCGTCAGCGGGCAATAGAAGATGCCTCCCATAATTGCTGTGGAGCAAGTGCAATGCGTTGCGGTAGTACAAGTCATCGCGGTAGACGTCGCCAGTCGCCACGACGATGGCATCGGCACGCCGTGGATGGTTGAGAACCAACACACTGGCGGTTCGAGGCAAGCTCGCAATTCCAAGTGGTACTGCTATGAGCAAGGACGAAAACGCGAACACAAGAGAGCGCTGACGCGAGATATCGCCCCAAATACGCAGCGCTAGAGGGCGGCGCATCACGCCGTCCATCTCTCAACAGCTTCCCACCACACGAGTTTTTGCCACTCGTGCATCGTGGTGCAAAGCCATTGCACGTGCCGCCAAGATGGGGTGCCAAATGTATCTGGGTCCTCAACAGGAGCAACGGCCCACTGATAGCGTGGAAGTACATGGCGAAAGATTGAGAGAGCGCGACGTGTATGGAAGTCGGAGGTCACGATTGTGATCTTGGTAGCTGGAATAGGCTGAATACAGCGCTCCACCTCCTTCGCTTCCGTAAAAGTTGAAGTCGCAGCTGTCATCGCACAGACGTGAACGCGTGGAGCAACGTCGCCTCTCGAAGCAATCGAGGACGCAAGCCTCTCCGCTTCTGTGCGACCGAGCCAATGCTGCCTCGCATCGGCGTCAACGATGAGTTCTTTCCCAAAACTGCTGTTCAAAAGCTGCAGCCCTTTTTCGAGCCGGTTACCATTTTCACCGTCGAGAACGAGGATCACGTCGCATGGCCGTGCGGTATCGACGACAAGCAATCTGCCTGCAAGGCTCAGGATCAAGAGGGCAGCAACTGAGACCAGGCCAAGTATGCAAAACGTGCGCAGCGGACGCGCGCGATGGGGGTATGAACTTGACCCTGGCTGCTGAGCAATCTTTCTAGCTTGCAGCCTAGTACCCATGCTCGAATCCTAGGTTATTCGAGTCCGTTTGTATGTCAGGGGAATCCAGAGTTGATGTAGGGATATCTACGACGTGTGTAGGATAACGTCCTACGCATTCAGAGCAAGTATGACGAGTGCGTAGTGGCAAATCACTGGTCATTCGATTTTCGTCCGACACAGTGATGGTATGTATGCCGATTGTGCAACCTTGCTGCTGCCGTCATGCTTGGGATCTCAATCCACACCTTTCCGGAAATGCTTTCGGCTACCGCACGCGAGGAGCAGAATTGATCAACGACCCTGGCGACAGCTCACGACGGGAGCTTAGTCGTGGCCTGGCTCAGATAACTCGGCGTGAGATCCATCTATGGTCCATGCTCCTGCTCACCTTCGCAGTGACCGCTGCCGCATTCTTGAGCATGGTTGTTCCGAATTTGACATGGAAGTCGGAATCAGTTCGGATGGAGGCTCGTTATCTTCCGCAGCTGATCTTCGGTTTCATCGGCTTGATCGTTTTGTTCAATCTGTATGTCTTCGAGCAGAAGAGGAAACTCGATCGTGTCCGCGAGCAGCTCACGATACGGCTGGTGTGCCCAGACAGCGAAGACACCTGGGTGGCGGTAGATCCTCAGACCAAATTGTTCCCTCGAGAATTTGTGAGTGAGCTGCTATCGAAAGAGGCCCACCGTGCTGAACGCGCGCGCAGCCCCTTAACGGTCGTCGTGGCCGAGATCAAAGACTACGAACAAATCACCCGGGAGCACGGCTCGCTGGCCGCCGACCACCTTTTGCTGGTCACAGCACGCATCCTGAAAACCACGTTTCGGGGATCGGATACCCTCTGCCGTTATGGACACCAGGAGTTCCTGGTGATATTGCCCGATACGACCCCCACCCTGGCTCAGTTCGCCATCGCGCGACTGGAACGCGCTGTCGAAGGATGGAACAGCACGACGGAGTTTGGGTACAAGATCAAGTTGCTGATCGGTGTCGCAGCCCATACTCTGGAGATCCGGAGCGCACCGTGCGAGACGCCGCCGATAAAGCGCGCAAAGACCGTCGCCTGCATGTGGTCACATCCAAGCCGTCGTGAAGGGCGCTCGCCCCGAATCAGTCGCCCGCAATGCTTAACGGGAAGTCATCATCGCTGTTCGGGTTGTCTGCGGTGAGCAGCCCGGTTGCAAGTGCATACTTGACGATCTCTGACCTGTCGCGCAATTGCAGCTTTGTGGCAATCCTGTGCCGGTATGTATCCACGGATTTTCTGCTGATTGAAAGTGCCTCCGCGATCTGCTGGTTGGTAAATCCGTACGCAAGCATCTTGAGCACCTGGCACTCACGTCCACTGAGAACCTCGGACCGTTCCTGTCCCGAGCGAGCCAGGACCTCGATCATCATGTCGTGCAGGGAGGCATCAATGTAGCGGTGGCCATGTACGACGAGGCGCAGCCCCGAAAACAAGTCTGCCGGATCGCCACTCATAAGCAAATACCCGCGGGCCCCTGCTGCCAAGCACGAGCGTACGTATGCCGGATGCCTCTGGCGGGTCAGAATACCCACGCGAGTAGAGGTGGCGACGGACTTTATTGTCGCGAGCGTGGCTCCATTTGGGCTCGCCGAATGGAGTAGCGCGATGTCGGGACGTCTTTCTTCGACCTGGTACCTGGCATTCGCCAAGTCGCATTCGCCAACCACGACGAATGCGGGTGCAGTTCCTACCAGCAGACGGAGCGCGGAACGAGGGATTGCTTCGTCGGCGGCGATGATGACCTTTATCTCTCGTCTCACGATTTAACGATACCTCAATCTCAAAAGGGACAACGTCAGGCGAATTTGCAATCGTCGTAGGGTGAATACGGGAATTCATGTAGGGAAAATCCTCCCAGTTCGTAACGGCCCCCCGTGATGGCCATAATGGGACAATGATCCTAACAAACCTTTGTGTTGGTTTTTTGGTTTCAAGTCAGAACACGCGCCGGCATCCGACCCCTTCCGTTCCGCCGTCCCCGGAACTTTCGTGTGCGCCGTGCCGGCCTACGTTGACGCAAAGGCCTGGGCGGTCGTCGGACAATGATCGCATGCTCGCGCCGCTCAGTGAAAGAGAGGAGCAGGTGCTGAAGCAGATCGCGCTCGGTTACACGCATAAGGAGATCGCAGGGTTGCTGTCGATCAGCGAAAAGACCGTGGACACGTATCGCGCCCGCATTCTCGAGAAAACCAAGCTGCGCAGTCGGGCGGAGATCGTGCGTTGTGCCATCGCCGTCGGGTCGTTCTGCGCACACCCCGATACACATGAGTGGTTCTCCGCGGCTTCGAAGGGACCGTTCAAGCCTCTCACGTGAAGGTGTCGTAGGAGTCTCTATGACTAGGAGTAGTCGGCGCGAGCGATGTTGAGCCGCCGCATCTTGTTCTGGAGGGTTGTGCGCTTGAGGCCGAGATTTTCGGCCGCTCCGCCTGCCCCAGCAATCCTGCCGGAAGCAGTTTTTAAAGCATCGATGATGGCCTGCCGCTCGGCGTCGTGGAAGGTGGACCCGGAACTGTTCCGAGGCGCTCGCATCGCGTTCTTCAGTTGTGGAATCGGCACGTTCAACTCGCTGCCCTGCGTCAGGATCACGGCGCGTTCGATGAAGTTCTCCAACTCGCGCACGTTGCCCGGCCAGGACGCTGTCGCCAGAGCTTCCATTGCGTGTTTGGGAATCGTCTTGATGTTCTTTTGCATCCGGCGAGCGAGTCGCGACACAAAATAATGCACGAGGAGCGGAATGTCTCCGGGACGGTCGCGCAGCGGTGGGATCTCGATCGGGAAAACGTTCAGGCGGTAGAAGAGGTCTTCGCGAAATTGATTGTTGCGAATCATCGCGGCGATATCGCGATGAGTCGCTGCGATCATGCGAACGCTGACCTGGATGGTCCTCGTGCTGCCCAGCCGCTCGAACTCCTGTTCCTGGACCGCCCGCAACAACTTCGGCTGCAACTCCATACTGATGTCGCCGATCTCATCCATGAATAATGTGCCGCGGTCGGCAAGCTCGAACCGACCCTTTTTCTGCATCAATGCCCCGGTAAACGCGCCCTTCTCATGCCCGAACAGTTCGCTTTCGAGAAGACCAGACGGAATCGCGGCACAGTTGAGCTTGACGAAAGTCCGCTCCTTCCGTGGGCTGCCCATGTGGATTGCGCGCGCAAACAACTCCTTTCCGGTGCCCGTCTCGCCATGCAGCAGCACCGTGGAATCGGTCGGGGCCACGATTGCGACTTGCTTCATCACATGCTGGATGGCGGCGCTGTTACCGACAATATCTTCGAAGTTGAATTCGGAGAGGATCTCCGATTCCAGGTACAAGCGCTCTTCCTTAAAGCGATCTCTGGCCTCCGCGACACGCCCATAGGCAATCGCATTTTCGACCGCCAACGCAATTTGGGTGCTGATCTGCGACAGGAGATCCAAGTCCTCTTGACCGAAACTGTCCGGCCGGCGGCCGCCCATGGTTAGAACGCCGATAGGACCGGTCGCAGTTACCAACGGAACCATTGCCAACGACACGATGGATTCAGCTTTGAGGTTCTCAACGACTGACGGCGGAAGCTTCTCGAATTGTTCGGTCGACCACAGCTCAGGAGTTCGGGCGCGCAAATTGGCGTGATCGGCATCTGTAAGTTCGGACCGCGTGTCCGGTTTCAAGAAACCTTTGCCGCTGGGGAAATCCAGCAGGACGCATTCCACGTGGTTCGATTGTTTATTGATAAGCCAGAATCCGGCGAAGTCGTTTTCGAAGTAATTGCGAAGCGATGCCGATGCAGACCGGAACAAATCGTTGATGTCCAGCTTGGAAACAATATAGTTGTTGATTTCCAGCAGAAGTCTCAGCCGGTCGCGCTCTTTAGCCACTTGTTGCTGGTAAAACTCCGCGGTGTGTCTGGCCACGGCGCACTCGAGCGCGACGGCAACGTGCGATGCTACTGAACGTAGCAACTCGACGTCTTCGCGGACAAACTCCTGCCCCCGGTCTTTCGTCACGACGAGGATCCCGAATCGTTTCTGGGCGGTTGAGACCGGAAACACGTATGTGCTTCGGCCGACAGATTCGGCCGCGAATGGAGCCAACTCAGGATGTTTCAACATCTCCTGCGATACGTCCGGGAGAAAGACTGGTTCTTGGTCCTGAAGCACTCTCGCCGCCGCGCCAATGCGTGAGATCCTGGTTCCAGTGGCGATCGCGGGCGCGTCCGCTTCTCGATCGAACTCCAAAACGTGCAAGCTTTCTCCATCGTCGCTCAGGACGTAGAGGAAAGCTCCGTGGATCCTACAAGTGCTGGACAGAAAACCGCGCAGGCTGTGCAAGACAGCTTTTACCGTGGGTTGATCGGCCACGGCGCTGGACGCATCCAGCAATGTTCGATATCGGTCTTCGGCGGTCGTCATCAAGGGGTAACCGGAACCCGTAGCAAAGGATCAAAAACTGGGAGCACATGCAGAGACCATAGTCAGCAGCCGTGCAATACCCTGGTTCGCGGGTTTGGCGTCCGTACAGTAATCAATTCCACGCAGCAATACCCGCATCCTGTTCCAAGTGAGCCTCGCAGTCGATCACCTCGAGCGATTCCAATGCCGCGCAGTATGCTCCTTCCACAGCAAGCGGGCTGATGCGGAGCCACCGGGCGGCTTCGACCCAACTGAATTTCTCGATACCACAAATGACCAGAACAAAGCGGCACAGGGTGTCGAGCCTGGACCGGATCAACTCGGACTCCGCGACGATGAACTCAAGCGACTCAGGAGGCAGTAGCTCGTGAGCGGTATGGAAACAATCGCGGGCCTTGTAAATGTGCGAGAGCTCGGCGATCCGCGTCCGCTCAATCTCGAAGGAGCAGTCGATGACAGCAAACACCGGCGATACCGGCATAAAGGCCGGTGTTGGTTCGGACGACGCTTGCGTGAATGCGCACGCATTAACGAGACACGCTTTCGCCATTTCGTGGTTTCCGGTAAGAAAAATCGCCAGCCACCTGAGCTCCTCCTGGTGTTCGGCGAATGTTCCGTGAGTTTCCTCAGCTGCTTTGGGAAGGTCCGAGTAGATGCCGCATTTTCCGGCGGTGATCATAACTGCCTCTACCCTGGAGTAGCAACTTCCGTTCCACATCACGACTCCCGGCAAACTGTTGAGAAGGTTCGGATAATTACAAGCCATTCAAGTTGGTTACTGTGCCGATGCCCGTATGTGGGCACTCTGACATTTTACGCCGTAACACTTGGGAAACATGCCCGATCGCCAAATTGCAGCGTGGAATTGATTGCGCGCTCTACTGTACGGACGCCAGGCCGGTCCGCGATCGATGGTATTGCACGGCTGGTGATAATGGTCACTGCATGTGCTGCCAGTTTTTGATACTTTGCTGAGCGTTCCGTTTACCCCTTGATGGTGACGCCGAAGACCGATATCGAACATTGCTGGATGCGTCCAGCGCCATGGCCGATCCACCACGGTAAAAGCTGTCTTGCACAGCCGTCTGTTGGTGGGAATACTTACCGATCCACGGGGCGAACCGGGATGAAGTTGAGGAGGTAAATATGGCGCACGCAACGTTTGGATTTACGAATCCCGAAGGCCTTCCGGGAGCGGGTTTTGCTGTGCCGTGCGGGGCTGAGGGCCAGCAACTGTGCCCGGGCCCAGTAATGACCTCTCAGTCGCGCTTTCAAGGCATCATCGGCAAGAGCCCGGCCTTTCAGAAGGTGCTGGAAGAAGTCGAGATCGTTGCGCCGACAGATGCGACCGTCCTCCTGCATGGCGAGACGGGCACAGGGAAGGAGTTGATTGCACGAGCCATTCACAACCTGAGTCCAAGGCGCGACCGCACCTTTGTGCGTGTGAATTGCGCCGCTATTCCCTCGGGACTGTTGGAGAGTGAACTCTTCGGGCATGAAAAGGGAGCGTTCACCGGCGCCTTGATGCAAAAGAAAGGCAGGTTCGAGGTAGCGGATCGGGGTTCGCTCTTCCTGGACGAGATTGGCGACATCAGCCTGGAGCTACAGCCGAAATTGTTGCGGGCGCTGCAGGAGCGAGAGTTCGAACGCCTCGGAAGCGCCAAGACGATCCGCGTAGACGTACGCATTATTGCGGCGACCCACCGCGACCTTGAGACGATGATCGAGGAGAAGACGTTTCGCGAGGATCTTTTCTATCGATTCAAAGTTTTTCCCATCGAGATCCCGCCGCTGCGCGAACGTCGCGAAGATATTCCGCTTCTCGTGCATTACTTCGCCTCGGTTGTGGCTCGCCGGATGCATAAGAACATTACGAACATACCGAAGCACGCGATGGAGGCCTTCGTGAATGCTTCGTGGCCGGGCAACGTGCGCGAACTCGAGAACTTCATCGAACGCGCGGTCATTCTCAGCCAAGGAAGTGAGTTGTGTGTCCCGATGCCGGAGCTGACGAATCTCGTCCGATCACCTCACACCACCTCCGTGTCCACATTTCACGATGCCGAGCGGCAGGCCATCGTCGGCGCTTTGAGAGCTGCCTCTGGACGCATTGCGGGCAGGGGAGGAGCCGCCGAACGGCTCGGACTGAAGCGTACGACTTTGCAAAACAAGATTCGCCGGCTTGGAATCACAAAAACAAATTGCCTGCAGTGGATGAGACAAAGCGCGTAGCGTCGCGCTGAAGTGTTGGTGCGGGCAGAATGTCATGAGGTGGGCGTACTCCAGTTTGCTCAGCTCAATCTTGATGATCTTTGCTTGCAATCATTACCACCACGGACCGTGCGCCAGCGCGATAGGTTCCGCCCTTAACCGGCAGCGCGACTTTCCATTCACAAATGTCCTGCGGTGGGTCTAACGCAGTATCAATCCACCGCCGCCAGTTTTCCGTACCGTTCTCCACTTTCGGAAGTTCAAAATCGAGAGGTTCCCAATATGAATTGAGGATGAGGTGCAGCAAGAGTCCTTCACCCTTCAGTTCCGCACGCATGGCGAGGCTGTGCGACTCTGGTGACCAGTCCGGCTGATTGAGTTTGACGCCGTGCCAGGCATATTTCGCCTCGCGAAGAACCTGGCTTAGACTCACGCGCCGGCGCTCATGTTCAACATCCCGCATAACACGCCGCTGGATCAGCAGCTTCACAAAACGGAGGACGTCGGCGTGTCGGGACAGCAGCTTCCAGTCGAGCCAGCTGGTCTCATCGCCCTGGCAGTAGGCGTTATTATTGCCGCGCTGAGTACGCCGCACCTCGTCGCCCATGGCAAACATGGGCACGCCTGCCGCAAGCATCGTCACCGTGAAGAAGTTCTTTACCTGCTGGTTGCGCAGCCTCTCGATCACGGGGTCATCTGTTGGACCTTCGAAGCCGCAGTTCCAGCTTCGGTTGTCATCGCGGCCGTCGCGGTTGCCTTCACCATTTTCTTCGTTGTGCTTGCGATCGTAGGTGACGACGTCGTTGAGGGTGAAGCCATCGTGGCAAGCAACAAAATTGACGCTCTCCTCGGCTTCGCGCTCCCGACGACCATAAATGCTCGGACTACCGAGCAGCCGGTCGGCCATTCGCGTTACCGTATCATTCGAACCTCGGAAGAAGTCGCGGACATCGTCGCGAAAGCGATCGTTCCACTCCTTCCAGCTATCTCCCACGAAGCTGCCGACCTGATAGAGTCCTCCGGCATCCCAGGCTTCTGCAATCATCTTGGCGCCGGCTAGCGCCGGATCGGATTCGATGTCCCAGAGCACCGGTGGATTTGCCATAACGGCTCCGGACGAATCGCGAGCGAGGATCGATGCCAGATCGAAACGGAAGCCATCCACATGCATTTCGTTCACCCAGTAACGGAGGCTGTCCACAATCATGCGCCGTACTGCTGGATGATTTCCGTTCAGCGTGTTTCCTGTACCGGTGAAGTTCGCGTAGCGTGACCGGTCTTCACACAGGAGGTAGTAAGTCGGATTGTCGAGACCACGCAAGCACTGGGTTGGACCATCGTGTGCATTTTCCGCCGTGTGGTTGAACACGACATCGAGAATGACTTCGATGCCGGCCCGGTGGAGGGCCTTGACCATGTCCCGAAATTCATCCACCGCGCCCAGGGGGTCCTGACGCGAGCTATAGGCCTGGTGCGGTGCAAAAAATGAAACCGGTGAGTAGCCCCAGTAGTTCGTCCGGCCTGGGGGCGCGTCCTGCGGATCGAACTGAAATATGGGAAGCAGCTCGACGGCGGTGACGCCCAGTTGCTGAAGATAGGGAATCTTCTCGATGACCCCGGCGTATGTGCCACGTTTCGATTCCGCCAAACCAGAGCTGGGATGTGCCGTAAAACTGCGCACATGCATCTCGTAAATGATGGTGCGCGACCAAGGCTGCTTCAGGGGCACGTCACCTTCCCAGTCATACGCGAGTAAGTTGCCCAAGGTGGCCGCGCCGTGCGGATCCGTAACCACGCTCTTCATGGCCGTCGCGGTGTTGTCGAAGCCTTTCAGGCGGGCTGCATCACGGCTATAGTTTTTCGGAACGACGACCGCACGCCCATATGGGTCGAGCAGTAACTTGGACGGGTCGAACCTGAATCCCCTATCTGGCTCAAACGGCCCGTAGGCCCGGAATCCGTAGATTTGTCCCACCTCCACTCCGGGAACGAAAACGTGCCAATAGTGATAGGTGCGGTTCGCTAGCGGATCGATGGGAATGACGCGCGAAGGACGCGCATCCTCCACCCGATCGAAGAGCAGAAGTTCGATGCCGGCCGCGCTCCGGGAAAAGACTGAAAAGTTGGCGCCGCCCGGGACCAACGTAGCGCCTATAGGAAAGCTGCGGCCGGTTGCCGGGGCTGCAAGTGGCTTCAGTGTTGCCAACACGATTCGCGCAGTCAACCTGCGCCTCCTCCCGTCCTACTTATTTGGCTGAGGCGGATAATTCTTGAAAAGCTTGGACATGGCCTTTTGCAGGTTCTTGTAATTCTTATCCGGGTCTTTCTTGAGGTCGATAGTCTTGGTGGCATCTCCGCGCCAGATCAGCTGCTTTCTTCCGACGTCATATAGATCCACCAACAGTATTCCGACGGGAATGGTCGAAGTCTGGCCCTGCACTGTACGTGTGCCAAGCCCGCCCCAGTCGCCCGGGCCGTCGCCCATGCTCGACAGGTTGACGCTTTTTTCCAGGTTGACCACAGCCTGGTAGCCGACGTAAAGGTCGGCATTCTTCTCCACCCTGGTCAGACCTTTTTGGGCGAGCTGCTCGTCGATTGCCCGCTTAATGGCCTGGTCGATCAACTGATCCGGCACCGCGCCACCTGGGATGTCGACCCATTGATAGCTCTTGTAGGTCGCGAAGTTGGCGCCTCGGTCGTAGTTGTAGTGAGTATCCTGGCCGTAGGCGCAAGCGACCATGAACAAAAAAGCTGCCAGCAATGCCAGCTGTTTCGTGAGCGTCATCGCAATTCCTTCCTGTTGGGCCGTCGTCCGTTCCACCGGAACAAAGCGCCCTTAAGCCCTGTCTGGCACCGGACATTGCTGCACGTTCCAGATTTCTGCCGCGTATTCGGCGATAGTGCGGTCGCTGGAGAACTTGCCCGAGCCCGCCACGTTCAGAATGGCCCTGCGCGCCCACTCATCGGGATCGGCGTACAGCGTGCGCAGCCGCTCGTCTGCTTCAAGGTAAGACTTCAGGTCCGCGAGGTGCATGTAGTGATCCGTCATTAACGTGTCGCGCAGCGGGGCGAAGACGTCCGGTTCGGTACGGCTGAAATGGTCCGAGAACATCAGGTCCAAAGCTTCGTGAGTCTCGGGCTCGTGTTCGTAATGCCAGCGCGGGTTGTACCAAGCGCGGCTGCCGGTCACCTCTTGCGCTGTCAAACCAAAAAGGAAGAGATTCTCCTCGCCCGCCTCCTGTGCCATCTCGATGGTCGCACCGTCGCGCGTGCCGATGGTTAAGGCGCCGTTCATCATGAATTTCATATTGCTTGTGCCGCTCGCTTCATAGCCCGCAGTCGAGATCTGGTTGGAAACGTCACTGGCGGGAATCAGGTGCTCTGCAAGGGAGACGCAATACTCGGGCAGGAAAACCACCTTAAGCCGACCGCGTACTGCGGGGTCGCCGTCGATCGTGCCGGCAAGATTATTTATGAACTTGATAATCAGTTTGGCGAGGCGGTACGCAGGAGCAGCCTTGCCGGCGAAAAAGAAGGTCCGCGGATGCATATCCAGCCCAGGGTTCTCCCGCAGCCGGTTGTAAAGCACTATGATCCTCAACGCGTTCAGCAACTGACGTTTGTACTCGTGGATGCGTTTGATCTGACAATCGAAGATCGCATCCGGATCCAGGACCTGCCCGGTCGACCACTTGAGCCAATCGCAGAATTGCTGCTTGGCGTTTCGTTTGGCCTTGCGAAAGTCGTCGCGAAAACTTTTCTCGCCTGTGAATACCTTCAGTGTGCTTAATTTGCTCAGGTCACGTATCCAGTCGTCACCGATCGCATCCGTGATCAATCTGGACAGCTCCGGATTGCACAGCAGCAGCCAGCGCCGGGGCGTAATTCCATTCGTCTTGTTGTTGAATCGTTCGGGAAAGATCTCGGCCAGGTCTTTCAGGGTTGTCTCGCGCAGGAGATTCGAATGGATCGCAGCCACTCCATTGGTACTGTGGGAACCCACGACGGCGAGATTGGCCATTCGAACCTTTTTCCCGGGTCCCTCTTCGATGAGGCTCAGACGCTGAATCCGGCCTTCGTCTCCCGGAAACCGCCGGTGAACATCGCCTAGAAAACGGCGATTGATCTCATAGATAATCTCGAGCTGCCTTGGCAGCATGTCTTCGAAAAACCCCACCGGCCATTTTTCGAGGGCTTCCGGCAACAACGTGTGGTTCGTGTACGCCAGCGTGTTTTGGGTGATTTGCCAAGCTTCGTCCCATCCGAGGCGCACCTGGTCAACCAGGATCCGCATGAGTTCCGGTACGGCCAGAGTCGGGTGCGTATCGTTCATCTGAATCGCCACTTTGTCTGCAAACAAACGCCAGTCCGAGTTGCCGCGTTGGAAGCGGCGCACCGCATCCGCCAGTGAGCAGGCGACAAGAAAGTACTCCTGCATCAGGCGCAGGCCTTGCCCGATGAATCTTGAATCATCCGGATAAAGTACCCGGGTCAGCGTTTCAGCCGAGAGGTTTTGAGTAAAAGCCTCTACAAAATCTCCATGAGAGAACTCTTCAAAGTTGAAGTAGTCGTGAGCGCCCGCGGCCCAGAGACGGAGCGTGTTGATCGTGGAACCACCGTATCCGATCACTGGGCGGTCAAATGGAATGCCGATCAGAGTTGATGGACGACCGGGTATGGGCCGCAGACTGCCTCCACTGAGCTCAAATGAGCACCCTAAGCTGACTTCAACCTTCTCGTTCGGACGAGCGACCTCCCACGGATCGGGAGAACGGAGCCAGTTGTCCGGCATTTCCTGTTGCCAACCGTTGCGGATCGATTGCCTGAAGATGCCGTACTCGTATCGCAATCCGTAGCCCATTGCCGGCAGTTGCATGGTCGCGGCGGATTCCATGAAACAGGCCGCCAAACGTCCGAGTCCCCCGTTGCCCAGACCGGCATCGGGCTCCTGTTCCAAGATCTCGATGAGATCCAGTTTGTTGTCCTCGATAACCTCCTTCGCCAGCGGATTGAGCAGAAGATTTGTGACGTTGTTCGCGAGCGAGCGGCCGATGAGGAATTCCATCGAGAGGTAATAGAGTCTCTTCGGATTCTGTTGTGCGTAGGTCTTCTCGGTTAACAGCCATCGCTGAGACAAAATGTCGCGCACTGACCGGGCAAGCGCCTCGAAGCGGTCGCGCGCCGTCGCCGCCGCCAAATCAACCGCACCATCGAACAGCAGGTGACGTTCGTACAGCGCCTCGCTTGTTCCTGAGAACTGCACTGGGCCACATCCATAGCGATTAATGAGTCTGGCAGCATCCAGGGTCTGTCGTTTTGCTGCAGCCTTTGTCATCATGATCAAACCTCTTGAACGATCGTCGGATCCGCTGCTGTGACCTGCACGGTTCTCGACTCGCGTACATGGCGCTGAACCAGCCTGTGGACCACGTAAATACAGATTGAAACGACTGCAACACCTGCCAAGACGGTTCCTGCTCGGCGAGCGTAACCAGCCGCGCGGTCCAAGTCGTGACTGAAGACGTATCCCAGTCCCGTGTAGGCGCATGAATAAATGCCCGCGCCAAGCGCGTCACAAGCCAGGAAGCGGAGCCGGCTGGTTCGGGAAGTTCCAGCCAGGGGCGGCGCTACCGCGTCCAGTCCTGGGACGAATTTGGCAAGCACGAGCAGCGGAAGGCCAAACCGGGCGAACGTCTCTTTGGCCCTGCGATCGTGGGCGTCGGGGTTGCGTGAGAGGCGGTGAATGAAATGCAAGACCTTGTCCCCGCGCCGCCGGCCCGCCTCGTACCACACCCAGTCAGCCAGTACACAGGCAATGACAGCCAGACAGATCGAGGCGGTCAGGCCCAATTTACCGGCGGCTGAGAGCGCGCCGGCGGCGAGCAGGAAAAGAGGTCCGGGTAACGGTAACCCTATCTGGTGCGCGAATAACGCAGCGAACAGGATGGCGTAGCCATGCTTCAGAACGAATTGGACAATCACATTCATATTGAATTCAGCCTACGCAGCCAATCTCTACGGAGATCCGCGCTTTCCAGGTAGACATAAGGCACGCGTCTGGCCGAACGTCGATCCCGGCTAACTCATTGCGCAAATTGAGATTCAGGAACTGGATGCAGGAGCAGATACGAAAGTGACTGCCCGCGGAAGGGCAGTGTCGACCAGATCGGGTCAGGGATGGAAATCGGGTTTATACGGCGCGGGTAATCGGCAATGCGCCAGCAACCTGCCCACATTCGGTCGAGTGTTCGCATGAGGTCAATTCATAGTTGGAACATGCTCGTAGTCCGCTGCTAACACCTCCGCTCACGATTGCAGGCGCTCGCAGGTCTGGCTGTGGAACGAACTTCTGCTTCGGCGAGCGATATGACTGACTTTGAGATCTACGCCGATCCTACCTGCATCGTCTGCTCGCCGGGCGACCAGCGGCCGTGCGTCACTGTCAGTATTTACGTCCGGAGCCGAACGGATCGCTCAGCCTCGAACGGAACGGCTGACGGCATTTCCGAGATCAAACATGTTCTCGCTGAGCTTGGCATTCGCGAGAGATAGCGAAGGAATGCGGACGACATGGCAATGGTCGGAACAACAGCAATATTTTTCACGGCCAGCAACAGCGCTGTCCCCTCCGGTTCGCTTGAGGAACGCTCACTGTCGCAGCCATTCTCCGCGTGGCCGGCCGGACACTTGCCGACGTCATTATTCTGGGAGTCTCGGAAAAAGAGTACCTGGCATTTTATCCGTCACGGGTCGATACAATCGAACTGATCTGCTAAGCAGGTTACGCGTAACCCGGCAGCACTCATGAGTTCGTGATAAGTCCGCGTGCAGAAGGAATCAAGATGCCGAAGACTGCGTCCGAGCAAAACAAGGCCGTCGTGCTGGAAGCGTTCGACACCCTATTCAACAAGCGCGACTATGCGGCGGCAGAGCGTTTTTGGTCGCCGGAATACATTCAACACAGCGCGCATATCGAACCCGGACGAGACGGGCTCTTCAACCTCATCAAGGCCGCGCCGTCGTCGCTCAAGTATGAGCCTGGATTGATTCTTGCAGAAGGTGACTACGTCATCGTTCATGGCCGGTTTTCGAACATCGGACTGCCCGTGAACTGGATCGCAGCAGACGTCGTTCGCTTGAAGGATGGAATTCTCGTCGAGCACTGGGATGTCATTCAGGACGAGGCGACCGAAGAGCAATCGAAGAGCAAGGCGCCGATGTTCGGGTCGTCGTTTCCCGTTTATGAGCGGGAGCAAACGATTAGATAACTGCTCAATTTTGCGATTCTGACGTATGCAGATGGACGAATGGGTAGCTAAAAAACGCATCGAAAGAAGAGCGTCGAGGACTGTTGGCTAAGCGGCTATGGCAATCGAAGTAACCGTCGGCCCACTGCAGATCACCATCAACCGGGGGTACACGTTCGTCTTATCGCAGCCGGACGGCTCGGTCCAACCGTATACCGATGAAGGGTTCTATTCTCGGGACACCCGTTACGTTAGCAGCTACAAACTGTATGCGGATGGCGAGCACTGGGTGCTCCAGAACTCTAGCGCAATCGCCTATTACGCCTCCCGCGCCTATCTCATCAACCCGCGCCTTCGGACCGAGTACGGGGAAATTGAACGCTCAGCCCTCAGTCTCGTGTTCACTCGCGCCGTGTACGACGGCGTGATCGAGGAGTTCGAGGTCCGTAACTACGGCATCGAGCGCGCGCGGTTCAACTTTGAAATCGCCCTGCGTACCGATTTCGCGGATATCTTCGAAGTCAAGTCGAGGCAGGTCATCCGCAAGGGGCACGTCACCACGGATTGGTCGCTCGATCAGTGTCAGCTGATCAGCAAATACGAGCACAACGGCTTTGTCCGGTCGCTGGTTTCGACTTTCGCCAAAACCAGCTCCGAACCCGTTTACAACAACGGTCGCATCAGCTTCGGCGTGGATATTCCGCCACGCGCGATGTGGCGGAGCGCGGTCGAACATGCGTTTGTCGAGGGCGAGCCGAATTCGAGGCCGTCGCGCAACACTCATGCCGTGCACCAGTGCCAGAGCGCAGCCGAACGCGAAATGGAAGAATGGAAGAAGGCGACGACTTCCCTGACCAGTTCGAATGAAGACATTTATCGGCTTTTTAAGCAGTCGTTGGAGGACATGGCAGCGCTGAGATTGCCATACGGCACCAACTCGCCCAATGAAGCAATCCCGGCGGCGGGTGTCCCGTGGTTCGTCGCCGTGTTCGGGCGCGACAGCCTGATCGTCAGCCTGCAGAACATGATCGTGCATCCCGATTTTGGACGAGGTGCTCTCAAGGTGCTCGGCGAACTGCAAGCCTCCGAAGTTGACGACTACCGCGACGCTCAGCCCGGCAAGATCCTGCATGAGATCCGCGTCGGCGAATTCGCCGCTCGCAAAAAGATTCCGCACACGCCATATTACGGAACCGCTGATGCCACCGCCCTCTATCTGATCACGCTCCACGAGGCCTGGCGGTGGTTGGGAGACGACTTGCTGTTCCGCCGCCACGAAGAAACCGCGCGCCGCTGCCTGGAGTGGATTGACCGCTACGGTGACATGGATGGCGACGGACTGCAGGAATTCCAGACACGTTCGCCGGATGGCTACGAAAATATGGGGTGGAAAGACGCGGGCGATTCCAACGTCGCCCCCGACGGCACTATTTTCAAAGGTCCCAAGGCGCTATGCGAATTACAGGGATACACCTACGACGCCTGGCTGCGCATGGCCGACGCATTCGCCTATTTCGGTGACGAGGCGCTCGCACGCGCATTGCGGCAGAAAGCCGCCGCACTCCGTGAGAAGTTCGAAGAGCTGTTCTGGTGTGAGGACACCGGGTTCTACGCTTACGCGCTCGACGGCGACAAGCGGCCGGTGAAGACGATCGTATCGAATCCTGGCCACCTGCTTTTCAGCGGCATTGTCAGCCCTGAAAGAGCCGCACGCGTGGTCCAACGATTGATGCAGCCGGACATGTGGAGCGGTTGGGGCATCCGCACCCTGTCGGCGGAGAACCCGGCCTACAATCCGTTCTCATATCAGAACGGATCCGTGTGGCCGCACGACAACGGCATCATCGCAATGGGATTCCGCCGTTACGGATTCGCCAAGGAAGCTGCCATGATCGCACGCGATATCAGCGAGGCGGCGAGCTACTTCGTGTTTTATCGCTTACCGGAACTTTACGGCGGCATTCGCCGCGAGCCCGGGAGCTTCCCAGTCCAGTATCTCGGCGCCAACGTGCCGCAGGCCTGGGCTGCGGGCAGTGTCTTCCACTTGGTGCGCGCTATTCTCGGCCTTGAAGCCAACGCGCACGCGCGAACTCTTTATGTCGATCCTGTTCTTCCGCGTTGGTTGCCGGAAGTTACCTTGCATGATCTCCGGGTCAGTGACAGTACTGCCACAATCCGTTTCTGGAGCGAGGGCAGCCGCAGCCGGTTCGAAGTCCTCTCGTGTGATGGCGAACTGCACATCGAGCAAGGACCACCCCAAGACGACTGAGCCACGTTATTCAGGTATGACTTCGATCGCGTTGATGGACGGATAATTCACGACGGGCGTGAAGTAGATCTCGATCTTCCCCTGGGCGGTTGGCTGAATGTGGGGAAATGACCGGACGATCGGTGCAGAGTTGGCCTCGGCGAGGATATCGAAATTCTTCAGGATCACTGATCCATTACAAGAAACATCGAACACGCGGCTGCCGACGCCATTGATGTTGCCGTTCTGAGATCCGAACCAATGTTCGCGGAAGTGCAGTTTCAGTGTGTATGTGTGTTGCGGCGCGACAGGGATCACATAATGAAAATGGCCAATACTTGGCCTGTTTGTAAGTGAGTTGAGAGAAGGAGAATATTGCGTGGCCGCAGTTGGTCGAAGCCCACTGCAGGCGGAAGAGACGGGCTAGTTCGGGGTGGAGTTTCGCGCGGAAGATGCGGCGGGCATAGGCGGCGTAAGCGGCCTGGAGTTCGCGGACCGTCTTCTTGCCGACGCGGTTTTTGCCGAAGCTGCCGACCGCCGCGGCTTCGATGCGATCGATGGATACGGCTGTGGCCGGTTCGTCAGAGGTCGCGGCTTCGAGCGCCTTGAGTTCGCACTCGGTGATGATGGGGATGCCCCGGCGTTTGAGTTCTTCCTCAAGGCTTGGGGGTAGTTTGGCTCCTCCGGTTATGTGGACGTTTCTCATAATGATCAGTTCCTCGTTTGAGCGATTTTCGAATTCGCTCTTGGGTTTATCTTCGTTCTTACTTCTTATTTCTTTATTAGGTCGGGGTTCACTCGGGGCAGCGCCGGGGTTCAGTCGGGGGACAGTCGCGTTAGCAGTCACGCGCTCGTATTCAGGCCTGCAAGCGGCCCCGTGTTTCCATGCGTTTAGCCGGTAACCGAACCACCTGCCCACAGTCGGCTCGTACTTATGAATAAGCATTTGATAGCCGCCTCTTGCACCAACGCCTCGTGGATAGTTGATGTAGCGCTTCTTTTTGAGGGAGGCGAGGACGGCTTGGACGTGTCTTTCGTCGCGGGGGTAGCCGATCTGGTGAGCGATTCCGAGCGCGGTACCCTTGTAAATGCCGGTTTCGAAGTTGGCGCGCATGTGGAGCGACATGTAGACGAGGAATTGAAAGGCATTAAGCTTCCCGGTCTCCAGGTGCTCCGCTAGTCCGCGACGAATTTGGACAAAGCCTTCCATGCGCGCCGTCGCCACAACAGGTTGTGGAGCAGTGCAGGTGCGCACAACCTGTCGTGCGAAGGGAGCACCTTAGAGGGGCGTGGCGAAGTAGTCAATAAGGCGCGCTTGACAATCGAAGATTTCTGTGGAAATCGTTCCCGCTTCGGGAATCGCGGGCGTTAAACTAGCGCGCGTGTTAGCAAACTGGCGGCGTGGTGGAATCCTGGAAAACGTATACGTACCGCACACAGGCATCAGCGCCGGTCGGCGGGCGATGCTTGTCCCGGGGCAGCCAACCGCGTTTAGCGGCACATGTACCAACCTGCACGCAATCTGCTGGGTTAATCCGAACGCCTTTACCGCCCCAACCCAACTCGGCGCCGGCAACGCTCCCATCAACAACATCATCGGACCGAATTTTTCTGCGGTGGACCTTTCATTGCGAAAGGCAATCATCTTGCCTTTCAGGGAAGGCATGCGCTTGCAGTTCCAGGCGGATGCGTTTAATGCTTTGAACCATGCCAATTGGAACAATCCCGGCGTCGGGAACGCCCCCAGTCCAGGAAGCGCCAGCACCTCTACGTTCGGGCAAATCACGAGTGCCGGTCCGGCGCGGGTCCTGCAGTTCGGAGGAAAGTTTGTCTTCTGATTGCTTGCGGCTCCTTTCCATCGAGTCGGAGCCGCAAGCTGCACTCCTATTCACTAACGATGTCGATCGCCGCGCCATTGTGCCCTAGGGCAGGGGACCGAAACGTAAAGTTAAGGCTTCGCGAACGGCGCTCGCTGTAAGGAAAATCGATGCTCAAATGCTGGCGACTTCTCTTGACGCTCGGGATATGTGTGACGCTCCTGGATCTCCCCGTAGTTGCGCAGGTTGCGCCGCTGATCGCCAATATCGCTGCTCGTCGCACCACGAGTCTGGACGGTCCCTGGCGGACCATTGTCGATCCTTACGACGTAGGTTCCCTCGACTATCGCGCTGAGCCCCTCCACAACAACAATGCGTTCTACAAAGACTACAAACCGAAATCGAAATCCGAACTCGTTGAATACGACTTCGATCATGCCGCACAACTCACCGTCCCCGGTGATTGGAACACCCAGCGGGAGACGCTGTTCTTTTATGAGGGGAGTGTTTGGTACAAGAATGCCTTTGACTATTCACTGAAACCCGGAAGCCGACTATTCGTGCATTTTGGAGCAGTCAATTACAAGGCCTCGGTCTACCTGAATGGTCAGAAGTTGGGAGAACACGAAGGCGGATTTACGCCGTTTGATTTCGAGATCACGGACAAGGTGCGTGCCCAGAACAACGTACTCGTCGTTCTGGTGAACAACGTCCGCAAACCGGAACAAGTCCCCACCACCAATACCGACTGGTGGAATTACGGCGGTATCACGCGGCCGGTGACCTTGGTCGAAACCCCGGATACGTTCATTCAGGACTACCTGGTACAGCTTGCGAAAGGATCGCAGCGACAAGTGCGGGGCTGGGTGCAACTCAACGGACCGCGCCGTCAGCAACAGGTTGTGCTGCGAATCCCGGAGGCCGGTGTGACCCAGACTGTCCAGACCGACGCCTCCGGCAGAGCCGAGTTTTCGATCCCGGCGAAACTCGAGCTTTGGTCGCCGGAAGAGCCAAAACTCTACGACGTAGAGATCGCGTCGGAGACCGACCGCGTCATCGACCATATCGGTTTTCGCACCATCGAAGTGCGCGGCACAGACCTGTTGCTGAACGGAAAACCAGTTTTCCTGCGCGGCGTCAGCATGCACGAAGAGGCGCCATTCCGCGGAGGACGGGCCTGGAGCAATGAAGATGCGCGCACGCTCCTCACGTGGGCAAAAGACCTGGGCTGCAACTTCGTACGGCTCGCGCATTATCCCCACAATGAGGAGATGATGCGCGTTGCCGATCAACTTGGCTTGATGGTCTGGGAAGAAGTGCCTGTCTATTGGACCATTCAATGGGACAATCCGGACACCCTCGCAAACGCCGAGAACCAGTTGGATGAGGCGATTACTCGGGACCGCAATCGCGCTGGCCTCATCATTTATTCAGTCGCGAACGAAACTCCAGTGACCGACGCGCGCAATCGCTTCTTGCGCGCACTCATCCACAACATTCGCTCGCACGACGACACTCGATTGGTTTCCGCGGCCCTCCAGAATCACGAGACAACGGCACAAGGCCGCATCACCATACGCATCGATGATCCCGTCGGAAAAGATCTCGACGTGATCGGCGACAACGAGTACATCGGATGGTATGTCCACACGCCGGAAGATGCCGATCGCGTCGATTGGGTGTCAGACGTCGGCAAGCCGCTGGTTATGAGCGAATTCGGCGCGGATGCGCTGTTTGGCTATCACGGCGACGCCGCCACGCGCTGGACCGAGGAATATCAGGAAAATGTCTTCCAGCATCAAATCGCGATGCTGAAGCGCGTCCCGTTTTTGCGCGGCATGTCTCCGTGGGTGCTGAAGGATTTTCGCAGCCCGCGGCGTACCCTCCCACATTTTCAGGACTATTTCAACCGGAAGGGCCTTTTGACTAATAATGGCGAAAAGAAAAAAGCTTATTTTGTCCTGCAGGACTTTTACCGCCACATGCAAACCAGCGAGCATGCAACGGCGATCCATCCGTAACGGTGACGTTATCTGATCTTGAGTTCCGCCGGCGTCCCCTCGTCGGAGCTCCCGGCGATCCAGATGCTCACATCGGAAGGTTCGACTACTTTCTTCATGTCGATATTCCAGAACGCAAGTTCGTTATTTCCAAGCGAAAATTCGACGCGCTGGGATTCCCCCGGGTTCAACAATACTTTGCGGAAGCCTTTCAACTCGCGCACCGGTCGAGCAACACTCGTTCCGCGTTCGCGGATGTACACCTGCACGATCTCCTCTCCTGCGACGGACCCGGTATTTTTCACTTCCGCGCTCAATTGCAAAGTCGTTTTGCCCGCGTTGAGGTCGGCAGCGGACAGCGATGTTGCTGAGAGTGACGGGGGCGAGTACTGGAAAGTCGTATAGGAGAGGCCGTAGCCGAACGGAAACAGCGGTGTGACCTTCTGGTCGATGTAACGGGAATGATATTTTTCAGTTTCGCCGCGGGGCGGCCGGGAATCGTCGACTGCGCCGAGCGGGCGACCGGTGTTGAGTTGGCTGTAATAAAGAGGTTCCTGTCCCACTGACCTGGGAAAGGTGACGGTCAGCTTGCCCGACGGGTTGTTTTCACCAAATAGGGTCCGCACCAGGGCTGGTCCTGCTTGTACTCCCGGGTGCCACGCTTCGATGATTGCGGAGATGTTCTCGGCCGGCCAGTCCAGAACGAGGGGACGCCCGCTGAAAACGATCAGCACGACAGGTTTCCCGGTCGAAGCTACGGCTTTTAAGAGATCAAGTTGACGCCCGGGCAAGCCGAGATCTACGCGCGATGCGGCCTCACCCGTCATCTCCATAGCATCTTCGCCGAGAGCGACAACGGCAACGTCGGCTTGCTGAGCGGCGCGTACGGCTCCTGAGATCTCATCGACGCCGGTATCGAGCACATCGGTCCCTTTGACATAGACGACGTTAGCACCGAGCCGATGTTGGAGCGCCGAACGTAACGTGACGACATCTGTCGGATTTCCTTGGGCCTTCCAGCAACCCAGCATGTCATCCGCGCTGTCGGCCAGCGGACCGATCAGTGCTACGCGCTTCTTTCCCTTTAACGGGAGTACCCCATCGTTTTTCAAAAGAACGAACGATTTTTCCGCTACGGTTCGGGCAAGCTGAAGCGAGTCCGCCGATGGAGTCGGTTTGGACGCGCCGGTCGAATATGGGTGGTCGAATAAGCCGAGCGCGAACTTCACACGGAGGATGCGCCGCACGGCGTCATCAACTACCGATACCGGAACCTGGCCGCTCTTCACCTGGTCCTCCAGCGTGGAAACGTAGAGGCTGGATTCCATATCCATATCCACCCCGGCCATGATCGCTTTCCGGGCCGCGGTGCCGCCGTCCAGAGCGATGCCATGCGGGATCAATTCCTCTATCGATGTCCAGTCGCTGACGACGAAACCCTGGAAGGCCCATTCCTTGCGCAGCACCTGGCCGAGCGTGAAGGAATTCGCGGTTGCGGAAACGCCGTTCACAGCGTTGAACGCACTCATGAACGTCGCCGCTCCTTCGTTCTTCGCCGCATGGAAAGGCGGCAGGTAAACCTGGCGCAACAAGCGCTCGGGAATCTCGGTCGTGTTGTAATCCCGCCCACCCTCGGCGGCGCCGTAGCCGACATAGTGTTTCGCACATGCGGCGACAGACGTCGGTTCGCCGAGCGATTTGCCCTGGTATCCGCGAACGTACGCGCGGGCAATGGCGGAGCCGAGGAACGGATCCTCGCCCGCGCCTTCGACGACCCTGCCCCAACGCGCGTCTCGAGCAATGTCCACCATCGGCGAGAACGTCCAGCGGACACCATCGGAACTCGCCTCGGTGGCCGCTACCCTTGCCGCCTGTTCGATCAGTCGAATATCCCAAGTCGCCGACATGGCCAGCGGGGTGGGGAAGATCGTTCGGTACCCGTGGATGACATCAAGACCGAAGATCAGCGGGATCTTGAGCCGAGACTGCTCCACGGCGATCTTCTGCAATGCATCCACGCGCGGGCCGGTGACGTTGAACAGCGACCCGACCTGCCCGTTGCGGACCATCTCTTCATAGTTGCGTCCATGCTCCCTCGGCCCGGTGAGAGTCCCCGCAGAGTACTGGTTCAACTGCCCGATTTTTTCCTCCAATGTCATTTGCTGTAGGAGGGAGTCGATGCGGGCCTCGATGTTGGGATCGTTTGCCCAGGATTGTGCCAGGGCAGCCGGCACGAGCAGGACCAACGCTACGAGTGAACCAACATATCGCTGGAGTCTTCTGCGGCAGATGGAACGCGAATCGTAAGAAGGCATTTGTCTGTCACCTTTCAAGTTGCCACGTAACCGAGGCGCAGGGCTCAGGGCGTAGGAAGCCCTAAGCCTTGTGCCCTACGCCCTAAGCCCCGACGGATAAAACTCTCACGGGGCGGCTGTACAAGTCGTTTATCATGCAGCGGTGGGCCCCTCTGTCAGCCGCAAGTTCATGATCTTTGTACCGATTCCTTTCGCGATGCGAGCGACACGGTGAAGATTCGCATCGCCGTCATTCACCTCGGATTTGCTCTTACCGGCGTGGTGACCACGCTCCTGGGTCCCATCCTTCCTCTTCTCTCCTCGCAATGGAACCTGAACGATGCGCAAGCGGGAAGCCTGTTCACGGCGCAGTTCGTATCGGCGGTCGCCGGATCCTTCGTGGCCAGCCGAGTGCTTGCTCGTTGGGGGACCGGCTGGACGGTGGCAATTGGAATGTTTTCAATCGCCGCCGGAGTTTCCGCGTTAGGGCTCGGCAATCCATCGCTCGGTGTCGCCGGGATCTGTCTGTTTGGCGTCGGCTTGGGATTCGCACTTCCGGCCACAAACCTGCTCATTGTCGAGTTAATGCCCGAGCAAAGGGTCGCCGCCCTCAACATCCTGAACTTTTCCTGGACGGTCGGCGCGTGGAGCGGACCTCTCATGATCGCTTCCGCCCAGGCGTCGATCGGTTTGCGAAAGTTCTCTTTCGTGCTCGCTGCCGCCTTTGTCGTCATTTCCATCTTCGAATTCGCGGTGCTACCCAACGCCAAGGGAACCATGATAGGGACGAGGGGCGCGGGACGAGGGGCGCGGCAAACCAACCCCCCCACGCCGACCCAGGCCGGAAACCTTCCGGCAGAGAAGCGGCTTGTTTTCGCGGTGCTCACGTGCCTGTTCCTCATGCTTTATGTCGGTGTCGAGAATGGTTTCTCGGGGTGGTTATCGGTCCTGACTGGCCGGATCCATCAGGGTTCCCCCCACACGATGGCTTTTGTGCAATCAAGTTTTTGGGGCGCCCTGCTCGTCGGCCGCCTGCTCGCGCCTGCCGTCGTTCGCTTGCTGCAGCCGGGTAAATTGATGATTGCAGGACTCGCGGGCGCTGCAGCCGGCGTCGCCGGTACCATTGTTTCGAGCGGAGTGGTCACGCTGGAAATGGCAGTCCTGCTCTGCGGACTGGGTATGGCCCCTCTGTTTCCGACGGCGGTGGCGATCTTCACGGAGGGGTACGGAACGGGCGCGGGAGGGAGCATAGTCCTCGGGCTCTGCGGAATCGGCGGTGCTACGATTCCATCGCTCGTGGGGCTTGTCGCCGCGTATTCGAACAGCCTGAGGACCGGCTTCATGGTGACGTTGTGCTGCGTAATGTTCGCGCTACTTACATTCGGGCGGCTGCAGGACCTGGCGCGCTCAGAATCACGATCTGCATGAGCCGGCAATGTTACGGCGCACGCGGGCAGTAGATTCTCGAACGATCAATTCCGCATGGACCCTGATGTTCTTCTGCGATTGTTCGGGATTCGCTATCCGTTTCAATAATGTCATTGCGGCTAACTCGCCCATTCGACGCATGGGCTGACGCACGGTAGTAAGCCGAGGATTCTGGAACGATGCCGCCTGGATATCATCGAAGCCGACTACCGAAATGTCCTGCGGCACCCGGAAGCCGTGGTCCTGAAAAGCCCGGACGGCTCCAATCGCTGACATGTCATTGAAGGCGACGAGTGCGGTGAAAGGCTTCTTCCGGTCGAGAAGTTTCTGCCCGTATAGATAACCCTCATCGGGAGTGGAGGGTTCTTCACCGCCATGGTTGCCCTGCAACTGGATCGTCAATTCCGACAGTACTTGGATGCCAAGGTTGTGCGCGGCTTTACAGATCCCCTCCCAACGCTGCTCCGTATCGACGCTGGATGGGTGTCCTTTGAAGAAAGCAATGCGTTTGTGCCCCAGGGCGACCAGGTGCTCGAGCGCGAGTTTGACGGCTTTACGATTGTCCACTGAAACCGTGGTGATGCCGGCAATGTTGGTTTCGCCCGAAACGGCGACGACGGGCACAGGCAAAGGAGTACTGACGGGTGTATTGACGCAGATCAGGCCTTCGACGCCGCGCTCGATGAGCAGGCGGGAATACTCGTCGATCAAATCCTTTTTGCCGCGGTGGCTGACCACGAAATAGAAATAGCCTTCGCTAAGAAGGCGGTCTTCAATGCCGCGCATGATCGAAGCGGCGTACCCTTCGCTGATCTCAGGCAGCACCATCCCAACCATGAAGCTGCGCTGCTGGCGTAGCGAACGCGCGAAAAAGTTGGGCCTGTAGTTGAGCTCCTGCGCTGCTTTTAGGATCCTGTCCTTGGTTTCCTGGGAGATCGCCTGGGCGGCCGGTGCGTCGTTGACCACTACGGAAATGGTGGTCGTAGAAATGCCCAGGTGCTTGGCGATGGACTTGAGACTCACGCGCTGCCGAGAGCGCGAAGTGCTTTCAACCTTAACGGTCCTGATCGCCGTCGTCTCCATCCACCTGCCTGCCGATCGCAAAAACCTAAGAATTGTAATTTTCTGTTGACAATCCTTAACCCGTAGCTCACACTGCGTGAGATTTACAGAAACGTTTCTGTATGGAACAGAAACGATTCTTCCACAAAAGGCTCAAAGAAGCCAGCGTTTTTTGCTCCTTTGTTCCACTGCCGGCGAGCAACGGCTGTAACACGAGAACGCGGTCCATCATGGGAAGCATTCTAATCGTCGCACTGCTGTCGAGCATCTGTGCCTTCTGCGCGGGTCCGCTTCCGCAGTCTGGCGCGGCTCCCTCTCCGTCGGCGCGGAGCGCCGATCGTTGGACTTTGACGTGGAGCGATGAGTTCAACGGACCTGATGGTTCACCGCCCGACACGGCCAAGTGGATCATTGAAACAGGCGGTGGCGGATGGGGCAATAACGAACTCGAGTACTACACCGCCCGGTCAAAGAACGTCTACCAGCAAAATGGGAACCTGGTCATAGAGGCCCTGAAAGAAACATTTACAGGTCCCGACAAAGTGACACGCTCGTACACCTCCGCGCGTCTGAAGACCGCGGGTGTATTCACGCAGGCGTATGGACGATTCGAGGCCCGGATCAAGATTCCTTACGGGCAAGGGATATGGCCTGCTTTTTGGATGCTCGGCGATGATATCTCCACTGTCGGGTGGCCCAAGTGCGGCGAGATCGACATCATGGAGAACATCGGCGCTGAGCCGAACAAAGTTCATGGCAGCCTCCACGGTCCAGGCTACTCCGGCGAACATCCTCTGACCGGCGAATACGCCCTGCCCTCGGGTCGATTCGCCGATGACTTTCACGTCTTCGCCGTCGAATGGGAGCCGAGCGCGATCCGGTTTTACGTGGATGATGTCCTCTACGAAACGCGCGCGCCTGCGGACCTGCCTCCGGGAACACGATGGGTCTATGACCATCCTTTCTTTCTCATCCTGAACGTCGCTGTTGGCGGGAATTGGCCTGGGAATCCCGATGCTTCCTTGAAATTCCCCCAGCGGATGTTGGTGGATTACGTTCGGGCGTATTCGCGCAAGCCGTAATGACTGTCAAGATTTGCGGTTGGGCCCCCAAGAGTCGTTCAAAAGTCCTGTACACGTGGTGAAGCGTGCCCCGGTTTCGAATTGTTTCCCGGCTGCCGTGGTTGAAAGCAATGACGACTCAGCTTTCGAGTCCGGATAAGGCGGGGATATAGGAGCTTTATGAAGATTCAAATTACTCTCACTCTTATCGTTCTTCTACTGGCAGGAACCATGTTTGCGCAATCGGACCGCGCCTCGATCACCGGTACGGTGAAGGACACGACAGGCGCCGTTGTGCCGGGAGTGTCAGTCACCGTCACGAACGTGGGAACCAATGAACAGACCAGCACGACGACCAATGCCCTGGGCCTGTTTACCGTACTGAATCTCCCTATTGGCGAGTACAAGGTACTGGCCAGCAAAGATGGGTTTGGCACGTCTGAACGCAAAGGGATCAATCTCGCGATCAGCCAGGTCGCGGAGATCAACTTCCAGTTGCGGGTTGGCGCCACCGCTGAAACCGTCACGGTATCCGAAGACGCTCCACTGCTGGATACGCAGACATCATCAGTCTCGACCAACCTGCACAATGCCGCCGTTAATGAGCTTCCGTTGAATGTCCAGGGTGGCCGCAATCTCTCGAACTTCATGTTTGCCTATGTCCCGGGGGTCGAGGGATCTGATTACGACTCTCACATCGGCGGCAGTATGAGCAAAACGAAAGAGGTCATGATCGATGGCACTTCTGCCGTGGCGCAGATCGGCGGCTATTTGAGCGAATCGAGCCCGCCCATGGAGGCGGTCGAAGAATTCCAGGTCAGCACCAGCGGGTTGCGTGCCGATGAAGGCCGCAGCGGTGGTGGCGTCTTCCGTTACAACATGAAGTCGGGCACCAATAGCTGGCATGGCAGCGGCGTTTATTTCATGCACGATGCTGCGTTCAACGCCACGGCATGGGATAAGAAGTACAACAGCGTCCTGTGCGTGAAAAACGCCGGCTCCAACAGCGCCCAGGCAGCTGCGTGTGGACGCGTGTTCGGCAAACCCGACGACAGTCTGTTCGATTACGGCGGGAGCGTCGGCGGAGCCATTGTGAAGAACAAGTTGTTCTTTACTGCCGCCTGGGAACGTTACACCTTCGCCAATTACGGACTCGGCGGGCTTAATTCTACCGTCCCGACAACCGCGTTCCTTAACGGCGACTTCAGTTCCTTGCTGGATAAAACCAAGATCCTGGGCGTGGACAGCGCCGGCAGGACCGTATACAAGGGAGCGATCATCGATCCCAACACGGGCAATGCGTTTCCAGGGAACATCATTCCTACGGCACGCATCAGCTCCGTCGCGCAGAAGATCGCGGCCCTTTATAAGCAGTACTATGCGCCACTCTCTTCCAACCTTACCAACAACAACGCTATGCCTCTGAACAACCCAGCGACGTGGTATCAGAGCAACCAGTACAGCGTCAAAATCGATTACCTCCTCTCTCAAAAGCATCACCTGAATGGGTCGTTCATCTACGCCTACATTACGCGCCTTCTTTCCGACCAGGGCGGAATCTGGTCGCCAGGTTCGAAGGATGGCGGACCGATGGCCAACGCGTACGACCACAACACTACGGCGCCGTCGGTGCGGTTGAGCGATTCATGGACCATCTCTAACACCGTGCTCAATGTCTTCAACGTGACGTTCAACCGCTTCCACAACCCCAGTTCTGCCCGGTCTCAACAGGGGAACTGGTCTAAGACTCTGGGCCTGGGTGACTTTGGCGCGGGCAACTTCCCGATCATCAAGTTCCAGGGTGTGAACGGCGATCAGCACACGAAGGTAAACGGGAAGAATATCGACGAAAGTTCGCTGGGAAGCCAATTCAACGACTTCTATACCGCCAACACTTACGTTTTTAACGACAACCTTTCCTGGGTGAAGGGGCGGCATACCTACAAGTTCGGCGGCGATCTGCGCATCATGCAGTTCAACTCGCACGGCGATTACGGTGTTCCGACTATCACCTTCGATCCTGCGCAGACAGCGGGCTCTTACGGCAGCGGCAACGCGGGTTTCGGATTTGCCAGCTTCATGCTGGGCGCGGCGAACCAGGGGTCGGTAAGTGTCCCGAACAACACGTATGGACGGCGGAAGGCGCTGTCGCTCTATGCCCTGGACGACATCAAAGTCACTTCGAAGCTCACACTGAACCTCGACCTGCGGTGGGACTTCAACGGCCGCTACCACGAGAAGTTTGGTCACTGGTCGAACTTCAATACGACCAAGATCAATCCGGCAACGGGTAAGGCTGGCGCGCTGGAGTTTGCGACCGGGGGCGGCGACTCGTTCGAGCGGAATCAGAACTACCACAACTTCTCCGGGCATATAGGCGTGGCGTACCAAGTCACTCCGAAGACGGTGGCGCGCGCGTCGTTTGGCGTCTTTTATGTGCCGCTGAACCTGAACACGTGGGGCGCGATTCCTTACGGGTTCAATCCTGGATTCGTGGCCAACAACCAGGTGTTGACGTCCTTTAAGGTGGATAGCGGATATCCGGGGAAACCGGTCGATGTGGGCAAAGACCCGAACTTCACAAGATGGGGCATGGTGTCGATCGATCCCCGCAGCCTGGAGCTCGGCAACGTTCAGCAGTGGTCGGTGGGCGTTGAGCGCGAGTTGAGCCGTGATCTGGTGCTGAACGTCGATTTCATGCAGAACCACGGGTACCATCTGGAAAGCGGATACCTGGCCGCGAACCAGCCGAAGTTGCCGGCGTACAGCGCCATGTCGGACGCCGGACAGATGTGGAACTGGATCTCGTCGCCAACATTCAACGGCTTTGGTTGGGCGGCGGTTGCGCCCTTCCCGAATGTTGCCATGACTTGGGGACCGCTGTTCTATGTGGGGTCACCCCTGGGCAATTCCGATTACCACTCGTTGCAGTTCACGGTGAAGAAGCGGGCGTCGCATGGCCTGTCTCTGTTGGCCAGCTACAATCTGTCGTCTTCGCACGGTGACACCGACAACGCCTTCCAGGAACTTTGGTGGGCCGGGCCGCTGCAGGATGTCTATAACTTGCAGCAGGAGCGCAACACCATCTCCCCGTTCGACCAGAAGCACATCGTGAAGGGATACATCGTGTACGACCTGCCATTCGGCAAGGGGCGCGCGTTCCTGGCGAATGGCGGTTCCGCTCTGAATGCCATGGTCGGCGGATGGAGTCTCAGCACGGGGTTCCACTACAACTCGGGTACGCCGATGCGCATTACGGCAAACACCTGGTACCCCGGTATCACCAACGTCTATTCGAACATTGCTCCGAATTGCAGCTTTAGTCAGACCAACACCAGTGCGGTCGGTGGAACGTATTTCAATACTGCCTGCTTCTCCAACCCCGCTTACGGCCATTTCGGCAATGCTCCCGGTTACCTCGCTGACCTGCGTTGGCGTGGGTTCGCGACGGAGGACATGGGCATAAACAAGGCCATCCAGTTTGGCGAGCGCTTCAACCTGAGTCTGAAATTCCAGATGTTCAACGTGTTCAATCGTCGCGGATTGGGCGGTCCGAACACCGGTATCGGTAATCCGGAATTTGGCAAGGTTGGAACTCCTGACGGCAACGGAAACTTCTACGCCGTTGGGGGCGCTCCCGGACCTCGGATCGGACAATTCGGCTTAAGGTTCACGTTCTAGAACGGCCGATCGTGCGAAATCCCCCAGGGCAGCTCGCCAAGAGCTGCCCTGTTTTCACTCCGGACAGCTACAGGACCGATCGCTAGAACACCGCTTGCGAACTGGTGCCGACGGCTGCGAATACGTTGTTGCGTTCTTGTTCGGCGATGGGAATGAAGATGTTCACGATCTCCGTGTCGAACTGCGTGCCGGAGCCGGCGAGGAGGCGGCGTACCGCCTCCTCATGAGGCAGTCCCTTGCGATAGCAACGGTTCGATGTCATCGCGTCGTAGGAATCGATGACGGAGACGATCCGCGACACCGTCGGGATCTCGGTTGCCTTCAGGCCGGCGGGATAACCCTTCCCGTCGAAAGCTTCGTGGTGGTGCAGAGCGTAAAGGCTGGCGGGTTGAAATCCCGGGAACAGGCGCAGGATCGACCAACTGTATTCCGGATGTTTGTTGATCACCGCGCGTTCATCCGGCGTCAGCGGCCCGTTCTTCTTCAGGATGGCGTCGGGTACACCGATCTTGCCGATATCATGGAGGAGGGCGGCGACTTCCACCTGGTACATGTGCTCCTCGCCGATGCCGAGCTTCCGCGCCACACGCAACGCCCATTCCGCCAGCCGCGTACTGTGCACGCCGGTGTTCATGTCCTTCAGGTCCAAAAGTTGGTTGAAGGCGCAGATCAGCGAGGTCCGTAAGGTCGCCTGCTGCTCTTCCAGTTCCTTCACCTGGAATTGGGCCGGCGACCAGGACGCGGCCAGCGGATTGTTGAGCGATGCGAGCATGGAGTTATCTTTCTACTTCGCCTTATTGCCGGCAGTACTGAACTGCCTGGTAGGTGTCAACGCGAAGGTTGTTCAGGTTCGCGTTGCCGATCCAAACAGCCTTGGACAGCCCGGTTGAGACTTCACTCGCCAAACAAGTGCCGTTCTGACCGAGCATGATGGCAGCAGTGCCCGCCACCAGCGGCGTGCTGAACGACGTTCCCCAAGCCGCGGCGTAAGTGCCCCACGGATACGGCGCCATGATCGCTTCGCCCGGCGCAGCCAGTTTCACCGGCGGTGCTCCGTAATTCGTGAAGGACGACTGCACGTCGTAGTTATTGGTAGACGCAACGTCAACGACGCCAGGGAGTGCGGCAGGATAGACCGCCACATTCTTGCCGTCGTTTCCCGCAGACGCGACGCAAATAACACCCTGTTTCTGGGCATAGCTGACTGCATTTGCCAGTTCGCCAGAGCTGCTGGTGAAGCTAAAACTCATGTTGAGTACGTCCGCGCCGTTCTTGACGGAGTAATAAATGGCGCGCAGAACGTCCGACTCATAACCCGTGCCGTCCGCGCCGAAGGCCTTGAGCGGCATGATCTGCGCCGTCGGGGCGACGAGGTGCACCAGGCCCGCAGTCATCGTGCCGTGACCGAAGGCAGCATAGCTGCCACTCCCATCGAGCAAGGCGACGGTGGATTGATCCAAAAGGGCGACCGTGGATTGGTTTACCTGTCCAGGCTGGGCGTTGCTCAGATTCGGCGAAGTGCTTACGTCGTTCTTTTCCGAACCGCCATTCGTATTCCGGGTGAAGTCATAGCCGGAGGTAAGAACGCCTTGCAACGCGGGATGCGTCGGGTCCACACCGGTATCGATGACGGCAACGATGACGCCGGATCCGGCAGCGTTGAACGTGGAATGAGCCTGGTCGATGCGGATCTTCGAATAGGCGGGTTGCGCCAGGAAACCGTGCCACACCGTCGTGCCATAGTAGTTGACCGGCGTCTTGTCGGTGAGGTACGACGGCACCGGGCCAACAGTCGCGCCTGCCGTTCTGACTTTCTGGTCAATCTCAACATCGAGAATGCCGGTTTGCAGGCTGAGAGTAAGCGGGCTGAGCAGCGATCCCGTGGGAAGCGTGACCAGGAACAACTGTCCTTGGGGGTCGCCCAGGCTGTAATTGACCTTACAACCGAGCAGGAGACAGGTCAGGTTCAGACCGCTCAAGCCGAGTGAATCGCGCACGATCAACCGCGTCTGGGCCTGTGCGGCGGGCGCGAATAAGCTCGCCAGCAGGATCACCGCAACGGCCAGGAAGCTGCTGCGCCCCTTCGCCGAAGAAATCATATTTTCAGTAGTGTTTCTCATTCCATCCTCTCCTGGAGCCGTTCCAGGTTTCCCACGTGTTGGGGAGTTTAGTGTCAGTTCTGGAACTGGCCAAATTACGTCGGTAACAAAAATGTTAGGGTCCTTATTTTGTTAAGAGTTTCGGGTCTCCCAGGGGTACCTGGACTCGTTTTGTCGATGTCAATTCCAGCGACAAGCGCAAGCGTTCGCGAATATCGCACTCAAACTGAAATTCACCAAAATCGGTGGTCATGGTTTCCAACACCGCGGCGCCGTTCTCGTTGAACAGGATCACCGGTACCGGCATCGGATAGTGGTTCTTGTTTTCGAGCACTTGCCCGACGACGATCAGGCGCTGCGGCGGTTGGAATTCGAACCGCATGTCGATGGTGACCCCATTCGCCTCGTAGAGAAGCTGACGGGCATTGCTCGCGGCCGCGGCACGAATGCCGAGGGGCGCTGCTTGCGCGAAGCTGTCGAATACGAGGCTTGCGAGCAAGGTTTCTTTCTTTTCTGCCTTGGGATACTTGATCTCAAACTCCTGTTTCAACATGCGCACCAAATCTGCCGGCGGGTCGTACGTACGGTCCTGACTGGCTGAGGATCGCATCCACTGCCAGGTCGCGAATGCCTGTCGGCACTCGACGCAGCCCGTTTGCAGGTGCTTTTCCACTTCGGCCTTCGTGGCCTGGTCGACTGTTCCTCGAACCAGGTTCACCCAAACTTCGTCTTCGAAATGCATGTTTTCCTCGCTTGGGGATAGCGGGGCGCTTTCCGCGCCGTTGAGTCGACGGCCAATTTCACCGTCATCTGGAGCAAAAGGGAGTCGAGGCGAGGGAAAAATATAGGCGGGAAGAAAAAAAGTTCTAAAGCCGTCCGACGAGCACAAATGGCGCCCAATGATAGGGATGCGGATATTCTGCCCGTAGTTCGGTCATTGCGTCCCGCAGGGCTTCCGCTTTCGGGGCGCCCGACTGGAGGCGGCGGTAGAAGGCGACCATGAATCCGGCAGTAGTGCGGTCATGAACATCCCACAAACTGAGGACGAGCGACTGGGCTCCAGCCTGCAGCAGCCCACGGACCATGCCCATCAATTCATCGCCCGCGGTAACCACATTCAAGCCGGTTGCACATCCGCTCAGGACCACAAGTTCGGCCGGGAGCCTCAATTGATAAAGGTCGTACAGGCTGAGATAGGAATCCGCGAGGCGGATCGACGAGAACATCGGATTGTCCTGGCGGAATTGCCCGTGCGTTGCAATGTGCACGATGCGGCTGTCCGGCCCATGCCGCCGAAGCGCGCTTTCGGTGGCATCGCTGCCCAGGCAGGTCACCGGGTTGGGCAGGATCGATTTCAGCGCTTCGACCTCCTCGCCGATCGACGGAGCCGCCGCATCAGGAATGCCCATCAATAGCGAAGTGTCCGAACTAGATGCGGGGAGCCGCTGGCAAAGCGTGAAGATGCTTGCGCTCGGGGCATAAGAAACCGTGAACCGGTCGATCAAGTGGCGCTCACCATCGAACAGCGCCTGGAACGGAACGTGATGCAGCACTCCATGAGGAACGAAGATCAGGTGATCGGCCCGCAAGCGTGGTTCCAGGGGAGCGATCAATTCGGCGTAAAGTTGCTGGAGATGGGACTGCGTGGCCTGCATGATCGGTCCCTGAAAGGCTTCCAGGTAACCGCTATCGAGCCGGAACTTCGACATCTGGAATTGAACCAGGCGCAACAGCGACTCGATCCGCGACTGGAAGGTGACAGGGGCGATCTCGACTGAATCGTGGGTGACGACGCAAGCTACGAACCGGTCTTTGACCGCGAAGTATTCGACCAGAGCAGCCTCGGCGGGGAGCGACTGCCGAATCTCGTCCAAGGGCAGATGCGTTGGCAATTGAATGCCGGCCTGGCTTGCCTCGGAAAGGCTCGCTTCCTGCAGGACACGCAGCAGGTCCGTTTCGCGCGCGCGTACCTGGCGTTCGAGGAGGTCGACGCGCTGCTGGGATTTTTCCTCCGGACGAAGTTGCTCGCGCTCGATCAGGTTGTAGTACCAGTTCAACTCCTCGCGCAGATTGCGGATGTTCCGGACGAGTTCACTCTGGCCGGATCCGTCCTCCGCCTGGCGCTGGATAGGCTGCAGTAGCATGTCCATCAGGCTGCGCGACTTGGCCTGTTCGATGAGCCCGAACGCCTCCTCGGCCTTGCCTGGATTCTGGACTTCTCGCAGACACGCGATCACCAGGTTTTCGTACACTTCCAGCTTGTTCTTGAAAAACGAGATTTTCAGCTCTTCGCCGCGCAGGTTGCCTCGTAGCGTTTCCAGCGCCTGTTGCGCGGACAGATAACTTTTGTATGCGCTCGAAACGTCGCCCATGGCGTCATACACCTGGCCGCTGACGAATTCTGCCTGGTAGATAAGCACCGGCAATTGCAGTTCTTGCGCGCCCGCCAGCGCGGAACGGCAGTGCTCCTGCGCCGCAGGCAGGTCGCCCATGCTCAGCGTTACTCGTGCCAGGAGAAGTTGCGCCAGCACGGCCTTGCTGCGGAACGACGACCGAAACGCCTCATAAGCGGCGTTGGCCAGGCGTCGAGCCTCGAACAACCGGCCTTCATTGAAAAGGACCAGTGCCTGGTAGAGGTCGATCAGTGAGGGCCAGACCAGGTTGTTCTCACGCAGGAACACCTCGCGTGCCTTGCCGAACCGTTCGACAGCCTGGAACGGCTGTCCCATTTGGCTGAGCGCAATCGCAGAAAAAGCAAAAGCCTTCGCACTCTCATAGGCCATTCCCAGTGCTTCAAACCCGGCATGGGCTGCGTCGGCGAGTTCAGTGGCCTCGGCGTGGAGATTCAACTCGAGATAGATCTCGGACAGGTCGAGGTTGCACAACGCGCCGTGGTACGCGTCGTTCAAATCTTTTGCCTTGATGCGCGCCGCCCGCAGCATCTCGATTGCACGGCCGTATTCGCCGCGCAGAAAATAGAGGTAGGCGATGTTGTAATCGGCCTGCACGACCAGGAGCGGCATCTGGTGCGTATCGCTGAAGGCACGCGCGTCTTCATAGTTGGCCAGCGCTTCAGTGAAGTGATTGAGGCTGATGTTGCAGACGGCGAGATTGCTCAGGGCGCCGGCAATACCTTCCGCGTCATCGTGCTTCAACAGTTCGACGTACGCGCGCTGGTAGGCTTCGAGCGCGTCCTGAAATCGGTCCTGGCGATAAAAAATGTTGCCAATGTTGAAGTCGACGCGCGCGATTCGCCAGAGATTGCCTTCTTCGCGAAAGATCTGCCGCGCGCGTTCGCCGGCGGCCAACGCTCGCTCGTAGCTGCCCAACAACAGCAGCGGCTGGATCGACGTGCTCAACGTACGCGCAAGCTCGTGCCGGTCTCCGGCCTGTTCGAATAGTTCAGCCGCGCGCAAGTGCAGGTCGGCAGCGGCACCGTTCTGGCCACTTGCAGACAGAGCGTTTGCCTTGGACCGCAACCCTTCTGCCAGAGCGGCCGGCGTATTCAGCGACTCGGCTATGGTCACGGCCGCTTCGGCGAAGCGTAACGCGTCCGCCGTACTCACTCGGATCTGTCGCAAAACGCGGGTCGTCAACGAGGACAATATATCCGCGTCGCTCAGACAAGGATGTGATTGCACGAAGGCGCGCCGCTCTTCCGCCGAATCTAAGGCGCACAATCGCTCGACGAGTGCGTCGCGGTCGGCAATGGGGGCGGGGGCGCTCATCGGTTCCTTATCTTTTCGAGTTGCTTGCGCAGTTTCTGCAGGCAACGTCCCCGAATAAATCCGATCGAACCACTGGCAAGATTCAACTTCTGCGCGACCTCGTCGTAACTGCGGGGCGGGTCTTCGTAAAAGAGCATTTGCACCATGCGCCGGCAGCGCTCCGGGAGCTCTCGGACGGCATTGCGCACTGCCTCTTCCTCCTCCAGTTCCGCCAGCATGTCCTCCGGAACCGCCGGTTCGACACCGATCGGAAGCTCGTCGTCTTCGACGTCCACGTGCCGTTCCGCGCGCCGCTGGACAGCCAGACACTTGTGATAGCAAGTCTGGATCAGCCACTTCGGCAACGCCTTGGGCTCTCGCAGGCCCGCAAGTCCCGAAAGCAAGTCAAGGCACACCGACTGAAAAATATCGTTGGCGTCCTGGTGCAGGCCCAGCCGGACCGGAATGGAATAAATGAGCTTCTTATAGCGATCGATCAATACGGCCCAGGCTTCACTGTCGTGCTTCAGGCAGGCGGCAACCAACCGCTCATCCGACCATTCTGCGGACTGGGCTGGGGCGGGTGCGGGTGCGGTCATTAACGACCTCGCAGGGAAGCGTCGCGCCAGTACAGTTCCTCGGCATTCCACAGCGTGTAATGATCGAGGACTGCGGGATGGAAATTGCCGAGCTGGGATTTTGCCGCCGATAGCACGTTCGGAGTTGCGATGAAAACGAAGGGCAAGTCCTCGGCGATCAGCTGCTGGGCACGGTCATAAATCTTCTTGCGGTCCTTATAGCTGGTGGTGACCATCTGCTGCTGCATCAATCGGTCGAGTTCCCGCTCCCAATCCGGAGCGCCCGTGGTCTCGCCGAGATGCCACAGGTGCATGGTCCCCGAATTTGTCCAGACATTCACCTCAGGGTTGGGGTCCGCGTCGCCTCCGCCGAAGCCCATGATCGCGGCGTCGTAATCGTACGTTTGCAGTAAGCGGTCGAGCATGGAACGGAAGTCCATGGGCACAACGTTGACCTTCATCCCGATCTGCTTGAGGTCTTCCTGGAGCAGCGTAGCCATTTTGGTGCGTTGCGTGTTCGAAGAACTGGTCAGGATCGAGAACTCGACCGGATTGCCACCACGGTCGAGCAGCGTACCGTCGCCGGACCAGCGGAATCCCGCGCCCCGCAGCAGCGTACGTGCTTCGTCCGGCGATCTCGCCGGGTGTGGCAGCGCACCGTTCAACCACATCTTGTTTCCCGGACTGACATTCCCCCACAGGGGCGTTCCATATCCGCCGTAGACCAAGCGCACAATGCCGGCCCGGTCGATTGCGTCGGACACCGCTTTGCGGAATGCAAGCTCTCGAAACCAGGCCTGCTTGCGTGCGACCTGCTCCAGTTTCCGCCCGCTCACGTCGTTCTGGTTGAACACGAGGAAGTTGTATTCGAGACTCGGGCCAAGGTCGGAAAGCTGGTAGCTCTTGCTCTGCGCTGATTTTGACAGGAGCGCGTAGTTCTCCGCGCCGAGGCGGCTGATCATATCCGTTTCACCGGCTTGGAAGCGGATCAGTTGGGCGTCCTCGCTGCCGACGAACAGGAAGGTAATCTCGTCCAGGTAAGGCAACCTGTGTTTCTGCGAGTCCGCCTTCCAATAATACGGATTGCGCTCCAGCACCAGCCGCTGGCCCGCGACGTATTGCTTGACGCGGAACGGTCCCAGCCCGGCTACGTCCTGCGCCGCCAGTCCCCACATCTGGGCGAACCGGCCATCGCGATAGGGCTTCTCCAGGATGTGCTTCGGCATGATCGCCAGGCTGTCGAATATCCGCTCCGCGGCGGCGTACGGCTGAGGAAGAGTGAACCGGACGGTGTACGCGTCCACTTTCGCGACCGTCATGGGTTTTCCGCCGATCACGAGCAGATCGCGCTGAGGCGAGTGGACCTGCTCGTCCAGGTACACCTGGTAAGAGAACACGACATCATCGGCATCGAACGGCCGGCCGTCGGAAAAACGAATGCCGCGCCGAAGCTGCAGCGTGAAGGTTCGGCCGTCGGGGGAAAGCTTCCAGCTCTTGGCGAGCGCGGGTTCGGTCTGTTGGGAGGCGCGGTTGATATGGACCAGGTCCGCCATGACCCTGCCGATCACTTCGCGAGACGCAGCGTCGGCGGACAGCACGGGATTCAGGGTCTTCGGTTCGGCACGCTGTCCCACCGTCAGGCGGCCGCCGTACGCTCCCTGCACGGAGCTGACCAGCACTTCTTCCCCGCGTTGCACCGGTTCCGCAGAGGGCCCAGTTGCCCACGCTTGCGACAAGACACACAGAACCAAAGAGCCGACAACGAGAAAGCGTCTCAACAGAATCTCCCCACAAGCGATTTTCAGGTCAGGGTTAGCGGGATTGTAACCGCGTTTGCAGCGCGTCGGCGAGAAAACAATAGGTGATCGAAATCGTGATCAGCGCCACGGCGGGGCCGAGCATCCACCAATACGACGTGAGCACTTGATATTGCTGTAGCGCCGCGAGCATGTTGCCCCAGCTCGGAGTGGGTTCATTCACGCCGAGAGCGAAAAAAGATAGACTCACCTCGGCGGCAACGTATTGTGGGACCAGCAGCGCCGCCTGCGTGAGCAGGACCGCGAATACAGACGGCAGAACATGCCGGCGAACCAGGTAGAACTCCGACGCGCCGAACCCTCGCGCGGCGGCAACGTAGTTCTGCGTCTTCGCGCTCAGCACGACGCCGCGCACCAGCCGAGCCGGCCGTGCCCATCCCAGCAGCGAAACCACACATACGATCAGCAGAAACGACTGGGCCGCGCCCAGATGTAACGGCAGCGCGGCGCGTAATGCCAACAGCAGGTAAAGCCAGGGCAACGTGAGCAGCAACTCAGAAGAGCCCATCAGGACCTCGTCCGCCCACCCGCCTCGATAACCCGCGATCAAGCCGATCAACAGCCCGACTGCGAGCGAGATGCCCGTCGCCAGCAATCCCGCGCCGAGGGAAATTTGGCCGCCGTAAAGCAGTCTTGAGAATACATCGCGGCCGTAGCCATCCGTTCCGAGCAAAGAAATGCGTACAGCAGTATCGGTACAAAACAGGCGCCGCCGCGACCGGAAAACTCCCATGAAGGAATAATCCGCTCCCTTACAGAAGAATCGCACCGGGGCGATCGTGCCTGGGTCTTCTTCATACACGCCGAAATCGACGGATCGAAGGTCGCGGACAAACGGACGGAGGTGATAACCGGACGCATCGCGGAAATGCACCCGGGTGGGTGGCGCATAAGCGTGCATGCGATCCTGCTCGCCGGGATCGTAGGGAGCAAGGAACCCGGCGCCCATAACGGCCACATGCGCCGCCAGCAGGAAAGCACCGGCGATCCACAGAGTCCTACGCATGCGCGCTCCTCGTAGTGATGCGCGGGTCGAACGCGAGCAGAAGCAAGTCAGCGAGCAGAGTTCCCATGGTCACCATCACGGCGGACAACATCACGGCCCCGATGACCACGTAAGGATCGCGCGCCAGCGTCGCCTCCAGAACGAGTGGGCCGAGGCCAGGCCAACCGGTAATGACTTCGACCGTCAGAGAACCGCTTAACAGCACCGAAAGAGAAAGCCCGAATAAAGAAATCGCCGGATTGGCCGCTGCCGGCAGCACGTGCCGTAGCAGCAAACGTGCTGTGTGGATCCCATTGCCGCGGACCGCCTGGATGTAAGGGCTTTCCAGCACCTCCGCCATGCTCGACCGCACATGTCTTACTACGATCGCCACGATCCCGAGGGCGAGTACGCTCGCCGGGATCACGAGGTGTGCGGCGATGTCGCGCACCTGACCCCACCACGTAAGCCCCTCGAACGAGGAAGAAGTCAGTCCGCCGACCGGCAGCATCCGAGTGCGGACGGCGAAGGCCAGGACCGCCAGCACTACGGCAATCTCAGGCACGGACAGCATGAACGAACTCGCGACGGTGACTACACGGTCGATCCAGCCTCCGCGACGCAGCGCGGTCCACGCCCCCAGCGGGACGGCCAGCAACCACGCGAGCAATGTTGCGGAAAGGGTCAGCAGCAGCGTATTGCGGGCGCGCGCCAGCAGCAGTGGGCGCACCGGCGCGTTGTATGCGAACGAGTATCCAACATCTCCACGCGCCGCCGAACTCAACCAGAGCCAATATCTCGCGGGCAGAGGCCGGTCCATCCCATACTGCGCACGAAGGCCGGCGATCGTCTGCGGCGACACCTGCGGATTCAAGCGCAGTTCGTCGAAATAAGAACCGGGCACGATATCGCTCAGGACGAAGCAAAAAACTGATGTCGCCAGGAGCACCAGGATGGCCCGGGCAAAGCGTCGAAACGCGTAACTCATACGCCCTCCCCGGCAGCACGTGCGAACAGGCGGTTACCCGCTTCGGCCGCATCCAGCAGCACCCGGGTGGCATGCGCTTGCGGAGCATCGAACACGCGGCGGATGGGGCCGCTCTCTACCACGCTTCCGCCGGAAACCACCGCGATCTCGTCGGCGAATTGCGCGGTGAGGGCGATGTCGTGAGAAATGACGATGTACGTAAGATCGAGTGCGGCGCGAAGATCAAGTAACAGATTGGCGATCTGCGCGGCTGTCGAGAGATCGAGTCCGGTGAACGCTTCGTCGAGGATCAGCAGGCGTGGCTCGATCGCCAGTGCGCGCGCGATCGCAATCCGCTGCAACTGTCCGCCGCTAAACTGTGAGGGCCGCCGGCGTCTCCAGTCCGGCGAGAGACCAACCTGGCGCATCAGCCGGACCACTATTTCAGCGCGCGAGTCGCGCGTGCCGCGATTCTGTACGACGAGAGGTTCGGCGATCAGCTCTTCTGCCGTAAGCCGTGGATTGAGCGCCGTCGATGGGTCTTGAAATATGAGCTGTATCCTGGGGCGCACTCGCCGGAGGTCGCTACCGGAGAGCCGCGTCAAATCGACGTCATCCAAGAAGATGGATCCGGAATCGACCTTCTCCATGCCGGCGATGCAGCGAGCGAGCGTGGTTTTGCCGCCTCCGGAATCGCCGACAACCGCCAGGATCGAGCCGCGGCGAACCGCAAGGGCAACATCGTGCAGGGCGACAACCTCACGAGTGCGCCAGCCCTCGCGTCTCGAATAACGCTTTTCCAGCGATTGAACGCGGAGCAGAACTGGATTGCTCTGCCAGCTTTCCCCGATGCTATTCATAGATGAGGCAGCGGACGTCGTGCCCGGCATACTGGCTAACGATGGGGTGACGCGCGGCGCATGCAGCCATGCGTTTTGCACAGCGGCGCTCGAAATAGCAGCAATCTTCGAACTGCGCAACGCTGGCCTCGCCTTCAATGACGGTAAAACGTCTCGAGTTCTTTCCGCTGTGGATCGCGCTGCGCTCGCGCGCGAGCTGGACTAGCGCCTGGGTGTAAGGGTGGAGCGGTTCGCGCAGCACGGATGCAGTCGGCCCTGTTTCCACGATCTCGCCGGCGTACATGACAATCAGCCGCTGAGTCACAGCGGCAACGGCACCCGGTTCATGCGAGATAAAGAGAAGAGCCATACCGTACTGCGCGCGCAAAGCGCCGAACAATTCCAGCAATTCCGATTTCAGCCGCACGTCCAGCTTCGAGGTGGCCTCGTCGGCGATCAGCAACGCCGGACGACACGCAATTGCCTGCGCGATCGCGGCGCGCTGTCTCTCGCCGCCGCTGAGCTGGTGAGCGTAACGGCGGCTGATCGTTTCGGGATTGGAGAACCCGACACTTCGCAAGGTCTCGATCGCGCGGAGGCTTCGTTCCGCACCCGGTAATCGAACGTGACTGCGAAGTACTTCGGCAACCTGCACACCGATCGTGAGGACTGGATTCAGAGATTGGGCAGGGTCTTGGGAAATGAGAGCAATCTGCCCTCCGCGGATCGAGCAAAGCTCGTCTTCGGTTGCGGAGGTCAGTTCCTTGTCTTGAAAGCGGATCCTACCTTCCGCATGCGCGCCGGGAGGAAGCAGGCCAAGGATCGTCCGGGCGAGAGTCGATTTTCCGCAGCCCGATTCGCCGAGAAGCCCAACCGCCTCTCCAGGGTAGATTGTGAACGAAGTTGTGGAAACCGCCTGGACTGCAACCGGCGCTCCTCCATAACGGACGGACACCTCGCAAAGTTGCAGCAATGCCTGCCCTGGATTCCCCACACCTGTCCCCGATAGCGCAGACCATATAACAGCCCCCGCTCATCATTCAAGCGGTATCTGCTGTTGACCCATACTTGCTCCGCGCGGCGTTGCATTCGAATTAACGGGCGGGTAGGCTTCGGATTGCGCAAGCTCGTCCTGCGCTGTCACATGCCGCTCGAGCACAACAGTTCGGACGCGATCCATGGTTCGGTCCTCGCGATGGTCCTCTACGACGTTGGCGAGGAGATCCGTGTCGACGATCTCCTCGCCCTCCTGTCTGCCGACCGGCAGCGTCCAGCGCTAAAACATCCCGCCGCCCAGCAGGTCCGTATCGAGCGTCCGCCGGCTGTCGAATATCTCGGCGCAGTCGAGTCGGGAGACGGAGACTCGTTCGACACCCACATCAAGTACTACGACTATGGCGTGGTGAGTGTCATTTTTCAGCGCGCCTTCCAAGGAAGTTGGGACGACCTGATCCGGCTCTCGGCAACGTGGATCGCCGCGCCTCAGTTGGAGCAGTTGGCGCATTCTCTGGCCGACAAGAGGCTCGCGCGGGTGCGATCGGCGATGGTCAAGCCTTACAAGCAGTGGCTCAGCGAGGACTACTTCATTTTTGTGGTCGATTCGCCTCACGATGGCGCCGATGCAAGCACTCTTATCACGCGATATGGCAGCGAGATCGCTCAAGTCGTGCGCGGCGAAACCTCGGTCCTCTCCAACAGCGAGCAGCAAGAGGTCCTGCAGTCCGCGATCTCCTACTATCCCGTCGATATCGCCGTTATCGGCTGGAACGCTGCATTTGTCTACGACACTCCCACGGGCGCGACGACGGCGATCCAACTGCTCGAATATGCAAACTCGCAGTTGCTGGAGTTCCGTCACTACGACGAGTTCCTCACGCGCGAGTTGAACGCCGCGCACGACCTGGTGGAGCGCGGAACGGGTATGGCGGCACGATGGAGATTGGCCAGGGCAGCATCCCGCTTGCAAGACGTTGCGCTTGAGGTAACCAGCCTGGCAGAGCGGGTGGACAATGCGATCAAATTCCTCAGTGATATGTTTTCCGCCCGCCTGTACCGGCTCGCCGCCGTCAAAGTCGGCGTTCCGGATTACAAGAACCTGGTGGACGAAAAACTAGCTACCGCGCGCGAACTCTACGGCTACATGATCGAAGAGTTTCACCAGGGTCGAGCTTTTGTCCTGGAGCTCATCGTGGTCATCATCCTCGTCATCGAACTGGTATTTCTCTTCCGCGGCAGGTCGTGACCGTTCCGACGCAGCCATCTTTCCTGGGAGCGTTCGGCATCTCCTGAGCATCTGTAGACACGACACGCCGGGAGGATTTGGGAAGCGTGCACGAAACCGTCGCACAACTCGCGAAGCACGGCTACGTCGTACTATTCGCGTGGGTCGCGGCCGAGCAGCTGGGGCTGCCTATCCCCGCCGTTCCGGTCCTTATCGCCGCCGGCGTGTTGTCCGCGCTGGGGCAACTCACGCTGCCGGGCGCGTTTGCCCTCGGTGTGCTGGCTTGCGTCATCGGTGATAGCGCGTGGTACGGAATCGGCAAGTGGAAGGGAACCGCGGTCCTTCAGACGCTCTGCCGGATGTCGCTCGAGCCTGAGTCGTGTGTGCGTCAGAGTTCGAACTTCATCTCGCGTCATGGCGCGCGCGCGCTGACGATCGCAAAGTTCATCCCCGGCATCGGCGCAATGGCCGTTCCGCTGGCCGCGAATTCCAATGTCGCGCTTGTATCTTTTATCCTGTACGACCTCCTCGGCTGCGTGGCTTACGTCGGCGGGTATCTGGTGCTCGGCCGGCTGCTCGGAGATAAGATCGACCAGCTCGACGTAGTCGCGGGATCGTTGAAGACCGCGACGGCAGGTTTCGCCGTACTCGGAACTGTGGCCATCCTCGGTTGGAGATACCGGCAGCGCCGAAAATTTCTCAGCGACCTGCGCATGTCGCGCATCCAGCCCGAGCAACTCATGGAGATGCTCGATCGCGGAGAGAACCCGTACATCGTCGATCTGCGGCATCCGCTGGATTTCCTGCCCGACCCGCGCGTGATTCCCGGCGCCGTCCGCATGTCTCCCGACGAAGTGACCGCCCGCCAGCAGGAGATTCCGCGCGATCGCGAGATCATTCTCTATTGCACTTGACCCAGCGAAGCCTCGAGCGCCAGTCTGGCGCTCAAACTTCGGAAGATGGGGGTCGTTCGCGTGCGGCCGCTGCTGGGCGGATTCAAGGAATGGAAAAAGCGCGGTTATCCGCTGAAAGAGACGCTATACGCCGTCGAAGCGCAATCCAGCGCGAAATAAGAAATAAAGCCTGAGCGATGAGGGCTGCTATTTGCTCGCGAGCGCTGCCTCTACCCGTTTGGCCTGCACGATCCCCGCAGCGTACGCTCCCGCCAGCGCGACCAGGCATGCATGCCCCAGTTGCCAGTACCGATGGATCAGGACGTAGACGGTCCATCCATACAAGGTGGTTAATTGCATCATGTCGCTGGGCCCGCGCTCGTCGGTGTCTTCGAGGAATTGGGAGATGTTCTCGAACCCGCCGGCCCAGCGCGAGTACACGCTCCAGAACGCCATCCCGCCCAGTATCAACAGTCCCCACCGAACCTGGTTACGCGAGATCGGACTGTCCGGACGCGCGTAGAAAGTCATCATCAGCAGAGTTGAGAGCACGTAGGCTCCGCCATCGCCCCAAAACGTAAAAAGCATCCTGGAATGAAAATCCGTTTGCAGGTTTCCGGCGATGATGAGGACGAGGACGACAGCGCTGACCCCCACCCAAAACCAGCGCTCCATGCGGAACGCAACGTATCCGCCGGCGATCAATATCGCGCCCAGGATCACGCTGATCCAGCGGCTGCGTTCGCCGATGATCGTGAACCATGCGGTAGGGAAGGCGTTATAGCCGCAGAACCATGCCGAAATGGCGTGCCCGCTTTCATGCACCCACATCGCCAGGAACGCCGTCATCGTGGGCATCGCCAGATTGACCACCCACCCGAACAACAACGCTCCTGGCACTGCAAACACTCGGCAGAGGAACTCAGTGTGCGCCTTTCGTTGTTCGATGGCGATGTCCACGGGCGATCGTTCCGGCGTGACGTCGCGCACTGCCGCCACCGCTTCCTGAAACGCCAGGTATTTGGAGAAGATGACACCGCACTTCAGACATTCATCCACTTGCTGCGGATGATCGAACTGACATTTCGGACATTGCATGGGGGTCGGGCGGATTTTATCGCAACCAATACGGAGGAACCCAACGGATCCACGGCGAGAGAGATTCCAACCGTGTCCGTCAGGTTCCCCGGCCGGGCGCCGCCGCCTTGCGCTGCGGAGACGCCCGGCTTCCCTACATCTCGAAGCGGGTTACGCGCCCGCAAACTTACCAGGGTGCATCGTCGCTGTTCTGCACCCGGGGAAAGTCTTTGCAGTCATGCGCGGCGTAACGTTCGTGCGCCAGGTCCACTTCGCGCCGCGACAGCGTTCCATCGGGCTCGCTGCTCGTGAACACGTGGAACCAATCGCAGGAACTGCACGCAAATCCATCGACGCTCGTCGTCCCTGGCTCGAAATGTAAAACGATGGATCGCATGTCCTTGTCGTCCCTGACGTCTCCTGCCGCTGGTCGGAACTGCTCGCGTCTGATTGGCAGGACCCAGTGCATAACCGCGTACTCCCCTCCGCCGGCGAGGTCTGACATATACTCGGTTGCCCTCGACCGTCGTTCGTAGTTGTCCAAATGCAATGCGCTCGCCAAACATGAAGTGGCGCTAAGCTGCTGATTCTTCGTAGGCTGAGGTGAAAAAGGTTTGGCGCACAGCGACACTGTGTCGCTCGAAGCCGTCCGCTTGCGACAAGTTGTCACCCTGGCGTGCCGGTGCTGCCATTGACAGTGGCGCTAAATAGGAAACAATGTCGTTTACTTGAAGGAGAGTTGTACGGCTACCCCGGACGTGATTCACGTGCATGACCAGCAGGCGGTCATCTCCAGCGAGCCCATGCGCAAGCTCATGGCGATGGTGGACCGTGTCGCCACCGGCGCCGCATCGGTTCTGATCACCGGCGAGACCGGCAGTGGCAAGGAAGTCGTTGCTCGTGCCATCCACGCCCGCAGCCTGCGCGCGAACAAACCCTGGGTAGACATCAACTGCGCCGCGTTACCCGAGCACCTGGTCGAGAGCGAACTCTTCGGTTACGAAAAAGGTGCGTTCAGCGGCGCCGACGCGGTCAAGCCCGGCATGTTCGAACTCGCCGACCAGGGAACGTTGTTCCTCGACGAGGTCGGAGAACTCGACCCCAAGATCCAGGTCAAGCTGCTGCGCGTACTCGACGGAGCTCCGTACTACCGGCTGGGCGGCAGCCGCAAGGTCGCTTTCGACGTCCGCATCGTCGCCGCCACCAACCAGCCGCTGGAGGACGCGGTCAAGAGCGGACGTTTCCGTAGCGATCTCTTCCATCGCCTGAGCCAGCTCCAGCTCCGGGTGCCCCCGTTGCGCGAGCGGCCGGACGACATCGTCGCCCTGGCGCGGTTCTACCTGGAGCAGGCGCGGCCCGGCGCATCGTTTATGCCGGACGTTCTCGATGTACTCGCCGGGCAGGCTTGGCCGGGAAACATCCGCGAGCTGCGAAATGTTGTGATGCAGGCCGCGACCATGGCCGCGACGAACAAGATTGCCATCGCCGATCTTCCCGAAGATCTCCAGCGGGGTGCCCCAGTGGGTGCCCTGGGTAAGCCCCGTGTTGGCTTACCCGGGGACGTTTCCAGCCCCTACGCCCCCCCTACCGCCCTCGACGATATGGAGAAACAGGCGATCCTTCGCGCGCTGGCCGCGTGCAACGGCCACCAGGGACTCGCCGCCGAACAACTGGGCATCTCTCGCCGCACCTTGAGCCGCAAGCTGAAGCAATTCCGCATCGAGTCCGGCTCCGACAGTAGCGCTGGCGTCTCGTCCGACCCTGCGCCCTCCGCCCTCCGCCCTACCCCCCTCGGCAAACTCAGCTTCCAGCAGCACGAGTGTTTCCGCGCCTCCGTCGAACTGCCGGTGCGCGTACACGCCGAATCCGGCTTCTTCACCCTCAAGACGCTCAATATCAGCGTTGGCGGCATGGCCCTGGAGGGCATCTCGGAACCGTACCGTCTCTCCGGTGATCTGAAGGTCGAATTTCATCTGCCGGCCGGATTCGGATTCATCGTCGCCCGTGCACGACTGGTGTGGGCCGACGCACACGGCAAGGCCGGCGTGCGCTTCAACGATCTGCCGCCGGAGTGCCGCACCGCACTGAACCAATGGCTCGTCGAAGTGGAGCGGCAGGAAGGCTGGACCGTCGAGGAGACGGCCAACCGCTAGCCGCACGTCGTGTACCAGTCGTGTACTAGCCAGACTTGCCTGGCGGCGTGGTGTTAGGCTGAAGACGTTTCTCTGCGAGATGGTCGGCTGCCGCAGCGGGCGTCAGCCCTTCTTGTGCGGCGATATCGAAGATGGCGACGATCGTGTCGTGGATCGCATCCACTTTCTTCAGTGTGCGCTCGCGGTCCCATCCCAGCCGCTCGACGCAGCAGCCCCAGATCACTCCTCCGGCATTGGCGGCGTAGTCGGGGGCATAAAGGATGTTGCGTGTCTGCAGCGCATCGGCATGGCGCGCTTCCGGCAGTTGATTATTCGCGGCGCCGGCCACGATCTCGACCGTGAGTTGCGGGATGGTGGAATCGTTCAGCACCGCTCCTAACGCGCAGGGTGCGAAGATGTCGGCGTTGGCGGCATAGATACTTTCGCTCGCAACCGCCGTAGCGCCGAAGTCGGACACGGTCTTGCGAACGCGTGCTTCATCGACATCGCTGACGATCAACTTCGCGCCCGCCTTGTGCAGCCATTCCGCCAGGTGATATCCGACGTGCCCGCAACCTTGAATGGCAACCGTCTTTCCCGCCAGATCCTCCGTCCCCCAGCGCAATCTCGCGGCTGCCTGCATCGCCCGGTACACCCCGCGAGCGGTGATCGGCGACGGATCTCCCGATTTCCCCGCCAAACCTCCGACATGTTTTGTTTCCATCAGGACGAAATTCATGTCCGCGGTGTTCGTGCCGACGTCCTCGGCAGTGATGTACTTGCCGCCGAGCGATTCGACTAACCGCCCGTGCGCGCGGAAGACCGCCTCGCGGTCGATGCGTTTGTTATCGCCGATGATGACCGACTTGCCTCCGCCGAACGGCAGTTCGGCAAGCGCATTCTTGTATGTCATCCCGCGCGCCAGGCGAAGAGCGTCTGTCAGCGCGAGTCCTTCGCTCTCGTAATTCCAGAAACGCGTACCGCCCACCGCCGGACCAAGGACGGTGCTGTGCACGGCGATAATGCCGCGGTAACCGGCGGCGATGTCCGAGCCGAAGACAACACCCTCGAACCCTGGGACTGTCTTTTCGTGGATCTGCACGGGCGGGATTATGACACGAGATCTAACTGGCTCGGCTGACCGGCGTCCATGCGCGGCCGATCGACCAGAGTTTCACCGTCAGGCGATCGTAGGAATCGACCACGCTGCCGGCCGACACAGCGGCGCCGGGAAAGAGGACGCCAACGTATGCCTGGATGAGCGCTAATAGGCAATAGAGTCGTACCGCGGCAGCGGCGGACGCGAGTTCGGTGCCTTGCGATGCGACGGAGGGTTCATGGCTCGCGGACGCCGCCTCACCTAGCCGCGTCATGATACTGGCGTTAGCCGCAACGCACCGGAGGTACTCGGCAATGGCGAGGTAGCGCGCGCGCTGCACGCGGCGAAAATCGCCTGGCGAAAGCCGTTCGCGCAAGAAACGTTCCTGCTGTACGTCGATCAGATTCCGGAATGCCTCCAGGTCGACGGGAACAATCGCCTGCTCGGCCGCTCTCATATCGTCCACGTGGCCCGCTCGGCCGCGCACCAACATCCAGAGAAGAAGCAGCACTAAGCCGGTGATGGAGAATACGATATACACGTTAACGATTCAGGAACTGGAGTACGGCTTGATTCCATTCTTCGAGCTGAGGATTGCGAAAACTTGCATCGCGGACTGTTTGCTCCGCCCGATAGAAGTAGACTGTCCAGATAGCCGCCGTTATTACGCCCAGGATAGGTTGCGTCGCAGAGTGTAGCTCCGCCACCTCGTTGCCGAAATGTGTCAGTAAGCTCATGCCTGCCAGCGCCGTACTGCAATAGAAACACGTGCCTACGGCAATGCCGAAAACACATTCGCGCCAACCCAGCGCAAGGGTCTTTGCAAAAATGAACAACAGAACAATGAGCCCGAACTCCACGATACGTGCGCTGTAGTTGACCTTCAAAATGCTGCTGTATACCCAGTCTCGGTCCGCCATGGGAGATGCAAGCGCGGTCGAGATCGCCACGACCACCAGCAGCATGAAGGCCCACCGAAAGATCATGCTGCTGAGCGTGCGCAGGCCCTCGTACCGATACAGCACGGTTGCATAGATCTCCTGGATGACAAAGAACATCAGCGTAATCTGGACTGGGAATTCTAACCAGTAGGTCAAGAAGTACGGCACCGAACGGAATCCGAAATGGTTAAGGACCGCGACCTGGGAGATGCTCTGACACAGTGTGAATGCCGTGTAGGCGAAGAACATCCGGAACTCGCGGGCGAGACCCTTGTTTTGCATACGAACCAGTATGGCGACCTGGAGACTCCATGTCACGAAAGCAAGAACGTTAAATAGCGTTGGCTGATTCAGCATAGGCTGAGCGGGAAAGCAGAATAACTCTCGTACCGCCAGCCTTCAAGCTATTTTACGGTCGGCTTGCACTGAGGGTCCGTAATGGGATTACAGGTCGGTTGCGGACCGTCGCCGAACGATGCCGTAGTGATCGCGCGGGCGGAAGCGAGCAACATCACGATCGTTACGATGGTAAGCAGAAGTCTCTTTTTCACGGTGTCTCTCCTTCTTCTTGCTGTCACACCGTGCTAATCTGCTACCCATTCCGGCCCGGGAAACTACACCCTGTGGGTATTCCGGATTCCGGAAATTGGAACAAGCGATGAATTTCTTATCCGCCCGCGAGGATTTGTGCTATCGCACCCTGGGAGTGTTCGAAGGGGCGTTGGAGAAAGTCGCCTATCTCGCCAGCCTTCGCAATGAACCCGGCGCGTACTGTCACTGGGGCATGAACAAGACTTTCGGTGAGACTCAAGCGGCGGCCGCGATGGCCGAAGTGCACACCCAGGTTTGGATCGAGGTGTTGCGCACACCTATTCCCGATCTATTGCGCCAGATGAGCCGGATGGAACCGACTACTCGGAGGAAGGTGATCGAGGAAGTCAGGAACTATCGAGCTTTGTCCTGTCCCTCGGACCGTTCCGGCGGCGGGATACAGCACTTCAATTCAATTCTTTTGGCGTTGGAGAGCCTTTGCCGGTCAATGGACGCCACTCGCCCAGCCGCATAGCCAGACCCACTACTTGTCCGATCACTTCCGCCTCGCGCGAATATTTCAGGATGCGCGGAGCTACCGGCGACAAAGGATGCGGTTGCAGAACCAGCTGGTCGTCCTTCAAGGAACACCAGGAGCAGATGTGTCCCTCCCGCGTCTCGACAAAGTAGATGGGCCGTTCGTACTCCGATCGCCACGCTTTTTCGATGATCTTGTTCCTGTGCTCGTCTACCTGGATGAAAGACCCGGGTACGATCAACGGGTACATCGTGAAGTCTTCCGTGCCGATGTATCCATACGTGAATTCCGAGTCTGCCATCCGTTCTAGAAAGGCGAACGGGAGCGCGCCCCATTTCTCGATCAAACGGCCCAGGTCCGAAGTCTTCGCCAGCTTGAACGCGGGGTCCATCTTTACCGGCATCTCGACCGCCCGCAGCGCCAGCTTCGCCGGAACGATGCGCGTTTTCGGCCGCGGCAGCACGTCGTTTTCGAAGGCGGCATTGTCCGGGTCCACCCCGTAGAGCGCCACCAGTTCGTAAAAGCTCACGCCGTAGATGGCGGCCATGGAGTACAGTTTAAAGATGTTCGGAACTATTCCCTTGGTCTCGAAGTCCGACAGCCGGGCCACCGGGATAAAGAAGTCTTCATTGTCGTACTTGGTGGCCAGGCGCAAACTCGCCGCCTCGACTTCGCGCAGATTGAGGTTGTTCTGCTCGCGCAGAGTGCGCAGTCGGTGGCCGGTGGCAAGCCGTGGCTGTTCCATGTGTTGCGCCGATTGTATTCAGGGAATCGCAAAAAGAGAAGAGTCGCCAATCCCGCCATGCTAAAGCTGGTGTGCTCGGCGAATGAAGAGGTAAGAACTCAGGAGGAAGAACGACCCGACTCCACGCTTCGTTTTTCATTCTTCATTCTGACTTCTTCATTCTTCATTTTTAATACTCATGGACTTAGACAGCTACATAGGATTTAATGGTTGGGCTGTTTCACTTGCGTACTAACTTGCGAACGGAGACTATTGTGACCATCGACAAAATCATTTCGGAGCTACGAGCAGAACGTGACCGGTTAGACCAGGCAATCTCAGCACTGGAGGGACAGGGCGGCCGAGGGCGAAGAGGTCCGCATGTGGGTGGTCCGCGCCGCCGGCGCCGGATGTCTCCCGACGCCCGCCGCCGCATTTCGGAAATGATGAAGAAACGCTGGGCGGAACGGAAACGCAAGAAATCGGCGTAGACTTCCCTCCGCTTTGCGAAACAGAACCAGGACCCCGGTTGCGCGCGGGGTCTTTCTTCTACTGGTCGCGAAATGTGCGTGCATCGCATCACTTCGCACCCGATCGTAGGTCGTGCGTCGTAGGTCGCAAGTGCAGCGTCGTTTTTCACGTTTCCGACCTACGACCTACCGCCTACGACTTACGCGCGCGTGCATCCAATCCGACTTATGAAAAAGCGCCTTCGCACTCCATTCATGTCTCTGGTTGTGTTCTTCGCAGTAGCCACAGCCTTCGCACAGCAATCCAATTCCGGCGGTGCCTCTGTCAGCTATGACCAGCAGCAGCCCGGCCGTACGCACCACATCACGGTGGCCGACCTTCCTGCGCCGTACGCTACGCCTTCCGTCGACAACGGTTCGCGCGTGGTCCCCCGTCCCGCGGATGCTTGGCCCAAGGCGCCCGCTGGTTTCAAAGTCCAGCTATACGCGGACGGCTTGGTTAATCCCCGCCTCATTCGCACCGCTCCCAACGGTGACGTCTTTCTCGCCGAGAGCCGCAGCGGCGAGATCAAGGTGTTCCGCGGCATTACGCCCGACGGCAGGGCCCAGCAAACTTCCGTATTCGCGACCGGACTCGATCAGCCGTTCGGCATCGCCTTTTATCCGCCCGGCCCGAACCCGCAATGGGTCTACGTCGGAAACACAGGTTCGGTCGTGCGTTTTCCGTACGCGAATGGCGACCTGAAGGCGCGCGGCGCCGAGCAGCACATTGCCGATCTGCCCGGCGGTGGACGCCTGCGCGGCGGCGGCCATTGGACCCGCGATATCGCATTCTCGCTCGACGGCAAGAAGATGTTCGTCTCCGTCGGATCGCATTCCAACGTCGACGATACCGACAATAACCCGTCCGAATTCCACCGCGCCGACGTTCTCGAATTCACGCCCGACGGAAAGAACGAACGCGTCTACGCCTCCGGCATCCGCAATTGCGTCGGCATTGCCGTACATCCGAAGACGGGCGAAGTGTGGTGCTCGGTCAACGAGCGCGACGAACTTGGCAACAACCTCGTGCCCGACTACATCACCCATGTCAGCGACGGCGGCTTCTACGGCTGGCCCTGGTACTACATCGGCGGCCACCAGGACCCGAGGCACAAGGGGAAGCACCCCGAGTTGAAAGACAAGGTCATCGTTCCCGACGTCCTGTTGCAGTCGCATTACGCGTCGTTAGAGATGACCTTTTATAACGGCTCGCAGTTCCCGAAGGAGTACTCGGGGAACATCTTCGCCGCCGAGCACGGATCCTGGAACCGCAGCCCCATCACCGGCTACGAGGTCATTCGCGTCCGGCTCGATGCCGCGGGCCGCGCCAACGGTGAGTACGAGGACTTTCTCACCGGGTTCGTCACCCCGGACGGAAAGGTCTGGGGACGCCCGGTCGGCGTCACGGTCGCGAAAGACGGCTCGCTGCTCGTCTCCGACGATGGTTCACGATCGATCTGGAGGGTGAGCTACGCGGGAACTCCGGCGCCGGATAAGCGGTAAGAGCGGGGTCGCTGTTTGCCCCGCCGCCCGCCGCCGGGGCTTATAATGCTCTCCAGCGATGGACCCGCAGCAATACGCTATCGTCGCTTACCTTCGCGACCCGGCTGGACAATTTGTCGAGGCCCTGCGCGCCGAGATGCATCCCAAGCATGCGCATCTGCCCGCGCACATCAGCATTCTTCCGCCGCGCCCGTTGCGCGGAACCGAAGCGGAAGCGCTCGAAGCCCTGGAATACGTCTGCCAAAGCATCGAGCCGTTTGAGATCACGCTCGGCGAAGTAGCCACCTTCCTGCCTACGACGCCAACAGTATTCATTCGGGTCGCGCATGCCGCGTACCGGATGCGCGAGCTACACGACCGCTTGAACATCGGCCCGTTGCACGCGGACGAGCCTTGGCCGTACATGCCTCACCTGACCATCGCCAAGATGGATAGTTCCGAGCAGGCGATGAAAGTGTACGAGGAAGCGCGCCGCCGATGGCAGGACTGCCCGTGCACCCGTCGCGTCCTGATCGACCAGCTCACGTTTGTGCGTCAGGCCGGGACCGATCGCTGGGACGACATCGCACCGGTTCCGCTGGGCCGCCGCCTCGCCCCAACGCCTTAGAGCAGCGCTCCTACTGTATAATCGAAGCTTCGGGCCCCGGCCGAACGCCGGTTTTGCGTTCGACTGGGCAGGTGGTGCCCGTAGTTCAGCGGTAGAACCCCGGACTGTGGCTCCGGTTGTCGTGAGTTCGAATCTCACCGGGCACCCCAAAGCAATCCCAGCCTCCCGCGCGGAGGCTTTCGTTTTTGCGCCTCAGTACTTTTCTTTCACACGGACGTTGTCCACGATCTTTCGCGGTCCCGCATACGACTCCGCGATGCGGCGCACTGCCGTGTGTTGCGACTCGTCAGCCACCGTTCCGGTCAGTACGACCGTCGAATTGGTGACCTTCGCCTTCAGGGCTGCGTCGGCCAGCCCCGGTTCGTTGTCCATCTTGTCCTGGATCTGCTGTTGGATCTCCGCCGTCGACGGCGCCTTGGCCCGAGTATCGGGCGGCATCGCCCGGCCGACATCCTTATCCGGCTGCGGAAAGGTTGGGGGCGTCGCAGTCGGCGGCCCCTGCGGCGTGCTCTGTTGCTGGCCGGCCGCGGTCAACGCAAACGCAATCAAAAGTCCTGCCCATAGGAGTTTCATACCTGTGCCCTCTCCTATGTGCGATGCCTCCGTTCGAGAGCTGGGTACCGGATTCCCACCTCAATTCGAGAGTACCTGGCGTGCTGAGTACCGAGTTGTGGGACCTATTGGCCGCTGCCCATGTACCCTCTGCGCCAGTAGAGTTGAAGGGGCGCCTCTTTGTCGCGGGGCGTAACCTGCACTTTGATCTTCCTCCATCCCGATCCCTGCCCGCTCTCGGGCGCGTAACCCAATACGTACTGGTTGCGCAGTTCCGTACTGATGGATCCGGCAGCGTTCGGAAGCTCGCGAGGATTGTTGACCGTCACCGTGTGACCGCCGGTCGCTTCGGTGATCTGCGTCAGCAGGCGTTTCCCCGACCACTCCTCCGGCGAGTGGAAGATCTTGCTGTAAATGCCGATACCATAGATCTGGACGTCGCTCTCCATCACCATGTGCTTTAATTCGGCGGACGTGAACCGGCTGTGATTGTCGCCGCCGTCCGAGATCACGAGCAAAGCCTTGCGGTGATATCGCGCCGATCGCAATTTGTGCATTCCCATGTAGATCGCGTCCAACAGCGCCGTGTGGCCGAAGGGTTTGACATCGGCGAGCTTGGCTCGGATGGTGCCCACCGATGTAGTCGCGTCCGCCAGGACATCGGGACGGTCCGAGAATGTGATCACGAAATAGTCGTCGGCTGGATTTGCGTTCTCAAAGAATTCCCCAAGCGCGGCGCGGGCCAGGTCGATCTTGTCCGTCATGCTCCGGCTGACATCGAGCAGCACGCCGATCGACAGCGGCGCGTCTTCCGAGGAGAAATACCGGATGTCGCGCACCGAGTCGCCTTCGAGCAGCTTGAAGTCCTCTTTGCCAAGTCCCAGCACCGGGCGGTTCATTGAGTCCGTGACCGTTACCGGCACCAGCACGATGTCCACGTTCACCCGCAGGGGCGCAACGTGAAGCGAAAGCTGGTCGGGTGCATGTGAATCCGGGCTCCGGGCCGCGCTCGTAGTTTGACGCGGCTCCACGTGAACATCCTGGGCAAGCGCCTGGCAGGGACAAAAGGCCAGCACGCCGGCGATCAGAAAGGGAAGCGTGTCCCCGATGTGACGGGGACTGAAAACGGGAGCTGCCATGGATACAGCCGCGGATCAACCGCGTGCGCGGGATGGTATCACAGCCTGCAGCTCCGCATGCGACCTAACGAATTACGAGCGCGCGGCTCGAAAGCGGCTTGCATCCACCGTTTCGAGCCGGCATGCTCGTCAGTCCTCAGGCCCTAACCCGCACGGCTACCAGCGAAACTGCGGGCCGAAGCGGACAGTCAGGTTGTGCTGCACGCCGCCGCCGAAAGTCGTGCCGGCGTTGTCAGTGAACTTACCCTGCCAGTACATCGTGTCACCGGCCTCGGCGCGGATGCCGAACTTTTTGGCGAAGAACCATTCGATGCCGCCCGACGGGAACAGCGAGAAGTGTGTATCGCCGCTGGGTACATTCGAGACAGCGTTAGCGAACCCCGTTGCTACACCATTGTTCGTGAGTCCGAAGTTTTCAAAGCCCGGCTTAATCGCGATAAAGGCCTTGAAGGGGCCGACGCCCGTCTGGAACTTCGGACCGAAGTAGCCGTTCAGAATCCGGAATTTCGTGTTTTGGAAGCTACCGGTCGTACCCAAGGTGGTGCTCCCGGCGGTCACGAAATTGCGTTCGAAGTTATACGCCATCGTGCCTTCGAGCTGCACGTGCTTCCCGAGGTTGAAGCCTAATATGGCACCGGCGCCCCAGAAGTTTTGGTTGTTCAGATTGTGGAATCGGGTGTAATCGGCGAAGACGCCGAACTCACCATGCTCTTCCTGCGCCATCACGGCTGGTGCTAGCAGCGCCAAGGCCAGTATTGCGATTGCACCTCTCGCGATCCATTTCATCCTAGTCTCTCCCATCGTCTGGTTTTTGCAGTCACGCGGTTAGCGCTCTCGGGCGCTATCGCCTGAGGCCAGCTTGACTGAGGGGAACTGTTGCTAGGTCGGATGCCCGCAGGGTAGCGCGGGTGCGCTGGAATCGAGAGTTGCTGGCGCGTTGTGCCGCTTCTTCTGTGAGACAACCCTTTAACTCTACGGTTGCGCTACGATAGTGCCATGCGACGCCTTCTCCTCGTTCCCGCAGTTTTCCTTTTCTTCGCCATCGCCGGTCTAGGTCAGGATAAGACCGACGCATCCCGCCAGTCCTTCCACATCACCCCGCTCAAACCGGTCGAGGAACTCCGGCGCGAGGCCCTCCAGGCGCAACCTCCCGCCGAACAGGGGAAGAAGAAGTCGGAGCTGGTGGAAGTGACGAAGCTGGATCCGTCGATCAAGCTCGACATCCGCTATGCGTCCGACAACAATTTCATGGCGACGCCGTTCTATTCGCAGGCGCGCGCCTTCCTGCAACGTCCGGCAGCGCTGTCTTTGGCCACCGTGGACCGCGAGCTGCACAAGCGCGGCTACGGCATCCTCATCCACGACGCCTACCGCCCGTGGTATGTCACCAAGATGTTCTGGGACGCCACCCCGGATGATAAGAAGAAGTTCGTCGCCGATCCGTCGAAGGGTTCCATGCATAACCGCGGCTGCGCGGCCGACGTATCGCTCTACGATACGAAGACGGGTAAGGAACTTCCCATGCCCAGCGGGTACGACGAGATGTCCGACCGCGCTTACCCGAGTTATTCCGGAGGCTCCGCCGACGAGCGCGCCCGGCGCGACCTGCTACGCGAAATGATGGAGAAGAACAACTTCACCGTTTACGAATTCGAATGGTGGCACTTCGATTACAAGGATTGCACGAGCTGGCCCATCGGCAACGTGCCCTTCGAGAAGCTGAACACTACTTCCGCCGCACGCTGACGATCGCCACCGGGGGTATCAGTTCCTCGCCTTTTGCAGGTCCCATATGGATCGCGCGCACTACCTCCATCCCGCGCACGACGCGCCCAAACGCCGCAAACCCTTGCTTGTCGGCATTGCGCGCGCCGCCGTAGTCGAGCTCGGGCTGGTCGCCGATGCAGACGAAGAAGCTCGATGTCGCGGTATCCGGACCATCCCGCGCCATCGAGATCTCGCCGTCCTTATGCTTAAGTCCGGTCTGGTTCGTCCGCTCCAGTGGGATGGCGGCGAAGACCTGTCTCTGCTTTTCTTGCGAGCCGTCGCCCTGGATGACTGCGATCGGTACCTTCTTCTCTTTCTGGTTATCCGGCCGGACTGTGCGGTAGAACGACCCGCCATCGTAGAACTTCGAGTCCACGTAACGCAGAAAATTCGCTGCCGTCACCGGCGCGTGCTGCGTGTCGACTTCGATCTCGATCTCGCCCTTGTCAGTCTGAATGACAACATGCGACCTCTTCGCACTCTGACCGCTTGCTATCGCAGCAATCACGAGAATCAGAAACGCCGCGATAATCTGTTTTCTCATAAATGGCAAAATCTAGCGCAGTCTCCCCGTCTGCAACGCTGCAGCATGATGGTGCCTTGCAGGCGAAACGCCTGCGTTACATGCATTTGAATGGTTTTCAACTAGCAACTGACAACTAACAACTTGTAACTGCTTTTCACGCGCTTCCAATAAACACGCCTGTCAGGAACACCAGGATTCCTCCCGCCATTACCTGCAACGTTGCCGAGATTGGCGGCGTATCCATGTAGCGGTAGCGGATATAGGAGATCAGCGCCAATTCCACGATGACGACTGCTACTGCCACCGCCATCGCCGTCGCGAACGTCGAGATCAGGAACGGCAGTGTGTGCCCGATCCCTCCCATGGTCGTCATCAATCCGCAGACGATGCCGCGCAACCAGGGGTGACCTCGCCCTGTCAGCGATCCATCGTCGGACAACGCCTCGGCGAAGCCCATGCTGATTCCCGCCCCGACCGACGCCGCCAGTCCGACCGCGAACGCATCGTGCGTTGACTTGGTGGCGTATGCGGCCGCGAACACCGGCGCCAGCGTCGATACGGATCCGTCCATCAATCCGGCCAGTCCCGGTTGGACGATCTGGAGCACGAACAGGCGGCGGTTCGCTTCGTCTTCCAGTTGGCGCGCGCCCTTCTCCACCTGCTCGCGCTCGAGTCCCTCGGCGGTTTCGGCGTGTCCGCGCTCTTCGCCTGCCAGATTGTCGAGAAGCTGCCGGATGCTCGCATCCTGCGTTCGCGCCGCCGCCTTTTCGTAGAAGCGGCGCGTCTCCACTTCCATGCTCTCGGCCTGCTTGCGTACCGTATCCAGTCCCAACGGGCGCACCAGCCATACCGGTCTTCGCTTTACGAAGCCCTTCACGTCATCGCGACGGATGTGGGGAATGTGCTCGCCGAACTTTTGCTGGAACAGTTCGATCAGGCGCTGGCGATGCCCGACTTCCTCCTCGCGCACGGCTTCAAACACTGCCGCCGAGGAAGGGAAGGTGTCTTTCAATCCGTCGACAAAATCCGCGTAGATCTTCTCGTCTTCCTCTTCGAGTGCGATTGCCAGTGCCAGGATCTCGCGTTCACTTAAGCTGTCGAAACTCCGCACAAGCCCTCCCAGGAACAGCCCCAAATCATACGCGACGACGCGTGTACACGAAATAATGCCGCGTGAGTGCAACGCCTTCAGATGGCGTGGCCTCTAAGCAGCCAGCCCACCTCGTCAATGTCGTAGTGCGTACTTTTGGGGATCGCAAGTGTCCAATAGGAAAGTTCTCAGCGTCATTCCGCACAAGCCCGCGAACGTTGTAAAAGTCCCTGGGTTGATCGCCTTCAATGATCTTCTGGAGCGCATCACGGAATCGGGCGTCGAAGTAGATGCCGGCAGCAAACTGACGGCGGTGGCCTCGGGAGTGATGCCGCTGCTGGCGTGCACGAAGCCCGCGGGAGCTGCCATCGACGGTCCTGGATGCCGCCGGCGAGGCGCACCTCTACCCCCGCATAGTCACTGATTGGTTTTTCCTGGCGTTATGCCACGTTGCCGTCGGCCTTCGCATCAGCCGCGATCTCGGGCAATTCATGCAGGATGATCGTGCGGGTCGGACCGGCCTTCCACAGTTCGGCCAGCGCGATCGCCTCGAATTCGACCGAGGATGAGCACTTCTGACAGCGGGGGAACTTGTAGCCTTCGATGAGCGTTACTTCGTGCGGCAGGCGGTGCGCGTCGTGGTACACGCGATAGATGCCGCTGGCAGGAATGACCGAACCCGTTTTATGACGCATGTTGGCGCACGCCCAAAATTTATGTTTGACGCTGCTCCTCTGGCCCAGGTTGCCTCAGGACCGCAGCAAAGAAGTATTCGATGATTTTTCGTTCCGCCCAACGCCCGTCATAGCCATCGGCAGCCGCCAGGAACCCGCAATGGCCGCCATGTTTTGTCTCGAGCAGGGTAACGTTCGGGTTCGCCCGCAACGCCTGCACAGTCGACGGCAGTAGCCGGACGAATGGGTCGTCACACGAGTGGATCACAAGGGTCGGCACCGCGATGTTTCCCGCGAGTGGTGTGGCGCTGGCCCGCTCGTAGTACTCCGCCGCGTCGCGGAAACCGAAATACGGCGCTGTGACCAGGTCGTCGAAGTCGCGGATCGAACGCAGGCATCGCAGTCCCGGTTCTTTGTGCTGCCCGGGATAAAGCTTCGCTTTGCGCTTCATGCTCTTTCGCAGCGAGACGAGGAAACGCAATTCGTACAGCCGGTTCATGGGAAGGTGGAGTGCGTCCGCCGAAGGCGACAGATCCATCCCCGGCGACACAGCTGCGGTCGCTTTCACCTGCCGCGGCGCATTTTTGCCCCATTCACCCGCCAGCTTGAGCACCATGTTTCCACCCATCGAAAACCCGGCAAGCGCGATCCGTGGCAGGGAATCGGAGGTTGTTAATTCGCGCACGACTTCGCCGATGTCTCCGCACAGTCCCGAATGGTAAAGCGACGCCCCCAGCGACTCCGTCCCGCCGCAGCCCCGCACGTTCATGCGGACGACATTCATGCCGGCTGCCCACGCCTTGTTGGCCGTGCCGACAATGTATTGCGAAGAACTGGAGCCTTCCAGTCCGTGCACGAGGACCACGGTCATGGCTGCGGTGCGCTCCGGTTGCCAGTGGCAGTCGCACCGGATCTGCACGTTCTCGGCCACGCGAAACAGCCGCGGTTCTGCGGGCGGGAGTTGCGAATCCCGCGACAGGAAATGGCTGACCAGTGTCTGCATGTGTCCGCTGCGCACGAATCGGCGGGGAACAAAATCCGGCTGAAAATCGGAAGTCACTTATAATGAACTCTCAGTTGGGCGGACTCGTTTTCGTGCAACTTACAACGTACAACTTACAACCTTTTCTATGCCAATCTTTGAATACGTCTGCAGCGACTGCAACAGCACCTTCGAAAGGCTCGTCATGGGCTCTGCCGAGCCTGAGTGTCCCGCGTGCCATAGCCAAAAACTGGCGCAGAAGTTCTCTGTATTTTCCGCGTCCGTGCCCAAAACGTCCGCCGCTGCTCCAAGACCGATGGGCGGCTGTTGCGGTGGCGGTGCATGCGGCCTTCCGGGGCCCTGCGACAACTGACGCATTGACGGCAAGTTGCGTAGGTGTGTGAAATCACTCACTTTGTTTTCACCACTTTGTGACGATTATCACTGCGGCCACTGAGCTTACGTTGGCAGTATCGACCTCACTGGAGAGGTAGTCCGATGTCAGCCAACGACCAACCCATTCCGGACGACGTACGCAGCGTTCTTGAAAGCATGGCGTCGCCCGTGTCGCAACCGAAAAACGCCGTCATCTTTTCACAGGGTGATCCGCCGGTCGGCGTGTATGTCATTCGGAAAGGCAGCGTCCGCATGACCGTGAAGGCCGGTGATTCCGAGATCCTGATGCGCGTGGCACAGGCCGGGTCCGTGCTCGGTCTGCCCGGCGTACTTTCGAACAAACCCTACAGTTTGACCGCGAAAGTCGTACAACCCTGTGAACTGGGCTTCGTGCCTGCCGAAAAGCTCATTGAACTGGTGCGCGACAACCCGACGCTCGGCTTGCAGGTGCTGCAACTCCTCAGCGAAGAAGTTCGTGCCGCGCGCGGCGCTATGGCCAATACTCGGCAGGTCGTCAAACTCTAAGGCGTGCTTCAGCGCATACACCGAGCATTTTGGCGTTCTACAAAGGTCCGAACAGCGGGCCTTTTTTGTTGCGCTGTTAAAATCTCCGTCGCGCGGCGGAAGGCCATTGAATCGTGGCGTGCCGACAGGCATCATAAGAAGACCGCCGTTTCCCTTGTGGGGGAGCGGCGTCCGTAGCCCGATTCACCCAAACAGATCGCGTTCGGCTTCACCCCTGTTGTCTGTAGGCGAGGAACCTCCTCTATGCCGTCCAAGCGAATATCGCCCGCCTTTGGCGCGCCGGGCATTCAACCGCGCTGGACCCGCGGCGACAAGGACGCGGTCGGCACTGCCTACTCCGTTGCCAGCAAAGTGTGGTTCACCATGGCTCGCGGGTGCCTGACCGAGGTCTACTATCCGACCATCGACGAGCCCCAGATCCGCGACCTGCAATTCCTCATCACCGACGGCGAGACGTTCTTTCACGAAGAGCGCCGCGATCTCATCTGCTCGCTGGAGAGCCTGGGCGAAGGCGCGCTCGGCGTACGCGCCATCATGAGCTGCCCCGACGGTCGCTACCGCCTGGTGAAGGAGGTCATCACCGATCCTCACCAGAACTCGCTCCTGATGAACGTCACTTTGGAGGGCGATGAAGGACTGCTCGAGGCGCTGCACGTTTACGTCCTTTGCGCTCCGCACCTGAAGATCGGCGGCTGCCACAACAATGCCGAAGTCGTCATGTCAAACGACCGGCACCTGCTGGTGGGATGGAGAGATGACCGGTATTGCGCGTTGCGCGCCACTTGCCGCTACCGGCAGACATCCGTCGGGTACGTTGGCGCCAGTGACGGCTACCAGGACGTTTCGCAACACAAACGCATGACGTGGAACTTCGACCACGCTCTCGACGGCAACGTCGCCATGATCGGCGAGCTCGACCTGCGCGGCAAGCGGACGTTCACGCTCGTTCTAAGCTTCGGCGACACCGAGCACAACGCCATCAGCACCCTTTTCCAGACGCTCAGTATTCCTTTCGCGCGCATGAAGACGAACTTCATCGGCCAATGGAAGCGCACCAATAAGCGCGTGCCGGCGCCGTGTTCCGAGTGCGGCCACTCCACTGATTTCCTCGCCCGGTCGGTCAACCTGCTGCTGGCGCACGAAGACAAGACCTATCCCGGCGCCATGATCGCATCCATGAGCATTCCCTGGGGCGAGTTGAAGGGGGACGAGGAACTCGGCGGCTACCATCTCGTCTGGTGCCGCGACCTTTACCAGTCCGCGACTGCTCTGCTCTCCGTCAGCGACAAGGCCACTCCCCTCCGCACTTTGATCTACCTCGCCATCTCGCAGCGCGACAACGGCGGCTTTTCCCAGAACTTCTGGATCGATGGGCGCGCCTACTGGCAGGGCATCCAACTCGACGAGGTCGCCTTTCCCATCATGCTGGCCTGGCGGCTGTGGGACGCCGACGCGCTGGAGAACTTCCATCCGCTGCCCATGATCCGCGAAGCGGTCGGGTTTCTGATCCGGGAAGGTCCCGTCACCGCACAGGAGCGCTGGGAAGAGGCGTCGGGATATTCGCCTTCAACCCTCGCGGCCAACATCGCCGCCCTGATCTGCGCCGCTGAGTTCTTTCGCGAGGCCGACGATGAAGTTACAGCCAGGTTCATCGAGGACCACGCCGATTTCCTCGAGTCGCACGTCGAAGCATGGACAACGACGCAGCATGGGACCCTGGTGCCGGGCATCAAGCGCCATTTCATTCGCGTCAACCCGGTCTTCGAACAGCAGGGCTACTGCAACGAAGATCCCGATGCCGGCGAGATCACGCTTGCCAACCAGCAAGCGGGAGCGCGTTACTCATTTCCGGCGAAAGAGATCGTGGATGCCGGTTTTCTCGAACTGGTGCGTTACGGCGTGCGTGCGGGCGGAGACCAGCTTTTCGAGGACTCGCTACGTGTCATCGATGCCCTGTTGAAGGTCGATACTCCTCTGGGCCCGTGCTGGCGCCGGTACAACCACGACGGCTACGGGCAGAAGGAAGACGGACACGGATACGATGGCTCCGGCGTGGGTCGGGCTTGGCCGCTGTTGACCGGAGAGCGTGGTCATTACGAGCTCGCGGCGGGAAGACCGGCGCGGCCTTACATCGAGGCGATGGAGCGGTTTGCCATCGGTATCGGCCTTATTCCCGAGCAGGTCTGGGACGAGTCGAAAGCTCCGTATTCGTATCTAACTCTCGGTGGTCCGACGGGCGCGGCAACGCCCCTGCTCTGGGCCCACTCCGAGTACATCAAGCTGGTGCAATCGGCAGCTCTTGGCCATCCGTTCGATCGGTTCGAGCCCGTGTACCAGAGATATGTAGTCAGGAAAGAAAGCCGCCCGCTGGAAGTTTGGAGCTTCCGTCGTCGACCGCGTAGTATTCCTGCCGGGGTGCCGCTAAGGATAGTGATGGGAGCACCCTTCCGCCTGCACTGGACGAACGACGATTGGATGTCCGTACACCAGCAGTACGCCGGCGAGACAGCGCTGGATATTTGGTATGTGGACTTGACCAACCTCTCCGGGACCGTGAAATTCACCTTCTTCTGGCCTGAGACGAACAAGTGGGAAGGCCGAGATTTCGCGATCGAGATCACAGCTGCCGGCAGGGCAGCCGCGGGCAGCTAACGATTTCGTGATCAGGTGATCGGATGATCTGCTGATCGAACAAGAGCGCACCAAGGTTTCACGAAGGGGCACGACATGGGAACCACGAAGCAGACACCTGAAGCAGTCCCCGGAGTTGCACAGCAGGCGCACGACGCCGACAGCTCGCTCGACCTGCTGGCCATCAACACCATTCGCACCCTCGCCATGGACGCTGTCCAGAAGGCCAACAGCGGCCACCCCGGTACTCCTATGGCGCTGGCGCCATTGGGATACATGCTGTGGCGGAAGTTCCTCCGTCACAATCCGAAGAACCCGCACTGGCCCAATCGCGACCGCTTCATCCTGTCCAACGGCCACGCTTCGATGCTGCTGTACTCGCTCCTCTACCTCTTCGGATATCCGATGACGTTGGACGACATCAAGCAGTTCCGCCAGTGGGGATCGAAAACTCCCGGCCATCCCGAGTACGGCCTTACCGAGGGCGTCGAGACCACCACCGGCCCGCTCGGCCAGGGGGTTGCGAACTCCGTTGGGATGGCAATTGCGGAGCGCTGGCTCGAATCGCGCTACAACAAGTCCAACGACAAGCTCATCGACTACCGCATCTATGCCATCTGCGGCGACGGCGATCTGATGGAAGGCGTGTCGCAGGAAGCCGCGTCCATCGCCGGCCACCTCAAGCTCTCGAACCTGCTCTGGATCTACGACAACAACCACATCACCATCGAGGGCAAGACCGCGCTGGCTTTCAGCGACGACGTTGGCACCCGCTTTGAAGGCTACGGCTGGTCGGTGCAGCGCGTCTCCGACGCCAACGACCTCGGCCTGCTCGATCGCGCGGTGCGAAAAGCGATCGAGGACCCGACCGGACCGCAACTCCTCATCCTCGACACGCATATCGCGTGGGGCGCGCCGACCAAGCAGGACACTGCCGCAGCGCATGGCGAACCGCTCGGCGAAGACGAGATCCAGGCGACCAAAAAGTTTTACGGCTGGCCGCCGGACCAGCACTTCTACGTCCCCGATGAGGTTTACCCTCACGTCCGCGATGCCGCCATTAAGCGCGGCGCCGAACTGGAATCGGAGTGGAACAAGAAGCTCGACGCCTACACAAGATCCAACGGTGACTTAGCTCGCGAGTTCCATGAAATGCTCGCCGGCAAACTTCCCGACGGCTGGGACAAAGACATCCCAAGTTTCCCCGCCGATCCCAAGGGCAAAGCCACGCGCGAGACCAGCGGCACCGTCGAGAACGCCATCGCGAAACACGTGCCCTGGTTGCTCGGCGGCGCGGCGGACCTTGCGCCCTCGACCAAGACCCTCATCGCCGGCGAGAAGGATTTCGAAGCCGGTAGCTACGGCGGACGCAACTTCCACTTCGGTATCCGCGAGCACGCGATGGGTTCCATCCTCAACGGCATGGCGCTCAGCGGGCTGCGTCCATTCGGCGCCACGTTCCTCATCTTCACCGACTACATGAAGCCGCCGGTCCGTCTCGCCGCATTGATGGACCTGCCGGTGATCTTCATTTACACGCACGATTCCATCGGCCTCGGCGAAGACGGCCCGACGCACCAGCCCATCGAGCAACTGATGGCCCTGCGCGCCACGCCGCGCCTCCACGTCATGCGCCCCGCCGACGCGAACGAAGTCGCCGAAGCCTGGCGCTTCATCATGAATCTCAAGGAAGAGCCCGTCGCGCTGGTCCTCAGCCGCCAGGCTCTGCCGACGATCGATCGCACCAAGTATGCTTCTGCCGCAGGAGTGCAGAAGGGCGCCTACGTCCTCGCCGATTCCGACGGCACGCCCGATGTCATCCTCATGGGCACCGGCTCCGAACTGCAGTTCTGCATCGGCGCCTACGAGCAACTCAAGGGCGAGGGCATCAAGGCGCGCGTCGTCAGCATTCCGTGCTGGGAAGCGTTCGAGCACCAGTCGAAGGAATACAAGGAGCAGGTGCTGCCGCCGGCGGTAAAGGCGCGCGTCGCGGTCGAAGCCGGCACCAGTCTCGGCTGGAAGGAATATGTTGGCACCGACGGCCGCGTCATCGGGCGATGCGACTTCGGCGCCTCCGCGCCCGTAAAGGAATTGCTCAAACACTTCGGTTTCACAGTCGAGAACGTTGTCAAGGTCGCGAAGGAAGCAATGGGCCGCTGACAAGAACCGCGACACGACGATTTAGTGGTTTTTAATCACCAATCGCAAATCACTAAATCACAAATGGATTTGGAGTTGTTATGCCGACACTAGCAGTTGAGAAAAAGAATCCCCTCCGCGCCGTCGCGCAACTCGGCCAGTCGATCTGGCTGGATTACATCCGCCGCACCCTGATCACCAGCGGCGAACTCAAGCGCCTGGTGGACGAAGACGACCTGCGCGGCGTCACCTCGAACCCCTCGATCTTCGAGAAAGCCATCTCCGGCAGCAAAGATTATGACGACATGCTCGCCAGCTTTGCCGGACAGAATCTGACCGCGTCCGAGAAATTCGAGCGCATCGCCGTCCGCGATATCCGCGACGCCTGCGATGTCCTCGCTCCCGTGTACAAGGACACCAACGGCCGCGCCGGCTTCGTCAGCATCGAAGTCTCGCCTCTGCTCGCGCTCGATACCCAGGGCACGCTCGTCGAGGCGCGCCGCCTTTGGAACGAGGTCGGCCGCCCCAACGTGATGATCAAAGTGCCGGGCACAGCCGAGGGCATTCCCGCCTTCCAGACCCTGATCAGCGAAGGCATTAACATCAACGTGACGCTCCTCTTCGCGCAATCGGCCTATGTGAAAGTCGCCGAGGCCTACATCGCCGGTCTCGAACAGCGCGCGGCCGCCGGTAAGGACATTGCGAATATCGCCAGCGTGGCCAGCTTTTTCGTCAGCCGCATCGATACCGTCATCGACAAGCAGCTCGAGGAGAAAGCGAAGGCCGCTGGTTCTCCCGAAGAAGCCGGCCGCATCCGAGCTCTCCAAGGCAAGGGTGCGATAGCCAACGCGAAACAGGCTTATCGCAAGTACCAGCAGATTTTCAGCGGCCCGCGTTGGGACGCTCTCGCCGCCAAGGGCGCACGTTCGCAGCGTGTTCTCTGGGCCAGTACCGGCACGAAGAATCCGAAGTATCCCGACACGTTGTACCTCGAGTCGCTGATTGGTCCGGATACTGTGAACACCGTCCCACCGGCCACGCTCGACGCCTTCCGCGACCACGGCACCGCCGCCGTCACGCTGAAGCAGGGTGTCGCCGAAGCCGACGCGACCATGGACGCACTCGCCAAGGCCGGCGTTTCAATGGACAAAGTCACCTCTGACCTACTGGTCGACGGCGTCCGCCTCTTCCGCGAATCGTTCGAGCAACTGATTGCCGCGATCGAGAAGAACTCCGCCGCTCCCACGTCGAAGATCGACGACATCCATTACTCGCTCCCCGACGCCGATCGCAAAGCAGTGGAGGAAACGCTGGACGACTGGGAGAAGAACAACAAGGTCGCACGTCTGTGGAAGATGGACTCCTCGCTCTGGACCAACGACGCCGAGTCCAAATGGATGGGATGGCTCGGCATCACCACCGGCCAGATCGCACACCTGAAACCATTGCTCGATCTTCAGCAGGAGATCAAGCGCGAGGGCTTCACGCACGCGTTACTTCTCGGCATGGGCGGGTCCAGCCTTTGTCCCGAAGTGATGGCATTTACCTTCGGCCGGCAACCCGGGTATCCGTCGCTGCACATCCTCGATTCCACCGACCCCGAGCAGGTCAAAGCCGTCGAGAAAGCGGTCGATCTCAAGAAGACGATCTTCATGGTCGCCAGCAAGTCCGGCTCGACGCTGGAGCCGAACATCTTCAAACAGTATTTCTTTCAGCGCGTTGGTGACACGCTCCAGGAAGAACCGGGCGCCACGAAAGACGCGAAGACTATCCAGCCCGGGGACGTCGGCTCGCGCTTCATCGCCATCACCGATCCCGGCTCGAAGATGGAGCAGGTCGCCCAGTCCGATAGGTTCCGCCACATCTTCTACGGCATGCCCTCGATCGGCGGCCGTTATTCCGCGCTCTCGAATTTCGGCATGGTGCCTGCCGCAGTCGCGGGCATCGACATTAAGAAATTCCTCGAGTGCACCGAGGAGATGGTGCAAGCCTGCGGCCCCACCATCGCCCCGCGCGACAACCCCGGCGTACTGCTCGGCGCGATCATGGGCACGCTCGCCCGCCGCGGCCGTGACAAGATCACCTTCTTCGCCTCCCCCGGCATCTTCGACATCGGCGCTTGGCTCGAGCAATTGATTGCCGAGAGCACCGGCAAGAACGGCAAGGGCATTATCCCCGTGGATCGCGAATCCATCGGCGCTCCTGCGCAGTACGACAGTGACCGGCTCTTTGTCTACCTTCGCCTCACAACTGCGCCGGACGCCGCCCAGGACGCGAAGGTGGACGCACTCGAGAAGGCCGGACTGCCGGTCGTCCGCATCGACGTCAAGGAAGCCTACGAGATCGGCCAGGAATATTTCCGCTGGGAGATCGCCACCGCCGTCGCCGGCTCGGTCATCGGGATCAATCCGTTCGATCAGCCCGACGTCGAAGCCGCAAAGATCGTTGCGCGCCAGCTCACCACCGAATTCGAGCAGAAGGGCTCGCTACCGAAAGAACCCGTGCGCTTCGAACAGGACGGGATCCAATTCTTCACCGACGACGCGAACTGGAACGCGATCGCCGCCGGTAAATCCCTCGACGAACTCGTGCGCAGTTTCCTCTCGCGCCTCACGCCCGGCGATTACTTCGCGCTTCTTGGTTATGTTCCGATGACGACGCAGAACGAAGCGGCGTTGCAACGCATCCGTCACCGCGTGCGCGACGCGGCGAAGAATGCGACGTGCCTCGGTTTTGGTCCCCGCTTCCTGCATTCGACGGGACAGGCCTACAAAGGCGGTCCGAACACCGGCGTCTTTCTCCAGGTGACCTGCGAGCACAAGGACGACGTCCCGGTGCCGGGCCAGCGATACTCCTTCGGTGTGGTCGAGGCAGCGCAGGCACGCGGAGATTTCACGGTGCTGACCGAACGCAAACGCCGCGCATTGCACGTGCATCTCGCGGATCTCGCCAGCGGTCTCGCGCGTCTTCAGGCGGCGATCGACAAAGCATTCTAGAAACCATGGGGTGGGCTTTCGGGTGGCCCACCCTAGCCGGTTTTGCTAGGGTGGGTTTTTAGGAGAACGAACATGCAGCTAGGCATGGTAGGACTGGGAAAAATGGGCGCCAACATGGTGCGGCGCCTCATGCGCGGCGGACACGACTGCGTTGTCACCGACCTGAATCCGCCGAACATCGCGGCCCTCGAGAGCGAAGGCGCGAAGGGAGCGCCGTCGCTCGCCGAACTGGTTCAGAAACTCAGCAAGCCGCGCGCCGTATGGATCATGGTCCCGGCCGGCGGCCCTACCGAGAAGACCGTCGAGCAACTTGCCACTCTTCTCGAAGCTGGCGACACCATCATCGACGGCGGCAACTCGTACTTCAAAGACGACGTGCGCCGTGCGAAATCGCTGGAGCCGAAGGGCATCCATTACATGGACGTCGGCACCAGCGGTGGCGTCTGGGGTTTGGACCGCGGTTACTGCATGATGATCGGCGGCCCGCAGGAAGCCTTCGACCGCCTCGATCCTATCTTCAAGACCCTCGCCCCCGGCGTCGGCGACATCGCGCGCACGCCGGAACGCAAGGGCATGAAGGGCACCGCCGAGGAAGGCTATATCTACTGCGGAAGATCCGGCGCCGGACACTTCGTAAAGATGGTGCATAACGGCATCGAGTACGGCCTGATGCAGGCCTACGCCGAGGGCTTCGACATCTTCCGCAACGCGAATTCCCCCGAGCTGCCGGCCGATGTGCGTTACGACCTTAACGTCGCCGATATTGCCGAGGTCTGGCGCCGTGGTAGCGTGGTTGCGTCCTGGCTGCTCGACCTGGTTGCAATGGCTCTGGCCGAGAATCCGTCGCTCTCGAATTACACCGGCTTCGTGCAGGATTCCGGCGAGGGCCGCTGGACGTTGATGGCAGCCATCGAAGAAGCTGTCCCCGCCGACGTGCTCTCGGCCGCGCTCTATACTCGTTTCCGCTCGCGCCAGGAGCACACCTTCGCGGAGAAGATGTTGAGCGCGATGCGCCAGAAATTCGGGGGCCATATCGAACAGGCAGCCAAGGGTGGAAAGTAACGACGCGATTCGTAAGTCGCAATTCGCGTTCAGGCCGAATTACGGATTACGTTTTGCGTTGGTGAAACGTGCAAGTCAAGGATAGGCAATGAGCCACGCCGTCACTCATGCAGTACCGGACCTGACGCAAACGCCGCGCCCCCGGCCCACCGGCCCCTGCGTGATGGTGATCTTCGGCGCCACCGGCGATCTCACCCAGCGCAAGCTCATCCCTGCGCTTTACAACCTCCTCAAGAGCGGACTCGTCTCCGAGCAATTCGCTATCGTTGGTACCGGGCGCGAAGAGTACCCTGTCGACACTTTCCGCGGCATGATGGCCGAGCGCCTGCGCATGTTCGCCACCAGCGAACTCGAAGAGGGGAAGCTGGAGTGGCTCGTCAGCCGCATTTATTACTGCGGCGGCAGTTTCGATGACCCGAAGCTCTACCAAGGCCTTGTCGAGACTCTCAAGACGGTCGACGAGCGCCTGAAGACCGGGGGCAATTATTTCTTCTACCTCGCCACCAGCCCGGTATTCTTCGCCGGCATCACCGAGCGCCTCGCCGCCGTTGGACTTCTCTCGCAGGCGGAGGGTTACTGGCGCCGCGTCGTTTATGAGAAGCCTTTCGGTACCGACCTCGCCAGCGCGAAGGCCCTGAACGCCACGGTCAAGAAGTTCCTCGAAGAACACCAGATCTACCGCATCGACCACTACCTCGGTAAGGAGACCGTGCAGAACGTGATGGCCTTCCGCTTCGGCAACGGCATCTTCGAGCCGGTATGGAACCGCCGCTACGTCGACCATGTGCAGATTACGGTCGCTGAGACCGTAGGCGTCGAGCGTCGCGGGGGATACTTCGACCAGGCCGGCACGTTGCGCGACATGGTTCCCAACCACATCATGCAGCTCATCAGCCTGACCGCGATGGAGCCGCCGATCTCTTTCAGCGCCGACGCCGTTCGCGACGAGCAGTCCAAGACCATCCACGCCATCCAGCCGATGAGCAGCGAAGACGTCCTCACCCGCGCCGTCCGCGGCCAGTATGCCGACGGAGTCATCGACGAGCAGGGCGTCCTCGCCTATCGCAGCGAGCCCGGTGTTCCGCCCGATTCCAAGACCGAGACTTTCGTCGCCCTCAAGCTCTACATCGACAACTGGCGCTGGGCGGGTATTCCGTTCTACATCCGCACCGGCAAGCGCATGGCGGTGCGTCACACCGAGATCGTCATGGGGTTCCGGCGCGCGCCCTTCGTGCTCTTCCGCGACACCATGGTCGGAAAGCTCTCATCCAACTACCTGACCATGCACATCGCGCCCGACGAAGGCATCTCGCTTCATTTCAGCGCCAAGATTCCGGGGCCGCAGATGCGCCTCGGCGGCGTCGACATGGCTTTCGACTACTCCGATTATTTCGGTACCGCGCCCAATACCGGGTACGAGGTCCTCCTCTACGACGGCATGATCGGCGACCAGACGCTCTTCCAGCGCGCCGACATGGTCGAGGCCGGCTGGAGCGTCGTCGATCCGATCCTCGATGTCTGGAAGGCCCTGCCCGCGCGCGGGTTCCCCAATTACTCGGCGGGGTCGTGGGGTCCGCATGAAGCGGACCTGCTCATCGAAAAAGATGGACGTCACTGGAGGAACGACACACGGTGATCCTCGCAGGCGATGTGGGTGGAACCAATGTGCGCCTGGCCCTTTTCGACAGCCACTGCAGCGATCTCGTGATGCGCACGCAGCAGGACTATCACACCCGCGATTATGCTTCCCTGGAAGACGTCATCACCGGCTTCCTGGCCAAGCATCCCGCGCAAGTCGAGGCCGCATGTTTCGGTGTCGCCGGTCCTGTCCTGAAGAACCGCGTCAGCGCCACCAACCTCGCCTGGATCGTCGACGGCGCTCTCGTTGCCAAGGGTCTGGACCTGAAAGCAACGCTTCTAGTCAACGATCTCGTCGCCTACGGCTACGGCGCTCTCGCCATGAAGCCGGAAGAGCTGGTCGTGCTTCACGAAGGAAAACCGGCTGAGGGCAATCGCGCGCTCATCGCCGCCGGTACCGGTCTCGGCGAAGGCGGCCTCCTCTGGTACGACGGACAATTCCTTCCTGTGCCCAACGAGGGCGGTCACACCGACTTCGCTCCTATCGACGACCTCGGCATAGACCTCTATCGCTATTTGCGCGCGAAGATCGGCCGCGTCAGCTACGAGCGCGTCGTCAGCGGCATGGGCCTTCGCAACATCTACGAGTTCCTGCGCGACAGCAAACGTGCCGAGGAGCCGCCGGCGCTTGCCGAAGAGTTGAAGAACGCGGCCGACGTCCCCGCCGCCATCTCGCGCCTCGGAATGGCAGGGACCTATCCCATTTGCGAGCAGGCGCTCGATGTCTTCTGCACCTATTACGGGGCCGAGGCCGGCAATCTCGCCCTCAAATTCGTGGCCATCGGCGGCGTTTACGTCGGCGGCGGCATCGCCATGAAGATCCTGCCGAAGCTGAAAGAATCCGGCTTCAACAAGGCGTTCACCGACAAAGGGCGCATGAGTCCGCTCCTCCAGGGCATGACGGTGTGGCTGATCAAGAACGAGTACGCGGGCCTCATCGGCGCTGCGAAAGCAGCCGCGGCGACGCTGGAGTCCGTCGCCTGAAATGCCTACCCTCGACACCAACGCCGCGGAGTCGCTGATGCGCGACGGCGGTGTGCGCGTCTTCCCGAATGCTGCGCAATTATTCGAAGCCGCCGCCGACGAGTTCTTCCGCGTCATCTACGACTCGATCACGCGCGGCGCAGTGTGTCGCATAGCCCTTTCGGGTGGCTCCACTCCCAAGTCTCTCTACTCGCTGATCGCCGACCGCGTCGACAAGGGGCTCGCCCGCGGCATCGACTGGTCCCGCGTGCACCTGTTCTTCGGCGACGAGCGCTGCGTCCCGCCCGACCATCCCGACAGCAATTACCGCATGGTCAAGCAGTCGCTGCTCGTCCATGGCCTGACCGCGCACGTGCATCGCGTCCAGGGCGAACTTCCGCCCGAAGAAGCGGCGGCGCGCTACGAGGAAGATCTCCGCGGAGAATTCGGCGACGGCATCCCACGCTTCGACCTCATCATCCTCGGCCTCGGCCCCGATGGTCACACGGCGTCTTTATTTCCAGGCAGCGCGGCGCTCAACGACAGCACCCGCTGGGTCGCCGCAAATTACGTCGAGAAATTCAAATCCTGGCGGATCACCTTCACCTATCAGGTGTTGAACTCCGCCAGCGAGGACCTGTTCCTGGTATCGGGAGCGGAAAAGGCCGACGCCGTCGGCCAGATCTTCAGGGGCGCGGATCTGCCCGCCGCGAGAGTGAAACCCAGTGGCGGCCGCGTGCTTTGGTATCTCGACGCGCCCGCCGCATCGCAGATCGCAGGGCGCCAGGTGAAATCATGAAGATTGCAGTCGCCGCCGATCATGCCGGGGTGCCGCTCAACGAGCAGGTCATCGCCGAACTGCGCCGCCTCGGCCACGATGTCACCGACCTCGGCACGCACGATCCCACGCAGCCCGACGACTATCCCGATTACGCTGCCGCTCTCGATCGCGAGATCGTCGAAGGCCGTTGCGAGCGCGGTGTACTGATCTGCGGTTCCGGCGTGGGCGCTTCGGTTGCCGCCAATAAGGTCAAGGGCATCCGCGCCGGCCTTGCCCACGACAACTACTCCGCCCACCAGGGCGTCGAGCACGACAACATGAACGTTCTTTGCCTCGGTGCGCGCGTCGTCGGACCAGCCCTCGCCATCGATCTCGTCCATGCCTTCGTCGGGGCGCAGTTCACCGGCGAAGAGCGCCACCTCCGCCGGCTCGCGAAAGTCGCGAAAATCGAAGAGCGCGGGTTGTAGCTTCGCCAGCGTACAATTTCCGCCATGGACGCCGACTGGTCTGTCGAACTTACCGCCGACGATCCCACCCTCGCCGTCCCGTGGCAGTCCGACGACGGCAGCCTGCGCTATTACGACCTCCGCGCCCGTCCCGAACTTCTGCTCTATGTCGACGAGGCGTCGAAACATCCTGAACTCGGCACGTTTCTCGCCGCCGTGAACTCGCGACATTCGCGCCTGCAATCCGCCAAGTGCGACGTCTGGTTCTCCAGCGAATTGAACGAGGCGGAAGCGATCTACGGCGCTGCCTGTAAATTCTGCTGCTACGTGGACCTGATCTTCGCCGACGCCGCACCCCGCGCCGACTTCCCGAACCACGAACAGTTCGCGAGGAAACTCGCCGACCTGCTGAAGCGTGCTCCTCAGATCTCCGCCGCCGCCGAGTTCATCATCCGCCGCGCCCATTTTGATGGCGAGCCTGGTTTTTATTTCACCTTCGAACTCGCCGGCTACGGCGACGACCAGGACGACGCCCGCAAGCGCTGGCGCATCGCCCTCGACCTCATCGGCAACGCCATCCTCCAACTCTCCGCCGGCGTAGCGACTGAAATCAGTAATCAGTAATCGGTAATCAGAAATCAGTGAAAGCCTGCTCGTAGATGCTCTCGTTCCGCAGCCCCTATCTTCCAGTCTCCGATTACCGATTTCTCTTTCTTTCCGGCTTTGCGTTTGCCCAAAGCCTAAGCAGATCGCGTGTCCCCCTCATGGTTGGATTACCAGTTGGTAACGCATTGGGTTGGTACCCCCTCCCCCTGCTCTACCCAGAGCACATGAGCTAAGTGCATGCAGCAACGGCGGTTACGCGGTTTCGATACCCAATGGGTTACCCATGGGTATCCCAAGGAGGGGACCCTCCCCCGTTATCCCGTGCGTCCCACAAAAAGTCGGCCAAAAGCGAAGAAATCCCAGAGGCCGTCCCACAACCGGGCGGATCGAAGGCAAAGGTTATCAAAGAGCAAACAGTCGGGTGCTAAAGACACCACACCCTGCGCCGCTGGGGCACGAAATCAGGATAGATGGGCGGGGCGAAGCTGTATGTGATGCGGGTCATGTTGATGTGTGACATGACGATTCGCGGCTAAGCGTGGCGACCAAGCGACGCGCGCGTTTCCCACGTTGTTGGTTTTAATCTCAACGCCTAAAGCCCAAAACCCAGAGCCCTGTTGTGTTCCCCGCCTATTTCGTCCACAATGCGCACACTTATACCGATGACCCTAGCGCTTGCTCACGTCCTCACCGCCGTGGCCCCCGACGAATTCTGGGACAAGTTGCAGGCGGTGACCAACGCCGACTCCGCCCTCGCCGTGTCGGTTTGCTTCTTCGGCCTCGCCGCCGCCATGCTGCGCGCGAAGTCGGTCGACCGCTCGCTGCTGCGTTCAGCGAGCGGCCTCTTCAGTTTCGGCCTTCTTCTGCTCGTCATGGCGCATCCGGCACGCTGGAGCAATCTGCTCGAGATGGCCGTCGCCCTGCGCACCGCAGGCCTCCTTATCGGCGGCGTTGCCATCGTCAATCTTGCCGGCCTCTTCCTGTTTTGCGTTCTGCTCCCCGCCGTCCACGTCCACACTCCCAAGATCCTGCGCGACCTTGCCGCCCTGGTCGGATATATCGTCGTCGCCATGTGGCTGATGCGCGAAGGTGGCGTCAGCCTTTCCAGCATCGTCACCACCTCCGCTGTGCTCACCGCCGTCATCGGCTTCTCCTTGCAGGACACCCTGGGCAACATCATGGGCGGTGTCGCGCTCCAGATGGAGAAATCCATCAATGAAGGCGACTGGGTGCACATCGGCGACGTCGAGGGCCGGGTTAAGGAGATCCGGTGGCGCCACACTGCCATCGAGACGCGCAACTGGGACACCGTCGTCATCCCCAACTCGGTGCTGATGAAGGGCCAGGTCCGCATCCTCGGCCGCCGCACCGGCCAGCCGGTCCAGCACCGCATGTGGGTCTACTTCAACGTGGACTTCCGCATCTCGCCGATCGACGTCATCAACACCGTCGAGTCGGCGCTCCGCGGCGAGCCTATCCCCGGCGTCGCACCCGATCCGCCCCCGAATTGCATCACCTGGGAGTACAAGGAAAGCTTCATCCAATACGCGGTGCGCTACTGGCTTACCGACCTGGTGAAGGACGACCCGACCAATTCCGAAGTCCGCACGCGCATTTACTTTGCGCTCAAGCGCGCCGACATCCCGCTCTCCATTCCCGCGCAGGCCCTGTTCGTCACACCGGAAACGACCGAGCGCAAGGGCGAGCACCTGGAGCGCGAGATCGCGCACCGCGTCCAGACCCTCTCGCAGGTCGAACTGTTCCACACCTTGAAACCCGACGAACTGCGGAAGCTGGCCCAGCGCCTCACGGTCGCCCCGTTCACCACCGGCGAGCCGATGACCAGGCAGGGCGCGCAGGCGCACTGGCTCTACGTAATCACGCGCGGCTCGGGCGAGGTTTTCATCGCCGCCGATGGCGGACTGCGCAAGACCGTGTCCACCCTGCATGCCGGCGACTTTTTCGGCGAGATGGGCATGATGACCGGTACCGTACGTACCGCGACCGTTCTCGCGCTCGAGCCCACCGAGTGCTATCGCCTCGACAAGGAAGCCTTTCAGGACATCCTGCTCGCCCGCCCAGAGATCGCCGAAGCCGTCTCGCACGTCATCGCCCGCCGTACCGTCGAACTGGAGGCCGTCCGCGATAACCTCGATGCCGAGGCCCGCGCCCGCCGCCTCAAGCCCGCCCAGGAAGACATCTTCGCCCGCATCTCCCACCTGTTCGGCCTGGGCGGCGAAGCTAAGAGCGCCAATGCGAACTAATAATTTGTGATTTAGCGATTTGTGATTTGTGATTGGACTTGGTACCAACTCAATCACCAATCACCAATCGCTAAATCACAAATTGAGAGTCTCTCGAAGTACCAGCTAGAATAGAGCTGTGGGCCCGTAGCTCAACTGGATAGAGCACGGGATTTCTAATCCCGGGGTTGCAGGTTCGATCCCTGCCGGGCCTACCAGTTAAGCCGTCTGCGTGTTTTGTTTGCGTGTGGTTCCGATCGAGCATCTGCAAAGGCGAATAAAAAGCGCACACTTACGAGAATGTATGGTCCGCCGCCGGCCTGCAAGACGAGAGTGGTTAGACGAAGTACAGTC